>DASYHC010000063.1:0-160325 GCA_035998995.1 Allobosea sp.
CTGGATTGCTTCGTCGCTTTGCTCCTCGCAATGACGGCTACGCGCCTCAGCTCTTGCGCTGCGCGGTGAACTCAGCCGCCGCACGCAGCATCGCTGCCTCCGGCCCGAAGCCGGCGAGGGCTGCGATCGCCTCCTCGCTCAGCCGGTCGCGCTCGCGCTTGGCGCTGGGAAGGCCGAGGGCCGTGACCAGCGTCGCCTTGCCCTTGGCGTCGTCCTTGGCCGTCGCCTTGCCCATCTGCTCGGGGCTCGCCTCGATGTCGAGGATGTCGTCGGCGACCTGGAAGGCGGCGCCGAGCGCCTTGCCATAGCGCTCCAGCGCGACGGTCTGCGTCGCGTTAGCCTGGCCGAGGCGGGCGCCGATCAGGACGCTGCCGGCGAGCAGCGCGCCGGTCTTCATCGCCTGCATCCGGCGGATCTCGGCTTCGCCGAGCTTGCTCGGGGCTCCGTCCGCAGCAAAGCGGCCTTCGGCGGCAAGGTCGAGCATCTGGCCGCCGACCATGCCGCCAAGTCCGAGCGCGCGGGCGAAGAGCAGGATGACCGCGGCGCGGGTCTGCCCATCCGGATGCGTCCTTGGATCGGCGATCACGTCGAAGGCTAGCGTCAGCAGGCCGTCCCCGGCGAGGATCGCGGTCGCCTCGTCATAGGCCTTGTGCACGGTCGGCCGGCCGCGGCGGGTATCGTCGTCGTCCATGGCCGGCAGGTCGTCATGGACGAGCGAGTAGCAATGGGCGAGCTCGACGGCCGCACCGGCGCGCAGAGCCTGTTCAACCGGCACGCCGAAGAGCCTGGCCGTCTCGACGACGAGGAAGGGCCGCAGGCGCTTGCCACCGGCGAGCGCGCCATGGCGCATGGCAGCCAGGAGGCGGGCAGGGCGATGGACTTCGCCGAGCTCGGGCTCGCCCTGCAGTAGTGCTTCAAGCAACGCCTCGATCGCCGCTGCCGTATCGGAGAGGGCGCTGGCCAGAGCCGCGGCGGGGGCGGTCCGTTCCACGGAACTCATGATCACTTCTCGCGTTGGCTGGCGGAGTTTGGCGCGCGGGGCTTGCCGGAGGCGGCCGTAATCGTCAAGCGTGGGGGATGACGCAGATGGCTGACAATCCGGCTCCGCGGCGACGCGGGAGCCTCGCGGGACGGATCGTCCGCGCGCTGTTCCGGCTGCTGGTGGCGCTGGCGATCCTCTTCGTTGCCCTGCTGTTGCTCTACCGCTTCGTGCCGGCGCCTTCGACATTGATGCTCGGCCGCTGGCTGACCTTCCGCACTGTGGAGCGCGACTGGGTGCCGCTCGCGCAGATCTCGCCCCACCTGATCCGCGCTGTGATCGCCTCGGAGGACCAGCGCTTCTGCTCGCATAGGGGCGTCGACTGGGGCGAGCTCAACGCCGTGCTGCAGGACGAGGACGGGCCGAGCCGCGGTGCCTCGACGCTGACCATGCAGACCGCGAAGAACCTCTTCCTCTGGCCGAGCCGCTCTTATGTGCGCAAGGGGCTGGAGCTGCCGATGGCGCTGGCGATCGACTTCGCCTGGCCGAAGCGGCGGGTGATCGAGGTCTATCTCAACATCGCCGAATGGGGTGACGGCATCTTCGGCGCGGAAGCCGCGGCTCAGCATCATTTCGGCAAGCCGGCTTCGCGCCTGACACCGGCGGAGGCGGCGCGGCTTGCCGGGTCCTTGCCGAACCCGATCCTGCGCAACCCGTCGCGGCCGAGCAGGGGCCTGCAGTCGGCTGCCGGGCGCGTGCAGCGGCGGATGAACCAGCTCGGCCCGCTTGGCGACTGTGCGTTGCCGGGAAGCTAGACCACTTTTTCCGTCCGGCGCACTAGCCAGAGCCCGCGCGAGCGTGTAAAGGCCAGCCCTCATCACGAATGTGACGTCGTCGCGACAGTGGTGCGGGTGAAATGCCCCGCCTCGCGCGAAGGCATGATGGAGAGTACCGATGGCCGTTCCGAAGAGAAAGACTTCGCCGTCGAAGCGCGGCATGCGCCGCTCGGCCGACGCGCTGAAGCAGCCGACCTATATCGAAGACAAGAACTCGGGCGAGCTGCGCCGCCCGCACCATATCGACCTGAAGTCCGGCATGTATCGCGGCCGTCAGGTGCTGAAGGCCAAGACCGAGGCCTGATATGGCCGGGCCCGTTCGGGCCCTCGTCTTCAAGACCGAAGAGCGCCGGCCGCAAGGCCGGCCTTTTTCGTTTCTGCTTCAGGCCGACCGCAGAAGCTTCAGCGGCGGGCGGCGGCGCGCCATTCCCTCATAATAGCGGCGGGCGCCGATGAAGGGCGTCTCGCGGTCGCGGCCGGCGAACGGGCCGATCCCGGCCTGGCTGGCGGCGAGCTGGACGAGGAAGGCCGCAGGGACGCGCGCGGAGTGCTCGTCCTGTTCGGTCGAGGTCGCCGCAGAGGGCTTTTCCGTCCCAATCATCGTGCCGCTCCGAAAAACCAAGGGTTTCGAGAGCGAATCGCAGCAATCAGCGTGCCGATCTTAACCGTTCATTCACGCAAGAATACGCATCGTTTCGGGACAGATTCTTGCCGCCGTCTCCAGAATGGGACGGTTCCCCACTCTGTCGTCCGAGGCAGCCGCACCATGTCTGCGCCGTCCCTGTTCGGTTCCCGCGACGAGAGGATCGTCGAGCCGCGCAGCCTGCTCTCCTCGATCGGCGAAGTCGCCTATAGCTGGGACATCGGCAACGATACGCTGAGCTGGGGGCCGAATGCCGCCGAGGTGCTGGGCCAGGTTCCGGCCGCGGTGCTGCAACGGGGCCTTGCCTTCGCCGGACTGGTCGAGCCCGGCAGTGGCCGCAGCCGCTACGATGCGATCTTTTCCTCAGGCGGACATGACTTCGGCGACGGCGCGGTCTATCGCACGCGCTACGCTGCCGATCTCGCCGGCCGCAAGATGTGGATCGAGGATGCCGGGCGCTGGTTCGCCGGCATCGACGGCCGGCCGGCGCGGGCCCGCGGCGTGCTCAGGCTGGAGCGCGCGGTCCGGCCGGAGGAGCTGACGGCGACCGATACCGATCTCTGCGACCGCAATGTGCTGGTCGAGCGCGTCGACGAAGCCCTGGCCGAGCATCTGCCGGCGGAGCGTCCCGTGGTCGTGCTGATTGCCGCCATCGGCGAGCTGTCGCGCCTCAACAGCGATTTCGGCCATGAGGGCACCGAGGAGATCATCGAGGAGGTCCGCCAGCGCCTGCATTCGGTGATGCGCCGGCGCGACCAGCTGATGCACTACTCCGGCAATCGCTTCGCCATCCTGCTCAGCGGCTGCCCGGCGAACCAGATCGACGCGGCCGCGCAGCGCTTCATCAAGGCGGTTGCCCGCTCGGCGGTCGAGACCTCGCGCGGGATCGCGCTCGCCCGGCTGCGTGTCGGTGCCGCGATCGCGCCAGACCTCTCACGCCACGGCTCCGTGCTGGTCAAGGCGGCGGAGAACGCGCTCGCCGGCGCCGAGGCAGCGGGAAGCGACAGCGTCGTGATCGCACGCCTGGCTGCTGCGGCCGAAGCCGGCAGTGCCGCGCCGCGGCTCGATCTCGAGGCCGTCGCCGCGCTCAATGAGCGCAAGGTGAGGCTGGCCTTCCAGCCGGTGGTGACAGCCAAAGGCCGCGCCTTCGCCTTCAACGAGGCGCTGTTGCGGGTCGAGCGACCGCTGGGCGGCTTCCTCGCCGCGGCGGAGCTGGTGCCCCTGCTCGAAAGGCGGGGCCTGGTGAGCCTGTTCGACCATCGCGTCCTCGAACTCGCCATGACGCATCTGGCGGAGCGGCCCGAGGCGGTGCTGTCGATCAACGTGTCGCCGCGCACGCTGGCGGAAGCGGATTGGATCGAGGGGTTCGAGGCCAGCGCAAGGGCGAACCCGATTGCGGCCAAGCGCCTGATCGTCGAGGTCACGGAGACCGCGACGATCGAGGACCCCGCCCGGATGGCCAAGCTGCTGACCCGGATCAAACAGCGCGGCGCCCGGGTCGCAATCGACGATTTCGGGGCGGGGCACACCTCGCTCCGGCATCTGCGGGCCTTCCCGATCGACATCCTCAAGCTCGACGGCGCCTTCACGCAGAACCTGCGGCGCTCGACCGATGACCGCTTCTTCGTGCGCACCTTGCTCGAACTGGCTCATCACCTCGGCGTCGAGACGGTCGCCGAATGGGTCGACGACGAGCTCCAGGCCTCGATGCTGTGCGACTGGGGCGTGACCTATCTGCAGGGGCACCTGGTCGGCAAGGCCGAGCTGAACCCGCTGGAGGACATGCAGAATGACCCGCTGCCGCGCGCAGCAGCGGGTTGACGGATCGCCGTGATCAGCCCCGCGAGGGGCTGAGCCGCTTCACTTGTCCTTGGCGAGCTTGTCGAGTCGCTCGCGCATCTCGTTGAGCTCGCGCTTGAGGTCGCCGAGCTCACCGGTTTCGCCCTGGGCCGGAGCTTCGCCCTTGCCTTTCGCGGCGGCGGCCGCGGCGAAGGGGTTGAACAGGCGGAAGGCCTCGGTGAACATCGCCATATTCGCGCGGGTCTGGGCCTGGAGCGCATCGATCGCGCCGGTGCCGAAGGCCTTGCTCATCTGCTCGCGGATCTTGTTCTGGTCCTGCGTCAGATTCTCCATCGAGAATTCGAGATAGCGCGGCACCAGCGCCTGCATGCTGTCGCCGTAGAAGCGGATCAGCTGGCGCAGGAAGGCGATCGGCAGCAGGTTCTGCCCGTCCTTGCTCTCTTCCTCGAAGATGATCTGGGCGAGCACCGAGCGTGTGATGTCCTCGCCGCTCTTGGCGTCATAGACGACGAAATCCTCGCCCTTGCGCACCAGCCCGGCCAGATCCTCCAGCGTCACGTAGGAGCTCGTACCCGTGTGGTATAGCCGGCGATTGGCGTATTTCTTGATGACAGTCGGTTCTTTGTCGCTGGCCATCGACACCCACACGGCTTGTTGCGGCCATGCCCGAGGGTTCGGGCAAGGCCGGAGAACGGTCCCGGGAGGAACGATAACTCTTCGGCCGCGTGCTGCAAGTTTTTTGAGCGCGAAGCGCGAGCTTGCCGAGTTTGCCTCGAAGATGAGCTTGGGCGCTTAGCCGTCTTGACGGCGTCGTTTCGCGCTTCGAAGGTGGGCAAGACAAGCCAGCCGTGTGGCCGGCGCGAGAGAACCGGAGGAAGAGCCCCATGGCTGAGAATGACATCGTGATCGTCGGCGCAGCCCGTACGGCGGTCGGCGCCTTCAACGGGGCCTTCGCCAACACGCCGGCTCACGATCTCGGCTCGGCAGTGATCAAGGACGTGCTGAAGCGCGCCAAGGTCGACGCCGGCGAGGTCGACGAAGTCATTCTCGGCCAGGTACTGACCGCGGCGCAGGGCCAGAACCCGGCCCGCAAGGCGGCGGTCGATGCCGGTGTGCCGCAGGGCGCAACCGCCTGGGGCCTCAATCAGGTTTGCGGCTCGGGCCTGCGCGCGGTGGCGATCGGCATGCAGCAGATCGCCAATGGCGACGCCAACATCATCGTCGCCGGCGGCCAGGAATCGATGTCGCTCTCGGCCCATGCCGCCCATATGCGCGCCGGCACCAAGATGGGCGACGTCAAGTTCATCGACACCATGATCAAGGACGGCCTGTGGGACATCTTCCACGGCTATCACATGGGCACCACGGCCGAGAACGTCGCGACCAAATGGCAGATCAGCCGCGAGGAGCAGGACGCTTTCGCCGTCGGCTCGCAGAACAAGGCCGAGGCGGCAAGGAAGGCCGGCCGCTTCAAGGACGAGATCGCGCCGATCACGATCTCGACCCGCAAGGGCGACATCGTCGTCGACACCGACGAATACATCCGCGACGGCGCGACGCTGGAAGCGATGGCCAAGCTCAGGCCCGCCTTCTCGAAGGACGGCACGGTCACCGCCGGCAACGCCTCGGGCATCAATGACGGTGCCGCCGCGCTCGTGCTGATGACGGCGAATGAAGCCAGCAAGCGCGGCCTGACCCCGCTCGCCCGCATCGCCTCCTGGGCGACGGCCGGCGTCGACCCGGCGATCATGGGCTCGGGCCCGATCCCGGCGACCCGCAAGGCGCTGGAGAAGGCCGGCTGGAAGGTCGGCGATCTCGACCTAGTCGAGGCCAACGAGGCCTTCGCGGCGCAGGCGCTGGCGGTGAACAAGGATCTCGGCTGGGATCCTTCGATCGTCAACGTCAATGGCGGCGCGATCGCGATCGGCCACCCGATCGGCGCCTCCGGCGCGCGGGTGCTGGTGACGCTGCTGCACGAAATGGCCAAGCGCGACGCTAAGAAGGGCCTTGCCACGCTCTGCATCGGCGGCGGCATGGGCATCGCCCTGGCGGTGGAGCGCTGAGCAGCTCTCCGCCATGCCCAAGCAGACCACGCTCTATCGCTATCTCACCGGACCCGATGACGCCTCGTTCTGTCATCGGGTCTCGGAAGCCTTGAGCCGGGGCTGGGTGCTCTATGGCCATCCCACCGTGACTTACGATGAGAAGGCAGGCCGCGTGATCTGCGGGCAGGCGATCATCAAGGATGTCGATCGGGCTTACGAGCCCGGTCTCGATCTCAGCCGGGAATAACACTCAGCAAAGAACAACGCGGTCTCAATAGCCGGCCCAAAAGGGGAGAAGACGACAATGGCGAAAGTTGCACTGGTGACGGGCGGGTCCCGCGGCATCGGCGAGGCGATCTCGAAAGGCTTGAAGGCAGCCGGCTACACTGTCGCGGCGAGCTATGCCGGCAATGACGAGGCAGCGGCCAAGTTCACCAAGGAGACCGGCATCAAGACCTATAAATGGGACGTCTCGAACTATGAGTCCTGCGTCGCCGGCATCGCCCAGGTCGAGGCCGAGCTCGGGCCGGTCGATGTGCTCGTCAACAATGCCGGCATCACCCGCGACGGCATGTTCCACAAGATGACCAAGGAACAGTGGGACGCGGTCATCAACACCAACCTCAACTCGCTCTTCAACATGACCCGCCCGGTCTGGGAAGGCATGCGTTCGCGCAAGTTCGGCCGCGTGATCTGCATCTCGTCGATCAATGGCCAGAAGGGCCAGATGGGCCAGGTCAACTACTCCGCCGCCAAGGCCGGCGACATCGGTTTCGTCAAGGCGCTGGCGCAGGAAGGCGCGCGGGCCGGCATCACCGTGAACGCGATCTGCCCCGGCTACATCGCGACCGAGATGGTCAAGGCGATCGATCCGGCGGTGGTCGAGAAGTCGATCCTGCCGCATATCCCGGTCGGGCGTCTCGGCGAGCCCGAGGAGATCGCGCGGGCGGTGGTGTTCCTGGCCAGCGACGATGCCGGCTTCATCACCGGCTCGACGCTCACCGCCAATGGCGGGCAATATATGGCTTGAAGCAGGCGCGGCTGCCGGCCTGAGCCGACTGGCAGCCGCTCCGACGCAATCTACCAAAGTGATTCAAATGAGGGCGCTCATTGACGAGCCAAGCTCGGTTTGCAGGCGCTCGACGATGCGGGTTGCCGGGACCAAGCCGGCCAGTTCGCCGTCGCCGCCGGTCAACAACCCCACCCAGTGGATGCCTCCCGGCCCCCGCGCGAGGAGCCAGGCGCCGGAATCGCCGCCGCGACTTAGATCGCTGCGGAGATAGGGGCGGTCAGCGAGTTTGATCTGCAAACAGTCATGGATGCAGACATTTGTCTCGTTTAGCGTGTAGCTGTGCCAGATGGAATAGCTTGTTACGCGAACGCGTTGAAATCCGCTCGTCGCTCCGGTGAAGGAAAGATTGAGCACCGGACTTAGGTCCGAGAGGTCCGCCACCTGTGCACTGCGCAAGGACGTCTGCGGCGCGACCTTGTGAAGCGCGACGTCGAGTCCGTCGGTTCGCGGAGTTGCCTGTGCTGTACACGACTGGGGCGCGACGGTTGCTGCGCGGGACGCCCAATGCGATGGGCATTCCTCCTTCGCCCAGCGTCGGACATATAGGTCGAGCATCAGCCTTAGAGTATCGCGGATTGGCTTAGGTGCTCGCGGCAAGGGCAGAGGTAGCGCATATCCTGTGCTCCCATTGCATACATGCGCTGCGGTAACGCCGAATATCTCTAGTGTATGGTCATCGACGAGAAAGCCGCCCAATGTGCCATAGCTGCGCGCGTAGCCCCGATCTCCAGCTGTGATCATTCCGCCCGATGCTGCAGCTTGGAGTTTCGCGCCCCGTGAGCGCTTGATGTGATAGTCATAAGGGGAGTCTCGGATAGCTTCAGGGCGAGGCAGGGCCTCGCGCCCGAAGCCCTCCGTGACCGCCACCTCGACGATGATAGGCGAGCGCCGGCGCGTGCTGCCATTAGCTACGACCTGCCACCGTTCGAATAGCTGGTCCACGAGAAGGGCCGGCAGGTCCGTTTCAGCGACGGCATCCTCGCCACTGCGCACGGCTACTGCCGCAAGCAGTTGGGCCACATAGCGGGAATGCTCGATCGAACCGCGCCATTCCGGCGGGATCACAGAGGTGAGTAGGTGCTCCGCGCTGGCCACCAGCCACTTGTCGTATGAGAGCGCGATGCCCTCGACGCCGTTCCACGGTTGGAGCCAGGGTTGCTCCAACATTGAGCGGAGCGGCCCGTCGCGCGCCATTCGGCCCAGTTCGATCATGTCGTGACCTTGGTCAGCGTGTCCAAAGCGATGGGGATAAGCTTGCCAGAGCACATGCCAACCGCCAGAGCCGTGCCGATCTGCCCGACGATCGGCATGGTGGGCTTGAGTAGAACCTTGAAGAGAAACGCGGTGAGCACGAACGCGAACAAGATTGACCAGGCGACGTGCGACCAGCTGCCGAAGAGCTGGAGCAGATTCGGGTATTGACCCTTGGCCGCATCAAGGGCGAATGGCCCGGCAAAAACGCCGACAAGGCAAGCAACATAGATCAATAGCTGAATGCCGTTGCTGACCTCGCTTCCGTCCGCTCTCTGAGCTCTCGAATCTCCTGCCTTGTACTGCGAGTAAAGGTCGAAGAACCAAATCAACCTGTTCATAATGTCCCTCCCGCCGTCGCCAAGGCTCGTCCTGCAGCAGATCGCTACTTCTGCCGAGGAGGCGACGTTAGGGTAACAGGAAGTTCACGCCGCACCGAGTCTGAACTGATACGGATCAATACTCCGGACCGGTACGGGGTCGGAGCCGTGCGTTCAGCTGCGCGCTTCCTTTGGCAGCAGGAAGGTCATCAGGCCGAAGGCCGGCAGCCAGGCGCAGAGCGCGAAGACCTGGACGATGCCGATCCTGTCGGCGAGCGCGCCGAGCGCGGCCGCTGCCAGGCCGCCGAGGCCGAAGGCGAGGCCGTAGAACAGCCCGCCGACCAGCCCGACGCGATGCGGCGCGAGGTCGATGGCGTAGATCAGGATCGCCGAGAAGGCGCTTGCCATGATGAAGCTGATGATCACGCTGAGGATCGCGGTCCACATGAGGTCGGCATAGGGCAGGGCCAGCGCGAAGGGCAGGCAGCCGAGGATCGAGAGCCAGATCACGCGATGGCGGCCGATCCGGTCGCCGATCATGCCGCCGATGATCACGCCGACCGCGCCGACCACGAGATAGAGGAAGAGCAGGATCTGCGAGAGCTGCAGCGAGACCTGGAAGCGTTCGATCAGGTAGAAGGTGTAGTAGGAGGTGAAGGAGGCCGTATAGGCGTTCTTCGAGAACAGGATGACGATCAGCACCGCCATGGCGAGCAGCACGCGGCTGCGCGGCATGCCATGCGAGGCGACGTCGTCGGCATGCGCCTTCGAGGCGACCTGCTCGCGGCGGAAGGCCGAGTAGCGCGAGCCGATCCAGCCCATCAGCAGCATGGCGACGAGCACGACGCCGGAGAACCAGGACAGGCTCTGCTGGCCGTTCGGCACGACCACAGCGGCGGCGAGCAGCGGGCCGATCGCATAGCCGGCATGGCCGCCGACCTGGAATACGCCCTGCGCCAGGCCCTGCCGGCCGGCGGCGGCATGGCGGGCCATGCGGGTAGCCTCGGGATGGAAGACGGCCGAGCCGGTGCCGACTAGGGCAGCAGCGACCAACACCATGCCGTAGCTGTGGGCGAAGGCGAGCGAGAGCAGCCCGGCCAATGTCGCGCCCATGCCGGCGACCATTGCATAGGGCCAGGGCTTCTTGTCGGTGACATAGCCGAGGATCGGCTGCAGCAGCGAGGAGGTCACCTGGAAGGCCAACGTGATCAGGCCGATCTGCACGAAATCGAGCTGATAGGTCTCCTTGATCAGCGGATAGACCGCTGGGATCATCGACTGGATCAGGTCGTTGAGCAGATGGGCGACGCTGAGCGCCGCGAGGACCGGCATCAGCGGACGAGCAGCGGTCGGCAGGGGGAGCGTGGTCATAGCGCACGCATGCGCCTGCGCGCGGGCGCGGTCAATCGCCGCACGCCGCGCAGGTTGCATGGCGGCCATCCCGCAGAAGCCGTCTTCAGGTGAGAGCAACCCCGAAGCGGCGGCGATAATCGGCCGGGCCGAGCCCGGTGACGCGCTGGAACAGTTTGCGGAAGGCCGAGGCGTCCTCGTAGCCGACATCCCAGGCGATCTGTGCGACCGGGCGGCGGCTCAGCTCCAGCGCCTCGCGCGCCTTGGCGATGCGTACCTGCTGCGCATATTCGGTCGGCCGCAGGCCCGTCGCCTTGCGGAAGCGGCGCAGGAAGGTGCGCTCCTCCAGCCCGGCCCGCTTCGCCAGCGCCGGGACATCGTGATCTTTCGCCCCGCTCGCCTGCAGCCAGTGCTGTACCTTCAGGATCGCGGCGTCGCCATGGTCGAGCCGCGGCACGAAATGGCCGTAGGGCTGCTGCGTCCGCCCGGGCGGGTCGATCAGCAGGAAGCGGGCGGTCTCCAGCATCAGGCTCGGGCCGAGCAGGCGCTCGACCAGTGTCAGGCCGAGATCGGTCCAGGCGAGGATGCCGCCAGCGGTGATGATGTCGCCATCGTCGATCACCATGCGGTCGGTATCGACCTTCGCGGCCGGGAAGCGCGCGGCCAGCTCCTGGGCGAAGGCCCAGTGCGTCGTCGCCTCGCGGCCCTCCAGCAGCCCGGCTTCGCCCAGCAGGAAGGCGCCGGCACAGACCGAGCACAGCGTCGTGCCCTGGCCATGGCGCTCGGCCAGCCAGGTCGCGAAGCCGCGCATCGATTGCATCTTCGCTGGCATGATCAGGCTCGGCGGCGCGATGAGATGGCTCGGATCGTGAGCCGGACCGGGATGGCTGTCGAAGACGCAGTCCACCTCCGGGCCGTCCGTTTCCTGGCGCCAATGGCTGATGCGGATTACGGGCGCCTCCGGGCCGCCGCGGTCCCGGCTCATCTCGCCGGCGATCCGGAACAAGTCGGTCAGGCCGTAGACGGCCGCGAGCTGCACGTCCGGATAGAGCAGGAGACCGATCTCCGCGACAATCTGCTTACCTGTCGTCATCTTGTCAGTTTTGCCCCGCTGATTGTCAGTTCCGCCAAGCGGCAGCATGCAACGCCCCGCCTATAACCGTCCACATCGAAGGGCGACGCTCTTGCCGCCCAAAGAGCCGAAGGAAGCGACAGATGAGCACGATCACCACCAAGGACGGCACCGAGATCTTCTACAAGGACTGGGGCCCGAAGAATGCGCAGCCGATCGTGTTTCATCATGGCTGGCCGCTCAGTGCCGACGATTGGGACAACCAGATGCTGTTCTTCCTGCATCAGGGTTTCCGGGTGATCGCGCATGATCGCCGCGGCCATGGCCGCTCGAGCCAGACCGCGACCGGCAACGAGATGGACACCTACGCCGCCGACTTCGCCGAGCTCGCCGCGCATCTCAACCTCCGGAACGCCGTTCATATCGGCCATTCCACCGGCGGCGGCGAGGTCGCTCACTATGTCGCCCGCGCCGAACCCGGCCGCGTCGCCAAGGCGGTGCTGATCGGCGCAGTGCCGCCGATCATGGTCAAGTCCGAGAAGAACCCGGGCGGCCTGCCGATCGAGGTCTTCGACGGCTTCCGTGCTGCGCTGGTCGCCAACCGCGCCCAGTTCTACGTCGATATCCCCACCGGCCCGTTCTACGGCTTCAATCGCGAGGGTGCGAAGGCCTCGCAGGGCATCATCGACAATTGGTGGCGGCAGGGCATGATGGGCGGTGCCAAGGCTCACTACGATTGCATCAAGGCCTTCTCGGAGACCGACTTCACCGAGGACCTCAAGGCGATCGAGGTGCCGGTGCTGGTGATGCATGGCGACGACGACCAGATCGTCCCCTATGCCGACTCCGCCCCGCTTTCGGTCAAGCTGCTGAAGAACGGTACGCTGAAGACCTATGCCGGCCTGCCGCACGGCATGTGCACCACCCATCCCGACGTGATCAACGCCGACCTGCTCGCCTTCATCAAGGGCTGAGGCGATGGGGCGGGGCCGAGTTCTCGGCCCCCGCGCGATCGATGAGATTGCGCCGGCAGAGCCCTCGCGGCCTGCCGGCAATTTTTTGCGTGATGCGAGCTGCGAGCAGCCAATGGGACTGGCGGGGGTGCGAAGCAGCGCTTAACGGGTCTTCCATCGCAATTCCGAAGCTCGTTCCCATGACCTCCCGTACCGCCACCACGACCGGCTTCGCTGCCATCCTGCTCTGGTCGACGCTGGCGCTGTTCACCGCCATGTCCGGGCGGGTGCCTCCGTTCCAGCTCGTCGGCATGACCTTCGTCATCGGCGGCATCTTCGTGCTGGCGATCGCAGCGGCGCGCGGGCGCCTGCATCTGGCGCGGCCGACACCGGCCTCCTTCCTGCTCGGGCTCTACGGCCCCTTCGGCGATACCGCGCTCTATTACGCCGCCGTGAAGACGGCGCCCGCAGCCGAGGCCAATCTGATCCATTATCTCTGGCCGCTGCTGATCGTGCTGTTCGCCGCGCTGCTGCCAGGCGGAGGGCTCAAGGCCCGCCATCTCATCGGGGCGCTGATCGGCCTCGTCGCCACGACAATGCTGATCTCCGGCAGCCTTGGTTCCGCCGGCGCGGGCATCCAGCTCGGCCATGTGCTGGCGGCGCTCGGCGCCTTCGTCTGGGCGAGCTATTCTGTGCTGTCGCGGCGCTTCGCCGGGGTGCCGTCGGAGAGCCTCGCGATCACCATGCTCGGCTGCGCGATTCCCGCCTTCGCCTGCCACCTCGCCTTCGAGACGACCTTGTGGGCGCCGAACGCGGTCGAATGGGGCGGCGTGCTCGGCCTTGGGCTGGGCTCGATCGGGCTCGCCTTCATCTGCTGGGACATCGGCATGAAGAAGGGCGATGTCGCCTTTCTCGGCGTCGCTTCCTATGCGGCGCCGGTGCTGTCGACCGTGATCCTGGTCATCGCCGGCTATGCGGCGGCGAGCTGGCTGCTGGCCATCTCCTGCCTGCTCATCGTCGTCGGCGCGCTGGTCGCGAGCTTCGGGTCGGCGGGACGAAACACCGAGCCTAAGGCCGCCGGCGGCTAGGTCAGGTGTCGAGAATCCGCGTCTCGTAGGCGTAGACCGTACGGAAGCCGAGCCGCTTGTACATCTCGAAGGCGAGGCCGTTGCTCTGGTCGACCTGGAGATAGGCTTGTCGGCAGCCTTGCGCGGCAGCCCAGCCCATCAGCCCGAGCATCATCCGCTTGCCGAGACCCTTGCCGCGCAAGGCTTCGTCGACGATCACCGCGCCGATCTCGGCCATGCCGCGCTCGGCCACGCTCATCGCATAGGCGGCCGGGCGTCCTTCATGCATCAGGGTCGCGAAGGCAGCCGGGACGCGCACGCCGGAGACGATGGCGGCGAGATGGTCGCGATTGCGCTTGTTGCCGGTCTGGTGGCTGCAGACGCCGTCGATCCAGGAGTCATCTGCCTGTGCCGTCGTGATCATGCCGGGCATGGGCGGATGCAGGTTTGGATCGAGCTCGGCGACCATGCCGAAGGAGGCGGTCTCGATCCGGTAGCCGCGTTCGGCGAAACGCCGGCGGGCGTCCTTGGCGACCAGCGGCGTGAAGCGGATCCGCGGGGGCAGGCCGGCCTGGCGATAGAGACCCTCGACGAAGCGAAGTGTCGCCTCGTTCATGTCGCCGCCCTCGCGCAGCGAGGAGGCCGAGTTGGCGCGGCCGGAATAGCCATTGGCGAAGCGCACCACCCATTGATCGACGACGAGGGTGGTCGGCGCCGGCCAAGCGTTGACGATACGGGTCTCGCAGGCGCCGACCAGCGTCAGATCGGTGACGGGCTTGTCCATGCTCAGCATCCGGGGGGCCGCGGCGTCGGCCGCCAATCTGGCGGCGCCATCTCGAAGCCGGAAAAGGCGAAGCCCGGCGCGACCGTGCAGCCGACCAGCGTCCAGGCGCCGAGCGAGGTCGCGCTCTGCCAGTGCCCGGCCGGCACGACGATCTGCGGGCGCTGGCCGGCCGCAAGGTCCTTGCCGAGATGGTGGGCCGAGGCGTCGTGGCCGTTAGGCGAGAGCGTGATGACCATCGGGGCGCCGGCATAATGGTGCCAGATCTCGGCGGCATCGACGCGATGCCATTCCGAGGTCTCGCCGACATCGAGCAGATAGTAGATCGCGGTCGAGAAGCCGCGGCCCTCCGGCCCGGCGGGATCGCGGAAGGTCTCGCGATAGTGCCCGCCCTCGGGATGGGGCTTTAGCTCCAGCAGGCGGATGACCTCGGCGGCGCTGAGGCCGCTCAACGTGTTCATCTGGCGTCAGAACCTGTTGTCAAAACCTGTTCTTGGCCTCGCGCAGCGCGGCGAAGACCTCGCCTGCCGGCTTGCCGACGATGCCCAGCGTCGCGGCCAGAGCCGGCTCTTCGGAACGGAAGAAGGGATTGGTCGCCCGCTCCTCGCCGACCGTGGTCACGGCCCAGAAGCGTCCTTCGGCCTTCGCCGCCTCGGCCTCGGCGAGACGCGCCGCGACGGCGGCGTTGCTCGGGTCCATCGCCGCGGCGAAGCGGGCGTTCGAGAGCGTGTAGTCATGGCCGGTGATCAGCGTGGTTGCGTCGGGCAGCGCCATGACCCGCGACAAAGAGGTCCACATCGCCTCCATCCGGCCAGGCATGACGCGGCCGCAGCCCATGACGAAGACGACGTCACCGACCAGCGCGAGCTTGGCCTTCTGGCTGACGAGGCTGACATGGCCCTCGGCATGGCCAGGCGTCGCCCAGGTCTCGAAGTCATAGCTGCCGAGCGAGACGCGGTCGCCCTCGCCGATGACGACGTCGACGGGAGCGCCGGCGCGCGCGGCTTCCGGCGCGAACACCTTGGCGCCGGTTGCTTGCTTCAGCTCCGCGATGCCCTGGACATGGTCGGCATGCTCATGCGTGACCAAGACCTGGCTGATCGTCCAGCCCTTCGCCTTGGCGGCGGCGAGCACCTCATCGGCATCGGGAACGTCGACGGTGGCGCAGGCACCGGTGCCGGGATCGCGCAGCAGCGCGCCGGCATTGTCGCTGAGGGTGCGGAAGACGTGAATGTCGAGCGGCATGGGGAAGCTCCGGCAATCGGCAGTCGAGGTGACTGCTTGGCGCAAGCCGGCGCCGGGAGCAAGCTGATCGTGTCACCAAGGGCTGCTCTTGCACTCGCGCTGCGGCTGCGCCATCTCCGTGGGCATGGCCTTGGACGTCGTCGACCTGCGCACCTTCTATGCCAGCCCGCTCGGGCATGTGGCGCGCCGGGTCGTCGGCAAGGTGATGTTGAGACTCTGGCCGGATTGCCGGCGCCAGCGCCTGCTGGGCCTGGGCTTTGCGACACCTTATCTGCCATTGCTCGGCGGCGAAGCCGAGCGGGTCATTGCCTTCATGCCGGCGGCGCAGGGCGTGGTGAACTGGCCCTCGCCCGGGCTTTCGGCATCGGCGTTGGTCGAACCGACCTTGCTGCCCTTGCCGACCGCCTCGATCGACCGCGTGCTGATGGTGCATGCGCTCGAGGAGACCGAGAGCCCGGAGGATCTGCTCGAGGAGATCTCGCGGGTGCTGAGTCCGGGTGGGCGCCTGATCGTCGTCGTCCCGAACCGGCGCGGCCTCTGGGCGCGGATGGATACGACGCCCTTCGGCCATGGCCGGCCCTTCAGCCGCTCGCAGATCGAGGCGCTGATGCGCCGCGCCATGTTCTCGCCCGAGCATTGGGCCGAGGCGCTCTACGTGCCGCCGTTGCGCCGGCGCCTGTTCATGCGCTCGGCCATGGCCTGGGAAAAGGTCGGCGCCGGTCTGTCGCTGCCCTTCGCCGGTGTCTACGTCATCGACGCGACTAAGCAGTTCTATCGCCGGGCGCCTCTACGCGCGACGCGGCGCAGCATCGCCTTCCGGCCGGTGCTGCTGCCGCAGGCACACTCCTCCTCGCACCTGCCGCGGCAGAATGAGGGGAAGCCGCCAGCGGGTTGACAATTTCGCCGGGGCGCGACCAAGGTCCGCCGCCTTTTTTGACCGTTCCGTTGCCGCGACCCTTGGCGTGGCCTTTCCCCGAGGAAGCGGGACCAGATCTGGATGTCGATGCGAAGCTATCTCGATTTCGAAAAGCCGGTTGCCGAAGTAGAGGCGAAGGCGGATGAACTGCGCGCGCTCGACGCCAAGGGCGACGGCTATTCGCTCGCCGAGGAGATCGGCAAGCTGGAGGCCAAGGCCTCTCAGACCCTGAAGGATCTCTACGGCGCGCTCACGCCCTGGCAGAAGACGCTGGTGGCGCGCCATCCGCAGCGCCCGCATTTCCTCGACTATTGCTCGGCCCTGATCGACGAGTTCACCCCACTCGCCGGCGACCGCGCCTTCGGCGAGGACGAGGCGATCGTCGGCGGCTTCGGCCGCTTCCGCGGCGAGCCGGTCTGCGTCATCGGCCAGGAGAAGGGCAACTCGACCGAGACCCGCATCCGGCACAATTTCGGCATGCCCAAGCCCGAAGGCTACCGCAAGGCGGTGCGCCTGATGGACCTGGCCGATCGCTTTGGCCTGCCGGTGCTGAGCTTCATCGACACCGCCGGCGCCTATCCCGGCATCGAGGCCGAGGAGCGTGGCCAGGCCGAGGCGATTGCGCGCTCGACCGAGACCTGCCTGGCACTGCGCACGCCGAGCGTCGCGCTGGTGATCGGCGAGGGCGGCTCGGGCGGGGCGATCGCGATTGCCGCCGCCAGCAAGGTGCTGATGCTGGAGCACGCGATCTATTCGGTGATCTCGCCGGAAGGCGCGGCCTCGATCCTCTGGCGCGACACGGCGCGCGCCCAGGACGCCGCGACCGGCATGAAGATCACCGCCCAGGACCTGCTGCGCTTCGGCGTGATCGACAGGATCGTCACCGAGCCGACCGGCGGCGCCCATCGCGATCCGCAAGGTGCGATCGAGCGGGCCGGCGCGGCGATCGAGACAGCGCTCTCCGAGTTCGCCGGCCTCAGCGCCGACGAGATCGTCGACCGGCGGGCGCAGAAATACCTGGCGATCGGCCGGGCGCTTTAGGCGCAAGTTGACCTTGCGGCACTGTCGGCGCTGTCCGGCAGAGGGCTTTACGATGGCTTCACCATATGGCCATCTGCGGCGCCCCTGTGGTAAGGAACGGTCAAGGCTAACGGTACTACAACCGGGCAACGGGCATAATTTGGCCTTGTTGCGTGGTGAATTGTCGGCTTGACGCGTCCGCGCGAGATGGGATTGACGACGTGGCTGTGAGACATTTCGCGCTGGCGGCGCTCCTTGGCCTCACTTTGGCAGCCTGCGAAGAGGACCGCTATCGCGGCTCCGCGCGCCATAACATTCCGATTCCTTCGGCGACTTATACGCTGATGTCCGAGAAGGGCATGAGCAAGAGCCAGCCGATCGTGATTCGCTCCTACAAGAAGGAGTCGGAGCTCGAGGTCTGGAAGAAGCGCGCCGACGGCAAATACGCCCTGCTCAAGACCTATCCGATGTGCCGCTGGTCGGGCCAGCTCGGCCCGAAGGTGCGCGAGGGCGACCGCATGGCGCCGGAAGGATTCTACGCCATCAGCCCGGCGCAGATGAACCCGAACTCGTCCTTCTACGTTTCGTTCAACATGGGCTACCCCAACGCCTATGATCGCTCGCATGGCCGCACCGGCGCGCATCTGATGGTACATGGCGCCTGCTCCTCGGCCGGCTGCTATTCGATGACCGACGACCAGATCGGCGAGCTCTATGCGCTGGTTCGCGAGGCGCATAACGGCGGCCAGCGGGCCGTGCAGATGCAGGCCTTCCCCTTTCGGATGACGCCGGAGAATCTCGCCAAGCACCGGCTCGATCCGAACATCGCCTTCTGGAAGAACCTGAAGGAGGGGTCTGACTTCTTCGAGGTCGCCAAGGACGAGCCCTCGGTCTCGGTGGCCGGCGGGCGCTATGCCTTCAATCGCGACGGCAGCCAGATCGATTCGTCGATCACGCAGGCCATCGCCCAGAAACGCCAGCAGGATGAGATCCAGGTCGCCGCGCTGGTCTCCAAGGGTACGCCTGCGGTCAAGCTGATCTATGATGACGGCGACCAACATTCCTCGTTCAAGCGACAGCTGGCCCAGTCAGGCGCCGATTCGATGAACAGGTCGGTCGCCTGGGGCTCGCGCGATGTCGGCATCAGCCGCGTCGATTCGCTGATCGGGCCGCGCGTCGTCGTGCTCGACGACAAGGGCCGCACCAAGGCGACGGTCCGCGCCGAATCGGCCGAGAACGAAGCGGTGCTCGCCGCGGTGAGCAGCGCCCAGATCGAGGAAGCCAAGCCCGGGGTCGCTGCCGCGCCGGCCAAGCCTGCGCAGGCTGCCCAGCCCGCAGCCAAGCCGGCTGGTGATGCGGCGACGCAGGTCGCCAAGGCGACGGCCGGAGCCGCGACGCCGGAGCCGATCCAGACCGCCTCGGCCGAGCCGGCGCAGCCTTCCTTCTACCAGCGGGCGCTGAGCTTCGTACCGCTGCTCGGCGGTTCGTCCTCCGAGCCGAAGGAGCAGGCGCCGATCGTCTCGAATGTGCCGGAGACGCCGCAGACGGTGAGAGCACCGCTGCCTCCGCGCCGGGCCTCGACCCTGCGGACCTCGCAGCTGCAGCAGCCCGATGCTGCCTATGCAAGCCAGCCCACGGCGCGCTGAACGCCCCGCCGTCAGCTGATGCAGAAATATCACGCCCGCGGCCAGCAATGGCCGCGGGCGCTTTTGTAGGCGTCTAAACAGCGAAAACCGGCCGAATTGCTCATTGCGCGAGCAGGTTGCAAAAAACCTCGCCTTGCCGATTTTGCGCCCCCGCAGGCTTAATCATGGCGAATGCATGACGAGAATCGTGCAGGGATCTTGATGGAGTTCGCGATGGCTGCCTTGAAAACTTCCGGCTTGCTGACGGGCTTTGCGCTTTCGATGGCGCTGACGGTTTCGAGCGCGACGCTCGCCGCCGACCTGCCGAGCCGGAAGGCTGCGCCGCCGGTGCCGGTGGCGCCGAGCATCACCTGGTTCGACATCGCCGTCAGCGTGAAGGGCATGACGGACTATAATTTCCGCGGCATCTCGCAGACCGACCGCAAGCCTGCGATCCAGGGCGGTGCCGAGCTGCAGATCTACGACAACCTGTTCTATGTCGGCGTCTACGCTTCGAATGTCGACCTGGCGACCAGCCCGCCGGCCGAGATCGACTTCTACGGCGGCATCCGGCCGAAGTTCGGCCCGGTCACCGTCGATCTTGGCGTCTGGCAGTACTACTATCCGGGCGAGAAGGCCTATATCGACACGGCCGGAGTGTTCTGGACACCGAAAAACACCGACTACACCGAGGTTTACGGCAAGGTCAGCTATAATTTCGAGGACAAGCTTATCCTCGGCGCCAACGTTTTCTACGCCTGGGACTGGCTCGGCACCGGCGCCAGCGGCACCTATGCCTCGGTGACCGCGAAGTACAACCTGCCCTTCCTGGAAGGCCTGTCGATCTCGGGCGAGCTCGGCCATTACTGGCTCGGCACGACCAATCTCGCGATCTGGTCGACCGTGCCACCGACCAACCTGCCGGACTATGCCTACTGGAACGCCGGTGTCTCTTATACCTACAAGAACCTGACGGCAGATCTGCGCTATCACGACACCAACCTGTCGAAGGGCGATTGCTTCCTGCTGACCGCCGATCCGCGCGGCATCACCTCGGGTTCGGGTCGCTCCAAGTGGTGCAACCCGACCGTGGTGGCGACGCTCTCCTTCGACATCACCGCCAGCAGCGTCGGCATCTTCGCGCCGAAGTAACTGCCTGGGCGCATAGGTTGCTTCGGACAGGGCCGCTCGCGAGAGCGGCCCTTTTCCGTCGTTGGGAGCGAGCAGCTGCTTCTACCGCGCCAGCGAGGCTTTCATGTAGCTGCGCGGCGTGGTGCCGAGCCGGCGCCTGAACATGGTCGTGAATGCCGCGACATTGTCATAGCCCGCCAGCATCGCGACCTCCGTGACCGATACGCCGTCCGCCAGCCGGGGAAGGCAGGCGAACAGGCTGGCCTGCTGACGCCAGGCGACGAAGCTGAGGCCGGTCTCGCGCTGGAAAAGCCGGGTGAAGGTCCGCCGGCTCATCGCCAGCTTCGCGGCCCAGTCGTCGAGACGCTGATCGACCGATGGCGCGGCCATATAGGCGCGGCAAAGGGCAGCGAGGCGTCTATCGGCTGGAAAGGGCAGGCCCAGCGGCCGAATCGGCAGGGCGGCGATCTCCGCCGTCAGCAACTCGAGCACGAGCGCGAGCTTGCGGGTGCCAGGCGGGACGTCGCGCAGGCGCATCGCCTCGACGATCAGCGCATGGGCCAGATCGGTGACCCCGAGCACCTGCAACATACGCTGCGTGAGGTCGTCATGGCTGGTGAGGAGATAGACCGACTTGATGCTGACATCGCTCAGCGTCTCGACCGCGTGCTGCAGCCCGGCAGGAATGAGCAGTGCATGGCCGGGCGGGATCATCCAGCTGCCGCGCTCGGTGTTGATCTGGACCACGCCGGAGAAGGCGCAGAGCAGCTGGATCTGGCGATGGCTGTGCAGGGGTATCGTATAGCCGGCGGGATTGTCGGAGATGCGGACCAGGACATCGCCGTCCGCGTCGGCAACCGAGCCGTGAACCTTGCGATGATCGGCATGGAGCGTATCGACCTGTTGCTGCGGCAGCTTTCTCATCGACTGGCCCAAACGCGAAAGAATTCGACCGGAACACGAAAGCAGGTCATGGGCAAGCGCGGTAGAAGGAGCGCCGGTCGAGGTTTGCGTGCAGGGACATCGCAATGGTTGCCACGATGGAGGGGAGCCGCCCCCGCTTCGAGAAGACGACGATCTCCGTCCTGCTGGCGGTGAGCTTCTGCCACCTTTTGAACGATGTGATGCAGTCGCTGCTGGCCTCGCTCTATCCGCTGTTCAAGGCCAATTACGCGCTGGATTTCGTCCAGATCGGCCTGTTGACGATGGCCTTCCAGGTCACGGCCTCGCTGCTGCAGCCGGTCGTCGGCATGGTGACCGATCGCTGGCCGATGCCCTATTCGGCTCCGGTCGGCATGGCCTCGACCTTCGGCGGCCTGATCCTGCTCGGCAATGCTCATAATTTCGCAGTGCTGATCGTGGCGGCCTGCTTGATCGGCCTGGGATCGGCGATCTTCCACCCGGAGGCGTCGCGGATCGCGCGGCTCGCTTCGGGTGGGCGGCACGGCCTGGCGCAGTCGCTGTTCCAGGTCGGCGGCAATCTCGGCTCCGCGCTCGGGCCCTTGCTAGCGGCTTTCATCGTGCTGCCGTTCGGCCAGGGCAGCGTCGCCTGGCTCTCGGTCATCGCCATGGCGGGCGTCATCGTGCTGGCCCGTGTCGGGTCCTGGTACGCGGCCCATCGCCTTGCGCAGGCCGGCCGGCCGCCTGCCAGTCGTGCTTTGCCGTTGCCCGGGCGGCGTGTCGCCTTCGCCTTGTTCGTCCTGGTGCTGCTGACCGCGACCAAGAACGTCTACATGGCGAGCATTTCCAGCTACTTCACCTTCTACGTCATCGAGCAATTCCAGCTCGGCTTCCGCGACGCGCAGTTGATGCTGTTCCTGTTCCTCGGTGCGGCCGCGGTCGGCACCTTCGCCGGCGGGCCGATCGGCGACCGTTTCGGTGCGCGCTTCGTGATCTGGTTCTCGATCCTCGGCGTGATCCCTTTCGCGTTGCTGCTGCCCTATGCCAACCTGTTCTGGACCGGCGTGCTCAGCGTGATGATCGGCCTGATCTTCGCCTCGGCCTTCTCGGCGATCGTGGTGTTCGCGCAGGAGCTGGTGCCGGGCCGCATCGGCCTGATCGCCGGCATGTTCTTCGGCTTCGCCTTCGGCGCCGGCGGGCTCGGCGCCGCCTTCCTCGGCGGCTTCGCCGACGCCTATGGCATCACCTTCGTCTACAAGGTCTGTTCCTACCTGCCGCTGCTGGGGCTGTTGACGATCCTGCTGCCCAGGCTGCCGCAGCGGGCGCGGGGCTGAGGAGCGCGACGGGGACCCATGGCGCCATTCTATGTCGTGACGGATTGCGAGTTCGACGGGCCGACGCCGGGCGCCAATTCGATGCTCTCCTTTGGTTCCGTCGCTGTTGCGGCCGATGGCGCCGTCATAGGAGAGTTCGAGGCGGTGCTAGCGCCGCTCGATGGTGCAATACGTGATGACGGGACGATGGCGTTCTGGGCGCGTCACCCGCTGGCCTGGGCCGCGGCGACGGAGAATTCGGAGCCCCCAGCCGAGGTGATGCGGCGGTTCGTGGGCTGGATTGGCGCGATCGCGGGCGAACCGATCTTCGCGGCTCATCCGCTCGCGCTCGACGGGCCCTGGTTCGACTATTATCTGCGCCGCTTCGTCGGGCGCCCGCTGCTCGAAGGCCCCTGGGTCGCAGACCGCCTCTTTCGGCATGCGCCGCTGTGCCTGATGTCCTTCGTCGCCGGCAAGACCGGGCGCGGGCAATGGGAGTGCGATGTCGACCGCTATCCGGCGGAATGGTTGGGCTCTGTCGCGCATACGCATCGAGCGATCGATGACGCTCGCGGCTATGCCAATCTGCTGCGCTTCTTCACCAAAAAACGGTGACCCTTACGACGCAAGGGCGGCAAGGAATTCCTGCTGCTCCGTCGTCAGCAGACGCAGCGGGATCATGGTCGGCTGGCCAACGCGCAGGTGCAGCAGGAACAGGCCGTCGCCGCTGCTCGTCTTGCGGATCGCGCTGCGTCCGATGAAGCTGCGCAGCCCTTCACGCCGGAACCAGACGCCGTTCCGCGTCGCCAGCAGGCGCGTACCGTTCCACTCCGCCCGGAAGGCGTCATAGGTCGCCTTCTGCCGTCTCTTGTCGGCGATACCGGCTGCCAGGCTCGGCGCGGTCATGCCGATCCAATACGCCCCGAAGCAGAGCGCGGCGATGCCGGCGCTGGAGCGAGGTGCGACGATCCCGCCAGCGGTGGCGAGCAGGGTCGCGCCGATCGCCACGGCGACGCCCAGCCCGATGAAGGCGGGCCAGCCCTCCCAGATCGTCGGCTTGTTCTCGGCGAGGTTCTGCTGCGCCAGCAGCGTGTCGAAGCGGGCGAGCTCGTCGTCGGTGTAGTCGAGCGTGAGCTCGATATGGGCTTGTTTCGCGGGTTCGCCAGCAGCCGGCACAGCCAGATATCCTCGTAATCGAGAGTTCATGCCCCCCTTGCTATAGCGGGACCAAATCTCGCTGGCATCGGTTGCGCTCATGCTGGCCAGCGAAAGCCCTGGCATGGCAGGTTGCCTCATCCAACATGCGGAGCCTCGCCTTGTCCGACACCGCCATCGCTGCAGCAGCCGAGCAGGTCAGCACTGCGCGGCTCAGCCTGACACCTCTGGCACCGCCCCCCGCCGGGGCCGCGCCACGCGATCTCGCCGAGGCTTATGCGGTGCGTGACGCGGTCCATGCGCGCCTGGCTGGCAGCCGTTTCGGCGCGCGCATCGGCTGGAAGATCGGCTGCACCACGCCGGTTATGCAGGCCTATCTCGGCATCGCCCACCCCTGCGCGGCCGGGCTCTTCGCCGGCACGACGCATCGCGGTGATGCCAAGCTCCGGCATGGTGATTTCGTCAGGGTCGGCGTCGAATGCGAGATCGCGGTGCGGCTGGTGCGCGATCTGCGGGAAGGGCCGTTCACGGCCGAGGGCGTCCGCGGTGCGGTCGGAGCGGTGATGGCGGCGATCGAGATCGTCGACGACCGCTATGTCGATTGGCAGAGCACGGGCACGCCGATGCTGGTCGCCGACGATTTCTTCGCCGCCGGGGCGGTTCTTGGCCGCGAGCACGATCCGGCGGCCCTGCCGGATCTCGCGACATTGCGCGGACGAATCCTGGTCGACGGGGTCGAGGTCGGCGCCGGTCTCGGCGCCGATGTGCTCGGCCACCCCTACGCCGCTTTGGCCTGGCTTGCCGAACACGCATTGGAGCGTACTCAGCCGCTACGGGCGGGCGAGATCGTCCTGCTCGGTAGCCTGGTCAGGACGCAATGGCTCAGCGCCGGTGCGACAGCGCGCATCGAGATCGATGCGCTCGGAGCCATAGAGGCTGGTTTCGCCTGAAGTCCGTGCTGGAAGAGAACTCCGGCGCCGCGGTCAGACGAACTGGCCGTGGCAGTGCTTGAACTTCTTGCCGGAGCCGCAGGGGCAGAGCTCGTTGCGGCCGACCTTGCCCCAGCTCGCGGGATCGGCCGGGTTGCGCTCGGCGACGGCGAGATCGCCATCGGTCGCGGCGAACTGCGGCTGGCTGGCGAAGAAGCCGGCGGGCGGGGGCGGCAGGGTGTCGTTGCCGCCCTGAGCCGGGTCCTGGCCGTCTTCCGGCGGCGCCTCAAAGCGGACCTCGACGCGCATCAGATTGCCGGTGACCTGCTCGCGCAGGCGGCCGATCAGCCCGTCGAACAGCTCGAAGGCTTCCTGCTTGTACTCGTTCAGCGGATCGCGCTGGGCATAGCCGCGCCAGCCGATGACCTGTCTGAGATGATCGAGCGTGACGAGATGCTCGCGCCAGAGATGATCGAGCGTCTGCAGCAGCACCTGCTTCTCGATATAGGTCATCACCTCTTCGGTGTTGCGCTCGATGCGCGCCGTATAGTCCTCGTCTGCGATCTTGCGGATGCGCTCGCGCAGCTCGGCGTCGGCGATGCCTTCTTCCTTGGCCCAGTCCTCGATCGGCAGTTCGAGGTTGAGATAGGTCACGACGTCCTGCTTCAGGCCGGCGGCATCCCACTGCTCGGGATAAGCGTCCTCCGGGATGCGGCGCGAGACGGTGTCCTCGACGACGCCGTGGCGCATGTCGTCGATGGTCTCGCGCACGCTCTCGCTGCGCATGAACTCACGGCGCTGCTCGAACACGACCTTGCGCTGGTCGTTCATGACGTCGTCGTATTTCAGGATGTTCTTGCGGATGTCGAAGTTGCGCGCCTCGACCTTGCCCTGCGCCTTCTCGACCGCCTTGTTGATCCAGGGATGGACGATCGCCTCGTCTTCCTGCAGGCCGAGCTTCTGCAGCATGCCGTCCATTCGGTCGGAGCCGAAGATGCGCATCAGGTCGTCCTGCAGCGACAGGAAGAACTTGGAGCGGCCGGGGTCACCCTGACGGCCGCCGCGGCCGCGCAGCTGGTTGTCGATGCGCCGGCTCTCATGGCGCTCGGTGCCGATGATGTAGAGGCCGCCGGGGCGGGTCATGGTCTTGGCCGGGCGCGAGCCCTTGGCCGGCTCGAGCTCGATCGTCTCGGAGGCGTTGAGGACGATCTCCTTGAAGCGGGCGACCTCGGCCTCGATCTGCTTGATCTTGGCCTCTTTCTCCGGCCCGTCCTCCATGCCGGCAGTCTCGATCGAGACGCGCATCTCGACATTGCCGCCGAGTTTGATGTCGGTGCCGCGGCCGGCCATGTTGGTGGCGATGGTGATCGCGCCGGGCACGCCAGCCTCGGCGACGATGAAGGCTTCCTGCTCGTGGAAGCGGGCGTTCAGCACGGCGAACTGCTTGGTGCTCTTGCCCGTGCGGGCGGCGGCGTAGAGGCTGTCGAGCGCGCCGGGCTGGCTGAAGTCGATCTGCTTGAAGCCGGCGGCGACCAGCATCTCGGCGATCTGCTCGGACTTCTCGATCGAGGCGGTGCCGACCAGCACCGGCTGCAGGCGCTCGCTGGCGCGCTCCAGCTCCTTGATGATCGACTTCACCTTCTCCGGGAAGCTGCGATAGACCTCGTCGTCGTCGTCGATACGAGCGACCGGAACGTTGGTCGGGATCTCGACCACTTCGAGCTTGTAGATCTGCTCGAACTCGTCGGCCTCGGTGCCCGCGGTGCCGGTCATGCCGGCGAGCTTCTTGTAGAGGCGGAAATAGTTCTGGAAGGTGATTGAGGCCAGCGTCGCGTTCTCGGGCTGGACGGTGACGTTCTCCTTGGCCTCGAGCGCCTGGTGAAGGCCTTCCGAATAGCGCCGGCCCGGCATCATACGGCCGGTGAACTCGTCGATGATCACCACCTCGTCGTTGCGGACGATGTAGTCCTTGTCGCGCGTGAACAGGGTATGTGCACGCAGCGCCTGGTTGACGTGGTGGACGAGGGTGACGTTGGCGGAGTCGTAGAGATCGCCCTCCTTGAGGAGGTCGGCCTCGCGCAGCAACTGCTCGATATGCTCGTTGCCCGCCTCGGTCAGCGCGGCCGTGCGCTGCTTCTCGTCGACCTCGTAGTCGCCCTTGACCAGCCCGGGCAGGACCTTGTCGATCGCGACGTAGAGGTCGGACTTGTCGTCGAGCGGGCCGGAGATGATCAGCGGCGTGCGGGCTTCGTCGATCAGGATCGAGTCGACCTCGTCGACGATCGCGAAATGATGGCCGCGCTGGCTCATCTGCGCGACCTCGTACTTCATGTTGTCGCGCAGATAGTCGAAACCGAACTCGTTGTTGGTGCCGTAAGTGATGTCACTGGCATAGGCGCGCTGGCGCTCCTCGTCGTCGAGGCCGTGGACGATGATGCCGTAGGTGAGTCCGAGGAAATTGTAGATCTTGCCCATCCACTCGGCGTCGCGGCGGGCGAGGTAGTCGTTGACGGTGACGACGTGGACGCCCTTGCCGGTGAGCGCGTTGAGGTAGACCGGCAGGGTCGCGACCAGTGTCTTGCCTTCGCCGGTCTTCATCTCGGCGATCGAGCCCTCGTGCAGCACCATGCCGCCGATCAGCTGGACGTCGAAATGGCGCTGGCCGAGCACGCGCTTTGCAGCCTCACGCACCGTGGCGAAAGCCGGCACGAGCAGGTCGTCGAGCTTGGCGCCATCGGCGAGCTGCTTCCTGAAGGTTTCGGTTCGCGCTTTCAGGGCCTCGTCGGAGAGCTGGGCGACCTCGGCTTCGAGCGCGTTGATCGCGGCGACGCGGGGTTGGTAGCCCTTCACCCGCCGATCGTTCGACGAGCCGAAGAGTTTCTTTGCAAGCGCGCCAAGCATGTCTGGCCTTTCAATGGCGAATCCAGCCGGCGCCGGGAGCGCGGCCGAAAGCGATCGTCTCTAGAATTTCACGCGCGTGTTTAGACGTGCGCGGGCGCGTGGTCCAGCACGCGCTTGTCCGCGCGGATGTGGGGTCCGGCAGGGCGTGTTCCAAGAGGCAGGAGTCGTGGCTCGCTGCGCCGCGACGGATTGAACCAGGCTGGCCGGCTTGCGTTGATGTGCGAAGCCTAGAGGGTGTCCGCGACCACTAACAACCTCTTGTCTTGCCAACGCCGCGTTCTGCTGGCACTCAGCCGGCGAGATCGATCTCCGCGCCGTCCATTGAAAGGCCGCACCGATGTTGTCCTCCCGTCTCGCCATGCTGTCGCTTGGCTTCGCGCTGGCCGCCGTGCCGGCCCTCGCGCAACAGGACAAGCCCGTTGCCAAGGTCGATGGCATCACCATCACCGAAGGCGACCTCAAGCTCGCCGAAGAGGATCTCGGCGAGCGCACCGCGCAGATGCCGGAGGAGCGCAAGCGCGAGGAGCTGATCAACTATCTGGTCGACCTCAAGCTCGGCGCCAAGACTGCCGCGGCCGCCAAGATCGGCGAGGGGCCGGAGTTCGCCAAGCGCGTCGCCTATAACCGCGACAAGCTGCTGCTCGACGAGTACCTGACGGTCGAGTCCAAGAAGGCGGCGACGCCGGAAGCGGCCAAGAAGCTGTTCGAGGACACCGTCAAGGCGATGAAGCCTGAGGAGGAGGTCCACGCCCGCCATATCCTGGTGCCCGAGGAGGCGCAGGCTAAGGCGGCGCTGGAGCGGGTGAAGAAGGGCGAGGACTTCGCCAAGGTTGCGGCCGAACTCTCCAAGGATCCGGGTTCGGGCAAGGAGGGCGGCGATCTCGGCTGGTTCGCCAAGGACCGGATGGTGCCGGAATTTGCCGAGGCCGCCTTCAAGCTTGAGAAGGGCCAGCTCTCCGAGCCGGTGAAGAGCCAGTTCGGCTGGCATGTCATCAAGGTCGAAGACAAGCGCAGCAAGCCGCTGCCGAGCTTCGACGAGGTCAAGCCGCAGATCGACCAGTATCTGGTCCGCAAGGCGCAGCAGGACATCATCGTGGCGCTGCGCGAGAAGGCCAAGGTCGAGCGCCTCGACAAGCCGGCTGCTCCGGCGACCCCCGCGCCTGCGACCCCGGCTCCGGCCGAGCCGAAGAAGCCCTGAGCGGCCACGATTTTCATCGTACCGTCGTGATGCGCCCGGGCCATGCCCGGGCGTTTGCTTTTGGAGGGGTTCGGACTCTTGTCTTCGCGCCGTTGCTGCGGCACATCGGGCCAGCCATAAGAGGAGGCGCATGATGGCCGGCAAGGATGTTCCCGTTTCTCCGCTCGCGCCGAAGCGCCAGCCCAAGGTTCCGGCCGTGCCGGGCGTGCGTTTTGCCACCGCCGAGGCCGGCATCCGCTACAAGGGCCGCACCGACGTCGTGCTCATCCTGCTCGACGAAGGCTCGCAGGCCGCCGGCGTCTTCACCCGCTCGAAATGCCCCTCGGCCCCGGTCGATTGGTGCCGTGAGAATCTGGCGCAGGGCAAGGCGCGCGCCATCGTCGTCAATTCCGGCAACGCCAACGCCTTCACCGGCCTGAAAGGTCGCGACTCGGTCGCGCTGACCGCGAAGATCGCGGCCAAGGCTGCGGGCTGCAAGGCGGAGGAGGTCTTCATCGCCTCGACCGGCGTGATCGGCGAGCCGCTCGACGCGACCAAGTTCGAGGGCGTGCTGGCCGATTGCGCCAAGCGCGCTGCCGATGGCCCCTGGTCGGACGCCGCCAAGGCGATCATGACCACCGACACTTTCCCGAAGGCGGTCTCGCGCAAGGCCAAGATCGACGGGCACGAGGTCACGATCGCCGGCATCGCCAAGGGCGCCGGCATGATCGCGCCTGACATGGCGACGATGCTCTCTTTCGTCTTCACCGATGCGCCGATCGCGGCGCCGGTGCTGCAGGCCCTGCTGTCGAAGGGCGTCAAGGGCTCGTTCAACGCGATCACGGTCGACAGCGACACCTCGACCTCCGACACGCTGATGCTGTTCTCAACTGGCAAGGCCAAGGCGCGCGGCGTGCCGGAGATCACCGACCCCAGCGATGCCCGCCTCTCCGGCTTCAAGCGGGCGCTGAACGCGCTCCTGCTGGAGCTATCGCATCTGGTCTGCAAGGACGGCGAGGGCGCCCGCAAATTCGTCGAGGTTCGCGTCGTCGGGGCAAAGTCCGCGCGCTCGGCCAAGGCGGTCGCGCTCTCGATCGCCAATTCGCCGCTGGTCAAGACCGCGGTCGCCGGCGAGGACGCCAATTGGGGGCGCATCGTCATGGCCGTCGGCAAGGCCGGCGAGCCGGCAGACCGCGATCGGCTCGACATCTCCTTCGGCGCGATCAAGGTCGCGGAAGCGGGCGCTCGCGCCGGCTCCTATGACGAAAAGGCCGTCTCCGATTACATGAAGGGCGAGCACATCGTCGTCACCGCCGATCTCGGCCTCGGCCGCGGCAAGGCTACCGTCTGGACCTGCGACCTGACCAAGGCCTATGTCGAGATCAACGGCGACTATCGCTCCTGAGCCCTCGGGGCTAGTAGGCCCGAGCAAGAGCTTCATCGTCGGCAACCTCGCCGCCTGCTCCTTCCTATGGGGGAGCAGCTACCTCTTCATCAAGCTGATGGCCGGCGAGGTTTCGCCTTGGGCGATCGCCGCCGGCCGCGGGCTGCTGGGCGCTGCGACGCTCTCGCTCTATGTCGCGCTGCGCGGCCAGAGCCCGCTGCCGCGTCGCCATGAGCTTCGCCACTGGCTGGTGCTCGGCACCTGCAATGGCTGGTTGCCGAATGTGCTCGTCGCCTATGCGCTGATTCAGCTCGCCAGTGGCCCGGCGGCGATGATCCAGGCGGCGGGGCCGCTGGTGACGGCGCTGTTCGCGCATTTCCTGTTCTCCGAAGAACGCCTGAGCCGGCGCCGCCTCGCGGGCATCCTTGTCGGCATGGCCGGCGTCGCCATCCTGATCGGGCCGCGCTTGGGCGAGGGCGGCGGCACGGCGCTCAGTCTCCTCGCCATGGTCGGCGCGACGCTGTCCTATGCCTGCGCCAATCTCTATACGCGCGCCGTGCCGCCGCGGGCGGGCGATCCGATCCGATTGGCTCTCGGCCAGCAGATGGTCTCGGGCTCGGGCGCGCTGCTGCTGACCCTGGCCTTATCCGGCGGGGCGGCGCTCGCTGCTCTCGCGCCGCACTGGCAGGCGGTGCTAGCGCTCGGCGTGTTCGCGACGGCGCTGCCGGTGACGTTCTTCATGCGATTGATCCGCGCCGCCGGTCCGACGCGCGCGGCCATGACTGGCTATCTCGTTCCGGCGGTCGCTGCCGGCATGGGTGTATTCGTGCTCGGTGAAACGCTGGAGTTGCGGCAAGTTATCGGAGGTTGCATCATCCTCGCAGGCGTCTTCCTGGTATCGACGGCGCCTGCGGGGGGACGAGCTAGATGACGAGGATCGCATGCGTGCTGGGCCTTGCGGCCCTGCTAGGTGCCTGTGTGCAACAGCCGGTGACGACGGCGTTGTTCTCGGCCGAGGAGGCGGCGTTCATCCGGAAGACCGGGACCGGCGTCATCGTCGGCCATGCCTTCCGGACGCGCGCCAAAGGCCAGGTCGTGAATGCCGCCGGCGAGGTGGTCAGGCTGATCCCCGCGACGGCCTATGCGCGTGAGCGCTTCAAGGGCATCTTCGAGAAGACCAAGTTCCTGCCGCACTGGCGCTATCCCAACGGCGAGATCGATCCGCTCTATGCGCAGTTCACCCGCACGACCAAGTCGACGGCGCGGGGGCGCTTCAGCTTCGACAAGGTCGCGCCCGGGACCTACTTCGTCGCGACCCAGGTGATCTGGGGCGAAGAGGATGCGATTTTCCGCGAAGGCGGTTCGGTCTATGACGAGGTCACGCTGACCGGCAAGGAAACCGAGCCGGTCGAGGTCATCCTCTCGGGACATTAGCTCTTGCCGTGAAACTGCTGCTCGTCGTCGCCTGCGCGCTGGTCGATTCCGACAACCGCGTGCTCGTCACCCAACGTCCCGAAGGGAAATCCCTGGCGGGCCTCTGGGAATTCCCCGGCGGCAAGCTGGAGGCCGGCGAGCGGCCGGAGCCGGCGCTGATCCGCGAGCTCGCTGAAGAGCTCGGCATCAAGGTCAAGGAAGCCTGCCTGGCGCCGCTGACCTTCGCCAGCTACGCCTATCCCGAGTTCCACCTCTTGATGCCGCTTTATATCTGCCGGCGCTGGGAGGGGACGGTGATGTCTCGTGAGGGGCAGACACTGAAATGGGTGCGGCCCGGCAAACTGCGCGATCTCGCCATGCCGCCGGCCGACGAGCCGCTGATCCCGCCGCTGGTGGATCTGCTGGGGGCGTGAGGCCGTAGCCGTCATTCTCGGGCGGCGCGCAGCGACGACCCGAGAGTCTCGTGACGAGTAGGCGCTAAGCCGGAGCCTTTTCCGGTCTGAGATGCTCGGGTCTGCGCCCGAGCATGACGCGTGTTGACCTGCCGCTCAGCGCGGCAGGATGGTCTCGCCCATCAGGTGCTTGTCGATCGAGTGGGCCATTTGGCGGCCCTCGCGGATCGCCCAGACCACCAGCGACTGGCCGCGGCGCATGTCGCCAGCGGCGAAGACCTTCTCGACCGAGGTCTTGTAAGCCAGCATGTTGGCCTCGACATTGCCGCGCCCGTCGATCTTGACGCCGAGCTTGGCGAGAAGCCCATCATGCACCGGCGAGACGAAGCCCATCGCGAGCAGCACGAGATCGGCCTTGAGCTGGAACTCGCTGCCCTCGATCGGCTTGAACTGGGCGTCGACCTTGGCGCAGTGCAGCGTCTTCACCTTGCCGTTCTCGCCGGTGAACTTGACCGTACCGACGGCGAAATCGCGCTCGGCGCCTTCCTCATGGCTGGAGGAGGTCCGCAGCTTCAGCGGCCAGTTCGGCCAGGTCAGCGCCTTGTTCTCCTTCTCCGGCGGCTGCGGCATGATCTCGAGCTGGGTGACCGAGAGCGCGCCCTGGCGTACCGAGGTGCCGATGCAGTCGGAGCCGGTGTCGCCGCCGCCGATGACGACGACATGCTTGCCGCCGGCGAGGATCGGACGGGCGTTGCCTGTGGTGTCCGGCTCGCCGCCATTGCGGCGGTTCTGCTGCGGCAGGAAGTCCATGGCGAACTGGACGCCGTCGAGGTCGCGGCCCTCGATCGGCAGGTCACGCGGCTTCTCGGCGCCGCCGGTCAGGCCGATGGCGTCGTATTGCGCAAGCAGCTCCTGTGGCTCGATATCGATGCCGACATTGACGCCGTAATGGAAGACCACGCCTTCGGCCTCCATCTGGGCGACGCGCCGATCGACATGCGACTTCTCCATCTTGAAGTCGGGGATGCCGTAGCGCAGCAAGCCGCCGGCGCGGCCCTGACGCTCATAGACATGGACCTCGTGGCCGACGCGGGCGAGCTGCTGGGCGGCAGCAAGGCCGGCCGGGCCGGAGCCGATGATCGCGATCTTCTTGCCGGTCTTCGTGGAGGCCGGCTCGGGAACGATCCAGCCCTCTTCCCAGCCCTTGTCGACGATCGCGCATTCGATCGACTTGATGGTGACCGGAGTATCCTCGAGGTTCAGCGTGCAGGAGGCCTCGCAAGGGGCGGGGCAGACACGGCCGGTGAACTCCGGGAAGTTGTTGGTCGAGTGCAGGTTGCCGAGCGCCTCCTGCCACTTGTCGTTGTAGACGAGGTCGTTCCAGTCCGGGATCTGGTTGTTGACCGGGCAGCCATTGTGACAATACGGGATGCCGCAGTTCATGCAGCGCGCCGCCTGGTCCCGGGTCGCCTCCGGGCCCAGCGGGATGATGAATTCCTTGTAGTTGCGAATGCGATCCGAGGCCGGACGATACTTCCGGTCGCGGCGGTCGATCTCGAGGAAGCCGGTTACCTTGCCCATCGTCTCACTCCGCCGCGACCGAGACGCCGGCCTGGGCCCGCTCGATTTCCAGTAGTGCGCGCCGGTACTCGACCGGCATGACCTTGACGAATTTGGGCAGGTAGTCCGCCCAGTTCTCCAGAATGGCCTGCGCCCGCGCCGACCCGGTGTATTTCAGGTGGTAGGCGATAAGCTGGTGCAGGCGCTCGGCGTCGTAGCCGGACATGTTGGCCATGACGTCGATGCGGCCCTTGAACTCGAGATCGCCGCCATGGTGGTAGAGGCGCTGGGTCAGCTCCTCCTCCTCCGGCACCGGCTCGAGATCGACCATTGAGAGGTTGCAGCGCTTGGCGAAGCTCTTGTCCTCGTCGAGCACATAGGCGATGCCGCCCGACATGCCGGCCGCGAAGTTGCGCCCGGTCTGGCCGAGCACGACGACGACGCCGCCGGTCATGTACTCGCAGCCATGGTCGCCGGTGCCCTCGACAACCGCGATCGCGCCGGAATTGCGCACGGCGAAGCGCTCGCCGGCGACGCCGCGGAAGTAGCATTCGCCGGAAATCGCGCCGTAGAGCACTGTGTTGCCGACGATGATCGCCTCCTCGGCGAGCGCACGCGACTTCGGATCGGGACGGATAATCAGCTTGCCGCCGGACAGGCCCTTGCCGACATAGTCGTTGGCCTGGCCGGTCAGGTCGAGCGTCAGGCCGCCGGCGACCCAGGCGCCGAAGCTCTGGCCTGCGGTGCCGGTGAGCTTCACCGTGATCGTGTCCTCGGGCAGACCGATCGAACCATGGCGCTTGGCGATTTCACCCGAGATCATCGCGCCGGTCGAGCGGTCGACATTGCGGATCGTGCTCTCGATCACCACCGGCGCAGCGGTATCGAGCGAGGCGCCGGCCTTGGCGATCAGGGTGCGGTCGAGCACCGACTCGATCGGGTGGACCTGGCGCTCGACATTGCGGATGGCGACGCCCGCGCCGGGCTCCGGCTTGTGGAAGATGCGGGCGAAGTCGAGCCCCTTGGCCTTCCAGTGCTCGATCGCCTCTTTCTTGTCGAGCCAGTCGGAGCGGCCGACGAGCTCGTCGAAGCTCTTGACGCCCATCGCCGCCATGATCTCGCGCACGTCCTCGGCGAGGAAGAAGAAGAAGTTGATGACGTGCTCGGGCTGGCCCTTGAAGCGCTTGCGCAGCACCGGGTCCTGGGTGGCGACGCCGACCGGGCAGGTGTTGAGGTGGCACTTGCGCATCATGATGCAGCCGGCGGCGATCAGCGGCGCAGTAGCGAAGCCGAACTCGTCGGCGCCGAGCAGCGCGCCGATGACGATGTCGCGCGCCGTGCGCAGGCCGCCATCGACCTGCAGGGCGATGCGGCCGCGCAGCTTGTTCATCACCAGGATCTGGTGGGTCTCGGCCAGGCCGATCTCCCAGGGCGAGCCGGCATGCTTGATCGAGGTCAGCGGCGAAGCGCCGGTGCCGCCCTCATAGCCGGCGATGGTGATGTGGTCGGCGCGCGCCTTGGCGACGCCGGCGGCGACGGTGCCGACGCCGAGCTCGGAGACGAGCTTGACCGAGACGTCCGCCGCCGGATTGACGTTCTTCAGGTCGAAGATCAGCTGGGCGAGATCCTCGATCGAATAGATGTCGTGATGCGGCGGCGGCGAGATCAGGCCGACGCCCGGGGTCGAATGCCGGACCTTGGCGATGCGGGCATCGACCTTGTGGCCGGGCAACTGCCCACCCTCGCCGGGCTTGGCGCCCTGCGAGACCTTGATCTGCATCATCTGCGAGTTGACGAGGTATTCGGTGGTGACGCCGAAGCGGCCTGAGGCGACCTGCTTGATCGCCGAGCGCATCGAGCGGCCGTCCGGCAGCGGCTTGAAGCGCTCCGGCTCCTCGCCGCCCTCGCCGGTGTTCGACTTGCCGCCGATCGCGTTCATGGCGAGGGCCAGCGTCGAGTGGGCCTCGTGGCTGATCGAGCCGAAGGACATGGCGCCGGTCGAGAAGCGCCTGACGATCGAAGCCGCGCTTTCGACCTCGTCGAGCGCGATCGGCTGGCGGTTGAGCTCCCCGGCCATCTTGACGTGGAACAGGCCACGGATGGTCGAGAGCTTCTCGCTCTGATCGTTGACCAGCTCGGAATAGGCCTTGAACTTGTCGCGCGCATTGCCGCGCACGGCGTGCTGGAGCAGCGCGATGTTCTCCGGCGTCCAGGCATGCGCCTCGCCGCGCAGACGGAAGGCGTATTCGCCGCCGATATCGAGCGCATCGCGATAGACCGGCGAGTCGCCGAAGGCGTCGCGATGACGGCGCACGGTCTCCTCGGCGATCTCGGCGAGGCCGACGCCCTCGATCGATGAGATCGTGCCGGTGAAGTACTTGTCGATGAACTCGGTGCGCAGGCCGACGGCGTCGAAGATCTGGGCGCCGCAATAGGACTGGTAGGTCGAGATGCCCATCTTCGACATAACCTTGAGCAGGCCCTTGCCGATCGACTTGATGAAGCGCTTGACCACCTCGTAGCGGTCGACCTCCGGCGGGAACTCGCCGGCCTCCAGCAGCGCCTCCATGGTCTCGAAGGCGAGATAGGGGTTGATCGCCTCGGCGCCGAAGCCGGCGAGCAAAGCGAAGTGATGGATTTCGCGCGGCTCGCCCGATTCCAGCACGAGGCCGACCGAGGTGCGCAGGCCCTTGCGGATCAGGTGATGGTGGACTGCCGCCGTCGCCAGCAGCGCCGGGATCGGGATGCGGTCGGGGCCGACCTGGCGGTCGGAGAGGATGATGATGTTGTAGCCGCCATGGACGGCCGCTTCGGCGCGCTCGCTCAGGCGCTCGATCGCGCCCGCCATGCCGGCCGCGCCCTCGCGCGTCGGATAGGTGATGTCGAGCGTCTTGGTGTCGAAGCGGTCCTCATAGTGACCGATGCAGCGAATCTTCTCGAGATCGTCATTGGTCAGGATCGGCTGGCGCACTTCCAGGCGCTTGCGGCGCGAGGTGCCCTCGAGGTCGAGGATGTTCGGACGCGGCCCGATGAAGGAGAGGAGACTCATTACGAGCTCCTCGCGGATCGGGTCGATCGCCGGATTGGTGACCTGGGCGAAGTTCTGCTTGAAATACGTGTAGAGCAGCTTCGACTTCGAGGAGAGCGCCGAGATCGGCGTATCCGTGCCCATCGAGCCGACGGCTTCCTGGCCGGTTACCGCCATCGGCGCCATCAGGATCTTGGTGTCTTCCTGGGTGTAGCCGAAGGATTGCTGGCGATCGAGCAAGGCGACGTCGGTGCGCGATGCCCGCGCCTCGACCGGCGGCAGCTCCTCGAGCACGATCTGGGTGCGCTTCAGCCAGTCCTTGTAGGGGTTGGCTAGGCAAAGCGAGGTCTTGATCTCGTCGTCGCCGATGATGCGGCCCTCTTCGAGGTCGATCAGCAGCATCTTGCCGGGCTGAAGCCGCCACTTCTGGACGATCTTCTCCTCCGGGATCGGCAGCACGCCGAACTCCGAGGCGAGCACGACGAGCCCGTCATCGGTGACGAGATAGCGCGCGGGGCGCAGGCCGTTGCGGTCGAGCGTCGCGCCGATCTGGCGGCCATCGGTGAAGGCGATCGCGGCCGGGCCGTCCCACGGCTCCATCAGCGCGGCGTGGTACTCGTAGAAGGCGCGCCGGCTCTCATCCATCAGCGGGTTGCCGGCCCAGGCCTCGGGCACCAGCATCATCATGGCGTGGGCGAGCGAATAGCCGCCCTGGACCAGGAATTCGAGGGCGTTGTCGAAGCAGGCCGTGTCGGACTGGCCCTCATAGGAGATCGGCCAGAGCTTGGAGATGTCGGCACCGAAGAGCTCGGAGTCGACCGAGGCTTGCCGCGCCGCCATCCAGTTGACGTTGCCGCGCAGCGTGTTGATCTCGCCGTTATGGGCGACCATCCGGTAGGGGTGGGCGAGGCGCCAGGACGGGAAGGTGTTGGTGGCGAAGCGCTGGTGGACGAGGGCGAGCGCGCTCTCGAAGCGCTCGTCGGTCAGGTCCTTGAAGTAGTCGCCGAGCTGAGTGACCAGCACCATGCCCTTGTAGACGATGGTCCGGCAGGAGAAGGAGACCGGATAATAGGTCGCGGTCGCCCGGTCATGGCGCTTATAGACCTTGTTCGAGACCGACTTCCTGAGGACATAGACCTGCCGCTCGAACTCGTCCTCATCGGTGATCTCGGCCGGGCGGCCGACGAAGATCTGGCGATGGCACGGCTCGGTTTCCTTGACGGCTTCGCCGAGATCGCTGTTGTCGACGGGCACGTCGCGCCAGCCGAGGAAGATCAGGCCTTCCTCCTCGACCGTCTGGGCGACGATCTCCTCGCAGACGGCGCGGTTGTCCGCCTCCTGCGGCATGAAGAACTGGCCGATGGCGTAATGGCCGGGCTCGGGCAGCTCGATGCCGATCCCTGCGCATTCTTCCTTGAAGAAGCGATGCGGGATCTGGGTGAGGATGCCGCAGCCGTCGCCGAGCTTGGGATCGGCGCCGACAGCGCCGCGATGGTCGATATTGTGCAGGATCTGCAGGCCCTGCGCGACGATCGCATGGCTCTTGCGGTTCTTCATGTCGGCGATGAAGCCGACGCCGCAGGAATCCTTCTCATAGGACGGGTCGTAGAGGCCCTGGCGCTCCGGCATGGCGGGGTCACGCACCTCGGGAAAACGCTCGAAAGCGGTCGTCGTCGTGGTGGCAGCTTTAGCAGTGGTGTTGGCCATCGCGCTCGCCTTCCTGCCTTCGCTCATCGTCGCCTCCGCCCGCCTCGGTCCCGCAGCATCGGCTCGGGAGCCAGCCAAAGTCCACCGCCGCTCCGGCTGCCACCTTGTCGAGCAAGGATCGGGCCGGTCCGGCTCTATTCTCGGTTTGCGAAGGTTGCTTGCGCCGGTCTTGTCTTGCGCCCGCGTCCTCCGCAGGCGCCTCGGGCGTTAAGCCCTGCTGCGCCTGGTCACGCCGCCGTTTTGCGGGCGGCGCGCGTCGTACGGTTGGCTTTGGCTTTATTCGCCGTACCTCCCGTCATCGTCCGCTCCGTCCGCTCGCGCCAGGGCCTCGGCGAGGCCCACTCTGAAAATGGGACAGCATAGCTGTCCTATTGCCTTGACCTTGCCAGAATTCCAATCTGGGCACAAGCGGCGATTTTGCACTGCGGCGACATTTTATTGCTATCTGCATAGATGTCTGGACATTTTCGCATCGCGTGGCCCTGCGAGCCAAGCCGGAAGTTGTCGGTCGCAGGAATCGGAGCTGCTCTGCGTCGCCACAGATTGCGCTGCGGCAGGAGGCTGCTTATCCGTCAGCGACCTCTCAGCGCCCGCCGGATATGAGCCTCCCATGAATTTCGTCAGCGACAATCTGGCCGGAGCGAGCGCGCCGGTGATGCAGGCGATGGCGGCCGCCAATGACGGTTCTGCCGCCGCCTATGGCACCGATGCCTGGACGAAGCGGGTCGAGACCCTGTTCGGCGAGCTGTTCGAGCGCGAGGTTGCGGTCTTCCTCGTCACGACCGGCACGGCGGCCAATTCATTGGCCCTGGCGAGCCTGGTCCAGCCCTGGGGCGCGGTACTCTGCCATCATGAGGCGCATATTGCCTCCGATGAATGCGGCGCGCCCGAGTTCTTCACCGGCGGGGCCAAGATCGTCGGCCTGCCAGGCGATGGCTGCAAGCTCACGCCAGAGGTCGTAACCGAGCAGCTCGCGCGCATGCGGGCGGGCTCCCTGCATCAGGTGCAGCCGCAGATGCTGTCGATCACGCAGGCGACCGAGTGCGGGCTGGTCTACAGGCCGTCCGAGATCGCGGCACTGAAGCAGGCGACCCTGCCGCGCGGCCTGAAGCTGCACATGGACGGCGCCCGCTTCGCCAATGCGGTCGTGGCGTTGGGTTGCACGCCCGCCGAGATCACCTGGAAGGCGGGCGTCGACGTGCTCTCCTTCGGCGGCACCAAGAACGGTGCCTTTGCCGCCGAGGCGGTGATCGTCTTCGATCCGGCCAATGCCGGTGAGATGCCATGGCGGCGCAAGCGGGCCGGGCACACTTTGTCCAAGGGAAGGCTGATCGGGGCGCAGTTCGAAGGACTGCTGGACGGTGGTCACTGGCTCGACCTTGCACGCCACGCCAATGCGATGGCGGCGCGCCTCGCCGCCGCCGTCAAGGCCAGCGATAAGCTCCAGCTGGCCTGGGCCTGCGAGGCGAACGAGGTGTTCCTGGTGCTGCCGCCACCGGCGCAGGCTGCCCTGGCGGCGCAAGGCGTGCAGTACATCGCCTGGTCGGGCGATGCCTTGCCGGAACGAGAACGCCTGCGGGACGGCGAGGTGGTCGGGCGGTTCGTCTGCTCCTTTGCGACGCGGGCGCAGGACGTCGACCGGCTTGCCGCCGTGCTGGCTGCCGTCTGAGCATCGAGAAGCGCCTGTTTCGCAGCGGATTCACGCCGCAAGCGCGCCGCAATCCTTACCGAGAACTGAAGGCTGCGAATTTCGTCTGACAGAGGACAGACCATGGCAGTCTTCGTTTCGCCCGCCGCCGCGCCGCGCCCCCTGCGCCGCCGCCTGGCCGGCCTCACCATCCTGGCCGTCATGGCCGGCGCGAGCGGCCCGGCCCTGGCGCAGATCGATGACTATGGCGGCGGCTACGCCCGCTACGGCTATGGCTACGACTATGACGACGGTTACGGCTATGGCCGGCGCTATGACTACGCGCCGGCCCGGCCAGCGCCGATTCCGCCGCGGGCGGTCGAGCGGATCGCCGTGCAGGAGTTCGGCCTGCGCGAGGTGCAGCGCACGATGCGGACCCGTTCGGCCATCGTCGTCGATGGCGTGGCGGCGAATGGAGCGCGCGTGCGGCTCATCATCGATCGCTTCAACGGCGAATTGATCGACCGGATCGTGCTGCAGCCGCCGCCGCGGACGGTCAGGCTCGACCCGCGCGAGGAGGAGCGCCCGGCGCCGAAGAAGCTGACGCCGCGCCCGCCGGAGCGGCCGGCCGTGCTGAAGCCGGCCCAGCCGCCGGCCGAGGCGAGCGCGCCGGCAACCACCGTTCCACCGTCACCGGCGGCGCCGAAGCCCGATGCGCCGGTGGCAAAGCCTGCAGCCGTGCCGTCAGTCGCGCCGGGCGATATCGGCAAGCCGAAGCTGGTCAACCCGCAGGATGTCCGCGGGGCCGATGAGCCCGATCGCACGCCGCCACTGGCGCGGGCGAATCCGAGTGGCATCCCGACGCCCGATACGACCCTGCCACCGGTGCAGATCGAGGATATGAAGACGGCGCAACCCAAGCCGGAGATCCCGATCGCGCCGGTCAACCCGCCGAATTGAGCGTTGAACCGAGCCCATAGGCAAAGAGCCTCCCCGGTTTCCCGGGGAGGCTCTCGCGTTTCAGGCTCTTGCTGTTCGGTTCTGCAGTTACGCAGCCTTGCGGGCCTCGATCACCTTGGCGCCCTGCGCGCCGATCGGAATCAGGCGCGGCTTCTTGGCCTCGGGGATCTCGCGGACCAGGTCGATGTGGAGCAGCCCGTTCTCGAGGCTGGCGCCAGTGACCTGGACGTAATCGGCGAGCTGGAAGCGGCGCTCGAAGGCGCGGGCGGCGATGCCCTGATGCAGGACTTCGCGCTTTTCGGCGTCATCGGCGGCTTTTTTCTCGCCGCGAACGGTCAGCGCGTTCTCCTTGCTCTCGATCGAGAGGTCGGACTCACCGAAGCCGGCGACCGCGATCGAGATGCGATAGGCGTTCTCGGCGGTGCGCTCGATATTGTAGGGGGGATAGCTCGGCGCGTTGTCGACGCTGGTGGCCTGGTCGAGCAGCGAGAACAGGCGGTCGAAGCCGACGGTCGAGCGATAGAGCGGGGAAAGATCGTAGGAACGCATGATTGTCCTCCAGAGGAAGCGACATTCGTGTCAGTCCGCCTCGTCATGAGCGCGGACCAGGGTTTGGGTCGCGCAGCCGCTTGACGGCCTGCGCCACCATGATCTGGGTGGCGTTTCCGGCTTTTCAAGGCCGGGTCCCGACGGGCATAACGAGGCGGTCAAGTCCGCCGGAGCTCCGATGACCGAGGCCGAATTCTTCCATCAGCCGGATTATCCGGTGCCCGGCCATGGCAAGGTCTGGTTCGCCGCGACCAGCGACGGCGCGCGTCTGCGCCTGGCGAGCTGGCGCCCGAGCGTAAGGCGGGAGAAGGGCACGATCCTGCTCGCGCAGGGTCGGGCCGAGTTCATCGAGCGCTATAGCGAGGCGATCGCCGAGCTGCGCCGGCGGGGCTTCCATGTCCTGACCTTCGACTGGCGTGGGCAGGGCGGCTCGCAGCGCTTCACCAGCCGACAGCGCAAAGGGCATGTCGGCCGGCTCGTGCATTACGAGCGTGACCTTGCCCTGGTCGTGGCGCAGATGCAGGAGCGCTTTCCGGCACCCTATTTCACGCTGGCGCATTCGATGGGCGCGGCGCTCTGCCTCGATGCCGCCAGACGCGAGGCACTCCCGGTCGCGCGGCTGGTCGCGATCGCGCCGATGCTGGGCATCAGCATGATCGAGAATCCGCGGGGCGCGCGCTGGCTGGCGCGGGTGCTGTACTGGCTCGGCTTCGGCAAGGCCTTCGTGCCCGGCGGCGGCGACACCGCGATCGGTACGAAGCCATTCGAGGGCAACCGGCTGAGCTCCGATCCTGCCCGCTATGCCCGGAACGCGGCCCTGTCGGCGGCGGCGCGCGAGCTCGCCATCGGCGACCCCAGCGTCGGCTGGATCCGGGCTGCCTTCCAGCTGATGGACCGACTTGCGCAGCCGCGCGCACCGCTAGAAGTGCGCGTGCCGACGCTGATCATCGCCGCTGGACAGGACCCGGTCGTGTCGACGCCGGCGATCGAGCGCTTCGCGGCGCGGCTCAAGACCGGCTCGGCCCTGGTGCTGCCGACGGCGCGCCACGAGATCCTGATGGAAACCGATGCGATCCGGGCGCAGTTCTGGGCCGCCTTCGACGCCTTCATCCCGGGCGAGGAGTTGCCGGGTGAGCAGGCTGCGGCGCCGGCTTCAGCCGTTGAGCAAAGCGAGCGCGGCCTGGTGCATGGTCTTGTTGCCGGCGGCGAGGATGGTGCCGCCCTGGGCGGCGCTGCCGCCGTCCCATGAGGTGACGATGCCGCCGGCGCCCTCGATGATCGGGATCAGCGCGACGATGTCGTAGGGCTTCAGCCCGCTCTCGATGACGAGATCGATATGGCCGGCGGCGAGCATGCAGTAGGCATAGCAGTCGCAGCCATAACGGGCCATGCGCACGGCGCTCTCGACGCGGCCATAGGCTTCCTTCTGTCCGTCGACGAAGAGATGCGGGCTGGTGGTCATCAGCGTCGCCTCGGCGAGATTAGTCACCTGCCGCGTGTGCAGCGTGCGCGGGCCGTTCGGCCCTTCATAGCGCGCCATGCGGCCGTCGCCGGAGAAGCGCTCGCCTGTGAAGGGCTGGTTCATCATGCCGTAGACGGGAACGCCCTTGCGGGTCAGGCCGATCAGCGTGCCCCAGACCGGGATGCCCGAGATGAAGGCGCGGGTGCCGTCGATCGGGTCGAGCACCCAGACATAGTCGGCGTCGGCGTTCTCGGAACCGAATTCCTCGCCGAGGATGCCATGGGCCGGGAAGGTGCGCTTGATCAGGTTGCGCATCACGTCCTCGCCGGCGCGATCGCCCTCTGTGACGGGATCGAAGACGCCGCCGGCGGATTTGTCTTCGGTCGTATGGCGGGCGCGGAAGAAGGGCAGGATCGCCTGGCCCGAGAGGGTCGCCAGCTTGGCGACGAACTCCGTGAAATCGACCGCGCTCATCCAGGCTTCCTTCGGCTTTCATCCAGCTGCCGCCTTCATGCTGTGCGGCGGACGGGAAGACAAGCACTGCGAGCCCGAGATCGGTCAGGTAAGGACAGTTCATCTCCATTCGGTTCCGCAAAATCGGCCATCCAAGAACGGCTATGCCAATTGTCATGCGTTTTTTGCATGACTGGATTTGCATTTGAGCTTGTGTTTTTGCAGCGCAATGCGCTATTGTGCACTGCGAAGGGGAGATGACCTCAAACCTTCGTTGCCCTCCTTGGGCGTTTCCTCCCTAGACTTCGGGCCGCCACGAAAGTGCGCGGCCCTTTTTCTTTTGAACCTCAGGGATTTGGTGGGGTTCGGAAGGCCCTTATTCCGCCGCCTGGCGCCAGTCGTCGCTCCAGCCGCTCCAGCGTGCGAAGCATTCGGCCATGGCGGCGCTGATCACCTGCTGAACGGCATGGAAGCCGCTGCTCGGCTCAAGTGTGGCCTCGTTCATATAGAGGCCGCGGCTGACCTCGATCTGCAGCGCGTGCACGCCGGAGCCGGGCGCGCCGTAATGCTCGGTGATAAAGCCGCCGGCATAAGGGCGGTTGCGGGTCACGGTGAGCCCGGCGCGCGCGAACGCCTCTTCCGCGGCATCGACCACGAAGCTGGCGGCGCTGGTGCCGAAGCGGTCGCCGAGGATGATGTCGGCCTTGGCGATTCCGTCGCGGTCGAGCCCGGTCGAGGGCATGGAATGGGCATCGACCAGGATGCAGCTGCCGAAGCTGGCCTGCGTGCGGTTCACCAGATGGCGCAGGCCGGCATGATAGGGCCGGTAGAGCTCCTCGATCCGGGCGAGCGCGCTCTCGACCGGAATGCGGCCCGAATAGATCTCGTAGGCCTCGCCGACGATGCGCGGGATCGTGCCGAGCCCGCCGGCCACGCGCAGCGAGCGGGTATTGGCGAAGCCGGGCAGGCGGCCCTCGAACATGCGCGGATCGAGCTCATAGGGCTCACGGTTGGCGTCGAGGAAGGCGCGCGGGAATTCCGCGACGAGCAGGGGCGCGCCGAGAGCGACCGCATGGGAGAAGAGCAGGTCGACATAGGCGTCCTCCGAGCGGCGCAGCGCCCGCAGCGGCAGGCGCGAGCCCTCGACGAAGGCGCGCGGATAGCGCCGCCCGGCATGGGGCACGTCGACGATGACGGGCACGACCTGCAGCGCGGGCTGATGGAGCGTGAACGGCCGCTCGATCTCGGCGATCACGTCGTCCGGGCGGGGAAAGGAGAAACCGGTTGTCAGCGTCATGTCATCGGACTCAAGCACAAAGCCGATCCCGGTTGAAGGGCCTGACCTTTCGTCATTTGGCTAGCCAGCCTTCACTGGTTGTTTACCGTAATGTCGCCAAATAGAACTGGCTGATCCATTCGGGTGTGTGCGAGCGCTGTGTTCGCCTCACGCCGGGCTGGACCGGCGACACCCGGAATGGCACGGACGGCCACCCGGTACGAGGGACGACGAGGCGAGCGAATCGGCTTCCGGCCAGGCGGGCAGGTGGCGTGGGCTCGGCGCAACATCACGGACGAAGCAAGGCGCCATGACGAAGATTCTCCTGGCCGAAGACGACAACGACATGCGCCGCTTCCTGGTGAAGGCGCTGCAGAATGCGGGCTACGACGTCGCCTCGTTCGACAACGGGCTATCGGCCTATAACCGGCTGCGCGAGGAGCCGTTCGAGTTGCTCCTGACCGACATCGTCATGCCCGAGATGGACGGAATCGAGCTGGCGCGCCGCGCCACCGAGCTCGATCCCGACATCAAGGTGATGTTCATCACCGGTTTCGCGGCGGTGGCGCTCAATCCGGATTCGCAGACGCCGAAGGACGCCAAGGTGCTGTCGAAGCCCTTCCATCTGCGCGAACTGGTCAACGAGGTCGAGAAGCTGCTGGCGGCCTGATCGGGAGGCGTGTCGGCTTCTTGCACTTAAAGCCGACGAAGCGCCTTGCAAGGCGCGCAAGCCTCCGCTATAGCCCCTCCACCTCGCAGCGATGCCGCCCTCGGGCCGGTGTCGTTCCGGACGCCTTCGGGCGAAACGGGCGCGTAGCTCAGCGGGAGAGCACTACGTTGACATCGTAGGGGTCACAGGTTCGATCCCTGTCGCGCCCACCATTTTCTCCTTGGATACAAGGACAGACGGCCGCCCCACCGGGCGGCCGTTTTGCTTTGGAGCTTCAGCTCGCGCGCGACACGATCTCCTTGCGGCTTTCGTCTTGAAGCCAATCGCGGAAGGCCAACATGGCTGGCGTCAATGAGCGCGATTGCAGCCAGGTCAGCCAGTAGCTGCCGAGCGAGACCTCGACCGGGAACGGACGAACCAGTCTGCCATCCTCGAAATAACGCGAGAACAGCAGTGCCGGCACGAGGGCGACGCCTTCGCCGGCGGCCGCGACCTCGGCAAGGGCGATCGATGTGTCGAAGACCGGCCCGCGCGCCTGCAATGGCTCGATCCCGGCCGCTTCGCTCCACAGCTTCCATTCGTCGGACCGATAGGAGCGCAGCAGTGTCTGATTCGAGAGATCGCTCGGCTGCTGCAGGGTACGTGCCGTGCTGGGCGCGCAGACCGGTGTCATCGGCGCCTCGAACAGGCGTAGCGCCGCAGTGCCATGCCAGGCGCCGCCGCCGAAGCGCAGGGCGTAGTCGAGGCCCTCGGCCGCGAGATCGACCCGGTTGTTGTTGGTGGTGAGGCGCAGGTCGGTTTCCGGATGCGCTGCACGAAAGCCGGCAAGGCGCGGCAGCAGCCAGCCGATCGCGAAGGTTCCGACTGCGCCGACATTCAGAACCTCGACCGGTTTGCCAGCCTCGAAGCGTTCGAGCAGGCCGGCGATACGGTCGAAGCTGTCGCGCAGCGTCGGCAGCAGGCTGCGGCCTTCGTCGGTCAATGCAAGCCCACGCGGCAGGCGGCGGAAAAGCTCGACACCGAGCCTTTCCTCGAGAGCCTTCACCTGATGGCTGATCGCAGCCTGGGTGACGCAGAGCTCGATCGCCGCTCTGGTGAAGCTGAGATGGCGTGCCGAAGCCTCGAAAGCGCGCAAGGCGTTCAAGGGAAGGTGCGGGCGGAGCATGGTCGAGCCTTAGGAAATCTAATGGCTCGGTAGAAATATCATCGTTTGCGATTGGGCAAGCTTGCGGCGAGAAAGATGCCCGTCGACAGGCTCGGCAAAAAACCGTCGCAGGTCGCGACATCTTCACCAGAACCGCACCCGACATGACGCGCGGCACAACGCTCGCGTGATCGCTCCCGCATGGAGAAAACCGATGATCCGACGCCGTGAGCTGCTGATCGGCTCCCTGATGACCGCGCCGATGCTCGGCAACGCGCCTGCCTTCGCCCAGGGGCGGGAGGAGGCGGTGCGCGAGGCGCTGTTCGCGCTCGACCGCAAGCATGGAGGGCGCCTCGGTGTCGCCATCCTCGACAGTGGCAACGGCCGCATCGTCGCCCATCGCGGGGAGGAACGTTTCGCGATGTGCAGCACGTTCAAATTCGTCGCCGCAGCCTTCGCGCTGGCGCGAATCGACCGTGGCGAGGAGGAACTCGATCGGCGGGTCAGCTACAGCAAGGCCGATCTCATCACCTATTCGCCGGTGACGGAGAAGCATGTCGACAAGGGCATGACCATCGCCGAACTCTGCGATGCGGCGGTCACGCTCAGCGACAATGCTGCCGGCAATCTGTTGCTCGATTCCTTTGGAGGTCCGAAGGGGCTGACCGGGTACATGCGCTCGCTCGGCGACGAAGCTTCGCGCCTCGACCGGCGCGAGCCGGACCTCAACGAGGCCAAGCCAGGTGATCCGCGTGACACGACGACGCCGGTCGCCATGGCCGGCGTGCTGCGCCAGACGGTGCTTGGAGCGGCGCTGTCGCCGGCCTCCCGCCAGCAATTGACGGCCTGGCTGGTCGCCAACAAGACTGGTGACAAGCGCCTGCGGGCCGGGGTGCCGAAGGGCTGGCGCATCGGTGACAAGACCGGAACCGGCAACAACAACGCCACCAACGATATCGGGGTCATCTGGCCGCCCGGCCGAGCACCGCTGGTTGTCACGGCCTATTATGCGGAGTCGTCTGCAGCTTTCCCCGAGCGTGAAGCCGTGCTGGCGGAAGTCGGGCGGCTCGCCTCCTCGCTCTGAAAAAAGCAGGAAAAGCCTCCGAAAGTTAGCGATTCATCATTCGGCTTTGAAAGGTGACGTCAAAGCGCTGCGTTCATGGCATGATCCCCGCGAATCCCGCACGGCCTGGAGGATCTGACGATGCGTGCGACATGGCTCATCGCATTGGGGCTGGCAGCCGCGCTTGGTGGCTGCATGACGGCGGCCGAGCAACGTAGCGCCGATGAAGCGCGCTGCCGCTCCTACGGGTTCAAGCCGGGTGCGGAGGGTTTCGCCAATTGCCTGATGGAGGTCGATCTCGACCGCTCGGCCTCGCGCCGGGCGCGCCTGGAGGCCTCCGGCTTCTATGGCCCATATTGGGGGCCGTGGCCCTATCGGCGCTGGTGACGCTTTATTCTGCGTCGGCCTGACGGTCGGGCGTCGCATCGCAGAAGGCGGCAAGCTCCATCGCGGCGGCCTCCGCCCGCAGCAGGCGCGGGAATCGGGTGACATCGACCTTGAAGCGCCGGGCATTGCCGAGCTGCGGCACGAGGCAGATGTCGGCGAGGCTGGGCTCAGCGCCGAAGCAGAAGGGGCCGGGATTGTTCGCGGCGAGCTGCTCGCAGGCTGAGAGCCCATCGATATTGACGCTCGCAGCCCAGGCCAGGGCCGCGTCGCCGTCATGACCCAGTTCGCGTAACCGGTTCAGTACCGTCAGATTCTGCACCGGGTGGGTATCGCAGGCGATCACCTGGGCGAAGGCGCGGACCTTGGCCCGCTCCAGCGAGGCCTTCGGCAGCAATGCCGGTTCCGGATGGATCTCGTCGAGCCATTCGACGATGGCGAGCGACTGGGTCAGCGTCGTGCCGTCGTCGAGCTCCAGCGTCGGCACCAGCCCCTGCGGGTTGAGGGCGAGATAGGCGGGGTCGCGCTGCTCGCCATGGCGCAGATGATGCGAGACGTGCTCGACGTCGAGGCCCTTGAGATTGAGCGCGATGCGCACGCGCCAGGCGGCCGAACTGCGGAAATATCCGTGCAGCTTCATGGTGCCGCCTCCCATGGGCCGGCTCCAAATGACCGGCTTCAGAATGTATAGCCGAGGCGGGCGCCGAAATTCGAGGGGCCGCGCGGGCTGCCGGCGTTGGCGACCGGATTGTCGGAGCAGCCGGTCGTGCTGAAATGCTCCAGCGTCGCGATCAGGCTCCAGCGGTCGCTCAGGCGGAAGCCGAGGGCGGCCGCGCCGCGCGCTCCGGTATTGCAGCCGACATTGAGGCGGTTCTCGGGAACGACGAAGCCGGTCTTGCCGTTGTTGAGGGCGGCGCCGAGGCTTGCCTCGACGAAGACCGATTGCGTGACGTCGAAGGTCCAGGTCGCGCCGGCATAGGCGTATTGCGTGCCGTTGACATTGAGGCTGGAGCCGAGATGGAAGCGCGGTACGAAGGCGTTGGCGAAGCGATCGTTCAGTGTCGCGATACGCGGCGTCAGAAGCTCGCCGCCGAAATTGAGAAGGCCGCTCTCGCGTCCGCCGGGATTGGCCGCGCCGACGCCCAAGCGCGCCTCCCAGGCCGGGGTGGGCGCTTCCGTCGCGGGGGCGTAGCCGAGCGCGCGGGTGCCGCCGCGGTCGCTCTGCGCCAAGGCCGGCGCAGACAGGACCGAGAGGGCAACGAACAGCGACGCGACGCGAACCATGGCGGAGAAACGGGCTTTCGACGAAACTTTTAAGGACCAGACAGGCGCAGAGAGTGGTGGCCGCAATGTGACGACGCCGACTTCGCGCGCTGCATAACGATCAGCCGGAGCGCCACCAAAGCACGCCGAGGATCACGAGGATGGCGATGAATTGCAGCACCACGCGCAGCCGCATCAGCTTCTGCGACGTATTGGCGCTGCCGCCACGCAGCATGTTGACCAGGCCGAGCAGCAACACGACGGCGACCGCGCCAACGGCAATCGGAACGAGGGCGGAGGAGACGTTCATCGCCGTGCTTTAATCCTCACGCGGCCGGTTGACCAGCTTGGCGGCGGCGGCGAAGCGCCACAGCTGGGAATAACCGTCATTGCGAGGAGCGGAGCGACGAAGCAATGCAGGAGTCGTAGAGCACGGCAGCCCTTGGATTGCTTCGCTTTGCTGGCAATGACGATGTCCTAGCGATAGCGCCGTTGCACGATCAGGTTGGCGGCGATGGTGAGCAGGAGCGTTGCCGTCATCAGGATGAAGGAGATGGCGCCGCCGAAGGGCCAGTTGTTCTGCTGGGCGAACTGGCCATAGACCAGCGGGCCCATGGTCTGGAATTTCGGGCCGCCGAGCAGCACCGGCGTGGCATAGGCGTTCATCGCCAGGATAAAGGTCAGGATCGTGCCGGCGAGAATGCCGGGCATGGCGAGCGGCCAGAGCACGCGGGCGAACATCGACGCCGGGCCGGCGCCGAGGCTGAAGGCGGCTTCCTCGACATTGCGGTTGATGCCCTCGATCACACTCTGCAGCGTCAGCACCATGAAGGGCAGGTTGACCGCTATGATGCCGATGATCACGGCGGTCTCGGTGAACATGATCTCCAGCGGCTGGTCGATGACGCCCAAGCCCATCAGCGAGGCGTTGAGCGCGCCCTTGCTGCCGAAGGCGGTCATCCAGCCGGCGGCGCGCACGGCGTTGCCGACGAAGAGCGGCAGCACCACCAGCATGATCAGGAGGTTCTTGAAGCGGCTTTCGGTGCGCGCCAGCACATAGGCGAGCGGGAAGCCCATGATCAGGCAGACGATCGTGCAGATCACCGCGACGCGGACCGTGCGCCAGAGCACGTTGAGATAGAAGCTGTCGGTGAAGAACTTGACGTAGTTCTCGATCGTCAGCCCGTCGACCATGAACTGGCCGGGGATGAACTGGTTGAGCGAATAGCGGAACAGGATCGCGATCGGGCCGATCAGCCCGATCGCGACGAAGATCGTCGCCGGGACGACGAGCATCCCGGCAAGGCTGGTGCGGGCACCGGCGACTGGTTCAGGGGCCGTGCTCACCCCTTGAAGACCTTGTCCCACCACTCCTTCATCGCCGAATCGTTCTTGGCGAGGAAGGCGTAGTCGAGATCCTTGATGCGCTTCTCCTCATCGGGCGTAAAGCCGATGCGCTTTTGCAGATCGGGCGCGACGGAGAGGCCGGAGACCGTGCCGTTGTAGCCCATGTCGACGGCAAACGCCTCCTGCGGCTCCTTGGCCAGCATGGCGTTCACATAGGCGTAGGCGTTTTCCTTGTTCGGCGCGTTCTTGGCGATGACGAAGCCGGAGACATAGGCCGGAATGCCCTCGACCGGCGACACCGCCTCGCAGGGAATGCCGGCGTTCTGCCATTGCACCACGCGCGCCTTCCAGATCGCGCTGATGCCGACCTCCTCGTTCTTCATCGCCTGGGCGAAGGCCTCGTTGGTCGGATAGACGCGCGCGCCGGCCTTCTTGACCGCGAGCAGGACCTCCTTGGCCTTGTCGATGTCGTTCATGCTGGCGCCGTTGGTCGCAGCCATCGAGGCGGCGATCATGATCGCCTGGTACTGGATGTCGATGAAGCCGATCTTGTTGCCCCATTTCGGATCGAGCCAGTCCTTGAAGCCCGTCGGGGCCGGGCTGATCAGCTTGGGATTGTAGATGACGACGTTGCCGGAATAGATGTGCCCGATGCCGTACGGATACTTCATCGTCGGCAAGAGGTTCTTCGCGTTCGGAATCTTCGAGTAGTCGAGCGGCTCGGTGACCCCCGCCTCGTTCATCTCGAACATGTTTGCGGCCGAGAAGCCCTGAATGTCGACGGTGCCGCGCGGCAGGCGGCGTTCGGCGACCATCTTGGCCCGGCGTGGTGCGTCGCCGGCCTGGTCCTGCACCACTTCGAGGCCCTTGGGCTTGAGCAGCGGATCCTCGATGTTCTTGGTCAGCAGGCGGGCATAGTCGCCGCCCCAGGTCCCGACCACGACCCTGCCGCCGGATTGCGCCTGCGCGCGGCCGCCAAGGGCCGGGAGCAGGGCCGCCGCGCCGGCAGCCTTCAGAAGGTCGCGTCTGTCGATCTTTGTCATGTTCGTTCCCCGTTGGACGCCTTTTCGAGCCGGACCTAAGGCTCGCGCGGATAGACGAGCCCGGCGTCTTCGGCCCAGCCTATCGTGATCATGTCGCCCGGCTTCGGCTCGGCCGCGCCCTGGCGGTTGGGCACCTGCAGCAGGATGCGGTCCTGCTCGGTCAGCCGGACGTCGATGTCGAGCAGTGCGCCGAGATAGGAGACGTGCTCGACCCTCGCCGGGAAGCGGTTGGCGCAGCTTTCGGCTTCCGCGCCGATGGCGAGGCGCTCGGGCCGGAGCGCCAGCGTCGCCGGCCCGCTCGTGGCCGCCTTGCAGGTGATGTCGAGGCCGCCGCCGCTACGGAAGCGCCCGCTTGCGGCTTCACCTTCGAGGAAGGCGCTGCGGCCGATGAAGCCGGCAACGAAACGGTCGGCCGGTTTCTCGTAGAGCTCGCGCTGCGTGCCGATCTGGCGGACCTTGCCCTTCTCCATCACCACCAGCCGGTCGGCCATGGTCAGGGCTTCCTCCTGGTCGTGCGTGACCATGATCGTGGTCAGGCCGAGCTTGCGCTGCAGGTCGCGGATCTCGACGCGGACTTCCTGCCGGAGCTTGGCGTCGAGATTGGACAGCGGCTCGTCGAGCAGCAGCACGTCCGGCTCCATGGCGAGCGCGCGGGCGAGCGCGACGCGCTGCTGCTGGCCGCCCGAGAGCTGGCGCGGATAGCGCTCGTCGAGGCCGGTCAGACGGACGAGCCGCAAGGCTTCGGTGACCCGCGGTGCGCGATCGGCCGGCGCGATCTTGCGCATCTCCAGCCCGAAGGCGACGTTCTCGGCGACGGTCATGTGGGGGAAGAGAGCATAGGACTGGAAGACCAGGCCGCAATTGCGCTTCCAGGGCGGCAGGTTGGTGACGTCGCGCTCGCCGATGGTGATCTTGCCGGCAGTCGGCTGGATGAAGCCGGCGACCATGCGCAGCGTCGTGGTCTTGCCACAGCCGGAAGGGCCGAGCAGGACGAGGAACTCGCCCTCGGCGATGTCGATGCTGCAATCGTCGACGGCGGTGAACTCGCCATAGACCTTGCGCAGGTGCTCGATCGACAATCTGGCCATCAGACCACCCGGCTCAGCTTGACGTAACGGTCGGTGACGATCATCGCCGCTCCGATCAGGACGATCTGGATGACCGAGGCGGCCGCGACCGTCGGGTCGATCTTCCATTCGAGATATTGCAGGATCGCGATCGGCAGCGTCGTACGGCCCGGCCCGACCAGGAACAGGCTCATCTCGAGATTGCCGAAGGAGGTGACGAAGCCGAACAGCGAGCCGGCGACGAGGCCGGGCCTGATGCTCGGCAAGGTGACGCGGCGAAAGGTCGTCCAGGGGCCGGCGCCGAGATTCTGCGCGGCTTCCTCGATGGTGCGGTCGAAGCCGGCGAGGCTCGCGGTGACCAGCTTCACCACCCAGGGGATGACGACGAGGCTATGGGCGGCGACGAGGCCGCCGAGCGAGCCCAGCACGGGCAGGCCGGTGGCGATCTCGGTCTCGATCTGGAAAACATAGAGCGAGGTGCCCAGCACTATGCCGGGCATTACCAGCGGCAGCAGCAGCAAGGTGTTGATCGCCGGTCCGAGCGCGATGCGATGGCGCATCAGGGCTAGGCTGGCAGGCACGCCTAGCACGAGCCCGATCAGGGTGGCGAGCACGCCGACCTGCAGGCTGAGGATGAAGCCGTCGACGAAGGGCTTGTTGTTCGCCGCCGCCTGGAACCATTTCAGCGAATAGCCTTCCGGCGGGAAGGAGGGGATTTCCTGGCGGAAGAAGGCGAGCCAGACGACGAAGAACAGCGGCATCAGGATGAAGCCGAGCGAGAGCGTGGCGGCGCCGTTCAGCGCGAGACGTCCCAGGCTGGGTCGCGCGACGCTCAAATTGCTGCCCTCTTCATCATCCGGTGCTCGCTCTCAGTGGAGCGTATTCTTGTGGAACGCGCCACCCTTCATGATCACAGGCAGCTTCGCGCCCTGATCCTGGAACAGCTCCAGGCTCTTCAGCGGATCGCCATCGACCAGGATGATGTCCGCATGGGCCCCTGCACGCAGCGTGCCGAGCTTGCCTTCCATGCGCAGCAATTGCGCGCCGATCGTGGTGGCCGAGCGGATGATCTCGATCGGCGACAGCACCTCGCGGCGCAGCAGGAATTCGCGCGACTGGTCGACCTGGAGCTGGCCGAGCAGGTCCGAGCCATAGGCGACCGGCACGCCGGCGCGCTTGCAGATCTCGAGAGATTTCAGGCCGCCATCGATGACGAGGTCGTTCTTGGCGAGCATCTCGGCGTTCATGCCGAACTCGGCGGCGCGCTCGCGCATCGCATAGTAGGCGACGAGGTTGGCGGTCAGGAACATGTTGTTCTCAGCCATCAGTTTGGCCGAGGCCTCGTCGATCAGGTTGCCGTGCTCGATGGCGCGCACGCCGCATTGCGCGGCGCGGGTGATGGCCTCGGGCGTATAGGCATGGGCGCAGACATAGCGGCCGAAGGCCTTGGCCTCGGTGACGGCGGCGGTGACCTCCTCGACCGTGAACTGCATGGAGTCGAGCGGATCGTAAGGCGAGGCGACGCCGCCGGACATCATGATCTTGATGTGGTCGGCGCCCAGCCGCATCTGCTCGCGGGTCGACTTGATGACGGATGAGACGCCGTCGGAGATGTTCATCGAATAGGCCATGGCGTTGCAGCAATGGCAGCGCGAGCCGAAATCGGTGCGCCGGCGCGGGTCGCTATGGCCGCCGGTCGGGCCGATCGCGGCGCCGGCGATGAACAGGCGCGGGCCGGGGACGTCGCCCTTCTCGACCGCTTCCTTGATGCCCCAGTCGGCGCCGCCGGTGTCGCGCACGGAAGTGAAGCCACGGTCGATCATGCCCTTCATCAGGCGGGCGGCGCGGGCGGTGGCCAGCGTCAGCGGCACCTTCTCCAGCAAGGGAATCGAGACTTCCGACAGCATGACGTGGACATGGCTGTCGATCAGGCCGGGCATCAGCGTGCGCCCGCCACAATCGATCACATCGGCCTTGTCGGCCTTGATCGGCTTGTCGGAGACTTCGCGGATCAGCTCGCCTTCGACGAGCAATTCGTGGCCCTTGCGCAATTCGCCATGATCGGGCTCCAGCATCGCGAAATTGCGGAACAGGACCTGCGTCATGGCGATGTCTCCCGGCAAAGCTCCTGATATATTATGAGCTTCGCGGGCCCTGTCCATCGCGCCTTGCGCGCAATGGTGCGCAGGAATCGCCCTATGCGATCAACCGGCGGCGACGTTCTGCGCCAGGGCCCGGCCGCGGACCGGCAGCGAGAGATCGCCGGCAAGGGCGCGGTTGATCGCCGGGAGGCCGTCGAGCAGATCGGGCAGGAAGGCCTGCGAGGGCGGCAGGCGCTTGGGCAGAGCGTGCAGCGCCTTCGCCATCTGCAGCGGGTCACGCGCGCTCGCGCCGGTCTGGGTCGGGTCGAACAGCACGTCGATCAGGCGGAGGCTGTCGGCGCGCTCGGCCCGGATCGCCTGCTCCAGGCGCGGACGGACGCGCGGCACAATCAGTGCCGGCTTATCGAAGGAGAGGATCTCGCAAAAGGTGTTGTAGCCGCCCATGGCGACGACGCAGTGGGCGCGGTTCATCAGCAGTTCGAGGCGTGGCTCAAAGCCGATGCTCTCCAGCTTCGGCAGCTTGGCGATGCGATCGGTGAATTCCTTGCGCCTCTCACGCGACATGAACGGGCCGAAGACGATCAGCGAGGGCAATTCGATGGTCGGATCGGCCTCATAGGCCGAGATCACCCAGTCGATCACGCCGGCGCCGTCGCCGCCGCCGCCCGGCGTTACCAGGATGAACGGGCCTTTGGTGATGCGCGGATGCCGGTTCGGCGGCATGGGCGAAGGCACGGCGCGCTTGAGATAGCCGGTGTAGCTGATCTTGTTCGCAAAGAGATGCTGGTTCGGCAGGCCGTCAAGCGGCCGGTAGACGCTCTCCAGCCCGTAGACGAAAATGTCGTCGTAGATATGGCTGAGCGCGTCGAGCGCGCCGCTCTGGCGCCATTCGTCATGCAGCTTGGTCGGCTCGTCGAGCACGTCGCGCACGCCCAGCACGATGCGCGCGCCGCGCCGGCGCAGGATTTCGAGCGAGGGGATCAGCTCGCCGCGCAGACCGATCGGCTCCTTGTCGACGATGACGATGTCCGGATCGAAGGAAAGCACCGTCTGCTTGATCAGGTCGGTGCGCAGGCGGATCGTGTCGGCGAGCTCGAGATTGAGATGGTGCGGGAGATAGCGGCCGTCGCTCTGCTTCTCGATGCCGGGTATGCGGACATAATCGACGCCGTCGCCGAACTGGAAGCTGGAGATCATCGACGAGCCGGAGACGATGATCACTGATATATGAGGGTAGCTCGCGACGAGCGAATTGGCGATCGCCCGGCAGCGGCGGATATGGCCGAGGCCGAAGGTGTCGTGGCTATAGATCAGGACGCGCGGTGCATGCGGGCTGCATGGCGGGCGGCGCACCCCGCTATCGTCGATCAGACTGAGCCCCATGCGTCCGTCGCGTCCTCTGCTTGAAGGTCAGATGGCCTTCGGGGGACGCAAGAACGCACCCGAACTGGCCAAAACCATAGCGCTGCCGGCGCGTCAATCCAAGCCCGTTGCCGGGTGAACGATGGTTGCCTGATCACACACGAAGGTATCAGGGCCGGCGAATGCGACGGCTGCGTGACCGGCGAGCCTGGTCAGCAGGATCGTGAGGAAATCCCAGACCGTGCTGTCATGATCGTGATGGTGCAGCAGCAAGCCGAAGGGCTGGCTCGCTTCCGGCGCGGCGCGGCGGATGGCGAGCAGTCCAGCCATCTCGGCGAGGAGATCGCCGGGTTGGCGGCCGACGCGGCCATGATGCCAGTCGATCAGGTCGAGATCGGTGTTGACGAGCCGGGGGCCGCCGGCCGGGCCGAGCGAAAAATTGCGGAAGCAGGACAGGCCAGCAAAGCCGAGTCTGGGCAGCTCCGCCGCGACATCGGTGTGGATGCGGTTCCAAGGCGGCACGAAGACAGGCACGAAACGCTCGCCGAAGAGCTCCTGAAGGCGTTCGCGGCCGGTGGTGATCTCGGCGAGGATATCCGGGAGCGGACGGTGCAGGCCGAATTCGCTCTTCTTCTCGCCGGCCGGCGCATGGTTCCGGTGCCAGATGCCGTGCTGGCAGGGCAGCAGGAGCGGTGCGGTTTCGAGCCGCCTTGCCAGCGCTTCCTGCGCCAGCAGCGGGATCGAGGCCAACAACACGGGAATCTCGAAGCGCTCGGTGAGAGCGGCGAGGCGATCGAGCTGATCGCTCGGCACGGTCGCGTCGTCGTCGCGCAGCCAGAGGTCGAGCCGCTTGCCCGCTTCGGCCCAGCGATCGAGCTCGGCGAAGAGAGCAGACCAGGCGGCTTCGCCGTTCATCGCACGACCTCCGAGGTCCCGCGGCGATGGGCGATCGCGGCGTCCAGCGCCGCGGCGAGGATCGCACGGGCGCTGTCTCCGTTGCGCTCCTGTCTTGCGAAGACTTGCGCTGCCGCGCCCATGCGAGCGCGCAGCTCGGCATCGTCGAGCAGTCGCGTGATGGTCTCCGCCAGTGCGGCTTCGTCACCATGAGGCGCGAGCAGCGCGGTGCGCCCTTGCGCCACCACGGCGGGCACGCCGCCGCTGTCGAGTGCGGCGATCGGCAGCCCTGCAGCCTGCGCTTCAAGATAGACCACGCCATAGGCCTCGTTCAGCCCGGGCCAGACGAAGAGGTCGTGCGTGGTGAGTTGACTGAGGATCTCGGCGCGCACCTGCTTCCCCAAGAAACGGACGCGGCCGGGCGGGAAGCCGGCGAAAGCGGCCTCGATGGCGGGGCGCTCCGGGCCGTCGCCGATCAGGGTCAGCGCCCAGGGCAGGTCGCTGATGCGGGCAAGTGTACGGGCGAGAAAATGGTAGCACGAGGCCTTGTTGCCCTGGCGCATCATCGCGACAGCGATCAGGCGGACAGGCTCGTCGTTCGCGCGCGGCGCGGCAGAACGCTCAGGAACCTCCTCGACGCCGAGCAGGAAGGGCGGCAGGTCGATCAGGCGGTCCGGCTCCGGGATGAGCCGGCTCAGGCCCTCACGATCGCGCCGGGTCATGCACATGTGCTGGTCGGCGCGCAGGATCGCTTCGCGGGCAAGTGCAGCCGCCTCCGCCCATGGGCCGTCGAAACGCTTCTGCGCATCACTGGCCTCGGCGAGGAGATAGGGCAGGCTGAAGCGCTCGGCCAGGGCCGGGCCGATCAGGTCGGGTGCCCGGTAGTGGCAGTGATAGGTGAAGAAGAGGTCGGGCCGTGCCTCCGGCGCCTGCCAGCGTTCGGCCAGCGACGCGATCACACCCTGCGCCGCGTGCTTGTGTGCGGTGAGCAAGGCCGGATCGGGCTCACGCATGAAGCTGCGCTCGGATGGCGGGATCTCGACGCTATGACCGAGCTCCACCAACAGCGTCACCAGCTGGCGCGCCATCAGCCGGTCGCCGGAGGGGGCGCCGTCGCCATAGCGGTTCAACGGCGTATGAAAAGCGATCTTCACGAGCGTCTGGAATGGCGCGGGCAGGTTTCAGCGATAGGGGTCGGCCGCGTCGCGCAGGCCGTCGCCGAGGAAATTGAAGGCGAGGATGATCACGATCACCGGGATGCAGGGGTAGAGCAGCCAGGGATAGAGCGCGACGACGTTGATGTTCTGCGCCTCGTTCAGCATCACGCCCCAGCTGGTGATCGGGGGTCTGAGGCCGAGGCCGAGGAAGGAGAGCGCCGTCTCGCCCAGAATGGTCTTGGGGATGGTGATCGTCGCCGCAGCGATGAGATGGCTCATGAAGCCGGGTACGAGATGCAGGCCGATGATGCGGGCGGGCTTGGCCCCCATCAACTGGGCGGCGACGACATAGTCCTCCTCGCGCAGCGCCAGCAGCTTGGAGCGGACGGCGCGGGCGAGCCCGGTCCAGTCCATCAGCCCGAGGATCACGGTGATGCCGAAATAGACCAGCAGCGGACTCCAGGAGGGCGGCATGATCGCGCCGAGCGCCAGCCAGAGCGGGATGTGCGGCAGCGATTGCACGATCTCGATGACGCGCTGGACGATGAGGTCGACCTTGCCGCCGTAATAGCCGGCGATGCCGCCGATGATGATGCCGAGCACGAAGGAGACGCTGACGCCGAGCAGGCCGATGGTCAGCGAGATCCGCCCGCCATAGAGGATGCGGGAAAACATGTCGCGCCCGAGCCGGTCGGTGCCGAGGAGATAGAGCGTGCCGCCCTCGGGCGGGCAGAAGAGATGGAGATTGCCGGGGACCAGACCCCAGAACTCGTAGCCGTCGCCGCGGCAGAAGAAGCGGATTCGTTGCGGCTTGGTGGTGTCGACATCGTATTCGCGCTTCAAATTCTCCATGTTGAGGCGCTGGGTATACGGGTAGACGAAGGGGCCGATGAAACTGCCTTCGTGGAACAGGTGCACCTGCTGCCGAGGCGCGCGGATGAAGTCGGTGTTGCGCGTGGTGTAGTGATAGGGCGCGAGGAATTCGGCGAAGGCGACGGCCAGATACATCAGCAGGATGACGACGCCGGAGATCACCGCGAGCTTGTGCTTGCGGAACTTCCACCACATCAGCTTCCACTGCGGGGCGAGATAGACGCGCTCCTGCTCGGGCGACATCTTCTCGACCGCATAGGGCTCGAAGGGCGCGGTCGACCAGCGATGCGGCAGCGGCTCGGAGGTCGGGGATGGCTGAGGCGTCGTCACTTGGTCGCCGTTCCCTGCAGCCGGATGCGCGGATCGAGGATGGCGAGCGCGATGTCGGAGATCAGCACGCCGATCACCGTCAGGAAGGAGAGGAACATCAGGAACGAGCCGGCGAGATACATGTCCTGGCTCTGCAGCGCCCGGATCAGCAGCGGGCCGGTGGTCTGGAGCGAGAGCACGATCGCGACGATCTCGGCGCCGGAGACGATCGAGGGCAGGATGTCGCCGATATCCGAGATGAAGAAGTTGAGCGCCATCCGCAGCGGGTATTTGCGGAGCGCCTTGCCCGGTGGCAGGCCCTTGGCGCGGGCGGTGACGTAATACTGCTTCTGCAACTCGTCGAGCAGATTGGCGCGCAGCTTGCGGATCATGCCGGCGGTGCCGCCGGCGCCGATGATGATCACGGGGATCCAGAGGTGCTCCAGCACCGATTTGAACTTGGCCCAGCTCATCGGCTGGTTGAGATATTGCGGGTCGACCAGGCCGCCGATCGAGGTCCCGAACCAGATGTTGGCGAAGTAGAGGAAGATCAGCGCCAGCAGGAAATGCGGGATGGCAAGGCCGAGCATGCCGAGGAAGGTGAGGCCGTAATCGCCCCAGCTATACTGGTGCGTCGCCGAGTAGATGCCGATCGGAAAGGCGACGATCCAGGTGAAGATGATGGTGAAGAAGGAGACGATCATCGTCAGGAGCAGGCGGTCGCCGACGATGTCGCGCACCGGCAGCTGGTACTCGAAGGAGTAGCCCATGTCGCCGCGCAAGAGACCGGTCACCCACCAGAAATAGCGCTCGGCCGGCGGCTTGTCGAAGCCGTATTCCTTCTTCAGGAACTCGACGCGGCTCATGTCCGCCTTCTCGCCCTGGGCCTGCATCTCGGCGACCATGGTCTCGAAATAGTCGCCCTCGGGGAGGTTGATCACGGTGAAGATCAGGACGCTGGTGACGAACAGCGTCGGGATCATCACCAGGATGCGCTTGAAGATGTACTTCAGCAGCACGGCTACTTCCCCTCGAACCAGAACGTGTCCGGCATATAGCGGCCGAAGAAGGCGCCCGGCTCAAAGCTGTAGAGGCCATTGTCCGGCACGTTGCGCAGTGCCTTCGCGGTCACAATCGGCTGCAGCGTGGCATTGACCACGCCGATGGTGAACAGCTGCTCGGCGTTGATCTTCAGCATCGTCTGCCAGATTGTCCGGCGCTCCTCGTGCGTCGTCGAATGCCGCCAGCCCCGGTAGAGCTCGACGAGCTCCTTCGCTTCCTGAATGGTGGGCGCCTCGCCTTCGCGGCCTCCGCTCTCGAAATATTGGCCCCAGCGCGGCCAATTGAACTGCGCGGGCGAGGTCGGCGCCAGCGCGTCGGGCTCCATCTCTGCGGCGACCAGCGCATTATCCATCCCGGTCCAGCCCGACATGATCGTCTGTCCGGCGAGGATGCGGCGGCGGAAGACGTCGAGCTGGCTCGAGCGCGGGTGGATCTTGATGCCGATCGCGATGAAGTCCTGCTTGATCAGGTCGAGGATGTCGGTCTCCTCGGTCGAGGCGCCGGCGGTCTCGATGGTGAACTCCAGGCGTCGCCCGTCCGGGAACAGGCGGATTCTCTCGCTGTCGCGCTTGGCAAGGCCGATCTCGTCGAGCAGGCGGTTGGCCTCGGCGAGATCCGGCGTCATGGTGAGCTGCGCCAGCGCCGCATCGTAGAGCGGGCTCTCGGGCAAGGCGGTGTTGCCGCTCTCCTTGGCGAGGCCGAAATAAATGACGCGGTTGATGTCGCGGCGATTGATCGCCAGCGAGAGCGCGCGGCGATAGCGCACATCGCGGTTGAGGTCGCGCCAGATCGGATCGATCGCGTTGAGATTGGGCATCAGCGCGAACGAGGCGCCCTCGGCCCGCTTCCACAGCTTGACCTCGAAATTCATGCGCTTCGCAGCGCCCTTGAGGAAGGTATAGTCCTCGAAGCGCAGATAGCGGGCCTGCAGGTCGCTGTCGCCGGCAGCGGTCTTGGCCGGGATCAGGGCCGCGCTGCCGATGGTCATCGTGACCGTGTCGACATAGGGCAGTTGCCGGCCGTTCTCGTCGATCCGGTGAAAATACGGGTTGCGGACGAAGCTGAACTGCTCGGCCGGGATCGGGGTGGTGTTGCGCCAGGGGTCGAGCGTCGGCAGATCGGGGTTCTCCGGCCGGTACTGGCGCGAGAAGCGCTCGTGCAGCGAGCCCCAGTCCTTGACGCGCGTGGTCTTGACCTTCTGCTCCAGCTCCTCCTTGCCTGCATAGCGCTGGTGGAACTGCTTCAGGTAATGCGCAGGCATGGTGATGTAGAGCGGCTGCGCGCCGGCCAGCGCCGGCAGGAAGACCGGGTTCGGCTGCGACCAGGAATAGCGGATCGTCTGCGGGTCGAGGATCTCGAACTTGGCGGTCTCGCCGCCGATGACCATGGCCTGTGGCGGTCCGCCGGGCGAGAGCCGCTTGTTGTTGGCGACGTCCTCCCACCAGTAGCGGAAATCCTCGGCGGTGAAGGGATGTCCGTCCGACCAGCGATGGCCGGGCCGCAGCCGCAAGGTGAAGATGCGCCCGCGCTCGACCTCGTAGCTCTCCAGCAAATCGGATGCGAGCTCGAGCTTCTCGTCATAAACGACGAGGCGGGTGTAGCCGTAGATCGTCATCATGCGGATGTCGCGCTGGTCGCCCATCAGCATGCGGATATTGCCGCCATGCCGGCCGGGCGCGCGGCCCATCGCCGCCACGTTGATCAGCCGCGGCGATGTCGGCAGGCGCTCGGCGAGCGGAGGCAATTCGCCGGCCTTGACCTTGGCGGCGAGCGCCGGACTGTCGATCAATGTCTCGACGCCGGCAAAGCCGAGCCGCGGCGCGACCAAAGCGGCGCCCGTCCCAAGGAGAAAGCTCCTGCGTGCGATCTGCATCAGGCGAGCTCCCTGACATCGGCGCCGGGCTTGGCGAGGACGAGATGGCCGGCGCCGAGATCGAGATGCGCCAGCGCCTCGCCGTCCGGATCGGGCTTGAAGCCAGCAGGCCAGTGGCGGGTGTCGGAGGCGCCGCCGGGCGCTGCCAGCTTGAAGTCGAGCTTGCGGTCGAGATCGGCGAAGGGCACCGATTTCAGCAGCGCCTTGGTGTAGGGATGGACCGGCGCGGTGAACAGGGTGTGGCGCGGCGCGAGCTCGACGATGCGACCGTTCGCCATTACCGCGATCCGGTCGGCCATGTAGTTCACCACGGCGAGATTGTGCGAGATGAACAGGAAGGTCAGGCCGCGCTCGGCCTGCAGGTCCTTGAGCAGATTGAGGATCTGCGCCTGGACGGAGACGTCGAGAGCCGAGACCGGCTCGTCGCAGATGATCAACTCCGGATCGAGCGCGAGCGCCCGGGCGATGCCGATGCGCTGGCGCTGGCCGCCGGAGAAGGAGTGCGGGTAGCGCGAGAGGAAGCGCTGATCGAGCCCGACATCGTCCATCAGCGCCTTGACCCGGGCCTTCTGCTGCGCGCCGTCGCCGCGCTCATGGATGACGAGCGGCTCGCGCAGGATGTTCATCACCGTCATCCGTGGCGACAGCGACGAGACCGGATCCTGGAAGATCATCTGCAGCTTCGGGCGGAACGTGCGCAGATCCTCGCCCTGCAGCGAGAGGATGTCGGTGCAGTCCTTGCCGTCGTCGAAACGGATCTCGCCGGAATCGGGCGTCAGCGCCCGCATGATCACCTTGCTGAGCGTGGTCTTGCCGCAGCCGCTCTCGCCGACCAGGCCGAGGCACTCGCCGCGCTCGATGTCGAAGCTGACATCGTTGACGGCGGTGACGGTCGAGGTCGTACCCTTGCCGAAGAAGCGGCTGGAATGGGTCGTATAGGTCTTGGAGACGTGCCGCACGGAGAGCAGCGGCGCCTGCTGGTCGCGGTTCTGTGACGCCGGAGCCGGCTTCGGCGCGGCCGGCACGCGCGGGCGCGCTTCGCGCAGGGCGACGAGCCGCTCGCCCTCCTGCATGTCGAAATGCGGCGAGGCCTGGAGCAGTGCCTTGAGATAGGGGTGCTGCGGGCGGCGGAAGATGTCCTCGGCCGGGCCGCTCTCCATGATCTCGCCATGATAGATCACCACGACCTCGTCGGCCATGTTGGCGACGACGCCGAGATCATGGGTGATCAGCAGGATCGCCATGCCCATCTCGGCCTGGAGATCGCGCATCAGATCGAGGACCTGGGCCTGGATGGTGACGTCGAGGGCCGTGGTCGGCTCGTCGGCGATCAAGAGCGCCGGCTGGCAGATCAGCGCCATGGCGAGCATGGCGCGCTGGCGCAGGCCGCCGGAGAGTTCGAAGGAGTAGAAATCATAGGCGCGGGCCGGGTCCTTGAAGCCGACGCGCTTCAGCATCGCATCGATCAGCTCGCGCGCCTGCGGCTTCGGCATCGGCCGGTGCAGTTGCAGCGCCTCCTCGATCTGGTTGCCGATCGTATGGACCGGCGAGAGCGAGGACATCGGCTCCTGGAAGATCATGCCGATCCGGCCGCCGCGCAGGTCACGGATCTCCTTGCCCTCGGCCGGCAAGGTCGCAATGTCGATGACGGCGTCGGGTGTTTCGGGATCGCGGAACAGGATGCTGCCGCCGGTGATGGCGCCGGCACGCGGCAAAAGGCCCATGATCGCCTGCGAGATCACCGACTTGCCAGAGCCGGACTCGCCGACGAGCGCCACGGTCTTGCCGGCCGGAATCCGAAAGTCGACGCCCTTCACGACATCGCGAGCGAAGCCGTGAATGGTGAAGCCGATCCGCAGGTCTTTGATCTCGAGAATGTTCATCTGCGGCTACCGCCGTCGTCCCCTGATGTTCGCGTTACCGAACCAACGAGCAATGCCGCCATCCGGATCCATTTGCCGTCGAAACTTCGCTTTTCGCCGTCGCGTGGCGCGTTCGTCCTTCCGTCCCGTCGTCCTTGTCCCGTCTCGATGACGATCTTGCAACAAGGCGGGCGCTCCCGACGCGCCGCCTCACCCGACCGAACTTGAAATCGCCGGACTTGTCGAGTCCTGCCAGCGTGTTGCGTGATGTCGTGAACTGCCCACATATGGGGGCGAACCGGCGCAGTGCCCGCTCCGCCGGATTCGGGATGGGAAAGCCCCTTGGAGAGAAGCCTCTTCCGTTACGTCTGGCAGAAGAGCCGCCGGGAGCAGATCATCGTCCTCTTGGTGATCCTCGTCTCGATCCCGTTCAACTGGCTGTCCTTCGACGTCCCCAGGCGCATCGTCAACGACGCGATCCAGGGTGGCGCCTTCAGGGATGGCAAGACGGCGGCGACGGTGTTCGACTGGACGCTGCACTGGCCGGAGTTCCTCGGTGGCGGCAGTCTCCAGCTATTCGAGGGCTTCAAGGTCAACCAGGTCGGCCTGCTGCTGACGCTGAGCTTCTATTTCCTCGCCCTCGTCCTGATCAACGGCGGCTTCAAATACCTCGTCAACCTGCAGAAGGGCGTGCTCGGCGAGCGCATGCTCCGGCGCATGCGCTATGATCTCTTCGGCCAGCTGATGCGCTTCCGGCCGGAGGATATCCGCTCGGTCAAGCCGGCCGAGGTCGCCAGCATGATCAAGGACGAGGTCGAGCCGATCGGCAGCTTCGTCGGCGACGCCTTCATCCAGCCGGCCTTCCTGCTCAGCCAGGCGCTGACCGCGCTCGCCTTCATCATGATGCAGAGCGTCTGGCTCGGCTCGATCGCCCTGGTCATCGTGCTGATGCAGGCGGTGATCATCCCGATCCTGCGCAAGGAACAGCTCAGGCTCGGCCGCGAGCGCCAGATCGCCTCGCGCCAGCTCGCGGGACGGATCGGCGAGATCGTCGATGCCGGACCGACGATCCAGGGAAACGGCGCGACCTCCTATATCCAGTCCGACATCGCCGGTCGGCTGGGAGCGCTGTTCGACATCCGCTACGCGCTCTACAAGCGCAAATTCGCCGTCAAGTTCCTGAACAACCTGATGGCGCAGGTCACGCCCTTCTTCTTCTACGCGATCGGCGGTTTCTTCGCCCTGCAGGGAAGGCTCGACATCGGCCAGCTCGTCGCCGTGATCGCCGCCTATCGCGACCTGCCGCCGCCGATCAAGGAACTGATCGACTGGGAGCAGCAGCGCAACGACGTCACCATCAAATACGAGCAGGTGATCGCCCAGTTCAGTCCGACCGAGGTGGTGACGCTCGAAGAGAAGGGTGAGATCGCGCCTCTGCCGCCCCGCGGCGAGATCAGGCTCGACAAGGTCGAGATGATCGACAATCGCGGCCAGCCACTCCTGACGCCGCTGATGACGACGTTTCAGCGGCCCGGCCAGATCGCGCTGATCGGGCCGGCCGGTAGCGGACGCGACACGCTCGGCCGCATCCTCGGCCGGCAGACGATGAGCTATGGCGGGCGTGTCCTGATCGATGGCGAGCCGCTCGCCGCGATCAGCGTCGAGCGCGCCAGCCATGTCATCGGCTATGCCGGTTCCGAAGTCGAGATCATCAACGGCTCGCTGCGCGACAACATCCTGCTGCCGCTGAAGCGCCGGCGGCCGACGGTGAAGCCCGACCGGAGCGTCGACCAGGAGGAGCATCGCCGCTTCATCGAGGCGCTGCGCGCTGGCAACACGCCGCTGCCGTTCGCGGCCGATTGGAATGACTATGAGGGCGTGGGGCTCGACGGCGAAGATGGGCTCGAGCAGCGCCTGCTCGCCGTGCTCGACACGCTCGGCTGCGCCGGCGAGGTCTATGAGCTCGGCCTCGATGCCAAGGTGATCGCCCCGTTGCCGGAAGGGGCGGCTGAGCGCATCATCGAGGCACGCAATGTCGTCGCTGCCGAATTGAGCAAGGGAAAGCTCGGCGGGCTGATCGAGACCTTCGATCTCGATCGCTACAACGCCAATGCGACGATCGCCGAGAACCTGGTCTTCGGCGCGATGCGCAATGGCCGCCAACCGGCCGATTTCCTGCTCGACGACGCTTATGCGCGCTCGGTGCTGCAAGCCGAGGCGCTGGAGGAGCCGCTGGCCGAGATCGGCGGGCGGATCGCCTCGACGCTGGTCGAGATCTTCGCCGGATTGCCGCAAGGCCATGTCCTGTTCGAGCGCTATGCCTTCGGCGGCGAGGTCGACCTCGAGAAGCTCGGCGAACTCGCCGAGGCGTTGCGGCGGCATGACCGGCGCAGCCCGCTCGATCCGACCGTGCAGCGCGAGCTCGTCGCGCTGGCGCTCGGCTATGTCGAACCCAAGCACCGGCTGAACCTGCTCGACATCGCCCTGCGGCGGCGCGTTCTGCGGGCGAGGCACAGCTTCAAGACCTATCTGCCCGGCGAGAAGGCCGACGAGATCGAGTTCTACGATCCCGCCGACGTGATCCACGGCGCGAGCGTGCGTGACAACCTGCTGTTCGGGCGCATCGGTTTCGGCGTTCCCGATGCCGGACGCAAGGTAGCGGAGATCGCCAGGGCGGCGCTGTCGCGCGCCGGGCTCGATTCCTCCGCCTACCGGCTCGGGCTCAACACCGATGTCGGCCTGCGCGGCCGCTACCTGCCGCTGCGGCTGCGGTTGATGGTGCCGCTGGCGCAGGCGCTGATCAAGCGGCCGGACATCCTGGTGCTCGATCTCGACGCCTTCGCCGTCACCTGTCCCGATCCCGGCGGCCTGATCCGGCGGATCGGCGAGTATTGCCAGGAGAGAACGGTGTTCCTGCTCTTGACCGACCCAGGGCTCGCTGCCGATATCCCTGAGAAGATCGTATTCAACGGAGCGGTGGCCCGGGTGAGCGGCAAGGGCGGCCCCATCGACGAGGCAGACGAGCTGCAGGACGAGTTGCCGGCCCGCAATGGCGCGGTTCCGATCGAGGCGAGGACATGACGCTCGAGAGCGATATAGGCTGTCTGAAGTCGATCCCCCTGTTCCGAGGGTTGCCGGGGCCGCGGCTGAAGCTGCTCGCGCTGATGGGCGAGCGGCTCTATTTCTCGGCCGGCACCGTCATCACCGAAGAAGGCGACAAGCCGGAAGAGGTCTATTGCGTGCTGGAAGGCGAGGTCGAGCTCTCGCACGATTTCTCCGACGGGAGGCGCAAGACCTTCCGGCTAGCGACCGGCAGCATCATCGGCGACGTGCCGCTGCTCTGCAATCAGACCAATGCCGCCCGCTCGACGGCAAAGACCGATGTGGTGGCGCTGCGGCTGCCGCGGAGCCTGTTCTTCGAGCTGCTCGACAATATCCCGGAGTTCTCGGTCGCGCTGTCGCGTGACCTCGCTGGACGGCTCTATCGCCTGGCGGACTCCGTTCTGCATGGCGAGAAGACACAGTGAAGCGCCGGGTGGGCCGATGACAGCGGTTCCGAGCACGCCAGCGGGCGGCAGGCCTGCGAGTTCCGGCTTCGACCAGATGTCGTCCTGGAGCCGCGACGTGCGCTTCGCATCGGGCTGCATCCTGATGGTCTTCGCGACCACGCATTTCCTCAATCATGCGCTCGGCATCTTCGGGGTTGCCACGATGGAGGCGGCGCAGGACTGGCGCTACTGGTTCTGGCACAGCTGGATCGGCACTGTCGCGCTCTATGGTTCGCTGATCGTCCATCCGGTTTTCGCGCTGCTACGCGTGGCGCAACGGCGTACCTTCCGTATGCCGATGCGCGAAGTGATCCAGATCATCCTTGGCGTCGCGATCCCGCTCCTGCTGATCGACCATATCGTCGGCACCCGGGTTCAGGGGTCATTGTTCGGCCAGGATGAGAGCTATCACGCGGTGCTGCGCCGGCTTTGGCCCGGCCTCGCCTTGTCGCAGAGCTTCCTGCTCCTGCTCGTCTGGACGCATGGCGTGATCGGCCTGCACTTCACATTCCGGGCGCGCGACGCCTATGCGAGCTGGCGCGATCCATTCCTGCTCGTTGCGATCCTGATACCGCTTCTAGCCATCATAGGCTTCTCGGTGGCAGGCCGCGAAGCCCAGATGATGGCGCTCCCGCCCGAGCTCTATACGGCCAATCAGGTCGATGCCTTCAATCTGCATGTGACCTGGGCCAAGCGCGCCTTCTTCGGCCTGATCGGCGGCTTTGCCGGCTTCGTGGTGCTGCGCGAACTTCGGGCGCGGGCGCTTGGCGCGATCGCGGTGCGCTTCGTCGGCCACGGCGTACGCCGCGTCGTCCCAGGCCCGACCCTGCTCGAGATCTTCCGCCGCTTCGGCATTCCCCATGCCGCGCTCTGCGGCGGGCGGGCGCGCTGCGCCACTTGCCGCGTTCTGGTGCTCGACGGCGCCGATGACCTGCCGCCGCCCGCTCCGGCAGAAGCGCGGCTGCTGCGCCGGATCTCGGCCGGCGACCATGTCCGGCTTGCCTGCCAGATCAGGCCGAAGCGCGACCTCCAGGTCCAGATCCTGCTCGCCGCCAAGCTGCGCGGCGCCGGCCCGAGCGGGGCTCTCGATCCGGACGACCGGATCGGCAAGAAGGGGCTGACGGTGATGGTCGCGGATTTGCGCGCCTTCACCGCGCTCTCCGAGCGGCAATTGCCGCATGAGCTGATGAACCTGCTCAACCGCTTCTACGACGAGATGTCCCAGGCGATCGCCGCGCATGGCGGCCGGATCGAGGCGATCTATGGCGACGGGCTGATGGCGGTGTTCGGCCTGGAGACGACGCCGGCGCGGGCGGGCGCGGCTGCGATCGCGGCGGCCGGCGACATGGTCCGCGCCGTCGAGGCGCTCAACCGCGAATACGCCGCATCGTTGCCATTGCCGCTGCGTATCGGCATCGGCATCCATGGCGGCCAGGCGATCGTCGGCGCGGTCGAGAATGAGAGCATGGGGCGGCGCGAGATCACCGTCGGCGAGACGGTGATGATCGCGAGCCAGCTCGAAGCGGCGACGCGGCGGCTCCTGGCCGACATCGTCGTCTCGGCCGAGACGGTGAGCGCGACCGGCCGCAGCTATCGTGACACGGTTCCGCACAAGATCGCGGTCAAGGGGCGCGACAAGCCGATGCAGGTCTTCGGTTTCGGCAGCACGCCGGAAGCTAGCGCGACGGCTGTTGCCGAGCGCACGCCCGCGTCGCCAGCGGAACAGAAGCCGACATGAGCGGTCAGGATGCGCCGAATGCGAGCCAGCGGCGGCGATCATAGCCTGCCTGCGCCATCGCCGTGTCGTTGATCCTGATATCGAGATCGATCGACGGAGCCTCCGCGCGGGTCGCCAGTAGGGTGCCGATAAGACCCTGCGCCCGATCGAGATCGAGCGCGTAGTCGATCACCAGCACTTTGGCCGCTTGCGCGAGCGCCAGCAGGTCCGGCGGCATGGCCGCCTTGCGGCCGAACGGCTTCAGCGACAGGCCGAGCAAGACCAGCGCAAAGGGCTCGGCCGGAGGCGTCAGCGAAACCTGTTGCAGCTTTGCCGCCAGGTGCCGGACGCGGCAGGGTGCGCCGCCCAGCGTCTCGGCGGCGAAGGCGGGAATCTTCGGGTCGATCACCGTCACCGAGGCCGGGCGGTGATGCAGGAAGCCGGTGATCGGCAAGCCGGCGCCGCCGATCTCGATCACATGGGGGCAGTGACGAACCGCATGGGCGGCCAGCACCTGCCGCAATGGCGCGGCTGGGCCCAATAGATGCGGCAACAGCGTGCCGGGCGCGGCGGTGCTGGTGTTTGTCTGCGGCTGTGCATATGGTCCCGCCGCCCAAGCTCCCTCCGACATCACGATGCTCCGTCCTTCGCTCGCATGACCAGCGCCCCGTCTGCCGACACTCTCTATGACGTCCTGCGCGGAGTTGCAGCCTTGACCGGCGATACGATCGTGGCCGATCTGGCTCGGCTCGTCGGCAAGGGCGTGCCGGCCGATCTCTCGATCGCCTTCAACCACAAGCAGATCGCCTCGAAGCGCTGGCTGGTGGATGAGCTGGCTAAGGTGCTGCCCCAGCCGGACGGGCCGGTCTTCGTACTCGGCGCCTGGTACGGCGTGCTCGGCGCGATCCTGCTCGCTGACGAGCGTCTCACGATCCCGCACGTGGTGAGCCTCGATATTGATCCGGGTTGCGCACCGGTCGCCGAAATTCTCAACCATCGCCATGTCGCGACCGGTCGCTTCCGGGCTGTAACGGCAGACATGACGGGGCTCGATTTCGATCGGACCGAAGGCGGACGACCGGGGCTGGTGATCAACACCAGCTGCGAGCATCTCGACGATGTGCCAGGCTGGATCGCGAGCCTTCCTTTCGGGTTGCCGCTGCTCTTGCAGTCGAACGACTACTTCCGCGAGCCGGACCACCGCAGCTGCGTGCCTTCGCTCGACGCGTTCAAGGCCCAGGCCGGGCTGTCTGACTTATGGTTCGCTGGTGCGCTACCGACCAAGAACTACACCCGCTTCATGCTGATCGGCCGCAGATGAGCACGGGTGAGGCCGAGGGGCCGGCGGTCGCAATCGCGATGAAGGGCTATCCGCGCCTATCGGAGACCTTCATCGCCCAGGAACTGCTCGGCCTGCAGCGGCTCGGCCTGCCCTTCGCGATCTGGTCGCTGCGCCATCCGACCGATGGCGCAAAGCACCTGATGCATCGCGAGATCACCGCGCCGCTGCACTATCTGCCGGAATATCTGCACGATGACTGGCCGCGCGTGCTGCGCGGCGTCGCCAGTGCCTTCACACGGCTGAGCATTGTCAGGCTGCTCGGCGTGTTCCTGCGTGACCTCGCCCGTGACCGCACGCGCAATCGCCTGCGCCGCTTCGGCCAAGCCTGCGTGATGGCGCGCGAGCTGCCGGCGGGCACACGTCATCTTCATGTCCATTACCTGCACACGCCGGCCTCGGTGATTCGCTATGCGGCGCTGAGCCGGGGGCTGAGCTGGTCGTTCTCGGCCCACGCCAAGGACATCTGGACGACGCCGGACTGGGAGAAGCGCGAGAAGATCGCTGGTGCGCGCTGGGGTGTGACCTGCACCCGTGACGGTCATGCCGAGCTCGATCGCCTCGCCGACCGGCCGGGCAAGGTCGCGCTGCTCTATCACGGACTCGATCTGGCGCGGTTTCCGGCGCCGCCAGAGGCACGCGCGCTGCGCGACGGCGCGAATCCAGCCGAACCGGTGCGGTTCATCACCATCGGGCGGGCAGTGGCGAAGAAGGGTTTCGACGACCTGCTCGCGGCGCTGGCGATCCTGCCGGCCGAATTGAACTGGCGGCTCGTCCATATTGGCGGCGGCGAGATGCTCGCCGCTCTGAAGGCGCAGGCCGAGAAGCTGGGCCTCGCGGCTCGGATCGAATGGCGCGGCGCGCTGGCGCAGGATGCGGTGATCGCGGCATTGCGCGAGGCCGATCTCTTCGTGCTGCCCTCGAAGCGGGCGGAGAACGGCGATCGTGATGGCCTGCCCAATGTGGTGATGGAGGCGGCGAGCCAGGCCCTGCCGATCATCGCGACCGACTTCGCCGGCATCCCGGAATTCGTGCGGCATGGGCGCGAAGGGCTGCTGCTGCGACCGGGCGACGTCACGGCGCTGGCCAAGGCGCTGGACGGGCTGGCCCGCGATCCGCGGGAGCGCGCGACACTGGGTTCAGCCGCCTTCGACAGGCTCCGAACCGAGTTCTCGGCGCAGGTTGGGCTGGAGCGGGTCCACCGGGCGCTGCTGGCCGCGGTCGCCGGAAAGGACGACGGGGCGCCATGAGCGCACGCATCCTGATCGTGGTCACGCATCTGCTCGGGATCGGCCATCTGGTGCGGGCGCGACAGCTGGCGCGGGCGCTGGCCGGGGCGGGCCACGAGGTCGCGCTCGCCAGCGGCGGCATGCCGGACGGCAAGGCGGCGGCGGGCTATCGCTTCGTGCAGTTGCCGCCGGTGCGCACGCAAGGCACGGATTTTCGCAATCTGCTCGATGAGGATGATGAGACGGCGACGCCGGAGCGACTTGCCGCCCGGCGCGAACAACTGGTCGCGCTGGCGCGCGAGTTTTCGCCCGATATCGTGATCACCGAGCATTTCCCGTTTGGCCGGCGCCAGCTGGCAGGGGAGTTCCTGGCGCTGATCGCGGCAGCGCGTGCGGCCAATCCGGATGCGCTCGTGCTCGCCTCGATCCGCGATGTGCTGGTCGCGCCGCTGCGGTGGGAGCGGCTGGCTGAGACGGCCGAGCGGATCGCGACGCTGTTCGACGCGGTGCTGGTGCATGGCGACCCGCGCGTGCTGCCGCTCGAAGCCTCCTGGCCGGTGACGCCGGAGATCGCGGGCAAGCTGGTCTATACGGGGTATCTGGCGCAGTCGTCATCGCGAGCGAAGCGAAGCGATCCAGGGGCCGACGCACCCAGTCCTTCTGGATTGCTTCGCTTCGCTCGCAATGACGGGGATGCCGATATCCTCGTTTCCGGCGGCGGCTCGGCAGCGGCGCTTCCATTGTTCGAGGCTGCGCTCGCTGCGGCCCGGCTGCTGCCGCAGCGATCCTTCCATCTCCTGATCGGCCAAGGTGTCGCGGAGGCGGATTTCGCGGCCCTGCGACAATCGGCTCCGGACAATGCCCGGGTCGAGCGGGCGCGGCCGGATTTCACGGCGCTGCTTGCCGGCTGTGGGCTGTCGATCAGCCAAGCCGGCTACAACACGGCCCTAGATCTGCTGCAAGCCGGGCGGCCGGCGCTGCTCGTCCCCTTCGACGCCGGCAACGAGACCGAGCAGGCCTTGCGCGCCGCCGCGCTGGAACGGGCTGGGCTGGCGCGCGTTGGGAACCTTGCCGACGGGCCGCAGGCACTGGCTTGTGCGATCGAAGCAGCGCTGGTGCAGGGCGCGCCGCCGGCCGCGCGGGTCGATCTGGACGGCGCAGCCGGCGCCGTCGCCGCTATCGCCAGGCTGCTCGCGAGCCGCGCCTGAGACGTGCGTGAATGCATGCCGGCGAAGGGACGGCATGCCTCTTGCGAATTGCCGGCCCAAAGCTTTCGATCTAAGGAGGTTCTACACGCCTCCCTTTCGGTCGGCTCACAAGGACACCCGGCTCTTACCGGCCCCTGTCCTGCGCCCGGAGAAGAATGATGACAACGACGACTGCCTCCACCCCCGGCATGCCAGACATGAAATTGTCCGTGCGTCAGGTCTTCGGCATCGAGTCCGACATGGAGGTGCCGGCCTATTCGAAGGCCGAGGCGCATGTGCCCGACTTCGACGCCGATTATCGCTTCGACCGCGACACCACGATCGCGATCCTCGCCGGTTTCGCCCATAATCGCCGCGTGATGATCTCGGGCTATCACGGCACCGGCAAGTCGACCCATATCGAGCAGGTCGCGGCCCGGCTGAACTGGCCCTGCGTCCGCGTCAACCTCGACAGCCACGTCTCGCGTCTCGACCTCGTCGGCAAGGACGCGATCGTGCTGAAGGAAGGCAAGCAGATCACCGAGTTCCAGGACGGCATCCTGCCCTGGGCGCTGCAGAACAACATCGCGCTGGTCTTCGACGAATACGATGCCGGCCGCCCGGACGTGATGTTCGTGATCCAGCGCGTGCTCGAGCAGTCCGGCAAGCTGACGCTGCTCGACCAGAAGCGCGTCATCCGTCCGCACGCCGCCTTCCGGCTGTTCGCCACCGCCAACACGGTCGGCCTCGGCGACACTTCGGGCCTCTATCACGGCACCCAGCAGATCAACCAGGGCCAGATGGACCGCTGGTCGATCGTCACCACGCTGAACTACCTGCCTCACGACAACGAGGTCGCGATCGTGCTCGCCAAGTCGAAGCACTATCAGGCCTCGCCGGAGGGCAAGGACATCGTCAACAAGATGGTCCGCGTCGCCGATCTCACCCGCAACGCCTTCATGAACGGCGATCTGTCGACCGTGATGAGCCCGCGCACGGTCATCACCTGGGCCGAGAACGCGGCGATCTTCGGCGGCGATATCGGTTTCGCCTTCCGCGTCACCTTCCTCAACAAGTGCGACGAGATGGAGCGCACGCTGGTGGCGGAGTTCTTCCAGCGCTCCTTCGGCAAGGAACTGCCGGAGAGCGCGGTCAACGTCGTTCTGAGCTAGGGTAGTTCGACGCGCATGAATCGTCATTGCGAGCGTAGCGAAGCAATCCAGGGGCGGCAGCGCTCTACGTCCTCCTGGATTGCTTCGTCGCTGCGCTCCTCGCAATGACGGGATCGACGATCCGATCCCGGCGAGACATGCTCAACCAGCAGGAGGCCGGCCATGGCTCGTTATGAAGGTTCCTGTCATTGCGGTCGGGTCGCCTATGAGGTCGAGGCCGACCTCGCCCAGACGATCACCTGCAACTGCTCCTATTGCCAGCGCCGCGGCTCGGTGCTGGCCTTCAGCCCGGCGACCAGCTTCACCCTGACCAAGGGCGAGGACGCGCTGACCGAGTACCGCTTCAACACGCAGAAAATCCAGCACCTGTTCTGCGAGACCTGCGGCATGGAATCCTTCGCGCGCGGGTCGATGCCGGACGGCACGCCCATGGTCGCGATCAATGTGCGCTGCCTTGCCGGCGTCGAGCCAACCGAGTTGAGCCCGACGATGTATGACGGGCGGGCGCGCTGAAGGAGCACGCCGGTGAGCATCGCCGCCGACAGCAAGCAGGCCACGATCCAGCGCGAGGCGGATTTCGCCGCGACGCGCGAGGCCGTTCTGCGTGGGCTTGCCGCCCATAACGAGGCCAGGGTCGGGCCACGCAACACCCAGCCTCTGGCGCTCAGCCTGCGCGACGAGAGCGGCACCATGGTTGGCGGCCTCGTCGGCGAGCTGAAATGGGAATGGCTCTATGTCGATCTGTTCTGGATCGACGAAGCCCATCGCGGCGCCGGCCATGGCGAAGCGCTGCTGGCGATGGCCGAGCAGGCGGCGCGCGACCATGGTGCGCGCGGCGTCTATTTGGGCACGATGAGCATCCAGGCGCCGGGCTTCTATCCCCGCATGGGCTATCGCGAATGCGGCCGCATGGAGGACTATCCGGTCGCCGGGCAGACCTTCCATCACTTCATGAAGGCGCTATGAGCATCTCCAATCGCAAGCCCGGAACCCCGAAGGAAGCGCCGGCCGAGCCGCTGAAGCGGGCGGTCTCGGGCGCGATGAAGGCGATCGCACGCAAGCCCGAGATGGAGATCGTCTTCGCCGCCGACAAACCCTCGCTGGTCGGCGAACGCGCCAGGTTGCCGGAGCCGCCGCGCAAGCTCACCGCGGGCGACGTCGCGATCCTGCGTGGCCATGCCGATTCGATGGCATTGCGCCTCGCCTGCCACGACAACGCGATCCATCGTCGTGCCGCGCCCGAGGGCGACGCGGCGCGCGCCGTCTTCGACGCGGTCGAGCAGGCGCGGGTCGAGAGCGTCGGCTCGCGCCGGATGAGCGGCGTTTCCAGCAACATTTCGGCGATGCTGGAGGATCGCTATCATCGCGGCGGCCGCTATGAGGAGATCACCGACCGGGCCGATGCGCCGCTGGAGGATGCGCTCGCTCTCATGGTGCGCGAGCGCCTGACCGGGCTGAAGCCGCCCAAGGCCGCCGAGAAGCTGGTCGATCTCTGGCGCGAGCAGATCGAGGCCAAGGCAGGTGACGATCTCGACCGGCTGGCGAAGTCGATCGAGGACCAGCGCGCCTTCGCCCGCACCGTCCGCGACCTCCTCGTCTCGCTCGACATGGCCGAGCAGTCGAGCCAGGGCGACGATTCCGAGGAGGACGAGGACGATCAGGACCAGTCCTCCGACGAGCAGCAGCAGGAACAGGGCGAGGCCGAGCAGCAGAGCCAGGGCGAGCGCTCGGAGACCGAGACCAGCGAGGACGCCGCCGAGGAGTTGCAGGAGGGCGCCTCCGAGGCGGCCGATGCGCCGGCCGGCGACTGGGACGAGGAAGACGAGAACTCCGAGGCCGAGGAAGCCGGCGAGGCGCCGCGTCCACGCGACAGCCGCGCCAATGACCGGCCGCAGACCGACTACAAGGCTTACACCCAGAAGTTCGACGAGATCGTCACTGCCGAAGAGCTCTGCGACGCCGAGGAATTGACGCGCCTGCGCGCCTATCTCGACAAGCAATTGGCACATCTGCAGGGCGTTGTCGCCCGGCTGGCAAACCGGCTGCAGCGGCGCCTGATGGCGCAGCAGAACCGCTCCTGGCAGTTCGATCTGGAAGAGGGCGCGCTCGATCCCTCGCGCCTGCCGCGCATCATCATCGATCCGTTCCAGCCGCTCTCCTTCCGGCAGGAATCGGACACGAATTTCCGCGACACGGTGGTGACGCTGCTGATCGACAATTCCGGCTCGATGCGCGGCCGGCCGATCACCGTCGCCGCGACCTGCGCCGACATCCTGGCCCGGACGCTGGAGCGCTGCGGCGTCAAGGTCGAATTGCTCGGCTTCACCACCCGCGCCTGGAAGGGCGGGCTTTCGCGCGAGAGCTGGCTGCAATCGGGCAAGCCGGCCAATCCGGGCCGCCTCAACGATCTCCGGCACATCATCTACAAGGCCGCCGACGCGCCCTGGCGGCGGGCGCGCAAGAATCTCGGGCTGATGATGCGCGAGGGGCTACTCAAGGAGAATATCGACGGCGAGGCGCTCGACTGGGCGCATAAGCGCCTGCTCGGGCGCTCCGAGCAGCGCAAGATCCTGATGGTGATCTCGGACGGCGCGCCAGTCGACGATTCCACCCTCTCGGTCAATGCCGGCAGCTATCTCGAACGGCATCTGCGCCATGTCATCGCCGAGATCGAGACGCGCTCCCCGGTCGAGCTGATCGCGATCGGCATCGGTCACGACGTCACCCGCTATTACCGGCGCGCCGTCACCATCGTCGACGCCGAGGAACTCGGCGGCGTGATGACCGAGAAGCTGGCTGAGCTGTTCGAGGAAGATGCCGGCGGGGCAAGCTCGCGGGGCTCGCGCCGCCTGCAATGAGCCTGAGCCGCCGCAGCGTCCTCGCCGGCTTCGGCGCGGCGGCTCTGAGCCTGCCTGCGCGGGCGCAGAGCCTCGAGCCCGGCCGAATCCCCGTCAGCATTTCGGCCCGGCCGATCGCCAGCTTCGAGCCGGGCAGTCCGACGAAGACCCGCTTCGGCCAATTGATCTTCCGCGGCGGGCTTCAGCTCTCGGGCAGCCATCCCCGCTTCGGCGGCTTCTCCGGGCTGTGGCGCTCGCCCGATGGGGCAGGGATCATCGCGATCACCGATAACGGCTTCTGGCTGACGGGCAAGCTCACGCGCAACAACCAGGGCAAGCTCGCTGGGCTGGAGGAGGCCGAGCTCGCACCGATTCTCGGTGCCTCCGGCAAGCCGCTGCATCGCTCGCGCTATTACGACACCGAATCGCTGGCCATGCAGGGTGGCACCGCCTTCATCGGCGTCGAGCGCGCCCATGATATCCTGCGCTTCGACTTCGCGCGCCACGGCGTCGAGGCACGGGCGCAATTGGTGCCGACGCCGCCTGCATTGAAGCGCCTGCCGAGCAATCGCGGGCTGGAGGCACTCGGCGTGCTGCCGGCCGGGCATCCGCTCGCCGGGGCGCTGATCGCGATCTCCGAGCGTTCCGGCCGCGAGGACGAGCCGACCACCGGCTTCATCATCGGCGGGCGCCAGCCGGGTACGCTGCAGGTGATCCGTCGCGACGGCTACGACATCACCGATCTCGCCTTCCTGCCGGGCGGCGACATGCTGCTGCTGGAGCGCTGGTACAAGCCGCTGCGCGGCGTCGGCATGCGCATCCGCCGTATCGCCGGGGCTACCATTCGCCCCGGTGCGAAACTGGACGGGCCGATCCTGATCGAGGCCGATCTCGGCCAGGAGATCGACAATATGGAGGGGATGGCGGTCCATCTGGAGGGTGGGCGGACGATCATCACCCTGATCTCGGACGACAATTTCTCGACCTTCCTGCAGCGCACGGTGCTGCTGGAATTCGAGCTGGCGCAGTAGCAGCGCGCGTCATGCTCGCCCTTGTGGCGAGCATCCACGTCTTGAACACCGCTCTTGACCAGCGAAGACGTGGATGGTCGGGACAAGCCCGACCATGACGGGAAGACGAACGAAAAAAGCGGCCTTGCGGCCGCTTCATTCAGTCCCGAGAAAAACCCGCGCTCAGTTGGCGGCGAGCTTCTTCTCGATGTCGCGCTTCAGGGTGAGCGCGCCGGTCGAGAGGTCGCCGGCCGGAGCCTTGACCAGGAAGGCGTCGAGGCCACCGCGATGATCAACGGTGCGCAGCGCATTCGCCGAGACGCGCAGGCGCACGGAGCGGCCGAGCGTATCCGACTGCAGCGTGACGTTGACCAGGTTCGGCCGGAAGACCGTCTTGGTCTTGCGGTTCGAGTGGCTGACGAGGTGGCCGGTCTGGGTGGCTTTCCCGGTCAGTTCGCAACGGCGGGCCATGATCGTGTTCCCAAAATCTCCGAAGTACTCAACGCAAAATGCCGACACGCGACGTGCCGGCAGGCGAGCACCGGAAGTCAAATTGAAGTGGGCGGTCTATAACGGTCCGGTGACAGGGCGTCAAGGCAGGTCGTGCGGAAACGGCCCGGAAACATCTCGGTAACCATTATCCCGCCAAGCTGACGCAAAGCCAGTCACGATTCGGACCGAATCTCAGTGCATGCGACGATCTCGCTCGCGCCCGGAGCCTCCAGATGAAGCTCGCTCTGCCCTTCGCCAGCAGTGCCTTGATCGCGGCGCTGATGCTCGCCTTGCCGGCGCTGCCTGCGCAGGCGGCCTCGCTCGACGCGACCTATGACGTCTCGCTGCTCGGCCTGTCGCTCGGCAAGGCCAAACTGACCGGCGGCATCGACGGCGGCAGCTACAAGCTTGACGCCAACGCCAAGCTGACCGGTCTCGTCGGCAGCTTCACTGGGGGACGCGGCTCGGGCGCCGCCACCGGCAATCTCAACGGCAGCAGGCTCTCGCCGGCGACCTTCGCGGTGTCCTCGGCCAATTCCAGCGAAAGCCGGACGGTGCGCATGGCGCTCGGCGGCAATGCCGTGCAGGCGCTGGCGATCGAGCCGCCGATCGACGCCAAGCCCGATCGCGTCCCGCTCAAGGACGAGCACCAGCGCAACATCATGGACCCGCTCAGCGCCTTCCTGATGCCGGTCGAGGCCACCGGCCGCAATGGCGGAGCGGCTGCCTGCAACCGCACGCTGGCGATCTTCGACGGCGCGGCGCGCTACGACATCAAGCTGAGCTATTCCGGCACGCGCGAGATCAAGATCGACGGCTATAGCGGCCCTGTCTCGGTCTGCCAGGCGCGCTATGTCCCGATCGCCGGCCACCGCTCCTTGCGGCCCTCGACCAAGTTCATGGCCGAGAACAAGGAAATCTCGACCTGGCTCGCCCCCGTCGCCGGGACGAACATGATGCTGCCGGTGCGCATTTCCGTGAAGACGATGATCGGCACCGCGGTGATCGAGGCCTCGAGCTTCAAGGTCGATCCGGGCGTGACGGCGACCGCGACGCGGAACTGAGCTCAGCCTCCCGCGGCGAGTTCAAGCGGGAAGGGCGTGGGTTCGTAGATCGCCTCCAAGGCGAAGCGGCGGACGCGATCCTCTTCCCAGCGATGAAGCAGACGGATGACGCCGTCGCGGTCATCCGCCCGCATCAACGGCACCAGTTCGTCGGCGACATGCTCGAATTCGGGCCGGCGCCAGGACATGCGGGCCCGATCCCAATGCTTGATGCGCTCGAACCGGCGCAGTGCCCGGTCGAAGCGGCCATGGGCGGCAGCGAAATGAATCTGATGGATGACAAATCTAACAGACGCCTTGAATTCGCTCGAGCCAAGGGTCCTGAAACGAAGCAGGTCATCGATGGTGACGACGCCGCGCATCTTGGGGAGGACCTGAGTCTCGCAGGCTTCAAAAAAGGCGGCGGGCATGCCAGGTTCGGTCCAGCGATGCGGCGCGCCACGCGCCAAGAAGACGCGATCGAGGGTGATGCCCTGCCGGTTTGCCGTAGGGTCGAAGAAATGGCCTATGGAGCATAGAAATTGGGGCTCGTCGGCCGTAATGCCGCGGCCGATCGAGATCGATCGCAGCACGTGGCGGAGCGGCTTGATGATCACGAAGCGCTCGGACTGGGCGAGATCCGGATTGCGCTCCACCATCTCGCCGAGAAGCCGATTGATCTGCTTTTTCGTCGTCATCTAGACGGCCTGATTTCGAGCATGATGACGCGGCGGACATCTTTCATCCCGAGATAGGCCGCGGTCGCGAGAATATCGGAGCGGCGAACCGAAAGCCCGCGCCGGCCGGTCTTGAGGTCATAGACGCAAAGGGTGCCGTCTGAGGGGTTGTATTCATAGGCATCAACTCGCACTGAACGTGGATAACCTCTGTCAAGTTCATCTTGGCTGGTTGGCTCAGCAGCTTCTTTCAGAAACGATCTTTCGGCACGAAAATTCTCGTTGTGGAGGTCGTTGGTAGAGCGCTTGAAGCGAACGTGGACATCGGTGCCATAGGTTGCCATAGATGAAAATTGCTTCGGGTTTGCCGCTGCGTCTGCGGCGCGATCCGTTAGTTCCTGAACTTTGCCGAGCATATGGCAAGCATTCCTTGCTTCCTCCGCAGTCAGGTTCCCAACGAACGCCAGATCCATCTGTCCAGGCTTGCCCGGTTGATAGTCGCGCGGCACGAAGCCCATGACGGTTCGCTGACCGTCGATGTCGTCGCTGGGCGAGAGCCAGCCAAACAGGATAGTGCCAGCAGCGCCGACGGCTCTGCGAACGCCTTCCTGAGCAAACGCCGGCTGCACCGTCGGCTCGCGCTCCGGTCCGCGCTCGGTCCAGGTCGAGCGTGAGACGACTTCGCCGTCCGGGCCGCCAGCGCGGATCGTCTGGGTGCGGTCAATGGTCTCGAAGGTGGTCTTGCCGCCCTCTGGCACCGTGACGGTGTGCCGCTCGTCCCAGTCGCTCTTGCGGTCGGGCTCGGCGAATTCGGAGTGGATGGTCGAACCGTCGCGGTTGACGATAGCGCGCTCGGCCAGCGAGCCATCGGGGCGCGTGGCATCCTGATAGAAGGCCCAGCTCTCTTCGCCGCTGGTATCGGGTACGACGTCGCCGAAATTTAATGCGGCCGCGAAGGCGTTTCCGAGATCGCCGATGAAGTCGGTTCCGGTCAGCGTCGGATCGCCACCACCTCCGCCGCTGGTCCATTGCCCGCCATCGGCATTGCCGGCCGGCACGCGCGGCTGGTCGGGATTGCATTTGCGGGCGAGCTCGTGGCGGAGCAGCCGCGTCTGCGCCTTCAGCGAGACGAGCCGGCGGCGCAGAAGGACGATCTCGCGCCAGCGTGCGCTGTCGGCGGCTGAACGATGCGGCAGGTCGGGCATAACGTGCTCCTGGTTGTGGAGCGCGTCGTTCTGAGGCCGCCAGAAGCACCGGGGATAAGATCGCTATCTATCCCCGCTAACGTCCGATTCTGCCTTCGCCTCGCAACGCATGAAGGCTTTGCCATTCGACGAATTGCGGGACTCGGGTGCGAGGCGCTAGCCTTCCCGGCGATTCGCATCCGGAGCCGCCATGTCCCGCGATTTCGCCTTGCCGCCCGGCCTCAGGCATCGCCAGGTCGTCGTGCGCGACACCATGCTCCATGTCGCCGAGGTCGGCGACGGGCCGGCGGTGCTGCTGCTGCATGGCTGGCCGGAATTCTGGATGAGCTGGCTGCCGATCATGAATCGGCTGCACGGCGAGTTCCGTTTGATCGCACCCGATCTGCGCGGCTTCGGCGACAGCGGGAAGTCATCGGCGCCGCGCAGCGATGTCGGTGCCAACGCCCATGCCGACGATATGGCGGCGCTGCTGGAGGGGCTCGGTGTCGGCCCGGTCGGCGTCGTCGGCCATGATGTCGGCGCCTATGTCGCGCAGGGGCTGGCGCGGCGCCATCCGCAGCGGGTCGAGAAGCTGTTGTTCTTCAATTGCCCGACGCCGAGCGTCGGCTCGGCTTGGGTTCGCGACGGCCATGTCAACGAGATCTGGTACCAGTCCTTCCAGCAATTGCCGCTGGCGGAGCAGCTGATCGGTTCGAGCCGTGAGGCCTGCGCGCTCTATCTCGGGCATTTCCTGACGCATTGGTGCCATCGCAAGGATGCCTTCGCGCCGGTCTTCGACCTTTGGGTCGAGAATTTCATGAAGCCGGGCAATCTGCGCGGCGGATTCGACTGGTATCGCAGCCAGAACGCGGCGCGGATCGCCGCGATCGACGGTCACCCGGCGCCCTCCGTGCCGATCCATCAGCGCACGCGGGTGCATTGGGGCCGGCACGACCCGATTCTGAAGTCGGACTGGTCGACCTTCCTGTCGCATTATTTCGACGACGTGGAGGTGAGCTTCTGCGAGAGCGCCGGCCACTTCGTCCATATCGAGGCGCCGGACGAAGCTGCGCAGGTCGTGACGGAGGTTTTCGCGGACTGATCAGCAGGCCGCCGCCTGCTGTCCTCGGTTCTCCAGTTCCTGAGTGACGCCGATCTCGATGAGCCAGTTCCGGACCGCATCGCCGATCGTGATCGGATGGTCTTCCTGCAGGTAATGCGCGCCCGGGCCGAGTTCGAGCAGGCGGCAATTCGACAGGCCGGCAGCGAACTCACGCGCCTGTTCCGGCGAGATCAGCGCGCCGGGATCACCTGAGAACAGCAGCTTCGGATAGGTCGAGGTGCGCAAGGCAGCATGGTCGGCGGTGCTGATGGCATGGACATCGGCCGGCTCGCCGGCGATCGGCAGTTCGCGCGGCAGGCTCAGGATCGGCCGGCGGGAGGCCGGGTTCGGGAAGGGCCGGCGGTAGGTGTCGAGCTCTTCCGGCGCCATCTGACGCAGCACCGAGCCGGGCAGGACGCGCTCGATGAAGACGTTGTCGTCGAGGATCAGTTTCTCGCCCTGGCCGGGCGTGCGGAAGGCCTTGAACAGCTCGCGCGCCTGCGGCCGCTGGTGGAAGCTCTCCCAGTCGGCGAAGGGTCGGATGAATTCCATGAAGGCGAGGCCGAGCATACTCTGCGGCCGGCGGGAGGCGTGGTGGAAGGCGAGGGCCGTGCCCCAGTCCTGCGCGACGATGACGAGGCGGTCGAGCCCAAGCGCCGCAATGAAGGCGTCGAGATAGCGGACCTGGTCTGCGAAACGATAGGCGATGTCCGGCTTGCCCGACTGGCCGTAGCCGATCAGGTCGGGCGCGATGCAGCGCGCCACCGGCGCGATCCGCGGAATGATGTTCCGCCAGATGTAGGACGAGGTCGGATTGCCGTGCAGCAGCAGCACCGTCGGCCCCTGCGTGCCTGCCTCGACATAGGACATGGTCGAATCGAGGACCGGGATTTCGTGGCGAGTTGCGGGCGGCGCGGCAGAATCGTTCGTCATCACGATGCCTTTCCGAACAGGAGGGGAAAAATGATCGTCTTGAAGCGGTCGAGGGGCGCCGGGTTGCGCTCGACCTTCATGCGCAGCATCGCGCCCTGCCAGGAGGCGAGCAGGACGTCGGCGAGGTCGTCCGCGCTAAAGGCGCTGCTGATCTCGCCGCTGGCCTGGCCTTGCGCGATGCAGGCGGCGAAGGGCTGGCGCCAGCGCGCGAAGATGTCGGCGAGCCTTTCGCGCAGTGGCTCGCTGGTCGGCGCGGTCTCCAGGCTGAAATTGCCGACCATGCAGCCGCGGGCCCAGTCGGCCTCCTCGAGCTTGCTGGTGATGATGTCGAGATAGCGCCGCAGGCGGGCGGCCGGGGGCAAGCCGTCCTCGGCGAGCGCCTCATCCACCAGTCCGCAGACATAGGCGAAGTAGCGCTCCAGCACCTCGCCGGCGAACTCCTCCTTCGAGGCGAAATGGTTGGTGAAGGAGCCGGGGCTGGCCCCGGCTGCGGCAACGATCTCGCGGACGCCGGTGGCGGCGTAGCCGTTCTGCCAGAACAGGTCGTGGCCGGCGGCGATGAGGTTCGGGCGAAGGGATGGCTTGCTCATGATGAGTATAAATACGTACGTACGTATTATTGTCAAGCGACGCTCGATGGGGCGCTGCCGGCTCTCATCTTGCAGGCAGCCTCTCGTTCTGGCGCCAGAACGACCTACATGAGCGAAAGCGGCCCTCGCGCGCGCAAGTCGGCGAAGGATGGACAATGAGGGCGATTCAAAATCTTGTGGTTTTTGAATCGCTTGCCGCAATATCTCGCCGTGAACGAAACCTGATTCTGCGGGAGTCAGCGATTCGGCCTCGCTTCGTTCCGGACTCGTTCTGTTCACGGATCGGGTTGCCTTCGGGTGGCCTGAACCGGTAGGGCTTGCCCCGCCCGGACTGCAGGAAAGCTCCAGCGTCTTGATCCAGCCCCGTTCCCTTCCGCCTTCGCTCCGCGCCCGCGGTGTCACGGCGGTGCTCGGACCGACCAATACCGGCAAGACCCATCTCGCCATCGAGCGGATGGTCGCGCACCCGACCGGCATGATCGGCCTGCCGCTGCGCCTCCTGGCACGCGAGGTCTATCAACGCGTCGTCGACAAGGTCGGGCCGCAAGCGGTCGCGCTCATCACCGGCGAGGAGAAGATCAAGCCGGAGCGGCCGAGCTTCTGGGTCTGCACGGTCGAAGCGATGCCGCGCGACCTTCCCGTCGATTTCGTCGCCATCGACGAGATCCAGCTCGCAGCCGACCTCGATCGCGGCCATGTCTTCACCGACCGGCTGCTCAACCATCGCGGCCGCGAGGAGACCATGCTGATCGGCGCCGGCACGATGCGCCCGCTGGTCGAGCAGCTCATTCCCGGCGTCAACGTCGTCTCGCGCCCGCGCCTGTCCAACCTCTCCTTTGCCGGCGACCGCAAGATCACCCGGTTGCCGCGGCGCTCGGCGATCGTCGCCTTCTCGGCCGAGGAGGTCTACGCCATCGCCGAGCTGATCCGCCGGCAGAAGGGCGGGGCGGCGGTGGTGCTCGGCGCTCTCTCCCCACGCACGCGCAATGCCCAGGTCGAGATCTACCAGTCGGGCGATGTCGATTATCTCGTCGCCACCGACGCGATCGGCATGGGGCTCAACCTCGATGTCGACCACATCGCCTTCGCCGGCGACAGCAAGTTCGACGGCCATCATTATCGCAAGCTGCATCCGGCCGAATTCGGCCAGATCGCCGGCCGCGCGGGACGGCACCTGCGCGACGGCACCTTCGGCACGACCGGGCGCGCGCCGCCCTTCGAGCAGGAATTGGTCGAGGCGATCGAGGATCATCGCTTCGAATCGGTGCGCCAGGTGCAATGGCGCAACTCCGATCTCGATCTGCGCTCGATCCCCGGTCTGCTCGACAGCCTCAATGTCCTGCCGCAGGAGCAGGGGCTGACCCGCGCCCTGATCGCCGAGGATATGACCACGCTGGAAATCCTGTCGCGCGACCATGACGTGGCGCGGCTGGCGCAGGGCAAGCCGGCGGTGTCGCGGCTCTGGGAAGTCTGCGGCCTGCCGGATTATCGCAAGATCGCGCCGATGCAGCATGCCGAGCTGGCGACGACCTTGTATCTGCGGCTGATGCGCCATGGCCGGCTCGATCCGGACTGGTACGCAGGGCAATTGGCGGCGCTCGACCGCGTCGATGGCGAGATCGATACGCTCTCGGCGCGCATCGCTCAGGTGCGGACCTGGACCTATGTCGCCAATCGTCCGGACTGGTTGCCTGATCCTGAGCATTGGCAGGGGGTGGCTCGTCTTGTAGAGGACAGGCTGTCGGACGCTTTGCACGAACGGCTTGCCAGCCGTTTCGTCGATCGGCGCACGAGCGTGTTGATGCGTCGCCTGCGGGAGAATGCGATGTTGGAGGCCGAAGTCACCGCGACCGGCGATGTCCTGGTCGAGGGTCAGCATGTCGGATTGCTGCAAGGCTTCCGTTTCACGGCGGACCCTAAGGCGGGTGGTCCGGAAGCGAAGGCACTGAACGCGGCGGCGCTGAAGGCGCTGGGCGGCGAGCTGGAAGCGCGCGCCTCGCGCGTCGTCCTGGCCGGCGACGAAGCCTTCGTGCTGTCGCATGACGGGCTGGTCCGCTGGATCGGCGAGCCGGTCGCGCGCCTCACTGCCGGCGACAAGGTGCTGGAGCCACGCCTGCGCCTGATGGTCGACGATCACCTGCCGGCCCAGGCCCGCGAACAGATCGAGACCCGGCTGGCCGCCTGGCTGAAGCATCACGTCACCAAGCTGCTCGGCCCGCTGCAGATCCTGGAGAACGCCGAGAGCGTCACCGGCATCGCCCGCGGCATCGCCTATCAGGCGGCCGAGGCGCTCGGCGTGCTGGAACGCAGCAAGGTCGCCGAGGAGATGAAGACGCTCGACCAGGAGGGACGGGCGGGCCTGCGCCAGCTCGGCATCCGCTTCGGCGCCTTCCATCTCTATGTCCCGGCGCTGCTGAAGCCGGCGCCGCGGGCGCTCGCCGCCCAGCTCTGGGCGCTGAAGCACGGCAATCCTGAGGCCACCGGCCTCGACGACATCTCCCATCTCGCCTCGTCCGGCCGAACCTCGTTCCCGGCCAATAAGGACGTGCCCAAGGGGCTCTATCGCGCCGCCGGCTATCGCGTCTGCGGCGAACGGGCCGTGCGCGTCGATATCCTGGAGCGGCTTGCCGACCTGATTCGTCCGGCCATCGCCTATCGCCCGGGCGTCACGCTTGGCCAGCCGCCAGTGGGCGCCGCCGATCAGGACGGCTTCGTCGCCACCGGCGCGATGACCTCACTCGTCGGCTGCGCCGGCGAGGATTTCGCCTCGATCCTGCGCTCGCTCGGCTATGTCTCGGTGAAGCGTCCGGGACCGGCGATCACCGTCGCGCTCGCCGCTGCGCCGGCGCCGATCGTCGCTGCTGCGCCGGAAGCGGAGGCGCCCGCGGCCGACACGGCCCTGGCGACCGAGCAGGTCGATGCGTTGAACGAAGCGCCCTCGTCCGATGGCGAGGTCGCGACCGAAAGCGCTGAGGCCGCAACGCCGGCCAGCGAAACGGCTGATGCCCCGATCCTGACCGATGCGGAGATCGCTGCTGCTCCGGTCGAGGAGGAAGCTCCCGGCCCGGTCGAGCCAGTGCCGGCCGATATGATGTCGACGCTGGCGCTCCCGGGCGATGAGCCGGCAGCGGACGCTGCGCCAGAAGCCGAGGCGACGATGGCCGAGGCCGCCGTGGCTACGGATACTGCTCCTACTGCCGAACCGGAGCTGATCGAGGTCTGGCGCCCGCACCGCCATCAGGGCGGGCGGCGTCCCGAGCAGGGCCAGCGCGGTCGCCGTCCCGACCGGCGCTCCGGAGCTGCCGATGCCGCTCCCGCGGCGGAAGGCGGCGAGGGCAAGCCCGGCGGGCAGCGTCCGCCGAACCGCAATCGCTGGCGCGAGGGCGGCTGGAATGGCCCGCGTCCGGCCGGCGGCGAAGGCGGCAGGCCTGCGGCGGCGCAGGACGGCGCTGGTCGCAATGCCCAGCCGGGCCGTGACGGGCGTCCCGAGCGCGGCCCGCGGCCTGAGTTCAAGCGCGATGGTGGCCGCCCCGGCGGCGGCCAGCGCCGCGACGAGCGCGGCGGCAAGGAGCAGCGCTTCCAGCAGCCGGCGCGGCCGCGTCCGGCCGAACGCCAGCCCGATCCGGATTCGCCCTTCGCGAAGCTGCTCGCCCTGAAGGCCCAGCTCGAGGGCAATGACGGGCGCAAGGGCTGATCGCGGCGACAAGGAGGCTGCTTGCGGGACGATCGGCAACGCCTCGACAAATGGCTCTGGTTCGCGCGTTTCGCGCGGACCCGCCCCGCCGCTGTGCGATTGGTGGAGGAGGGGCATGTCCGTGTTGCAAGCAAGCGCGTCGAGAATCCGGCGCTGGGCGTGAAGTCCGGCGACGTGCTGACGCTCGCCTTGCCGCATGCGACGCTGGTGGTGCGCGTCACGGCTTTTGCCGAACGCCGCGGTTCCTACGAGCAAGCGCAGACGCTGTATGAGGTTTTGAGCGGGGGGGAACGCGGCGATGCGCCGCTTGCGCCGGACGCGTCCGAGGGCTAGAGCGCGTATCGATGTGGGGAGCGCTGGCCCGCCCGCGAAAAATCATCTCGAAACGTATGTTTCGATGGAAATTTGATCTCGTTTCCGGTCGTGACAGGGCCTTGAAACATTCTCTCGACCGGCTCTAAAGAAGCGCCGGCCGATTGGAAGGACAGCGCCATGACCTATGTGGTCACCGAGAACTGCATCAAGTGCAAATACATGGACTGCGTCGAAGTCTGTCCGGTCGACTGTTTCTACGAAGGCGAGAACTTCCTCGTCATCCATCCCGACGAGTGCATCGACTGCGGCGTCTGCGAGCCGGAATGCCCGGCCGAGGCGATCAAGCCCGACACCGAACCCGGTCTCGACAGCTGGCTGCAGCTCAATGCGAAGTTCGCCGCGAGCTGGCCGAATATCACGCAAAAGAAGGACTCGCCGGCCGACGCCAAGGAGTTCGACGGCGTGCCGAACAAGCTCGAGCTTCTGTCGCCGGAGCCCGGCGAGGGCGACTGAGCTTACCCTGCGGCAGAGCCCGATTGCAGTTAACCATGACCGGCCGCGGCGCGGCCCGGTTGTGTTTGCATTCCGTTTACCTTTGATTCGGCGCGATTTTTGTGGTATCCACAAGCCACAGTCGAGTTCGTTCCGCCTGCCCCTGCGAGGTCACACAAACGGGGCACCCCCTGAGACGACAGCAATGCACCGCCGGTCAGAATGTCCGGTGTGTCGTTGTCTTCGTGTCTGGCGGTTCGCAAGAAACGATTGGCTGTGGGAGCGTGTTGCGCCGGACAAGAGCCAGAAGGCTCACCCGACGTGTCAGGCAGAGTGCCGCCGGCCATCCTGGCCAGCGGTTGAAAGTCGCGTCTCCGCTTCGGCGGAGAGATGCAGGAGTCGAAACGGCATGTCCACTGCGAAGAAGACTGTTGTGCGCCAGGGCTTCAAGACGGGCGAGTTCGTCGTCTACCCGTCCCATGGCGTCGGTCAGATCACGGCGATCGAGGAGCAGGAAGTCGCTGGCTTCAAGCTCGAGTTGTTCGTCGTCAGCTTCGCCAAGGACAAGATGACCCTGCGTGTGCCCACGGCCAAGGCGGCGAGCGTCGGCCTGCGCAAGCTCGCCGATGCCGAGATCGTCGGCAAGGCACTCGCGACCCTGACCGGCCGTGCCCGGGTCAAGCGTACCATGTGGTCGCGCCGCGCCCAGGAATACGAAGCCAAGATCAATTCGGGCGATCTCGTCGCCATCGCCGAGGTCGTGCGCGATCTCTATCGTTCCGAGGCGCAGCCCGAGCAGTCCTATTCCGAGCGCCAGCTCTATGAAGCTGCGATCGACCGGATGACCCGCGAGATCTCGGCGGTCGAGGAGATCACCGAGACCGAGGCGCTGAAGAAGATCGAGGGCCAGCTCGCCAAGTCGCCGCGCCGCGCCGGCAAGGCGGATGCCGCCGAGGCGGCCGATGGCGAGGATGGCGACGACGATCTGCAGGAGGAGGCTGCCTGAGGCAGCTTTCCTTCATCGGATAGAGGAGCCCGGCGGAGCGATCCGCCGGGCTTTTTCATATCAGGCGGCGCCGGTCTCGGCCGCGAGGAAGGCGACCGTCCGCTCCCAGGCGAGCTTGGCCGCCGCGGCGTTGTAGCGCTCGGCGCTGGTGTCGTTGTGGAAGGCGTGGTCGACGTCGGGATAGACGATCGCCTGGTAGTTGACGCTCGCCGCCTTCAGCGCGGCCTCATAGGCCGGGAGGCCCTCGACGAGACGGGTATCGCGGGCGGCCTGCTGGATCAGCAGCCGGGCCTTGATCTGCGGCACCTTGGCGAGATCGGGCGAGCGGCCATAGAAGACGACGCCGGCATTGAGCTCCGGCGCGCTGACGGCGAGGTCGTTGACCGCGCCGCCGCCCCAGCAGAAGCCGACCGCGCCGACCTTCCCCGTCGCATCCGGCCGCGCCTTGAGGAAGGCCAGCGCTGCCCGGCCTTGCGCGACGACATCCTCGGGCTTGAGCTGCGGGAACAGGTTGCGGGCGGCGTCGGCATCGGCCGGCGTGCCGCCGAGCGGGGTGAGGAAATCGACCCCGAACGCGCTGAAGCCGGCCAGTGCCGCGCGGCGGGTGACGTCCTCGATATGCGGATTCAGGCCGCGGTTCTCATGGATGATCACGACGCCGCCGCGCTTGGCCTGCGTCTTCGGCGTGACGAGATAGCCCTTGAGCCTGACACCGCCGATGGTCTCGTCGATGCGCTTGCCCTCGATGCGGGCATCCTCGGCGGAGACCTGCTGGGCCTGGGCGTAGTTCGGCTCCAGCAGCGCGAGAGCAGCTTCTGCCGCTGCCGTGGTGCCCGCGATGGCGATCAGCCGGTTCATGAAGCTGCGCCGGTCGAGCGGCTTGTGGGTGTATTCGTCGTAGAGTTCGACGATGCGGCGATCGAGCGCCATGGCTGCCTCCCTGTCCTGACGACGACGCGGAGGCTAGCACAGAGCGAGGCGATTGGTTGGGCCGCCTGCGCCCTATTCGCTCACGATCTTGTAACGCTGGCCGGGTGTCAGCCTGGCGCTGCGCTCCAGCCCGTTCAGGATCAGGAACTGCTCCAGCGGCCGGTCGGTCGACGCCATGCGCTCGGCAAGGCCGGCTGGCGTATCGCCGGCGCTTGCCGTGATGAGCCGGATCCGCAAGGGGCTGACCGATTGCGCATCGCTGGCGCTGAGGTTGCGGAAGCTGTCGAGCAGCGCCCGCATGCCACGCTCGGGGTCGTTCTGGCCCTTGGCGGCGAGGATGAAGCGATAGACACGCGGCCCGGCCTGGATGGCGGCGAGGCGGAAGGTCCAGTCGGCGCCCTTGCCCGAGGTCACCGCCGCCGGCAGGCCGCCGACGGTGAGCGACTGGACGTCCGCCGTGGTGACGCCGTCGATCCAGCCCGAGGCGACATAGGATTCGAGCGTCTGCCCAGCCTTGAGCGCGACCGAATCGAAGCGCAGCGCCTGCGTGCCGTCATTGCTGACGCCGACGACCATCTCGCGCGCCGCCTCCAGCTCGAAACCGTCGGGTGCGGTGAACGCAATGCGCAGCGCGCTGTTGAGGTAGCGCCGGCCGCGCACGACGCCATCGGCCGGATCGTCGCCGAAAGCGACGCCGTCGACGACGCTGAGCCAGCGCGCGGCGTCGCGCTCGCCGAGGCCGGGCGCGCCGATCTGGCGGGCGCCATTGGTGACCGCGGCGACGCGTTCCGGCGTCGAGGGGTGGCTGGAGAGGATGTCGAGTTTCTTGTCGCCGCCGCCCTGGCCGCCGGCGCGGAAGCTGGTGTTGCGGCCGAGCGAGACCAGGAAGCGGCCGGCGCCATAGGGATCATAGCCGGCGCGGGCGATATTGCGCACGCTGATCTGGTCGGCGGTCAGCTCCTGCTGACGCGAGAAGCGTGCGAGCGAGAGCTTCGAGCTCTGCTGTACCGCAGCCCCGGTCGTCGGGTCGTTCAGCACCTGCGCCACGACCTTGCTGACCAATGCCGATTCCGCTTCCATCTCGGCGCGCTCGACGGCGTGGCTCGCGGTGACATGGGCGATCTCGTGCGCCATCACCGAGGCGATCTCGGACGAGTCGTTGGCGAGGGCGAGCAGGCCGCGGGTGACGTAGAGCCTCCCGGTCGGCAGGGCGAAGGCGTTGACGATCGGTGAATTGAGAATCGTCACCTCATAGGCGCCGATCTGGCCTTCGCCGGCCTTGGCGAGGCGGGCGATGATCGCCTCGAGCTCGGCCTTGACCTGCGGCGCACGATATTCGCCGCCGAAGGCCGCGAGCAGGCGCTGGTGCTCGCGATCGGTGCTGCGCTGCAGGCTGGCGACGCGCGGCGCCGGCTCGCCGCCGGGCTGGTTGAGCGGGGCCAGGACGGAATTCTGGTCGCCGAAGCAGGCCGCCAGCAACAGGGCCGGCAGTGCCGCGGCGACGAGGCGCCCCCGGAACGGCTGACGATGTCGCTGAATTCTCCGCATCGGCCCCTAGTCGATCAATTCCAGTGCGCTGCGCGTCTCGGCCTCGATCAGGAGGCCATCGCGTCCCTCGACCACGCCGCGTATGCGCACGCGTTTACCCGTCAGCGACGAGGCGGTCCAGCCGCCGCGCTGCAATTCACGCCACAGCGCGCGCGACAGAACGATGCTGCCACCCGCGCCGCGCCGCCGCTCGAAATTGAGATAGGTCCGCTGCGCCCGCTCTCCGACGGCAGCGACACGCCCCTCGACCACGACGATCCGGCCCGCCTGCGCTCGCATCGCGGCAGCATCATGACCGTCAATCACCGGCAGCGCCACTGCGTCACGTTTTCGCTCCGCTGTCGCCGGAAGGACACCGGTTTTGCTCGCTGTCGCGAGCCGCGGCTCGGCCTTGCGCCAGATTTCGTTGCAGGCGGCGAGGCCAGGCTCGGGCAGGCGCAGGGCGGCGCCCTCCGCGAGCATGGCGGCGGCCAAATCGGGCTGGCCGGCAAGGACATCGTCACCTTCGGCCGCGAGCAGGCGCGCGGGGACGCGTCCCCAGCGATCGGGCGCGCCGAGCAGCGCCAATCGGAACGCCTGCCCGTGCCAACGCGCCAGCTGTGCGGCGAAGCGCTCGCGCTCGGCATCGTTCTGCCGCGGCGCGAGCCCGGCCAGCCTGACACTCCGACCGTCGGCGAGAAGCAGGTCGCCATGCCGGTCGAGACCCGCCAGGCGGACCAGCTCGGCCCCTTCGACAGCCGCGCAGGCGTCATCCCCCGCCCGCGTCACGGCGCTCGACGCTGCCATGATGGCGAGGAACGCAGGGATCACTGTAAAGGAAGGCTTCACCCGCATCGGCTTTATGCTAAACGCAAGGACGTGCGTCCCGGTAGCTCAGCAGGATAGAGCAACGGTTTCCTAAACCGTAGGTCAGGGGTTCGAATCCCTTCCGGGACGCCATTCAGGCTACATGGATCGCAGCTTGCCAGCCCCGCACTTCGCGATACTCGGCGTGCGCGAGTCGGCCGCGATCTGCCGCCGCGACCGGCACTTTACCTTTCATTAACCCTGAGAGCGTTCTCTGTTGGTGTCCACCGGGGCCGTTTGGGGGCACGGAAAGGACCACTGGCCATGACCGAGCCTCAGCCTGACCAAGCCGTCCTGGATCAGCTCGTCGGTCTGCCGATCGCCGAGGTGGAGCGCGATCTCATCCTGGCGACCCTGCGGGAGACCGGTGGCAACCGGACCCATGCCGCAGCCATTCTCGGCGTCGCCATCCGGACGCTGCGCAACAAGATCGGTGCCTATGCGGCAGAGGGCCATGATGTTCCCGAGCCGCCATCGTCGTTCGTTGCGTGACCGGGCCGATGGCGCGTCCTGCCAGCGGCAGCGCCGAGGCCAGCAACCTCATCCTGTCGGCCACCGTGGCTGCGCTTTTGCGTGGCCTGGTCCAGAAGCAGGTCTTGCGGGCGGACGACGTCCGCGAGCTCTACGAGACGGCTCTCCTAATGCTCGAACAGCAGCAAGGCGAGCTGCCCGGCGAGACGGCAGCGTTCGAAGCGGCGCGCGCCGCGATCGAGCAAGGCCTCCTGCGGATGCAGGCCGGAGGCGGTGGAGCCCGCTGACGGGAAAGCACTGATGGCGCCCGGCCAACGCTGGCTCTTCGTTAGTGCTTCTTCACATGCTCCGGCTTGCCCTTGCGCTTGGTCGAGGCGAGTTCGTCGAGCTCCTTCTCGGTCATCGACTCGGCCATCGATTTCGAGGCTCCCTGGAGCTTGCTCTTGGGGATTTCGCCACGCTTGGCGGCGAGCGCGGCTCCGGCGGCCTTCTGCTGCGCTTTGGATTTGGCTGGCATCGTCCATCCTCCGAGCTGGGGTGGTCGATCGTGAAACCCGAGCGATGGGGGGTGGTTCCACGCGGCTGTCGTGATGGCTTCATCAGGCCGCTTGCGCTGCGAGCCGACCATGCGGGGAACGCGGGCCGCACGGCCTTGCCGCGCAGGCTTTGGCACGGCAAAGCTCATGGCACGGCTCTTGATAGAAGACCCTAAGGCCGGTCAACTCTCGCCCCCGGGATCATCTTGCGCATTCTCGTCCTCAACCCGAACACCAGCGCCGAGATGACCGAGCTGGTCATGCGCGTGCTGGCGCCGCTGACGCCCAGCGGGGTGACATTGAAGCCGGCGACCGGCCGCTTCGGTGCGCGTTACATTTCCAGCCGCAGCGCCGGAGCCATCGCCGGCCATGCGGCGCTCGACGCCTTCGCCGAGCACGGGGCCGATTGCGATGCGGTCTATCTCGCCTGCTTCGGCGATCCCGGGCTGATGGCGTTGAAGGAAATCGCCAGCGTGCCGGTCGTTGGCATGGCAGAGGCAGCCTGCCGGCAGGCGGCTGCCCAAGGCGGACGCTTCTCGATCGTCACCGGCGGCGAGCGCTGGGGGCCGATCCTGACCGAATTCACTGCCGCGCTCGGGCTGGATGGCCGGCTGGCCGCCGTCGAGACGGTGGCGCCGACCGGCGGCGACATCGCGGCCGATCCGGACGGTTCGATCACCTTGCTGGCGGAAGCTTGCCGGCGGACGGTCGCACGCGACGGGGCGCAAGCGGTGATTTTGGGCGGCGCCGGGCTCGCCGGGCTCGCGGCGCGGGTCGAACCTCATGTCGGGGTGCCGGTGATCTGTTCGACGCAAGCCGGCTTCGCCGCCGTGCTCGATGCCGCCCGCAACCCGCCGCGTAAGCCGGTGCAAGGCGATCTCGCGCTGCCGGCTGCAGTTCCGAATGTCGGGCTTTCCGCCGGCCTGACGCGCCTGCTGGGCGAGCGCTAGCGTCGCGGCTTCGACTGCTGCTGCACGGGCCGCGCCGTATCGGCCAGCCAGATCATGTGCTTTGCGCCGCCAGCTCCGGCTCGGGCGCGCACCGTTTTCTCCTCGACAGAGAAGCCGGCCTGGCGCAGGCGCTGGGTGAAATTGCGGTCGGGACCGGCAGACCAGACCGCGAGGACACCGCCCAACCGCAATGCGGCCTTCGCATGGCTGAGGCCGGCATGGTCGTAGAGCCGGTCGTTGGCCTCGACCATCAGCCCGTCCGGGCCGTTGTCGACATCGAGCAGGATCGCATCGTAGTGGCCGCGCCCCTCGCGGATTGCTCCCACGACATCGGCCTCCCGCACGCTGACACGGGGATCATCGAGGCAGCCGGCGAAGATCGGAGCGAGCGGGCCGCGCGCCCAGGTGACAACCGCCGGGATCAATTCGGCGACGACAATCTCGGCATCTTTCGGCAGCGCCGCGAGCGCCGCCCGGAGGGTGAAGCCCATGCCGAGCCCACCGATCAAGAGGCGCGGCTTTGGGCGCTGTCCGATCCTGTCGATGGCAAGCGTCGCCAGCGCTTCTTCCGAACCCTTGAGGCGCGAGTTCATCAGCTCGTTATGGCCGAGCGTGATCGAGAATTCGTCCTCGCCGCGGCGTATGAGCTTCAGCGTGCCACCGCCCGGAATCGCGGCGGCGTCGAGCTGCGTCCATGGCTTCATCGGCGCGTCAGTCCAGCCGGGTGCGCTTGATGAAGGCGCCGGCCTTCATGATGACAGGCATGTGCTTGCCCTGGCGGGTCAGCAGAGAAAGGTCCTGCAGCGGGTCGCCATCGACGACGATCAGGTCGGCATGGGCGCCGGGCGCGATCGTGCCGATCCTGCCATCGAGCTTCAGGAGCTTGGCCGCGACATGGGTGGCTGCGCCGATCACCTCATGGGCCGGCAGGGCCCGGCCGCGGATGACGAACTCCTCCGACTGGTGGCGGTGCATCTCGCCGAGCAGGTCGCTGCCATAGGCCATGGCGAGGCCGGCCGCCTTCATGATCGCGAGGGATTCCATGCCGGCGGCGCGGACGAATTCGACCTTGGCGACGGAATCGGGCGGAAAGCCGAGCTTGCCGCCCTCGCTGGCGAGCTTGTCATAGGTGACGAGGGTGGGCACTGCGACGGCGCCGTTCTTGGCGGCGAGCTTGGCGGTCTCGGCCTTGATCAGGTTGCAATGCTCCAGGGAATGGACGCCGGCCTCGACGCAGCGGCGGATCGCTTCGTCGGTGTAGACATGGGCGGAGACGTAAGTTCCGGCCATGCGGGCTTCTTCGACCACCGCCTCCAGTTCGCCGACGGAGAAGCCGAGGAAATGGATCGGGTCGGTCGGCGAGGCACAGCCGCCATTAGCCATGATCTTGATGAAGTCGGCGCCGCCCTTGAGTTCTTCGCGCGCGGCACGGCGGACTTCCGCCTCGCCGTCGCAGATGCGGCCGAGCGCGCCGAGGCGGTGGCGCGTGCCGGGCGCGAGCCGGTCGTCATAGCGGCCGCGGAAATCGGCATGGCCGCCGGTCTGGCTCAGCGCCTTGCCGGAGATCACGAGGCGTGGCGTCGGAAAATCGTGCTCCTGCGTCGCCTGTTTCAGGCCGAAATCGGCGCCGCCGACGTCGCGCACGGTGGTGAAGCCGCGCAGCAGCATCTCGCGCATGATCACCAGCGAACGAACCGTCACCAGGGAATCCGGCAGGGCGGCGTTACGGCCGAGATCGGCGAGGCCGGCAATGACATGGACATGGGCGTCGATCAGGCCCGGCATCAGCGTGCGGCCCTTGAGATCGACCACCTTGGCCTTGTCGGAGCGGACGCCCTTGCCGACCTCGCGGATCAGCCCGCCCTCGACCAGCACCGAGACCGGCGCTGCGCGCTCGGGCGCGGTGCCATCGACGATGCGGGCATTCTGGAACAGGGTCGCGGCCATGGGTTTCGTCCTTGCCTTTGAAAGTTCGTGCGGTGTCGTTCAGCGCAGCAGCAGCGCGGCGAGCCAGAGGCTTAAGCCGAAGACGACGTGGTTGATCAGGCCGATCAGCCTGACCTGGTTGGCATTGGGCCGCTTGCTGGCGGCGAGGCCGAAGCCCATGCCGGGCTGGAGGATGAACCAGCCGCAGCCGACGGTGACGACGCCGACGATTAGGGCCGGCAGCAATGTCGGGTTGCGGGCCCAATCCAAGCCCCAGAGCAGCAGGACGATCGCGGCGAAGAGGGCGCCGATCAGGTAGTGCATCATCCAGCCGACTGCGAGCTCGTTCGCCACGGGCGGCGTGTCGGCGATGGTGTCGTGCATGAAGCGGCCGCGCGGCAGATAAGCGAACCAGCGCCCGACCATGGCCCAGTTCGCCAGCGGGATGCCGAAGGCGCGGTTGAGGAAGAGGGCCCAGAGATCGAGCAGAGCGGTCGCGCCAATGCCGATCGCAAGCGAGCGGCCGATCACTTCGAGCATCTATCATCCCCCCGGCCGCGAACCGCGCCGCCGGCTATGGAGGCGAAACGGCCCGGCGTGGTCAATCGCCAGGAGGTTGAATGTCCCCGCCCGTAGCGCAGACGGGGCATGCGGCGGCGCAGCGCAGGAACCGCCACGGGGTGCTGCTCGTTCTCCCCGCGTGTTTCCAAAGGCGGGGGTAAAGCGATGGCAGTGGCGACGGCGAGCAAGACCAGCGCGAACGGACCGCATGGCGCAGAGGAACTGCCCTCGGTCTTCGTCACCAGCTACAATCTCGAAATCCGCGATGCCGATGGCTTCGTCGGCGACAAGGCGAGTCGCAGCGCCTTCATGGACCACCTCGCCGAATTGCGAGGCCATCTCGCCGATGCGGGAGAGGATCCGCTGGCGGATGCTGGCAAGACACCGAGCAAATCGGAGCTCGACAAGCTCATCACCGAGGGAACGGCCCGTGAAGCGGCGCTGGTGCTCTCGGCGGTCGAGCGCTTCGCGCAGTCGCTCGCCTTCGTCATCCGCCGCTTCCTGCGCCAGAAGGCCTGGAGCCCGGTCGAGCGTATCGTCGTCGGCGGCGGCTTCCGGCAGAGCCGCATCGGCGAGCTGGCAATCGCGCGCGCCGGCATCATCCTGCAGACCGAAGGTTTTTCGATCGAGCTCGTGCCGGTGCGCCATCACTCGGACGAGGCCGGGCTGGTCGGCAGCGCCCATCTCGCGCCGAAATGGATATTCGAGGCCTATGACAGCCTTGTCGCGGTCGATATCGGCGGCTCCAACATCCGTGCCGGCATTGTCGAGCTGCGCCAGGACAAGGCTCCCGACCTCAGCAAGGCGCGCGTCTGGGAAACCGAGCTCTGGCGCCATGCCGATGAAGAGCCGAGCCGCGAGGAGGCGGTGAAGCGGCTCGGCAAGATGCTGCGCGAGCAGATCAAGCACGCCGAAGGTGAGGGCCTGCGCGTCGCGCCCTTCATCGGCATCGGCTGCCCCGGGCTGATCGAGCAGGATGGTGCGATCGACCGCGGCGCCCAGAACCTGCCGGGCAACTGGTCGAGCAGCCGCTTCAATCTGGTCGAGAGCATCCGCGAGATGGCGCCGGAGATCGGTGAGCACGACACCGTCGTCACCATGCACAACGACGCCGTCGTCCAGGGCCTGAGCGAACTGCCGTTCATGCAGGATGTCGAGCATTGGGCGGTGCTGACGATCGGCACCGGGCTCGGCAATGCCAGCTTCCACAACCGCGCCAAGCCGAAGGGCCGGGACAAGGACAAATCGAAGAACGGCAAGGGCAAGAAGGATTCATAGGCGCCGTCATTGCGAGCGAAGCAAAGCAATCCAAGGGCAGCAGAACTCTACGTCCTCCTGGATTGCTTCGTCGCTCCGCTCCTCGCAATGACGAAGCTCAGTCCCGTTTCGCCGGCAGCGCCCAGAGCAGCCCGCGCGTCACGATCGCCGGGAAGACGGTGAGATGGTCCTCGCCGGGGATGATCTCGGTCGAGAGCTTCAGGCCCGGATAATTGCGCGAGCGCAGCGCCTGCTCGAACTCCTTGAGATCGGCGATCATGTCGGTCTTGCCGTTGTAGCGCGGATCGCCCGAAGCCTTGTCGATCGTCTCATAGGAGGCGATCGCCATCAGCACATTCGCCTTCAATTCCTTGTTGGCTTCAGAATAGGCGCGCTCGCGCTGGAACAGCACCTTCTGGTCGAACCAGAGCGAGGGGCTGCCGATGATGTAATGCGAAAACAGCTTCGGCTCGGTCAGCAGGACGTGGAGGCCGAACAGCCCGCCATAGGAGTGGCCGGCATAGACGCTGCGGGTCGTGTCGGTGCGATACGTCGCGGCGACGAAGGGCATCAATTCCTCGGAGAGGAAGCGGCGATAGCCTTCCGCCTCGCCGAAGACCGGCGGTTTTCCGGAGGGATCACGCGTCTTCTCGCCGTTCGGCGTCGGCGTGTAATCGCGCCGGCGGCTGTATTCGGGCGTGTCGCCGACCGAATAGGACAGGCCGACCAGGATGAACTCCTCCAACCCCCTGGCCCGGTTGCCGACCCGGCGGGCGATAGAGCGCACCAGCGGGAAGGCATAGTCGGCATCGGTGACGAACAGCACGGGGAATCGCCGCCGCGGCTGCGACTGGTAGGATTCCGGCAGGCTGACGAAAATCTCATAGTCGCGCTGCAATGCCTTGGCCCGGATAGTCCTGACCTCGGTACCCTTGAGCACGAAGGGCGGCGGCGTGGTCACACCAGCAGCTGAAGCCGGCGGCTCGGTGTCGGGCTCAGCGAAGGCGGCCGTGGCGATCAGGAACGCGGCGACGAAGGCAGGCAGGCGAAGCATCCAAGACGTCTCCGACAGGACTGTGCCGGGATCGTGACGGCTCCTGCAGTCGCAGCCAAGACCTATCGCCGCAGACCCGGCGCCTCCAAAGCGAGCCCCTTCGCCCGCACGGCGAGATAGAGTTCGAGCGCGAGGTATTCGTCGGAGCCGTAGTCGAACTGCGTCGCCCTGACGCCGAGCGAGCAGGCGCGCAGACGCCGATGCAGTGACCCCAGCCCGTTCCATTCGAGCCGGTAGGCCGGATAACCCGTGCCGACGCCGTAGCTGATCGTGTCGCCGCGCAGTTTCTGGCCGACCAGGCCGTCATGGCATTGCGTGCAGGCGAGGTTGAGCTGGCCTTGCCGGCGTTCGTAGAAGGCCTTGCCAGCTTCGTAATAAGGTTTCGCCACGCCTTCGGCCGAGACCGACAGGGGCACGCCTTTCGAGAGGGAGGCGACATAGGCCGTGAGGCCGAGCAGCTCCTGGCTCTCATAGCCGAAGGCGGGCTGCTTCTGGCGATCGACCCGGCACTGCTCGATGCGGCCCTCGAGATTGATCAGCTTGCCGCTGGCGGCGTCGACCTGCGGATAGCGGGCGGACGCGCCGCGCAGGCTCTGCTTCGGGTCCGAGTGACAGGAGAGGCAGGTTGGCGTCGTACCGTCGCGGCGGCTGAACAATTCCTCGCCCTGCTCGACCCAGAGCCAGCCGGGATTGCGGGCCTGATCCTCCTGCTGCCGCTGCATCGACGGCGAAAGGAAGGCGCTTCCCGGCTTGATCTCCTCGGCTGCCGCGCCGGTCAGCAACAAGCTGATCAATGCGGTGGCCAGCCAAAAGGCCTTCCCGGAACCATAGCCCTCATCCTGAGGAGCGATCACAGATCGCGTCTCGAAGGATGGTCCAGTGCGCTCTGGAGCATCCTTCGAGACGCCGCTGGCGCGGCTCCTCAGGATGAGGGCTGTGGGGATCATTGCGGGAATGTGGTCATGTCACGACGAGACGGGCGGTGCGGGTGAAGGTCGCCCCGCCATCCTCGCGCCATTCGAAGGTCAACTCTCCGGTCTCGACGGCGCGGGTGGTGAAGCTGACGAAGGGGTTGGCGGAGACGCCGGTGTGCATGTCGTAGCGGAACACCGGCTCGCCGGCATAGGTCACGGTCAGCCGGTTCAGGATCTTGCGCGGCACGACGCGACCTTCGGAGTCGACCTGGCCGCCGCGATCCATCGGATGGCGGACGAGGACGCGGACCTCGACGATCTCGCCTGCCTTGGCCTCGGCCGGCATGGTGATGCGGGCGTTGAATGCCATCGATTCAGCCTCCGTCGATGCAGGCGCTCAGCGTCACCACGATGTCGGCATCGGCCATGATGTAGCCGCCTCCGCTCAGCGCGGCGATCGCCACGACCTTCTGCGAGGTGGCCAAGCGCAAGGTGGCGCGGATGTCGGCGCGGCCGCTGCGCGGGGTAAGATTGAAGCGCGCGACGTCGGGAAACGGATTCTTCTCGGCGATGACATGGATCCAGCGGACATGGTCAGCATCCGTCATCGGGCTCTCGACCAGGATCGCGACATCGACCGAATTGCCGTTCTCGACCAGTTGCGGAATGTCGAAGGTGATCCTGGCGCGCTCCGGCACGGCGCCTTCGGTGATGCGCGCGATCAGCTCGGCGAGTGCCGGCGGCGCGGCTGCGCGAGCGGACTCAGGCAGCGCGGCGAGCGCGAGGCCGGCGGCACCGGCCGCCATGACCTCACGGCGCGAGAGCGTCGGTTCAGGGCGTGCGCAGGCTGGCGAGATAGGTGACGACATCCTCGATCTCCTGGGCGGTCAGCGCCGGCCGATCGCGAAAGGCCGGGGCAACGTCTCGCAATCCTTGGTTACGAAAATAGGGCGGCATCACCGTCTGCGGGTTGAGCAGGCTGGCATCGACGAGGCGCAGGCGCAGCTGTCCCGCATCTAGCCTTGTGCCGACGCCGGCGAGACCCGGACCGATCGTGCCCTGAAAGGGCTCGTTCGGCTCCGGCACCTGATGGCAGATCAGGCAATTGCCCTGAGTGCGGTCGAGCACGAGCGCCCGCCCACGTTGGAGATCGCCGACCTTGCCGCCGAGCGGCGCGGGGATCGCGTCGCCGAGGACATTGTAGGTTTCGAGCGCGCTGGCCGGCGCGCTCGCGAGCGCCAGCACGATCAGCGCGGTCAGTATCACGGCAAGCCTCACGCCTTGCGCAGATCCGCGTTCTTGAGCGGCAGGTTGCGCACGCGCTTGCCGGTGGCGGCGAAGATCGCGTTCAGCACCGCCGGCGCCGCGACCGCGATGGTCGGCTCGCCGACGCCGCCCCAGAAACCGCCGGAGGGCACGATCACCGTCTCGACCGCCGGCATGTCCTCCATGCGCACGACTGGATAGGTGTCGAAGTTCTCCTCGACCATGCGGCCATCCTTGACCGTGCACTCGCCAAAGAGCGCGGCAGAGAGCCCGTAGACGAAGGAGCCCTCAACCTGGCGCTCGATCTGGGCGGGATTGACGGCATAGCCGGGGTCGGTCGCGGCGGTGATCTTGTGGATCTTGAGCTTGCCTTCGGCATCGACCGAGACCTCGGCGACCGCCGCGACATAGGAACCGAAGCCCATGGTCTGGCAGATGCCGCGATAGACCCCATCCGGAGCCTTCGTCCCCCAGCCGGCCTTCTCGGCGACGGCGTTGAGCACTGCGAGGTGCTTGGGATGGTTCTTCATCAGCGCCCGGCGGTAGTCGAGCGGGTCCTTGCCGGCGGCGTGCGCCAATTCGTCAATGAAGCATTCTAGATAGATGGTGTTCTGGTTGAGATTGACCCCGCGCCAGAACCCCGGTGGCACATGCGGATTGCGCATGGCGTGGTCGATCAGGAGGTTCGGCACGGAGTACCCGATCGAGGCCTCCGGTCCCGGCGGGTTGAGGCCCTGGAACACCGCGGGATCGCGCCCGTTCTGGATATTCTGTGGGAAGATACCGGCGACGATCGACTGGCCGGAGATGCGCATGTGCAGGCCGGTGAGGTTGCCGTCCTTGTCGAGCGCGCCGGTGAGCTTGCATTGCGTCACCGGGTGGAAGCGCCCGTGCAGCATATCCTCCTCACGCGACCAGATCAGCTTCACCGGCGTGCCGGGGATCTGCTTGGCGATGGCGACGACCTGGCGGACCCAGTCATGCACGGCGCCGCGCCGGCCAAAACCGCCGCCGAGGTCGATCTTGTAGGCTTCGCATTTCGCCAATGGCAGGCCGGAGGCCTCGGATGCGGCAGCAAGAGCCGCCTCGCCGTTCTGCGTGGGCGTCCAGACCTCGCAGCGCTCGGGGGTATAGAGCGCGGTCGCGTTCATCACCTCCATGCAGGCATGGTTCTGGAACGGGTAGGAATAGACCTGCTCGATGACGCGGGCAGCGCTGGCGATGGCGCTTTTGACATCGCCGTTCTGGTTGCCGACGGCGGCCTGCGGCGCATCGAGCCCTTCCTTCAGCCAGGCGGCGATGCTCTCGCTCGAGACCTTGGCGTGCTCGCCCTCGTCCCAGACGATCGGCAAGGCATCGAGCGCGGTCTTGGCGCGCCACCAGGTATCGGCGACGACCGCTATGGCGCTGTCGCCGACCGGCAGCACGTGCTTGACGCCCGGCATGTCCTTGATCTTGGCGGCGTCGAAGCTCTTCACCTTGCCCCCGAAGACCGGGCAGTCCTTGATCGCGGCGTTGAGCATCCCCGGCATGGTGAAGTCCATGCCGTAGACCTTCTTGCCGGTGGTCTTGTCGGCGGTGTCGAGCCGCTTCAGCGGCTTGCCGGCGATGGTCCAGTCCTTCGGGTCCTTGAGCGGGACGTTCGCCGCGGCAGGGGGCTGCAGCTTGGCGGCCGCGGCGGCGACCTCGCCATAGCGGATTGAGCGGCCGGAAGCCTTGTGCGTGATCACGCCCTTGACGGCGCTGCATTCGGCGGCCGGGACCTTCCAGCCATCGGCTGCGGCCTGGACCAGCATCATCCGCGCGGCGGCGCCGCCTTTACGGACATAGTCATGGGATTCGCGGATGCCGCGGCTGCCGCCAGTCGAGAAATTGCCCCAGACGCGGTTGCGGGCGAGATTCTGGCCGGGCGTCGGATATTCGGTGGTGACCTTGGCCCAGTCGCAATCGAGTTCCTCGGCGACGAGCTGGGCGAGGCCGGTCAATGTGCCCTGGCCCATTTCCGAGCGGGCGATGCGGATCACCACCTTGTCGTCAGGGTGAACCACGACCCAGGCATTGACCTCAGGCACCGCGCCTTGGGCCTGTGCCTCGCCGGAGAGCGGAACGGAAAAGCCGAAGCTGAAGGCGCCGGCGGCTGCGGCCGAGCCTTTCAGCAGGTTGCGGCGGGAGAGCTTCGTGTCGGTCACAGAGGCTAGACTCATGGTGTCCTCCTGATGGCGGATGGCGCTGCGGCGAGGCTGTCGCGCTCGAGCCGTGCGCAGGGAATGGGTGAGATCGGATCAGCCGCGGTTCATCTGGCCGCCGGCGGCGACGTCCTTGATGGCGGCCTTGACGCGGTTATAGGTGCCGCAGCGGCAGATATTGGTCATCTCCGCGGCGATGTCGGCATCGCTCGGCTTGGGATTGGCCTGGAGCAGCGCGGCTGCGGCCATGATCATGCCGCTCTGGCAGAAGCCGCATTGCGGCACGTCGTGCTCGATCCAGGCCTTCTGGATCGGGTGATTGCCGTCGGGCGAGAGCCCCTCGATCGTGATGATCTTCTGCTCGGCGGTGAGGGCGCTCACCGGCATGGTGCAGGAGCGGGTGGCGACACCGTCGATATGCACGGTGCAGGCACCGCATTGGGCGACGCCGCAGCCATATTTCGTCCCGGTTAGGCCGATCTGCTCGCGGATCACCCAGAGCAGCGGCGTGTCGTCCTCGACCGTAACGTCAATCGTCTTGCCATTGATGCTGAGCTTAGCCACCGCAAACCTCCCGGTTTCGATTCCAAGGTCGGCGAGAGAGCCAGCGCGCCTCGCCGCATGCACATGCCGGCCTGTCAGCAGCCGGAGGTGTTCTTTGGAGGAATTCAAACCCAGAAGTGCGGCTACCGCCAGAGGTTGCAGGCTCACCTGTGATCACGGTCGCGTTGGCCTATTTCTGCGCGCTCTCGTTGCGATCCCGGGCAGCTTTTGCCTGCGCCGCCATGATGCTGTCCGGTTTTCTGTCGCAGACACGGGGCATCAGCAGCGTCGGTGACGGCGCGCTCTCACAGGAATGTGATGCCCTTGGTCGAGCCTCATCCTCCGGCGCGGTCCAGCCGCGAAACCGGCAATGCTGCCGTTTCGGTCGGCGCGCTTGCTTTCCACGCCCGGCAATGGCGAGGCTGCCCGACGATGCGAATCAGCCCGGCAGGACCGCGATGCCGATGATCTCCGGCCTTCACCGAGCCTTCCGCCGCTCCGGCGGCGCCCTGCTGTTCGCGCTGGCGTTGCTGCTCCTGCCGCTGACGGCGTTGGCGCAAACGGCCGATCCTGCTGCCAGTCCGCGCGCGCGCCTGGATTCGATCCGGGGCGAACTCACCCAGATCGAGGGCTCGCTGGCCAACCCGAACGTCTCGGATGCCGAGTTGCAGCGCCAGCGCCTGCGCTTGCAGCCCCTACTCGACCAGCTGCGCATCCTCACCGACGAGCAGGCGCCGCGCACCGAGCAGGCCAAGCTGAGGCTCGACCAGCTCGGGGCCAAGCCCGACGCCAATGCCCCGCCCGAGACGCCGGATGTGGCGCGCGAGCGCGAGACCCGCACCAAGACCTTCGCCGAGGCCGACGAAACCCTGAAGATCGGGCGCGCAACGCTGCTCCAGGGCGAGCAACTGCAGAGCTCGATCGGCGATCTCAGGCGCGACCGCTTTGCCAAGGCGCTGTTTGCGGCAGGGCCGTCGATCCTCAATCCCGAGGTCTGGTCGACGACGCTGACGGCCTTCCCGTCCGATCTGCGCGCCTCGCAATTCATCTTCGGCGACTGGCTCTCGGTCTTCACCTCGGCTCTGTTCAGCCCGCGCGGCGTGCTGGTGGCGCTCGCCTTCCTCGGCGCGATCGCGCTCTATGTCGCGCGCGCCCGCTACATGCCGCGACTGACGGCACGGCTGGCGGCGAGCGTCGATTCAAGCGACCGCCACATCCTCTATGCGGCGCTCATCCGCGTCGTCGCGCGGACGGCGCCGCCGGCATTGGCGAGCTGGCTGATCTATGCCGGCCTGAACACCGCAGGCCTGCTGCCGCCGAGAATCCAGCCGGTGATCCTCGCCGCGGTCTTCGGGCTCGCCCTCTTCGCCTTCGTCCAGGCGCTGATGGATGCGTTGTTCGCACCCGGCGAGCCGCAGCGCCGTCTCGCCAGCGTGATGGAATCGACCGCGAAGACCGTGACCCGGCTCGCCGGCTCGCTCGCCATCGTCATGGCGATCGGCAAGGTGCTGGAGGCCTGGCTGCAGGCGATCGCCGCCGGCCTCACCTTGTCCATCATCGTGCGCGGCGTCGTTGCCATAGTTTTCGCGCTCATCCTGATCGCCGGGCTTTATCGTCTGCGCGACAACCAGGAGATCGAGCAGGAGGCGTGCCTGGGCCCCTATGTGCCGGTCGATGGTGCGAGCCTCGGGCCGGTGCGGATTCTCGGCTGGATCGTCGGCATCGCCATCATCCTGGCGCTGCTGCTCGGCTATGTCGTGCTGGCGACCTTCCTGACCGAGCAGGTGATCTATCTCGGCATCCTCGCCGCCGTCTTCGTGCTACTGATGCAGCTCATCGATCTCGGCATCGTGAGCCAGCTCACCGGCGATGGCCGCTTCGCCTTGACGCTGCGGGCCGGCATCGGCCTGCGCGCGGCGACGCTTCAGAAAATCGCGGTGGTCCTCGCCGGCGCCCTCAAGATCGTGCTGATCGTCGTCACGGTCATGCTGGCGCTGGCGCCATGGGGCCTGGAATCGACGGATCTGACGACGTCGCTGCGGGCCGCCTTCTTCGGTTTCCAGGTCGGTGGGGTCACGGTCTCGCTGTCCTCGATCGTCGTGGCGATCATGCTGTTCGCGCTCGGGCTGGCGGCGACGCGTTCGCTGCAGGGCTGGCTCGAAGGCAAGTTCCTGCCGACGACCTCGCTCGACACCGGCCTGCGCAATTCGATCACCACGGCGGCCGGCTATGTCGGCTATGCCGCCGCCGCCGCGATCGGCTTCTCCTCGCTCGGCCTCAGCATGGAGCGGCTGACCCTCGTCGCCTCGGCGCTCTCGGTCGGTATCGGTTTCGGCCTGCAATCGGTGGTGTCGAACTTCGTCTCCGGCCTGATCCTGCTCTGGGAGCGGCCGATCCGGGTCGGCGACCAGGTTCTGGTCGGCGACGCCGAAGGCATCGTCAAGCGCATCAATGTCCGCTCGACTGAGATCGAGACCTTCGACCGCTCCTCGGTGATCGTGCCGAACTCCAACCTGGTCTCGGGCGTAGTGCGCAACCGCGTCCGCTCCGACCGGACCGGCCGGGTGCTGATCTCGATCAGCGTGCCGCGCGCGCTCAACCCGACCGAAGTCCGCGCCCTGCTGCTCGAAGCTGGAGAAGCGCATGGCGACGTTCTGAAGAAGCCGCCGCCGAACGTGCTGTTCAAGAAACTCGGTACCGCGACGATGGATTTCGACCTGATCTGCGTCGTCGGCGAGGTCGATATCGTCGGGCGCGTCACCAGCGATCTCAACTACGTCATCCACAGGCGCCTGACTGAGCTGGAGGTGCCGCCTCCGGGGGCCGAGCTCACGGTCAAGGGGCTGGAAGGCGTCGAGCATTCGCTCGGCGAGATCGCCGCGGCGGTCTCGAAGGAAGTAGGGCGCCGCGCCAAGCCGGCGGCTGGGCGCGTCAGTGTCAAGCGCTCGGGACCACCGGCCGCGAGCGAAGAGGAAGCGGAGGAGGTTCCCGCCTCGCCGCCCGCGAAACCGGAACCGGCCGCGAATGGCGGCAAGGACGAGACCAAGGACTGATGCGATGCGCCTTCTCCCTGCGCTCTCCGCGCGCCCACAGGGGCTGCGTTCGATGAGCTGCCCCGCCGCGCTTGCCGCAGCCTTGTCGGTGCTCAATCTCGCCGGCTGCACCGAGCCGGTGCGGACCCAGCCGGCCTTCTATCGCGATCTCGGCTCGCCCTCGGCCAGGGTCGATGCTGAGGCGGCGCGCGCGACGATCTCGGCCTATCGGCTCAATGCCGGCCTCGGCACGCTGAAGCTCGATCCGGAGCTGATGCAGGCGGCCGAGCAGGAAGCCGCCGCCATGGCCGCCGCCGACAAGCCGGCCCAGGCCGAGGCGGTGAAAGCCAGGCTGGCGCGTGCCGGGCAACCGGGCGCGGAAGCCAATCTCTCGGCCGGCTATCGCCGCCTCGCAGAAGCCTTCTCTGGCTGGCGCGACTCGCCGCAGCACGACCGGGTGATGAAGGCGCCGACTGCGACGCGCATGGGCATCGCTTCCGCCTATGCGGCTGGCTCGAAATACCAGGTCTACTGGGCGCTGGTGGTCGCGCCCTGAGGGAGCATGGCTGACGCGGTCATTCGATCGTAAAGTCGAAGGACGTCTTCGGAAACGGCTCCTTCGCCAGCGTGAAGTGCCACCACTCCTTGCTGTAGCCGCGAAAGCCCTCGGCGCTCATCGCGGCGGCGAGGATGGCGCGGTTTCGGCGAGCTTCGGTCGTAACGCCGGGATGTCCGAGCGCGCTTTTCTCCGAGAAGCAGTCGAAACTCGTGCCGAGATCGAGGTCGGTCTCGCGCGGGCGGGTCGCCAGAGGGCCGTCGCAGGGGCCGGCATCCCCGGGTGTCGGCAGCGCGGCGGAGCCGGCACGGACGAGGCCGACATCGACGGTGGAGCCGCGCGAATGGCTGGAATTGCCCGCGATGTAGCCTCTGGCGACGAGATCGCCTCTTGCGATGCCGGGATGGAATATGCGGCCGAGATCGGCGGCGCCGGGCCGCCTGACCCAGTCGTTGAAAGCAGCGACGGCGCGGGCTGGCCGGTAGCAGTCGAACAGCTTCAAGCCATAGCCCTGCCGGGCGAGCCGCTTCTCGACGCGGATCAATGCGTCTGCTGCGATGCGCGTCAGCACGCACTCGCCCCGGCGATAACCGGGCACGGCCGCGCCGGTGAAATTGAACGGCGTCGCATAGCGCATGTCCTGCGCGATTGCCGGCGCGAGTTCACGCAGCAGTACGAAGCCGGACGGCAGCGATTCGGCAGTTGCGGGCAGCGACGCGAATGCGAGCAGGGCGGTCGCGAGCGCCGACCTGTCGATCGTCGGGAGCGACATGTGGCGGCTCACCGAGCGCATGGTGAAAGCGAAGCGTAGCCCCATCGGTAGGCCATGCATGATCACCGAGAACGGGAAGCGGACCATGATCGCGCAGATGGTGGCGATGCCGCCCAGAATCCCGACGCCGGTCGCAATATCCATGAATGCCATCCCAAGCCGGCCAGCCCGGCATTCGGCCTGGCCCGAGCTTTCGCTGTCTTGGAAACCATAGGAAGCGGCGATTGAAGGAAGCCTTACGGTTGAGGGCTTGCTCGCGCCGCGCCGTTGTCTAAAGCTGCCCGGCAATGTCTCTGCTTGCGATCTACGCCCGCGTCCTCGGCGAGCTCGGCCCGGAACGGCGCCTCGGGCTCCTCCTCGCTCTCGCCAACGTCGCGCTGGCGGGGGCAGCCTTCGCCGAGCCGATGCTGTTCGGCGCGCTGATCGACAAATTGACCAGCCTGCAGACCGCCGGCACACGCCCGGGCTGGGGCGACATCAGCGTCCTGCTCGGTGCCTGGGTCGGCTTCGGCCTGTTCAATATCGGCGCAGGCGTCTTCGTCGCGCTGTTCGCCGACCGGCTGGCGCATCGCCGCCGGCTGGCGGTGATGGCGAATTATTTCGAGCACGCGCTGACGCTGCCGCTCGCCTACCACACGCAGACCCATTCCGGCCGCGTGCTCAAGGTGATGCTGGAAGGCACCAGCGGCATGTGGGCGCTCTGGCTCTCCTTCTTCCGCGAGCATTGCGCCAGTTTCGTCGCGCTCTTCATCCTCTTGCCGTTCACGTTGTGGAAGAACTGGCAGCTCGGCCTGGTGCTGATTTTCCTGGTCGTGCTGTTCGGCACGCTCACAGCCTTCGTGCTGCGCAAGACCGACAAATTGCAGAGCAATGTCGAGGCCTATCATTCCAGCCTTGCCGAGCGGGCCTCGGATGCGCTCGGCAACGTCCCGGTGATCCAGAGCTTCACCAGGATCGAGGCCGAGGTGCGCGGGCTGCGCAACACCATCACCAGCCTGCTCGAAGCGCAGATCCCGGTGCTGACCTGGTGGGCGGTCGCCACCGTCGCGACCCGTGCCTCGGCGACGCTGACCGTGCTCTCGATCTTCGTCGTCGGCACCTGGCTCCTGATGCAGGGACAGACCACGGTTGGCGAAATCGTCACTTTCATGGGCTTCGCGACCATGCTGGTCGGCCGGCTCGAGCAGATCGTCGCCTTCGTGAACTTCATCTTCATGCAGGCACCGAAGATGCGCGAGTTCTTCGAGGTGCTCGACACCCTGCCGGCGGTGCGCGACGTGGCCGGCGCTCCCGATGCCGGCCGGCTCGAAGGCGCAATCGCCTTCGACGACGTCTCCTTCTCCTATGACGGCAAGCGCGCCGCCGTCGCCGATGTCTCCTTCTCGGTGAAGCCCGGCGAGACGATCGCGATCGTCGGTTCGACCGGCTCGGGCAAGTCGACCACGCTCGGCCTTTTACACCGGGCCTTCGATCCGCAATCGGGCCGCATCCTCGCCGATGGCCGCGATATCCGCGAGATCTCGCTGCTTTCGCTCCGGCGCAATATCGGCGTCGTCTTCCAGGAGCCGATGCTGTTCGCGCGCTCGATCCGCGAGAACCTGACCGTCGGCAAGCCGGACGCGACCGATGCCGAGATGATGGAGGCGCTCGACCGGGCGCAGGCGACGGAGGTGATGGCGCGCCAGAGCGACGGGCTCGACACCATCGTCGGCGAGCGCGGCCGCACGCTCTCCGGCGGCGAGCGCCAGCGCCTGTCGATCGCGCGCGCCTTGCTCAAGAATCCGCCGATCCTGATCCTCGACGAGGCGACCTCGGCCCTCGATGCAGCGACCGAAGTGAAGCTGCAAAAGGCGCTGGACGAGGTCATGAAGGATCGCACCACCTTCGTCATCGCCCACCGCCTCGCCACCATCCGCAACGCCGACCGCATCCTGGTGTTCGAGCAAGGCAAGGTGATCGAGATGGGCTCCTTCGAGGAACTCGTCGCCAAGGGCGGGCGCTTCGCGGCGCTGGCGCGGGCGCAGTATCTGGTGACCGACAAGCCCGTTGCGACCGCGCCGTCGTCATTGGCGAGCAAGGGCATCGTCGACGGCTGAGCGTGGCGTCTCTTCGCTTACCCGCGAGGTAATCGACCTGGCGCCATCTCTATCGCATGGTCCCGGCCATCGCGGGTCCAGGCCCGCTCCGAACGGGAACCGCATCATGACCGCCTATGCCATCGCCCATCTGCGCGACGTCGTCCTGAACGCCGAGATCGTCGACTACATCAAGCGCATCGACGAGACGCTCACCCCCTTCGGTGGCCGCTTCCTGATCCATGGCGTGACGCCGGAGGTGATGGAGGGGCCCTGGGAGGGTGACCTCGTCGTCATCGCCTTCCCCGACATCGCTGCGGCTCGCGGCTGGTATGCGTCGCCCGGATATCAGGCGATCCTGGCGCTCAGGACGGACAACTCCCGCAGCGCCGCAATCATCGTCGAGGGCGTGCCGGACGGCTACAAGGCGACCGATTTCCTGGCGAAGCTGGGTTGAGTGTCAGGGCGCCGGCTCGTCCGGCGGGTGATGCAGGCAAGGGTCGAGCTTGACGTGGTCCGGCCCGAACTGCTCCCAGCTGCCGCTGACGACGACGCGTTCACCGGCCTTGCGCCCGTTGTCGTCATAGGTGACGCAGAGCACCTGTGGATCAGGCGCCTGGCACAGGCCGAGATAGGTCAGGCCGGCGCCGGTCTCGACCATGGTCAGCGGTCCCTCGACCTGGATGGTGACAAGCTCGCCCTCCCGGCCAGCCAGCGATTTCAGTGCCGTGCGCAATTCGCTGCAGCTCGCACGGAAGCTCGGCTCAGGCTGGGCGCGCGCTGCGACCGTACAGGCAAGGATTCCAGCTGCAGCGAGAAAGACGAGGCGGGAAGGGCGAAGGCTGGGCGCGCTCATCGCCCAGCTCTCGGCTTGCTTTGTGGCGCCATTGCGGGGGATTGCCGCATGCGTGGAAACAACGCGTGTCATGGACCTGCCGTTATGAGATCATTTTAGGCGTTTACGCGCCGGTCTCCCTTTTCCAACGACGGATTCATTGCCTGACATGATGATCGCCCGCATCGCCTGCGCCTGGGCCTCGGTTGCAGCCTTCCAGCTTTTCGGCGGCACCTTGATGGCGCAAATCGGCGCTCCGCTGCCGTCGCTGCTGATCTTCGCCTGGCTGCTCGGCGTGATCGTCTGGTCGGCCTTCGGCGTGGTGCACGAGGCGGAGGAACTGGCGCACCGGCTCGGGGAGCCCTATGGCACGCTGATCCTGACGCTCGCCATCGTCATCATCGAAGTGGCGCTGATCTCGGCGGTGATGCTGGGAGCCAAGGGCGCGCCGACGCTCGGGCGCGACACCATGTTCGCGGTATTGATGATCGTGCTGAACGGCGTCGTCGGCATCGGCCTCCTGATCGGCGGCCTCCGGCATTTCTCGCAAGGCTACAACCTCAAGGGCGCCTCGGCCTACCTCGTGGTGATCATCCCGCTGACGCTGGTCCCGCTGGTGCTGCCGAACTTCACCACCTCGACCGCCGACGGCACGCTGACCACCTTCCAGTCGATCGCGTTCTCGCTCTTCAGCCTGCTGCTCTACGGCGTTTTCCTGCTCCTGCAGACGGGCCGGCACAGCGTCTTCTTCATGGAGCCTGCGAGCGAAGCGAACATGCCCTATGGCGCGGCCTATGCCCGGGCCAGGATGCAGTCGAAGCCCGAAGCCGAGGCGGCCTTGCAGCCTGCTACCAAGCCGGCGGCAGAGCCGTCCCACGCGTCCTCGGACAGCTCGGCCCGCTCGCATGTTTTCCTGCTGCTCGCGAACATCCTGCCGATCGTGATCCTGGCGAAGAGCCTCGCCGTGATGCTCGACTACGGCATCGTGCGCCTCGGTGCCCCGGCGGCGCTCGGCGGCATCCTGATCGCGATGGTGGTGTTCACGCCTGAGTGCATTGCGGCGCTGCGCGCGATCACCGCGAACCAGCTGCAGCGCGCGGTCAATCTCTGCCTGGGGGCGGCGGCCTCGACATTGGGGCTGACGGTCCCGGCCGTCCTGCTCATCGGGGTCATCACCGACGAGAAGGTCGTGCTCGGCCTGTCCTCCACCAACATGGTCATTCTGTCGATGACGCTGTTCCTGAGCACGCTGACCTTCACCGGTACGCGCACCACCATGCTGGAAGGTGCGGTGCATCTCTCGGTGTTCTTCGTCTTCCTGGTGCTGGTCTTCAGCCCCTGACCAAGGTGGCGGCCGGTTCCGGCTGGACCGGCACGCCATTGCCCACCGGAGCGATCCTGAGCGCAGTCAGCCGGTTGCGGCTCTTGCGCATCACCTCGAAACGGAAGCCGTGGAAGGTGAAGGCCTGGCCGGCATCGGGGATGGCACGGGCCTCGTGGATCACGAGGCCTGCGATGGTCGTCGCCTCAGCGTCGGGCAACTGCCAGTCCATCGCCCGGTTGAGGTCGCGGATCGGCACGCCGCCATCGACGATGACGGCGCCGTCGGGCTGCTGGCGCAGGCCGGGCAGGGCGATGTCATGCTCGTCGCGGATGTCGCCGACGATCTCCTCGAGGATGTCCTCGAGCGTCACCAGCCCCATCACCTCGCCATATTCGTCGACGGCGAGGGCGAAATGCGTCTTGCGGGCGAGGAAGGCCTTGAGCTGCTCGGGCAGCGGCGTGTTCACCGGCACGAACCAGGTTTCGAGCGCGATGGTCGCGACATCGAGCTTGCAGGCGTCGCCGCCGGCGGCATCGAGCGCGCGTAAGAGATCCTTGGCATGCAGGACGCCGACGATGTTCTCGGGCTTGTCGCGCCAGAGCGGCATCCGGGTATAGGGCGAGGCCAGCACTTCGCGGACGATCGCCTCCGGGCCGAGGTCGAGATTGATCGTGCGCATCTTGGTGCGGTGGATCATCACATCGGCGACTTCGAGCTGCTTCAGGTCGAGCAGGCCGCTGACCATGTCGCCGTCGGCCTTCTCGACCGTGCCTTCCTGGCGCATCAATTCGACTTGGTCGCGCAGGATCTCGTCGATCGCCAGCACCGGGCGCTGCGAATCGATCCTCAAGCCGAAAAGTCCGAGCACGCGCCGTGCGAACCATTGCATCAATCGGACCGGCGGGCCGAGCAAGGCGAGCAGACGCGCCACTGGCCGCACCAGCTTCAGCGCCATCCGTTCGGGATTGGCGACTGCCGCCATGCGCGGTGCCAACTCGCCGAGCACGACGACGATCAGCGCGACCGCGATCGCAAGGCCGGCCGCGCCGCTGACGCCGAAGGAAGCCAGCGCGGCATAGGCGGCGAAGCTCGCCGTTGCGGTCTTGACCAGGGTGCGCGCTAGCAGGAAGACGCCGCTCAGGCGCTCGCGGTCTCCGAGCACGCGCAGGGCGATCGCGGCGCGGCGGCTGCCGGCTTTTTCCTGCTGGACCAGCCTGGCGCGCGAGATCGCATGGAGCGCCGCATCGGCTGCGGCGAGGAACCCGGTCAGGAGCACGCCGAGCGCGACGACGGCGATGGCGAGCCAGGGGTCGAGGTGCGGAATGGCGACCATGGCGGAAGCGCTCAGTCCTCCGCGAGTTCACTCTCGATGAAGTCGTACACCGCCTCGGCCGCGATGCCTGGCGCGATGAAGCTCCTGCCGATGCCGTGCGCCAGGATGAAGGTCAGCGCACCGCGCTTGACCTTCTTGTCCTGGCCCATCGCCTCGACGATCTCGGCCGCCGTTCCGCTGCCGCCGGGCACGTCCTGCAGCCGGCTCGGCAGGCCGACGGAAGCGAGATGGGCTGCGACGCGACCGGCATCCTGGCCGGAACAGAGGCCGAGGCGCTGCGAGAAGCGGAAGGCGAGGCAGAGCCCGACCGCGACCGCTTCGCCATGCACGAGCCGGGCGGAATCGTAGTGGGTCAGCCGCTCCAGCGCATGAGCGAAGGTGTGGCCGAGATTGAGCAAAGCGCGGTCGCCATCCTCGCGCTCGTCGCGGGCGACGATCGCGGCCTTGGCCCGGCAGGCGGTCGCGACGGCGAGGTCGCGCTCGGGGCCGCCTTCCAGCACGCGGCGCCAGTTGACCTCGCACCAATCGAAGAAGTTGGGATCGTCGATCAGCCCGTATTTCACCACCTCGGCATAGCCGGCCTTGAACTCGCGCTCGCTCAGCGTATCGAGCAAGGCGGTGTCGCAGACCACCAGCGCCGGCTGGTGGAAGGCGCCGATCAGGTTCTTGCCGTGGCTGGAATTGATCCCGGTCTTGCCGCCGACGGAGGAATCGACCTGGGCGAGCAGGCTGGTCGGGATCTGCACCAGCCGGACGCCGCGGCGCAGGACCGAGGCGGCAAAACCCGAGAGATCGCCGACGACGCCGCCGCCGAGCGCGATGACGAGGTCGTCGCGCTCGATCTTGGCCGCGAGCAGGCCGTCGCAGAGCTCGATGAAGCGGGCATAGGATTTGGTCGCCTCGCCTGGCGGGACAGTCAGGCGCGTCGTGGTGACGCCGGCCTGATGCAGGCAGGATTCGAGCGCCGGTGCATGCAAAGCGGCGAGGTTCTCGTCGGTGACGATGGCCGCGCGGGCGCCCGGCGCCAGGCGCGCAATCGCCTCCGCCGCGTCGTTGAGCTGGTGGCGGCCGATCATGATGTCATAGGACCGCTCCGCCAGCGCGACCGGTACGACGATACGCTCAGCTGCCACCGCAGCCTCGGCCAGGGCAGTCATTGCGCGTCCTCCTGGCGCAGCCGGCGGTCGAGCGCCGCCATCGCATCCTCGACGACGACCTCATGCGGATCGTCACGCGATATCAGCGTGATGTCGGCCAGCCCGTAGACCGGTTCGCGCTCCGCCAGCATCCGGCGCATGGTCGCCTCCGGATCGGTGGTCTGCAGCAAGGGGCGGTTGCTGCGCTTGCGGACGCGGCGCATCAGCACGTCGAATTCGGCCTTGAGCCAGATCGAGACGCCGAGCTCGGTGATGCGGGCGCGCGTGTCGGCGTTCATGAAGGCGCCGCCGCCGGTCGCCAGCACGAGCGGTGCGCGCGTCATCAGGATGCGGGCGATGACGCGGCGCTCGCCGTCGCGGAATTCGCTCTCGCCGCGCTGGGCGAAGATCTCCGGAATCGTCATGCCGGCGGCGGTCTCGATCTCGGTGTCGGCATCGACGAAAGGCAGGCCGAGGCGGGCGCCGAGGCGCTTGCCGACCGAACTCTTGCCCGAACCCATCATGCCCACCAGCACGACCGCGCGCCCACCGAGCGCCGCCCGCAAGGCTTCCCGGTCCACCTGTTCGATAACCTCTGCCATGACCATCAGACGATTTCCTCAAGGTCGCCTTAGCATGAGGATCGCGGCACCGCCATGCGCCTTGCGCAGCCGCTTGACCGCGACGCCGTCATGGGGCTCGTAGCGCCGCGACGAGACGGATGGGACGGGCAAATGCCGGTGGCCGGAGAGGATATCGGGACCGCCGTGCTGCGGCCGCCCTTCGTGCTGCTGGAGGATCGCAGCGAGGCAGGGCAGGCGCTGCTCTTCGCCGATCCTGTCGAGATCGTCGAGGCCAGCGAACCCTCCGAGATCGCCGGAGCTTTCGCCTGCATCGAAGCGGGTTTGGCGCGCGGCCTACACGCGGCCGGCTTCCTCGCCTATGAGCTCGGCTATGCCTTCGAGCCGCGGCTCGCGCCGATGTTGCCGGCGCAGCGGAGCCTGCCACTCCTCTGGTTCGGCTTGTTCGAGGCGCCGCGCAGCATTGCGCCAGCGACGCTCGACCGGGACTTTGCTGGATTGTGTCCGCCGCCGCTCGAAGATCTGGCGTTCGGGCTGGACGAAGCCGGCCATGCCGCGGCGGTGCAGCGCGTGCTCGACTATCTCCATGCCGGCGACGCCTATCAGGTCAATCTGACCTTCCCGATCCGCTTCCGTTACAGGGGTGACCCGCTCGCACTCTACGGCGCATTGCGGGCAAGCCAGCCGGTCGCGCATGGCGGTGTGGTTGCTATGGGGAAGGCGAGCATTCTCTCGGTTTCGCCGGAGTTGTTCGTCGAGACTGCCGGCGGACAAGCCGTGACCCGGCCGATGAAGGGGACGGCGGCGCGCGGCGTCGATGCCCATGCGGATGAAGCGGCGAAAGCGATCTTGCGGGCTGATCCGAAGCAGCGGGCGGAGAACCTGATGATTGTCGACCTCTTGCGCAACGATCTCAGCCGCGTCAGCGAGCAGGGTTCGGTCACGGTGCCGGCCTTATTCAGCGTCGAGACCTATCCGGGCTTCCATACGCTGACCTCGACGGTGACGAGCCAGTTGCGGCCCGGCCTGGCCCTGGCCGAGCAGATGCAGGCGCTGTTCCCTTGCGGCTCGGTGACCGGCGCACCGAAGCTGCGGGCGATGGAGATCATCCGCGAACTCGAAGCGGCACCGCGCGAGATCTACACCGGCTCGCTCGGCATGATCGCGCCGAATGGCGATCTCAGCTTCAACGTCGCGATCCGGACCGTGACGCTGCTACCCAGCGGCGAGGGCGTCTATGGCGTCGGCGGCGGCATCGTCGTCGATTCCAAGCTGGCGGACGAATATGCCGAGTGCCGACTGAAGGCGCGGGTGCTGACCGATCTTGCCGGGGATTATGGGCTGATCGAGACCCTGCGCTGGTCGGGCGGCTATGTCCGTTCGCACTTGCATATCGAGCGTTTGGCCGCATCGGCGGCGGCGCTTGGGTTCCGTTTCGAGCGCGAGCACGCCCTTGCGCAACTCGCCAAGGCCGAAGCCTCGTTTCCCGTTGGCGAGGAACGCCGCGTGCGCTGCGAATTGCGGCGTGATGGCGACTTGCAGATCACCACGGCGCCGATGCCAACTGCGTCGGGAAGTGCGATCCGGATCGCCATCGCCAGCCAGCCGGTCGATGCCGGCGATCCCTTCCTGCGCCACAAGACGACGCGGCGGACGATCTATGAACGCGCCTTCGCCGAGGCGGCGGCTGATGTTTGCGACGATGCGCTGCTGCTGAACCGGCAGGGCTTCGTCACCGAGACCAGCCGCAGCAATATTTTCGTGGAGCGCGACGGCGTCTTGCTGACGCCGCCGCTGGAGCATGGCCTGTTGCCGGGCGTGCTGCGCCGCGAACTCATCGAAACCGGCGCTGCCCGCGAGGCGCCCTTGCGGCTCGACGATATCCGGCAGGCCGGGCGCTGGTCCGTCGGCAACAGCCTGCGCGGACTGCAGATCGCGCGGCTCGCAGGTTCTTCGCTTGCATCTGGCCCGGTCGATCAGAAATAACGGGTTGGGGTGTATGGGGAATCGCCGGCCGTGCCGACGCTGTTCAAGTTCCTGACGTTCCTGGCCGTGATCGCCGGGCTGGTCTATGGCGGCATGATTGCGCTCGTCACCTTCGTGAAGCCGGAGCCGCGCGAGATGGTCGAGATCGTGCCGCCCTCGAAGCTGCAGAAATGAGCAAGCAGGCGCGCTCCTGGCTGGACGGCTTTCTCGACATGCTGGCGGCCGAGCGTGGCGCCGCCAAGAACACGCTCGAAGCCTATGAGCGCGACCTTGAGGACTATCTCGGCTTTGCCGCGAGCCAGGGTGGGCCGGCCGCGGCCACGGCGGACGATGTCCGGGCCTATCTGGTCGAGTTGTCGGAGCGGGGCCTGAAGGCCTCGTCGGCGGCGCGGCGGCTCTCCGCCGTCAGGCAGTTCCACCGCTTCCTCTACACCGAGGGGCTCGCCGGCACTGATCCGACCGCCGCGATCGAGGGGCCCCGGCTTGGCCGGCCATTGCCGAAGGTGCTCAGCGTCGCCGAGGTCGACAAGCTGATCGGCACGGCCCAGCAGATGACGGAGCAGGAGGACCAGACGCCGGCGGCGCGGGCGCGCGGCGTCAGGATGCGCTGCCTGATCGAGATGCTCTACGCCACCGGCCTGCGCGTCTCCGAACTGATCGCGCTGCCGCTCTCGGCTGCGACGACGCGCGAGCGCTTCCTGGTGGTGCGCGGCAAGGGCGACAAGGACCGGCTGGTGCCGCTGAACGAGGCGGCGCGCGTGGCGGCCTCGGCGCATCTTAGGCTGCTGCGCGAGCACGGCGCGGCGGATGGGCGCTGGCTCTTCCCGTCCGATGGCGAGAGCGGGCACCTGACCCGCCAGGCCTTCGGGCGCGACCTCAAATCGCTGGCGGCGGCGGCTGGCCTGTCGCCGGCCAAGGTGTCGCCGCACGTGCTGCGCCATGCCTTCGCCAGCCATCTCCTGCAGAACGGCGCGGACTTACGCGTCGTGCAGGAATTGCTGGGCCATGCGGATATCGCCACGACGCAGATCTACACCCATGTCCTCGACGAGCGGCTGAAGAGCATGGTGCGCGACCTGCACCCGCTGATGGACGAGGAGGGCTAACTCGTTCAGGCCGCGTTCGGCGTGCTCGGGGCCGGCTCCTCGCCCTTCCTGCCGCAGAGGGCCAGCATGGCGCGGGCGATCTCGGCCTCGCCCATGATGGTGCGGCTGGCGCCACAGTCCTTGAGATGCTCGACCTCGGCGAGGGAATGGGCACGGGCGATGATCGGCAGGTTCGCGTTCTGCTTGCGGGCCTGCTCGCAGACCTGGCCGGCCTCGAAGCTGCCGGGAATCGCGACGAAGAGGCGCTTTGCCCGTGCCAGCCCGGCGGCTGCCAGCACCTCCGGATCGGCGGCATTGCCGACGAGCACCTCGGCGCCGTCGCGGCGGGCGGCGGCGACTCCGTCATCCTGATCCTCGATCACCAGGAGCTTCTCGCCCATGGCCGCAAGGCCGGCGCCGAGCAGCGAGCCGACGCGGCCATAGCCGACGACGACGATGTGGTCGGAGAGCTCGGTCGGGGCGATGTCGCGTTCGGGAGCAGGCTCGGGCTCGGGTTCGGGCGCGGCCATTGGTGCTTCCGGTACAGGTGCAGGTGCCGGTTCGGCCGGCTTTGGCTTGGCCAGTACCGGCTCGGCCGGAGCGAAGCGGTCGACCAGCTTGAACAGCAAGGGGTTGAGCACGATCGAGAAGATCGCGCCGGCGAGGATCAGGTCGCGGCCCTGCTCGGGCAGCAGCTTCAGGGAGACGCCGAGCCCGGCGAGGATGAAAGAGAACTCGCCGATCTGGGCCAGGCTCGCCGAGATCGTCAGCGCGACGGAATCCGGCTTGCCGAAGGCGCGCACGATCAGCCAGGCGGCCAGGGTCTTGCCGAACAGGATGATCGCGATCGTCGCGATGAGCGGGAATGGCGAGCGCAGCAGGATGCTGGGATCGAACAGCATGCCGACCGAGACGAAGAACAGCACGGCGAAGGCGTCGCGCAGCGGCAGCGATTCCTCGGCGGCGCGATGGCTGAGCGGCGATTCGCTCAGGATCATGCCGGCGAAGAAGGCGCCGAGCGCGAAGGAGACGCCGAACAGGCTGGCGGCGAGATAGGCGACACCGAGCGCGATCGCCAGCACGGCGAGGCGGAAGAGCTCGCGCGAGCCGGTATGGGCGACCCAGTGTAGGATCCAGGGAATCAGCCGGCGCCCGACGATCAGCATGAAGGCGACGAAGGCGGCGACCTTGGCGAGCGTCAGGCCGAGCACGCCCCAGAGCCCGAGATCGAAGCGCGTTGCCAGCGGCCCGCTTCCCGCAGTGGTACCAGTGCCGCCGTTGAGCGCATCGGCCACGGCCGGGATCATCACCAGCGCCAGCACCATGGCGAGATCCTCGACGATCAGCCAGCCGACGGCGATCTTGCCTTTCTCTGTCTGGACGATGCGACGCTCCTGCAAGGAGCGCAGCAAAACGACGGTACTGGCGACGGAGAGGGCCAAGCCGAAGACGAGGCCGGCGATCACGGTCCAGCCGAGCAGCAACCCAAGACCAAGGCCGAGCAACGTCGCCACGGCGATCTGGACCAGTGCGCCCGGCACGGCGATGGCTTTGACCGAGAGCAAGTCCTTCAGCGAGAAATGCAGGCCGACGCCGAACATCAGCAGGATGACGCCGATTTCGGCGAGGTCGTTGGCAAGGCCCTGATCGGCGACGAAGCCGGGGGTGAACGGCCCAACCGCGACGCCGGCGAGGAGATAGCCGACCAGCGGGGAAACCCTGAACTTCTGTGCCAGCGCTCCGAATACGAAGGCGAGGCCGAGGCCCATGACGAGGATGGCGATCAATGGGCCGTGATGCATGGGTCTCCAGTGGGCAGGCGGGCAAGGGGGTGCCTGCGACTTTGCGGATCGCGGCGGGGGAATTCAACCTTCGGCGGAGAACAAAAGTCGCAAGAAGCCTGCGACATGGCGCGCGGTGCGTGAGGTCAGGCTTTGGTCGGCTTGTGCTCCAGCAGGATCTGGCCCTGCTTCTCGACGCCGAGCTTCAGCTTCTCGGCGAAGATGGCGAGCATCAGGGGCAGCATCACCTCGACGCGGACCAGTGCATCCTCGATCTCGATCTTGCCGCTGACGGTCTGACCGAGCGCTGCGACGCCGAATTGCAGCGTGTCGCCCTGCCAGGTCTCATCGACGAGCTGCATGCCGAAGCTGCCGAGCTTGTCGCGGACCTTGCCGACACCGCCCTGCAGCCGCTGGCGGGCCGCCGCGCGGCCGAGCGAATGCGAGACGGTGATGGTGACGGGGCGTTTCATGCGTCAGGTCCGGGATGCGTGAGCGAGTTGGCGTAACGCTGAGATGGGCTGTGCGGCGGGCGCTTGCAACCGCCTAAGGACATGACCTTGAACGAGAACGTCCCGGGTGAGGGCACCCGGGACGACGCATATGACGTGAAACTGGGGTTGAGGTCAGTGGCTGCGGGCTTCGAGCGCCTGCTGGCCTTCCGGCGTGACCTTCCAGAGCTCGTCGCCAGGCTCGGCCAGGCCGCGACCCTGCAGCAGGCGCAGCATCGCCTCACCGAAGATGAAGCGGCGCGTCTCCTCGTTGATGCTTTCCAGCGCGATCCACTCCGGATCGGTCATCACGATGGTCTGCGGGTTCGTCGCGGTCTCGGCCATATCGTCCTCCTCCGTGGCGGTTGCGGCTATCAGACGCAAATTCGCGAGCAATCTTGGAGAGCATATGGCCAGTATTGGGTGGCGCTGCGGCAATTGCGCGGGTTTTCCGGGTTTTTCGGGTTAATCTACCCGTATGGTAGACGCAGGCCCGCCTCGGCGGCGCAGGCCTTGAGCGCGAGCAGGATCGCGTTCTCGTCGGTCTCGACACCGTGTCGCTGCAGGCACGGCACCAGGATCGCCGCCTCGGCATGGCCGGCCGGGCCGATCACCGGGCAGGCGATGTCGGTGACGGCGAGGATGTCGCGGCTCGGCGCGATGCGATGTCCGAGGGCACGGACTTCGGCGAGCGCGGTCTGCGTTGCCGGCTCATCGAGGCGTTGCCTGATCTCGGGCGCCGCCTCGCGCATCAGCCCGCGCCGGCGCGCCTCCGACTGGAAGGCGAGGATCAGCAGGCCGGAATTGGCGTCGAGCGCCGGGCGGCCATAGCCGGGGCGGACGATAACGCTGGCGTCGAGATGGCCGGCGGTGGTGGCCAGCACCACGGTCTGCGCCCGGCTGAGCACGACGAGATGGGCGGCCTGGCCGCTCTCCTCGCTGAAGCGCTCCATCAGCGGCAGCACCACCGAGGTCAGCTGCTTGCCGCCCGGCGTCCTGATCCCGAGGTCGAACAGGCGGCGCGACAGGCCAAGCCGGTCGGTTCCCGGCTCGCGTTCGAGATAGCCGCGCTGCTGCAGCACGAAGACCATGCGGAAGATCTCGCTCTTCGAGCGCTGCAGCCGCTCGGCGATGACGCGGGTCGAGAGCGGCTCGCCGATCTCGGCGAGCAGTTCGAGGATGTCGAGGCCCTTTTCCAGGGCCGGCGCGGCATAGGCCGCCTTCTCGTCAGGGTCGGCTTCGGGAAGAACGCTCATGTTGCGCCTGTTTCATATATGAAGCTTGACATCAAATAAGAAGCCAAACTAGCCTCCACGTAAAGAGGGAGCGACATGAGCGCAACGCCGCGACATCCGTCCAGCGCATCCGGACAGCAGGCCCATGGCCCGCAGGCCCTGCGGGGCTGACGGCGATGAAGTACGGGCTCCAGTTTCGCGACGTCTTTGCGGCCTGGCAGTCCATCCTCGACGGCGTCTGGATCACGCTGCTGCTCTCCGTCGTCGCGATGGTCGGCGGGCTCCTGATTGGCATCTTGTGTGCTGCCGGGCGGACCTATGGCCCGGCATGGCTGCGCCGCATCGTCGGCGCCTATGTCGAGATCATCCGCAACACGCCGCTCCTGGTGCAGCTCTTCCTGATCTTCTTCGGGCTGCCGAGCTTCGGCGTCAGGCTCGACGGGCTCACCGCCGCGATGATCGCGCTGGTGATCAATCTCGGCGCCTACACCACCGAGATCGTCCGCGCCGGACTGGAGGCCGTGCCGAAGGCGCAGGTCGAAGCCGGGCATTCGCTCGGGCTCTCCGGCCTGCAGGTCTTCCGCTACATCGTCGTCTTCCCGGCGCTGAAGGCGATGTTCCCGGCGCTCGCCAGCCAGTTCGTGCTCTTGATGCTGGCGACCAGCGTCGCCTCGCAGATCTCGGTGCAGGACCTGTTCCACGCGGCGTCGATCGTGCAGTCGCGCACCTTCCGCGATTTCGAGGTCTATACGGTGATCGGCGTGCTCTATCTCGCGCTCGCCATCGGCTTCCGCGGCCTGTTCGCCCTGATCTACCGTGTGGTGTTCGTGCGATGATCCGGGAATTCGGCCTCATCGATGTGATGTACCTGATCGCGGCGGCGCGCTGGACGATCGCGCTGACCGCGGTCGCCTTCGCCGGCTCGGCGGTGCTCGGACTTGCGCTCGCGATCCTGCGTATCTTGCCGATCGCGCCGCTGCGCTGGTTTGCGGCGACCTATATCCAGCTCGTGCAGGGCACGCCGCTTCTGGTCTGGCTCTTCCTGATCTTCTTCGGCCTGCCGCTCGCCGGCATCTCGGTCAATCCCTGGATCGCAGCGGCCGTCGCCTTCTCGGTCTATGGCTCGGCCTTCCTCGGTGAGATCTGGCGCGGCGCGCTGGTCTCGATCGCGAAGACGCAATGGGAGGCGGGTGCGTCACTCGGGCTCTCGCTTGGCGAACAGCTGCGCTACGTCATCATCCCGCAATCGATCCGGATCGCGATCCCGCCGACGGTCGGCTTCCTGGTCCAGCTGATCAAGAACACCTCGCTCGCGGCGGTGATCGGCTTCGTCGAGCTCACCCGCGAGGGCCAGCTCACGGCGGCCGGCACCTACAAGCCCTTTGCCGTCTACATCACCGTCGCCTGCATCTATTTCGCGATGTGCTTCCCTCTCACGCAATGGAGCCGCTCGCTCGAGCGGAAGCTCGATGTCGCTCGTTGAAATCCATGACGTCAGCAAGAGCTACGGCGCCAACCAGGTGCTGAAGGGCGTTTCGCTCGACATCGAGAAGGGCGAGGTCGTCGCCGTGATCGGCCGCTCGGGCTCGGGGAAAAGCACGCTGCTGCGCTGCGTCAACGGGCTGGAGCCAGTACAGGCCGGCACGATCCGCATCGACGGCGTGAAGGTCAACGATCCCGCGACCGACCTGCGCAAGCTCAGGCAGGAGGTCGGCATCGTCTTCCAGCAGTTCAACCTGTTCCCGCATCTCTCGGTCAGCGACAACATCACGCTCGCGCCGCGCGTCGTGAAGAAGCAGCGGCCGGAGGAGGCGCGCGAGGTCGCCCGCGAGGTGCTCGCACGGGTCGGGCTGGCCGACAAGCTCGATGCCTATCCCGCGCAGCTCTCCGGGGGCCAGCAGCAGCGCGTCGCGATCGCGCGCTCGCTCGCGATGCGGCCGAAGCTGATGCTGTTCGACGAGGTCACCTCGGCGCTCGATCCGGAGCTCACCGGCGAGGTGCTGAAAGTCCTCGAATCCGTGGCGCAGGAGGGCATGACCATGATGCTCGTCACCCACGAAATGGGCTTTGCCCGCCGGTTCGGCTCGCGCGTCGTCTTCATGCACGAGGGCCGCATCCACGAAGAAGGCCAGGCCGCGGCGGTGCTCGCCCAGCCGAAGACGCCCGAACTCACCACCTTCCTCAGCGCGGTGCTGCACTGAGGCAATGACGATCGGTTCCAGTAGCGGTCAACCAGGGGAGAGAAAGATGCGTAAATTGTTTGCAGGGCTTGCGGCGATAGCGATCGCCGCGTTCGGATCGGTCGAGGCCAAGGCCGACAAGCTCCAGGACATCCTGTCCAAGGGTGTGGTGCGCATCGGCGTGCCGCTCGACGCGCCGCCCTTCGGCTCGCAGGATGCCAACCGCAAGGCTGTCGGCTTCGATATCGAGCTCGCCGAGATGGTCGCCAAGGGCCTCGGCGTGAAGCTGGAGATGCAGCAGATCACCGGCGCCAACCGCATTCCGTTCCTGCTGACCGACAAGGTCGACATCGTCATCTCGGTGATGGGCCTGTCGCCGGAGCGTGCCCGGCAGATCCAGTTCACCGCGCCCTATGCCAACACCTTCCTTGCCGTCTACGGCGCGAAGTCGGCGAACGTGACCAGCCCGGAGACGCTCGGCTCCAACCGCGTCGCTGCCGCCAAGGGCACGACGCAGGAGCTCGCGATCACGGAATCGGCGCCGAAGGCCAATGTGATGCGCACCGAGGACGATGCGACTGCGGCCGCAGCCTACATCACCGGCCAGGCCGATCTGCTCGCGACCAATTCGATCGTCGCCCAGGCGCTCGCCAAGCAGAACCCGAGCAAGGAGTTCGAGCGCAAATTCGTCATCCGCCGCAGCCCGGCGCATATGGGCGTGCAGATGGACCAGCATAACCTCGTGCGCTGGCTCGACAGCTTCATCTTCTACGCCTCGATCAACGGCGAGCTCGACCGGCTGCACAAGAAGTATCTGGACATGCCGATGGACCCGCTGCCGACGCTGTGAGCGGTCACCGCTGTCGTCATTCTCGGGCGAAGCGCAGCGCAGACCCGAGAATCTCGTGACCAGATGGCTCCAGTCGGAGCCTCATCCTGCCTGAGATGCTCGGGTCAAGCCCGAGCATGACGGCCCTTCTCGACCCGTCGCATCCGAGCCCCGCCATGACCAGCCCCCGCCAGAAGCCCACCCCGCGCCCGTCCAGCGCCTTCCTCACCGTCGATCCGGAGAAGGACGGCAAGCAGGTCGGCTTCCTGATGATCCCGCATTCGCCGCATGACGATGCCTGGGGCGCGACGCGCATTCCCGTCGCGGTCATCAAGAACGGCTCGGGGCCGACGGCGATCCTCGAAGGCGGCAATCATGGCGACGAGTACGAGGGGCCGATCGCGATCTGCGACCTGATCCGCGATCTCGATCCCGGCCGCGTGCAGGGGCGGCTCATTCTGATGCCGGCGAACAATGTCCATGCCGTCATCGCCGGCCAGCGGACGTCGACGGTGGACGGCCTCAATTTCAACCGGACTTTCCCCGGCGATCCGCGCGGCACCATCACCCAGCAGATCTCGGCCTTCGTCAGCGACCACATCCTGCCGCTCGGCGACGCCTTCCTCGATCTGCATTCCGGCGGTTCCTCGCTCGACATCATCCCCAGCGCGATCGTCGAGCCGAGCGATGATCCTGAACTCCACAAGCGCAATATCGCCGCGGTCCAGGCCTTCAACGCGCCGATGACGGTGGTGATCGCCAATCTCGGCGAGCCGCGCACCGCGACGGCGACCGCCTGCCGGCAGGGGCTCGTCACCGTCGGCACCGAGATGGCGGGTGCTGGCACGGTCTCGCTCGACGCCTTGAAGATCTGCCGGCGCGGCGTCGCCAATGTGCTCGATCATCTCGGCATCGTCAGGCGTGACAAGCCGGAACCGCGCCGCGGCGACGGGCAGGTGCTCGAACTGCCGGGCACCGCCGCTTACGTCTACGCCACGGCGGACGGCGTTTTCGAGCCCTTCCATGCCAATGGCGAAAAGGTCAGCGCCGGCCAGCCGGCGGGTAAGATCCACTGCACCTGGGACCCGACCCGTCCGCCGGAGACGCTGCACTACGCCGCTGACGGCATCCTCTATGGCCGGCGCCAGCCGGGCCGGGTCCGGCCGGGCAATTGTTGTCTGATCGTCGCGGCGCCCTATCGCGGGGTGCTGTCGTGATCGGCCTCGACGACATCCGCGCGGCGCGCTGGCGGATCGCGCCGCATATCCGCAAGACGCCGATCCTGCCCTATGGCCAGCTCAGCTCGCGCGAGGATTTCGGTGGCACAGTGACGCTGAAGCTCGAGCTTTTGCAGGCGGCGGGTTCGTTCAAGGCGCGCGGCGCGATGAATCGCCTGCTGACGCTTTCGGCCGAGGAACTTGCCCGTGGCGTCGTCACGGCCTCGGGCGGCAATCACGGGCTCGCCATCGCCCGCTCCGCCCATGTGCTCGGAGCCAGGGCCAAGATCTTCCTGCCGTCCAATGTCGTCGCCGACAAGGTCGCCAAGCTGAAGCGCTGGGGCGCCGAGGTCGAGATCGTCGGCGCGGTCTGGGACGATGCCAATGCCGCGGCGCTCGCCTATGCCACGGAGACCGGCGCTACCTATGCCCACCCGTTCAGCGATCCCGTGGTGGTCGCCGGCCAGGGCACGCTTGGGCTCGATATCCTCGACGAGATGCCCGATGTCGACGTCATCCTCGTCGCGATCGGTGGCGGCGGGTTGATCACCGGGCTCTCCACCGCAGTGAAGGCGCTGCGGCCGCAGACCCGCATCATCGGCATCGAGCCCTATGGCTCGCCGACGCTGCATGCCTGCCTCGAAGCCGGCAAGCTGGTCACGCTCGACAAGCTCGAGACGCGGGTCGCGACCATGTCGTGCCGGCGCACCGACCAGGCGATCTATGAGGCGGTCGCAGGGAATGTCGACGAGATCGTACTGGTCAGCGACGGCGAGATGGAGCAGGCGGCGCAATCGCTCTGGTTCGAGTTCGGCATCGCGGCGGATTTGTCAGGCGCTGCCGCCGTGGCCGCCCTGCAGGCGAAGCGCTTCGTGGCGGCGCCGGGCAGCAAGGTCTGTGCGCTGGTCTGCGGCGCCGGGACGGACGGGACGTGATCCAGGCCGTCATGCTCGGGCTTGACCCGAGCATCTCGGAAACCAGTGCCTTCTCGTCATGAGATTCTCGGGTCTGCGCTTCGCTTCGCCCGAGAATGACGGCTGATCAACGTGCGACGCTCAGCCCCTGCACACCATGCTTGGCGATCAGCGCCGCGACGAAGCCCGATTCCTTCGCTGCGGCGACAAATTTGGCGAGATAATCCGCCGCTTCGGCTTTGGCCTTGGGCACGCCGATCGCCTGCTGCACGGTCATGAAGTGGCCGTCGAGGATGCGCGTGCCGGGGATCGCCACGACATCCTTGAGCAGGCGCGGGCGCAGACCGGCCAGCGCATCGAGTTCCTTGGAAACGAAGTCGGCAGCGGAATCGTCGAGCGAGCCGGAGCGGACGAGTTCGCCCCGGCGGATATTGCGATCGAGCCAGAGCCCATAGGCGGCGCGGCCGCTGACGGCGATGCGGACCCCTTCAGCATCGATATCGGCGATCGCGCGCAGCGGCGAAGCCTCGCGGACGAGATAGGTCGCCTCGATCTCGGCATAGGCAGGCGTAAAGCTGATCGCCTCGGCCCGCTGCGGCTCGGCACCGATCAGACCGACATCCCATTCATCGCAAGGCGCGGCATCGGCGAGCAGGCCGGGGTTCTCATAGGGAACGTAGCGCAGGCCGGTGCCGAGAAGATCGGCGAGGGCGCGGGCCATGTCGGGCGAGACGCCTTGCGGCTCGCCCTGCGGGCCGCGGCTGGAAACCAGCAGGAAATTCGAGAGATTGATGCCGGCGCGCAGCAGGTTGGCAGGCGCCAGATGCTCGCGCACGGTCGGCGAGAGCTGGCCGATATCGGGGCGGAATTCCATGGCGCTGTCCTCCCTGTCGTTGGCCCCGCTTATGCCGCGCGGCCGGTAGGGAGGACAAGCGCGATCGAGATCGTCACAGCTCCAGCCAGCGCGAGCCCTTGGCCGAGGAGCGCACAGCCGTCTCTATGAAGAGGACGCCGCGGACCCCGTCGGCGACGGTCGGCACATGTGTCGAGAAGGCGGCCGGCTCGCGCGCCTCGATCCGGGCCGCGATCTGTTCGGCGATATCGGCGTAGAGCTGGGCGAAGCCTTCGAGATAGCCCTCGGGATGGCCAGCCGGCACGCGCGAGGCGGCATTGGCGACCGGATAAGCGCCCGCGCCATTGCGCCGGAGCAGGCGCGGCGGCTCGCCGAGCGGCGAATGGATCAGCAGGTTCGGGTTCTCCTGCTGCCATTCGAGCCCGCCCTTCTCGCCATAGAGGCGGATGCGCAAGCCGTTCTCCTGGCCGGCGGCGACCTGGCTGCACCAGAGCATGCCGCGCGCGCCGTTTTTGAAACGCAGCAGCATATGGGCGTTGTCGTCGAGCCGGCGGCCTTCGACGAAGACATGCGCCTCGGCGCAGAGCGCCTCGACTTCGTCGCCGGCGATGAATTCTGCGAGGTTGAAGGCATGGCTGCCGATATCGCCGATCGAACCGGCCGGGCCTGACCGAGCCGGATCGGTGCGCCACTCCGCCTGCTTCTGGCCGCTCTCCTCAAGCCGTGTCGCGAGCCAGTCCTGGGCATACTCGACCTGGACGACGCGGAGCTTTCCGATCGTGCCGTCGGCGACCATGGCGCGGGCCTGCCGAACCAGCGGATAGCCGGTGTAATTGTGGGCTACCGCGAAGATCAGCCCGCTGTCCTTCGCGAGCTTGGCGAGGCTTTCCGCCTCGCGCAGGGTCGTCGTCAGCGGCTTGTCGCAGATCACATGGATGCCGGCCTTGAGGAAGGCCTTGGCTGCCGGTGCATGGGCGTGGTTGGGCGTGACGATCGCGACGGCGTCGATGCTGTCCTTGCGGCGCTTCTCGCGCTTGGCCATCTCTTCGGCGTCGGCATAGAGGCGGGCGGGGTCGAGCAGCAGGTCTTCGCCCGAGAGCCGCCCGCGCTCAGGATCTGACGAGAGCGCACCGGCGACGAGCTGCCAACGATCGTCGAGCCGGGCAGCGATGCGATGCACCGCGCCGATGAAGGCGCCGCGCCCGCCACCGACCATGCCGAGGCGCAGGCGGCGATTGAGTTTTTGCGTTGTGGTGCCCTCGATCGGCATGGAGGTCTCCTCTTATGCTCTCCAGTCCGCTCTCGTCATTGCGAGCGTAGCGAAGCAATCCAGGGGCGGCAGCGCGCTACGTCCTCCTGGATTGCTTCGTCGCTACGCTCCTCGCAATGACGGTAAGCGCGGATCTAGCGCGAAAGCCCGAGCATGCGCCGGTTGGCCGCCTCGTCGGTCCCCCCCGCGGCGAAGTCGTCGAAGGCCTTCTCGGTGACGCGGATGATATGGGCGGCGATGAATTCCGCCCCCTCGCGCGCGCCGTCCTCGGGATGTTTCAGGGCGCATTCCCATTCGAGCACAGCCCAGGAATCGTAGTCGTATTGCGCCAGCTTCGAGAAGATGCCGCTGAAATCGACCTGCCCGTCGCCGAGCGAGCGGAAGCGGCCGGCCCGGTCGACCCAGGGCTCGTAGCCGCCATAGACGCCGACGCGGCCGTTCGGGTTGAACTCGGCATCCTTCACATGGAAGGCCTTGATGCGCTCATGGTAGAGGTCGATGAAGGCGAGATAATCGAGCTGCTGCAGCAGGAAATGGCTGGGATCGTAGTTGATGCAGGCTCTGCGGTGGCCGCCGACCGCATCGACGAAGCGCTCGAAGGTCGCCCCGTCATGCACGTCCTCGCCGGGATGGATCTCGTAGCAGAGGTCGACGCCGACCTCGTCATAGGCGTCGAGGATCGGGCGCCAGCGCTTGCCGAGCTCCTCGAAGGCGGTCTCGACCAGCCCGGCCGGGCGCTGCGGCCAGGGGTAGACGAAGGGCCAGGCGAGCGCGCCGGTGAAGCTGACATTGGCAGAGAGGCCGAGCCGGCGCGAAGCCTTCGCGCCGAGCTTCATCTGCTCGACCGCCCATTCCTGCCGCGCCTTCGGATTGCCGCGCACCGCTGGGATGGCGAAGCCGTCGAAGGCCTCGTCGAAAGCCGGATGGACGGCGACGAGCTGGCCCTGGAGATGAGTCGAAAGCTCGGTGATCGACAGGCCGTACCGCCCGAGCGTGCCCTTGACCTCGTCGCAATAGGTGTCGGACTCGGCGGCCCTGGCGAGGTCGAACAGGCGGGCGTCCCAGCTCGGGATCTGTACGCCCTTGTAGCCGAGAGAAGCGGCCCAGCGGCCGATCGCGTCGAGCGAGTTGAACGGCGCGGCGTCGCCGGCGAACTGGGCGAGAAAGAGCCCTGGGCCCTTCATGGTCTTCATCGCGACCCTCCCGACAGCGCGGCCCCTTGCCGGAACTCGCAATCGATCGCCGAACCGGCGATGTAATCGATTGCAGGACTGTAGCGGGACGGTCTCGCCTGTCAAATCCGAGCTGGTGCGACACGTATCCGACAAGATCGGTCACGCAGCAGCTCGACCTGGGCGGCAGACCTCAGGCCGGGCTGCCGAACTGGCTGTTGATCTCCTGGAAAATCGGCGAGATCTCGAGGAAGACGTCGACCAGTGCCGGGTCGAAATGGCGGCCGCGCTCGGCTTCGATCACCGTCACCGCCTCGGCATGCGGGATCGCGGCCTTGTAGACGCGGTCCGACACCAGCGCATCGTAGACGTCGGCGATCGCCATGATCCGCCCGCAGAGCGGGATTGCTTCGCCGGCGAGGCCTTCCGGATAGCCCTGGCCGTCCCAGCGCTCGTGATGGGAATAAGCCATCTCCTTGGCGATCGTCAGGAAGCCTGTGGTGCCGCCGAAATAACGCTCGGCATTGGCGATGGCGTCGCGCCCAAGCCTGGCGTGGGTGCGCATGATCGCGAACTCTTCGGCATCGAGCTTGCCGGGCTTGCGCAGGATGGCGTCGGAGATGCCGACCTTGCCGATATCGTGGAGCGGCGCCGACTTGTAGAGCAGCTCGATCAGCTCGGCGTTCAGTTCGGGCTGGTAGAGGCCATGTCCGCGCGCCGCCTCGGCCAGCGCGCGGACATAATGCTGGGTCCGGCGGATATGGTCGCCGGTCTCGTTATCGCGCGTGTCGGCGAGCGCGGCCATGGCGAGGATCAACGCATCCTTGGCGCGCACCGCCTCCTCGCGAGCGGCATGAAGCGATGAGAACAGCGCGACATTGGTCATTGCCACAGCAGCGCTATTGGCGATGCGCTTGAGCATCTCGACGCTCTGATCCGACGGCCTGTGCGGGCGGGCCCAGTAGGCGCCGATCGCGGCGACCGGGTCGTCGGCATGCACGGGCACCATGACGAGGCTCTGCACGAAAGTCGCCCTGTAGGCGGCGTGCGGGATGCGATCGTCGGCGTAGACGTCCTCGATGACGACGGCTTCGCCATGCAGCATCGCCCAGCCTGAGATGCAGCGTTCGAGCGGGAAGCGTTGGCCCTTCCAGAGCGGGCCGATCGCGTCCTCGTCGGCATAGAAGCATTTGTCGCCCTCGCGCAGGACGAAGCTGATGCCGTCGGCGCCAACGAGCCTGCGGGCGCCGCCGCGGACGACCCGCAGGATCTCCTCGACCCCGCGCGCCTGGGCGAGGCGCGTCGTCAACTCTTCGAGGCCGGCCTTGGCCGCAATCTCGATCTGCTCATCCCCGCCGAGGGCTGGCGAGGCCAGTGCGGCCGACTGTGTCATCCCACCACCATGTCGCTTCGCTTCAGGGCAGGCATGGCCGCACCGAATTCGATGCAATCATGGACGGCAAACCTTAAAATGCAAGGAATGCGTGCAGTCTAAAAGTATCTGATGGCACGAAACCCGCCGCCAGGGCCTTTCCCTTGCGGCGGGCCGTTCGCAGATGGGCGCGGATCAGCGCTCGATCATCTTGTTCCAGCGGCTGTTCCATTCCGGCCGCTTGGCATTGATCTGGTCCCAGTCGAGGGTGACGGCGCTCTTCATGTTGGCATGGAAGGCCTCGAGCTTCTTCTCGGCCTCAGGTGTCGTAGCCTTGGCCTTGGTGTTCGAGGGCACGATGTTGCCGGCGGCGAGCGCCTTGGACTGGGCCTCGGGCGAGAGCAGGTAGGCGGCGAGCTTCTGGGCCAGCTCCGGCTCGGAATTCTTGGCGATGACGCATTGGGCGACCATCAGCACGACCGAGCCTTCCTTGGGCTGGGCGTATTCGACGGCGATGCCCTTGTCCTTCAGCGTCGAGATGCCGGTCGGCGTCAGCGGGAAGATCGCGGCTTCGCCGGTCTGCGCCATCTCGGCGATCTTGGCCGAGCTCGGGATGAATTCGAGCACGTTCTTGCCGATCGTGTCGCGGAACTTGGTGAAGCCCGGCTCGACATTGGCCTCGGTGCCGCCCTGGATGCGGTTGAACATCAGGAAGGCGTGCAGGCCGAAGGAGGAGGCCGAAGCCGACTGGAACACGACCTTGCCCTTGTACTTGGGATCGGCGAGGTCCATCCACGAGGTCGGCGCCGGCCAGCCTTTCTCGTCGAACAGCTTCTTGTTGTAGCCGAGCCCGGTCATGCCGAGGTCGATGCCGACGGCCATGTCGTCCTTCATGCGCGTGCCGGGGGCGAGGTCGGCGAGCTCCGGACCAGGCTTCGTCTTCTCGCAGAGACCGGCGCCGATGGCGCGGACCATGACGCCGTCATCGAGAAACATGACGTGCATTTGCGGCTTGTCCTTGGCCGCAGTCGCCTTGGCGAGGATGTCCGAGGAGGTACCGGGCACGACGACGACCTTGACGTCGTTGGCCTTCTCGAAATCAGGGAAGACGGCCTGGGTGAAGGTCTTCTCGAAATTGCCGCCGTTCATGCCGACATAAAGCGTCTTCGACTGGGCGAAGGCGCTGCCCGCGGCGGCGAGCGCTACGGCGGCCACGCCGGCCGCCAGGATGCTGCGATAGCTGGTCATGATCTTTACTCCCCTCTAGTGCTGCGGCTCTTGGTTTTGCCCCGCACCCGAGCCAGCGTCGGTGCGGGCGGAATTCTCTCTGAAGCGGTCGATCGAGAAGGCTGCGATCGGCGTCTGCGTTTCGCCGTCGCGGACGAGCTCGGCGAGGACTTCGCCGACACCGGGCGCGATCTGGAAGCCGGCGCCGGTGAAGCCGAAGGCGTGGATCAGGCCGGGCGTCGTCCCGCTCGGGCCGACCACCGGGTTCCTGTCCGGCATGGCGCCCTCGGTCCCGCTCCAGAAGCGGATCGCCTGGGCATGGCGCAAACCGGGGAACAGCGCGGCGGCGTTGTTCATGATCGCGATCGCGCCGTCGCCGCGTGGCCGCGAGAAATCGGGATCGGCCAGCGGCAAAGCGCGCTCGCCGCCGACCACGACATTGCCGCGCTCGACCTGGCGGGCATAGATGCCGCCGCCCTCCATGCCGATATTGACCGACATCACCTGTTCCAGCGGCTCGGTGACGACCATGGAGGGATAGATGCGCGAGAGCGGCACCGGCTCGCCGAAGCTCTCGGCGAAGCGACTGGCCCAGGCGCCGGCGCTATTGATGACGAAGCGGGCGCGCAGCGTGAGATTGCCGGCCGCCTCCAGCGCGAAGCCCTCGCCATCGCGGGTGACGCCCTCGACAGCCGTGTTCTCCATGACATCGACGCCGGCCCGGCGCGCTGCTGCAGCGAAGCCGGTCGAGACCAGGCGTGGATTGGCATGGCCGTCGCCGGCACAGAAGGAGGCGCCGACGACGCCGTTTCCGATCCAGCCGAAGCGCTCGCGCAGGCCGTTATGGCCGATCAGTTCGAGGTCGAGCCCCTGTTCCGCGACTGTCTGCGCATAGGCTTCGAGCGAGGCCATGTCGGCCTCATCGCGAGCGAGCTTGAGATGGCCGGAGCGCAGGAACTCGCCATCGATGCCGATCAGCGCTCTGAGGCGCGGCCAGACCGCATGGGCGCGCTGCGACAGCGGCAATTGCTCGACTGGGCGGCCCTGGCGGCGCACACCGCCATAATTCACGCCCGAAGCCTGCGCGCCGCAAAAGCCCTTGTCGAGCAGGGCGACCGAAAAGCCCATGTCGCGCAGCGCCAGCGCGGCCGAGGAGCCGACGAGGCCGCCGCCGATGATCGCGACGTCGACTGAGAGGCGACCGCTCATTCCGCCGCCTCCTGCTGTGCCGCGAGCGCGAGCGTCAGCGGCACCGGCTTGATCGGCGCCTGGCTGCGCAGGCGGCCGACGGCCTCGATGCCGCGGTTCGTCTCATGCGCCAGCAATTCGGCCGCGGCGGCGCCGCAGACGCGGCCCTGGCAGCGGCCCATGCCGATGCGGCTCACTGCCTTCAGCCGGTTGAGCTCGTGCACACCGAAGCGGCTGATGGCGGCGCGGACCTCGCCGGCGGTGACCTCCTCACAGCGGCAAAGTGTCGTCGCATCGGCGATGTCCCGCATCCAGTGGGCCGGGAAGGGGAAGGCGGCCTCGAGCACCTCGCGGAAGCGGCCAATGCGGGCGAGCTCCGCTTCGAGCGCGGCGGCGCGGCCGGCGTCATAGGGTAGGCCGCGATCCTGCAGCAGGGCGAGCGCGGCGCGTTCGCCGGCGCGTTCGGCTGCATCGGCTCCAGCGATGCCGGCGCCATCGCCGGCGAGATAGACGCTGGGAACGCTGGTGCGGCCCGCCGCGTCGCGCTCGGGCAGGGCGGCGCGGTCGCGCTCATTGAAGGCGAAGCGGCAGCCGGCGAGATCGGCGAGCTGGGTTTCGGAGCGCAGGGCAAGGCCATAGCCGACGCCGTCGCTGGCGAGGCGGTGCTCCATCCCGTCCTGGCGCCAGGCGATGCCCTCGACCGCGTTCTTGCCCTCGATGCGGACATCGCCGACGCCGTAATGCAGGGCGACGCCGCCCAGCTTCAGTTCGGCGGTCATCCGTATGCCGCGCAGCACGATTGCTGGGAAAAGCGGCAAACCGCGCAGCAGATTGAACTTGGCGGCAAAGGGGGCGGTGTCGAGCACCGCCGCGACCCTTGCGCCGGCCTTCATGTACTGCCAGGCGACGAGATAGAGCAGGGGACCGGAGCCGAGGAAGATCACGCGACTACCGATGGCGCAGCCCTGGCTCTTCAGTGCGATCTGGGCGCCGCCCAGAGTGAAGACGCCGGGCAAGGTCCAGCCCGGGATCGGCAAGGTGCGATCGGTCGCGCCGGTGGCGAGGACGAGCCCATCATAGGCGACCTGCCGGCTCGTGCCTTCGACCATGATATCGGCGCGGCCGTCTCTGATGTTCCAGAGCAGTGCCTGCGGCCAGTAGTCGAGCTTGCCGTCGAGCGCGGTGAAGTCGCGATGCAGCGCCTCGGCCTTGGGTGCCTCCGAGCCGTAGAGGTCGCGGGTGGAGCGCCCGTCCGGGATGAGGCGCTGGCGATAGATCTGGCCGCCGCAGGCCGGCGCTTCGTCGACCACGAGCGGGCGCAGCCCCGCCGCGACCAGCGCTTGCGCCGCGCGGATACCGGCCGGGCCGGCACCGACGATCAAGGGTTGCGGCCGCGCGGTCATGCCGAGAACCCCCCGCTGCGACTGCAGGGCTCAAGCCCTCCCCCCGCTTGCGGTGGGGAGGGTTGGGTGGGGGGCAGTGCCGCTTGGCGCGACATCGAAGAACGGTCGAGCCCGGCTTTGCGGCCCCCCATCCCTAGCCCTTCCCCACCGCAAGCGGGGGGAAGGGGATGCGTGTCACTTGCGAACGATCGCCTATCGATCAGCCGGACGCTCATGCCGCCCTCGCGCGGCGGGTGAGGATGCGCATGCCGGCGGTCAACGCGGTCGAGCAGGCGCGCAGGCGCTCGCCGCTTTCGAGCACGACCCAGCAATCCTGGCAGGCGGCCATCTGGCAGAAGCCGGCGCGCGGCGAGGCCGAGAACTCCGACAGGCGCAAACGCTCGGCCTGGGTCAGGATCGCGGTCAGCACGGTGTCGCCGGCGCGGCCCTCGCAAGGCTCGCCGTCGAGGGTGAAGGGGATGGCCGGATGGTCGGCACGAACGAGGCGATGCAACAACGGCATGTCACTTCTGCCCGACCAGGATCTTGTCGAGGCCGAAGGCCCGGTCGAGCACCAGCATGGCGCCGGCGGTGAGGGCGATCATCAGCGCCGAGACCGCGGCCATCATCGGGTCGATCGATTCGGTCGCGTACATGTACATCCGCACCGGCAGGGTCACGGTCTGCGGCGAGGTCACGAAGATCGACATGGTCAGCTCGTCGAAGCTGTTGATGAAGGCGAGCAGCCAGCCGCCGGTGATGCCGGGCAGGATCATCGGCGCGGTGACGCGGCGGAACACCGTCCAGTGCGAGGCGCCCAGTGTCATCGCCGCCTGCTCGGCCGAGCGGTCGAGCCCGGTGAAGGCCGCCATCACCAGTCGCAGCACATAGGGCGTGATCACCACGACGTGGCAGGCGACGAGCCAGGCGAAGCTGCCGGTCGCGCCGATCAGGGCGAAGAGCCGAAGGAAAGCGACACCGAGCACGAGATGCGGGATGATCAGCGGCGAGAGGAAGAGTGCGTTGAGCGCATCGCGGCCGGGAAAATCGTAGCGGTCGATCGCGAGTGCGGCAGGCACCGAGATCGCGACCGAGAGGGTCGCGGCGAGTGTCGCCAGCCACAGGCTGTTGACGAAGGAGGCGATGAAATCTGGGTGATCGAAGATCGCCTTGAACCAGCGCAGCGAGAAGCTGGTGGTCGGGATCGAGAGCGTGTTCTCCGGCGTGAAGGCTACGAGGCAGATCACGACCAGCGGCGCCAGCACGAAAGCGACGACGAGGGTGTGGAAGAGGAGAGCGAGCGGGCCGTTCTTCTGCATGGCGCTCACCCCAGGGCCTTGCGGGCGCGCGTCTCGATGACGCGATTATAGGCCAGCATGATAACGAGGTTGGCGGCGAGGACGATGATCGCGATCGTCGCGCCCAGCGGCCAGTTCAGCTCGTGCATGTATTCGTCATAGACCAGCGTCGCCGCCATCTTGAGCCGGCGCCCGCCGAGCAGGCCGGGAATGGCGAAGGCGCTGGCCGACAGGCCGAAGACAATTAGGCTGCCCGAGAGCATGCCGAGCGAGACCTGCGGCAGCACGATCCGGCGCAGTGCAGTGAAGTGCGAGGCGCCCAGGCTCCAGGCGGCGGCCTCGACCATCGGATCGAGCTTCTGCAGCGCGGTCCAGACCGGGATCACCATGAAGGGCAGCATGACGTGGACGAGCGCGATCACGATCGCGGTCTCGGTGTAGAGCAGGCGCACGCTATCGAAGCCGAGGCCCTGCAAGGTCTGGTTCACCAGGCCGGTCGAGCCGAGCAGCATGCTCCAGCCGAAGGCGCGAACGACGACCGAGACCAGCAGCGGCCCGATGATCACCAGCAGGAAGACCGAGCGCCAGGGATCGCGCATCCGCGACAGGATATAGGCCTCGGGCGCGCCGATGACGGCGCAGATCAGCGTGGTCAGCGCGGCGAGCCTAAGCGTGCGCCAGAAGATGCCGAGATAGTAGTCGTCCGAGAACACCGCCGCGTAATGGGCGAGCGTGAACTCGTTCTTGATGCCGGTCGTGTGGTCGTAGACGTGGAAGGAGAGAATCACCGTCAGCACGAGCGGCAGGATGATCAGCCCGGTGAAGAGCAGCGCGCCCGGCCCGGCGAGCCAGAACGGTGTCGCCGCGGAGCGCCCGACGCTCATGCCGCCGCTCCCTGCAAGAGCGGCTCGACGCGCTGGCTTGCCAGAGCCCAGTCGAGCGAGACTTTCGCGCCCTCGCGAGCCGGCTCGTCGCCATCGTTCGGTGCCGAGACAAGGACCGCGCCGGCCGGCGTCTCGACCGTGAACAGCCAGGCGCTACCGAGGAAGAAGCGGTTGGCGATGGTGCCGTCGAGCCGGCCCTGGCCTTCAGTCTTGAGCGCGATCTTCTCCGGCCGGACCGAGAGCGCGATCGCCTGGCCTTCGGAGAACCCGCTGGCTTCGGCTGGCAAGGCGGTGCCGGCAACCTCCGCGGCGCCGTTACGCCAGATGCCTTCGAGCCGGTTCATCTTGCCGACGAAGGTTGAGATGAAGGGCGTCGCCGGATTCTCGTAGAGCCTGTAGGGCGCGTCGACCTGCGTCATCCGGCCTTGCTCCATCACGACCACCCGGTCGCTGATCGAGAGCGCTTCGGCCTGGTCATGCGTCACCATGATCGTGGTGGTGCCGACGCGCTGCTGGATGCGGCGCAGCTCGAACTGCATCTCCTCGCGCAGTTTGGCGTCGAGATTGGAGAGCGGCTCGTCGAGCAGCAGCACCGGTGGCTGGATCACCAGGGCACGAGCGATGGCGACGCGCTGACGCTGGCCGCCGGAGAGCTGGCGGGGATAGCGCTCGGCGAAGCCGCCGAGATGGACGAGGCTGAGCATGGTCGCAACCCGCTCGTCGCGCTCGGCCTTGGCGATCTTGCGCATCTCCAGGCCGAAGGCGACGTTCTGCGCGACCGTCATGTGCGGAAAGAGCGCATAGCTCTGGAAGACGATGCCGAGGCCACGCTTGTTGGGCGTCTCGCGGGTGATGTCGCGGCCGTCGAGCGTGATCGTGCCGGTGGTCGGCTCGACCAGTCCGGCGATCATCTGCAGCGTCGTGGTCTTGCCGCAGCCGGAGGGGCCGAGCAGCGAGACGAACTCGCCCTTGGCGACGCTGAGGTCGATGTCGCGCGCGGCGGCGAAGTCGCCATAGATCTTGCTCAACGTCTCCAGCGTCAGGAAGCCCATGACCTCTCCCGCTCGGCTCGCCCCGCCCACTCATCGGGGTCTTTTGCCCTCATGCCTTTCAAAAGCCGCAGCGGTGGAATTTCGTCAATTATAAATTCCGCATAAAAGAATTTTTGTAACTAAAATTTCTTTATATGGAATTTATTGCGACTCCGCCTCAATGTGATTAGCGTGAGCGGATGATCGATTCTGCCGAACCTCTCTCCAGCCTGCGCCGTGCACTCGGCCTGCTGCGCCTTGTCGGAGCGGCCGATGCCGGCGGCATCCGCCTGAAGGACCTCGCCGAGCAAGCCGGCTGCAGCCAGCCGACGGCGCATCGTGCCTTGCAGGATCTTGCCGCCGAGGGCTTCGTCGAGCAGGTCGGCAAGCGCTATCGGCTGGCGCTCGATTTCTTCGTGCTGGCGGCGCGCGCCGGCCATGCCGATGGCCTGCGAGATCTCGCCAAGCCGGTGCTGCTGCGCCTGTCGGCGACGCTGACCGACACGATCTTCCTGCTGGTCCGCAACGGCTATGAGGCGGTCTGCCTCGACCGGATCGAGGGGCCGTTCCCGATCCGCTCCTTCACCGGCGATATCGGCGGCAAGGTGCCGCTCGGCCTGGGGCAGGGGAGCCTCGCCATCCTCGCCCATCTGCCCGAGGCCGAGCGCGAGGCGGTGATCCGCTTCAACGTGCCGCGTCTGCTCGACCGCGGCTTCCTCGACGAGGCGGCGCTGCGGGTCGAGCTGGAAAAGGCGCGGGCACAGGGCTGGGTCAATCTCAATACCGGGCTGATCCCGGGCATGGCGGGTCTGGGCGTGCCGGTCTTCGATGCACAGGGGCGTGCCGTCGCGGCGCTCAGCGTCGGCACGCTGGCGGATCGCTTGCGGCCCGAGCGTCTGCCCGGCGTCGTCGCCATCCTCAAGGCGGAAGCCGCGACCTTGGGCGCGATGCTCAATCCGTTCGACACGGCCTTGCGCCATCCCTCGCGCAGCCTGAGCGCGGTCTCGTGATCTGCGGCGAGGGGCTGGTTGCTCTCCCGAAAGCGGTAGAGGTCGACGCCAAGCTTGCTCGTCCGGGCTGATGCTAATCCGTCTGCATGGCTCGCCTGTCTCGTTGCCGCCGTGACCTTGCCACAACCGATATGCTACCTCGGCTTGCCGCTGCTGCGGCCGATCGCAATCGCCACGGAGGATGATCGTGCTTGAGAAGGCCTGGGCGGATCTCGCCGCGTATCGTACCCGAACCGTCTCGCAGCATCTGCGCGAGCTCTTCGCCGCCGATCCGCAGCGTTTTGCCAGCTTTTCCGCACGGCTCGACGATCTCCTGCTCGACTATTCCAAGACGGCGGTGACGCCTGAGACCATCGAGCTGCTGCTGGCGCTCGCCGAGACGGCCGATGTCGCAGCCAAGCGCGATGCGATGTTCGCCGGCGAGCCGATCAACACCACCGAAGGGCGCGCCGTGCTGCATACGGCCCTGCGCAACCAGTCGGGCCGGCCGGTCAAGGTCGACGGCGTCGACGTGATGCCCGAGGTCCATGCCGTGCTGGAGCGGATGGCCGCCTTCGCCGACGGCATCCGCAGCGGCACGATCGCGGCCGCCAATGGCGAGCGCTTCACCGATGTCGTGAATATCGGCATCGGCGGCTCCGATCTTGGGCCGGTCATGGCGACGCTGGCGCTCGCGCCCTATCATGACGGCCCGCGCCTGCACTACGTCTCCAATGTCGACGGCGCCCATATCGCTGACACGCTCGCCAGGCTCGATCCGGCCCGGACGCTGGTGATCGTCGCGTCGAAGACCTTCACCACGATCGAGACCATGACCAATGCCGCGACGGCGCGGCGCTGGATTGCAAGCGCGCTGGGCGAAGACGCGGTCGCCAAGCACTTCGCCGCGGTCTCGACGGCGCTCGACAAGGTCGCCGCCTTCGGCATCCAGCCCGACCGGATCTTCGGCTTCTGGGACTGGGTCGGCGGGCGCTATTCGGTCTGGTCGGCGATCGGGCTGCCGGTGATGATCGCGATCGGCCCTGAGCATTTCCGAAGCTTCCTCGCCGGCGCACATGCGATGGACGAGCATTTCCGCACGGCGCCATTCGACAGGAATCTGCCGGTGCTGTTCGGCCTGATCGGTCTCTGGCATCGCGAGAGCTGCGGCTATCCGGCACGTGCGGTCCTGCCTTACGACCAGCGCCTGGCACGGCTGCCGGCCTATCTGCAGCAGCTCGACATGGAGTCGAACGGCAAGCGCGTGCACAAGGCGGGCGGAGCGGTAACGAGGCCGACCGGCCCGCTGGTCTGGGGCGAGCCCGGCACCAACGGCCAGCATGCCTTCTTCCAGCTATTGCACCAGGGCACCGACATCATCCCCTGCGAATTCCTGGTCGCGGCCGAAGGGCATGAGCCGGAACTCAGCCATCAGCATCGCCTGCTCCTCGCCAACTGCCTTGCCCAGAGCGAGGCGATGATGAAAGGCCGCACGCTGGAGGAGGCGAAGACGCAGCTCGCCAAGCAGGGGCTGTCGGTGGAGGCGATCGAGCAGCTCGCGCCGCACAAGGTCTTCCCCGGCAACCGGCCGAGCGTGACCATCGCCTATCGCAAGCTCGATCCGTTCACGCTCGGGCGGCTGATCGCGCTCTACGAGCACCGCGTCTTCGTCGAGGCGGCGGTGTTCGACATCAACGCCTTCGACCAATGGGGCGTCGAGCTCGGCAAGGAACTGGCGACGGCGCTGTTGCCGGTGATCGAGGGCAAGGCACCGGCCGAGGCGCATGACGCCTCGACGGCCGGGCTGGCGCGCTATCTGACCGGGCGCTAGGCGCAATCGTCATTGCGAGCGCAGCGAAGCAATCCAGGAGGACGTAGAGCTCTGCGTCCCACTGGATTGCTTCGTCGCTACGCTCCTCGCAATGACGCCTGTCAGCCCCCACCGCCCGGCTGCTTGACGTCGCGCTGGGTGATCAGCCGCGCGCTGCGCTGATCGCGGGCATGGATCCAGAGCCAGCTCAGCGCCACGGTCAGGCGGCTGCGTACGCCGATCAGGAAGTAGATGTGCGCCAGGCCCCAGAGCCACCAGGCGAGCCAGCCCTTCAGCTTCACCCGGCCGAAATCGATGATCGCGGCCTGCTTGCCGATGGTGGCGAGGCTGCCGGCGTGGCTGTAGGCGAAGGGGCGCGGTACCTTGTCTCCGGCGAGCCGGCGCTTGATCGTCGCCGCGACATGGCGGCCCTGCTGCTTGGCGGCGGGCGCGATGCCGGGCACCGGCTTGCCATCCTGGTCCATTACGCTCGCGGTGTCGCCGATCACGAAGATCTCCGGGTGGCCGGGCACCGTGAGATCGGGCTCGACCTCGACGCGGCCGGCGCGGTCCACCGGGGCGGCGAGCCAGGCACCTGCCGGCGAGGCGCGCACGCCCGCGGCCCAGATCACCGTCGCGGCCGGCAGGTCCACCGGCCCGATCGAAACGCCGTCGCTGCTGCAGGCGGTGACGGGCGCGCCAGTGCGGATATCGACGCCGATGCGCTCCAGCGCGTCATGAGCATAGCGTGAGAGCTCCTCGGTGAAGCCCGGCAGGATGCGCGGGCCGGCCTCGACCAGCACCACCCGGGTCTCGCGGGTGTCGATCCGGCGGAAATCCTGAGGGAGCGTGGCGCGCGCCAGCTCGGCGATGGTGCCGGCGAGTTCGACGCCGGTCGGGCCGGCGCCGATCACGACGAAGGTGAGCAGGGCCGCACGGCGTTCGGGATCGGCTTCGGCCTCGGCGCGCTCGAAGGCGAGCAGAATCCGGCGACGGACCGTGGTCGCGTCCTCCAGCGTCTTCAGGCCCGGCGCATAGGGCTCCCAGTCGTCATGGCCGAAATAGGCATGGGTCGCGCCGGTGGCGACGACCAGCGTGTCGTAATGCAGGGTCTCGCCGGTCGAGAGTGCGACCTCGCGCAGGGCGGTGTCGATGCCGGTGACCTCGGCCAGCAGCGTCGTCACGTCGCCGCGGCGACGGAACAGATGCCGGATCGGCCAGGCGATCTCCGAGGTCGCGAGCGAGGCGGTGGCGACCTGGTAGAGCAGCGGCTGGAAGAGATGGTGGTTGCGGCGGTCGACGATCGTGATGCGCACATCGGCGCCGGCCAGGCGGTGTACCGTCTCGAGCCCGGCGAAGCCGCCGCCGATCACCACGACATGATGCGGTCCGCTCATCGGCCATCCCTCGTTCCGGCTAGACGAGGATTCTGTAGCACGGTTCTGCCGGCAAGGCCTCGCATCAGCCTTTCAGCAGGCACGACTGCGCCAGCGCCGTCGCCGTGCGCGGGCTGAAGGCGGCCGGGATGTCGTAGACCAGCACCAGCCGCAGCAGCGCTTTCACATCGACATCGTGCGGCTGCGCTTGCAGCGGGTCGGGGAAGAAGAACAGCGCGTCGAGCTCACCCTGCGCGATCATCGCGCCGATCTGCTGGTCGCCGCCGAGCGGACCGCTCTTGACCAGCCGGATCTCCAGATCGGGCATCGACTGCTTCAGCACCGAGCCGGTGGTGGCGGTGGCGACGATGCGATGCGGCGCGATCAGCTCGGCATGGTCGCTCGCCCATTGCGCCAGTTCCGGCTTCTTGCGGTCATGCGCGATCATCCCGATCGTCAGCGGCATCTTGATCCTCCTCCGTTCAGGGCACCCAGCGTCGCGACTGCTCGGCGCGATCATCATAGCTCGCCTCGAAGATCGGCGAAGCGAGTGTGGCGCGGACCTTGAGGATGCCGTCGCCAATATTGCGGAAGCCGTGCCTGGCGCCGGCCGGGATCACCACGGACTGGTTGGCGCGCAGGATCAGGCTTTCGCCGCGCAAGGTTATCTCGGCTTCGCCCGCCATCACCTCCAGCACCTCTTCGACAGCGTGAAGATGGGTCGGGGCGCCGAGGCCGGGATCGCAGAACTGCTCGAAGATGCAGAGCTGGGCGGAGCGCACCAGCGCCGAGACCCGCATCAGCGTCATCACACCCTCGCGCCATTGCTCGAGTGGCTGGGTCTCGTGGTCGATGAGGCTCATGCCATTGCCTTCTGTGCCAGCCCAACCATTGGCGGCTCGTGCGGGATGCGGACCTCTGACGTCGGCTCGCCACTCCAGAGTGATTGCAGCTGGCTGACGACATGCCCGCCGAAGCTCTCATAGGGGATGCGGATCGAGGTCAGCCAGGGTGCGATCCAGTGATTGATCGCATTGCCGTCGACCCCGACCAGGGTGCAGCGCTGCGGGATCGGCACGTTGCTTTCGACCGCGAGCCGATAGGCGCCATAGGCAATGAGATCACTGACGCAGAGAGCGCCTGCCGGCCAGCCACCCTGCTGCACCAGAGCACGGGCGGCGGCGTAGCCGATCTCGATATGCGACAGCCCCGGCCCGCTGGCGCGGCGGATCGCATCCTCCGGTACGCCGCGCGCCACGAGCCGATCGATGAAGCCGGCGGCGCGCTCCTGCGTGCTCGAGACGTTCTGCGCGGCCATCAGCACGGCCGGGCGCTCGATACCGCGCGCCAGCATGAAGTCGGCGGCATCGGCGCCGGCGGCGCGGTTGTCGATGCCGACATAGGCGCCGCCGCCGAGCGGATTGTGGCGGGCGACGAAGACCATCGGATCGCCGCGGCGCAGCGTCTCCTCCAGCCCGCGGCTGCGCACGGCAGAGACCATCACATAGCCGGCTACGAACTGCTCGCGCATCGCCTGGAGATAGTCGTCCTGCAGTTCGGCCCGGTCATGGGTGTCGCAGAGGATCATGACGTAGCCGGCAGCGCGCAGCGCCGCCTCGGTCGAGACCGCGATCGCCGCCATGGCGGGGTTGTCGAGATTGGGCGAGAGCATCGCGACGACGCGGCTGGCACGCTGGCGCAGCGCTCGCCCGACCGGGTTCGGCCGGTAGCCCAATCGCGCGATCGCTTCCTCGACGCGCGCCACAGTCTCGGGCGAGGCCCGCCCGCTCTCGCCGTTGACGATACGCGACACTGTCGAGATCGAGACGCCGGTATCCTCTGCAACGGTGGTGAGCGATACCGAACCCTGATGTGCCCTTGCGGCCCTGGTCTTCATCGCGCTCCACCCCCGATTCTGTGCCCTGCGAACCGGTCCATCAGAGATGCCGGCTCACTTCGGGATTGACAAGCTAGGCAAACGTTTGCCTAAATGATTGTCAAGGCGCTCATCGAGGCGCCGGTTCAGCGGGGATGGAACGCTCATGCACAGCAAGCATTGGATTTCGGCACTCGCCTTGACGGCCGGCCTCGTCATGGGCGGGATCGCGCAAGCCCAGACCACGGTGCGCATCGCCTGGTATTCCGACGGCAATGAGGGCGAGGTCATCACCGACCTGCTCAAGCGCTTCGAGGCCCAGAACAAGGACATCAAGGTCGTGCTCGACCAGGTGCCCTACAAGGCCATCACCGAGAACCTGCCCGTCCAGCTCGCCTCCGGCCAGGGCCCGGACATCGCCCGTGTCGTCGACCTCGGCGGCATCGCCCGCTATGCGCTCGACCTGCGGCCGCATCTCAAGGATGCGGCGTATTGGGAGAAGAATTTCGGGCCGTTCCTGCCCTGGATGCGCCCGGAAGGCGATACCAAGGCCATCACCGGCTTCATGACGCAGCTCACCGTCACCGGCCCGTTCGTCAACAAGACGCTGTTCGAGCAGGCCGGCATCGCCATGCCCGGCGCCAAGGCGACCTGGGAGGACTGGGGCAAGGCGGTCAAGGACGTCGCCGCCAAGGTCCAGGCGCCGTTCCCGCTGGCGATGGACCGCTCGGGCCACCGCTTCTTCTCCGTCGCCGTCTCGGAAGGCGCCAAGGTCTTCGACGCCAAGGGCGAGCCGGCGGTGATCGACGACGGTTTCAAGCGCGGCGCCAAGCTGGTTTATGACTGGCACAACAACGGCGTGATGAAGAAGGAGCTCTGGGGCTCGGTCTCCGGCACCGCCTATCGTGGCGCCAATGACGAGTTCAAGAACGCCCAGGTCGTGATGTACCATTCGGGCTCCTGGCAGATCGCCCAGTTCGACAAGACCGTCGGCGACGCTTTCGACTGGATCGCTGTTCCCTCGCCCTGCGGCGCGGGTGGCTGCTCGGGCATGCCGGGCGGGGCCGGCCTCGTCGCGATCAAGACGACCAAGAGCCCGGAAGCTGTCGCCAAGGTGATGGACTACCTTGCCAGCGAGCCGGTGCTGAGCGAGTTCTATGCCCGCTCGCTGTTCGTTCCCGGTCATCTCGGCATCGCCGCCAAGGGCCTCGACTATCAGGGTGCCAGCGCGCCGGCCAAGGCCGCGCTCAAGGTCTTCTCGGACCAGGTCGCGCAGCTCTCGCCGGTCGCCTATCAATTGCAGGGTTATGTCAACAATCGCGTCATCTTCAACGCGGTGATCAGCCGGCTCGGCCAGGCGATCTCGGGCGAGGGCAGCCTCGACGAGGCCTATAAGCGGATCGAATCCGACATCGCCCAGCAGATCGCCGAGCGCAAGAAGTAAGGCGGATGGCCTCCGACGCTCCGATCCCCGCGGCGCAGCCGGAACGCTCCGGCGCAGCGAGCCTCTTCGCTGCGCCGCTCGCGGCCCTGATGCGGCTGGTCGACTGGCCGATGCAGGTTCTGCAGCGGCTGATCGGCGAGCGCCGGATGGCCTATGTATTCCTTCTGCCGAATCTCGCCTTCTTCTCGCTCTTCGTCTTCCTGCCGCTGATCATCAACTTCGTCTTCTCGGTGACGGGCGGTGCCGGGCTGTTCCCCTCGGAGCGGCCCTATGTCGGGGCGCAGCAATACGCCTATCTCTTCGATTGCGGCTCCTTCCTCGATCCATCCTCCTGCCGCGAGGACCATTTCTGGCGCGGCGTTTCCAATACCGCCCGCTTCACCGTCTTCCAGGTCACGGCGATGGTGCTGTTCTCGCTGCTGACGGCGGTGGTGCTGAACATGAAGATCAAGGCGCGCGGCTTCTTCCGCGCCGTCTATTTCTTCCCGGTGCTGCTCTCGCCGGTGGTGGTGGCGCTGACCTGGAAGTGGATCCTGCAGCGCGATGGCCTGCTCAATGCCGCGATCACCTCGCTCGGCGGCGAGCGCATCCTGTTCCTGGTCGATCCGAGCTGGGCGATGTTCTGGATCGTCTTCGTCTCGATCTGGGCCCATATGGGCTTCTACACGCTGATCCTGCTCGCCGGCCTGCAGGCGATTCCCGCCGATCTCTATGAAGCCGCCGAGATGGATGCGACGCCGCGCTGGCGCGTGTTCTGGCGGATCACCCTGCCATTGCTCTGGCCGAACATGATCGTCGTGATCGTGCTGGCGCTGATCCGCGGCGTGCAGACCTTCGACGAGGTCTTCGTCCTGACCGGTGGGGGCCCCGGCACCGCGACGCTGATGGTGGTGCACTACATCTATGAGACCGCCTTCGCCAATCAGGTGCAGAATTTCGGCCTGGCGGCGGCAGCTTCGGTCGTGCTCGGCGTCGTGCTGTTCGCGCTGACCTTGGCCCAGCTCGCGGCGAGCCGCCGCAAGGGGGCGGCATGAACCGGCTCGCTCGCATGGCGGTGGCCCGCCGCAATCCCGGCCGCTGGCACTGGACCGACATCGCGGCCTACGCCTATCTCGCGTTCGGCGTCGTCCTGATGTTCGGGCCGGTGCTCTGGCTCGGCCTCTCCTCCTTCAAGACGCAGGCTGGCCTGCTCGAATTCCCGCCCTCGCTGCTGCCGATGTCGCAGAAGGAGGTCCGGGTCGAGGGCCATGCCCAGCCGCTGCCGCTCTTCGAAGTGACGATGGAGGATGGTTCCAAGCGGATGCTGGCGCAGGTCCGCCGCATCGGCATCCAGGCGCAGATGATCGATCCGGCCAATCCCGGCCAGAGCATCCGCGTGCCAATCGACAAGCGCACCCCGGTGCGCGAGTTCAAGCTCGCGACCGAGAACTACACCGAGCCGCTGGAGCGCTTCGCCTTCATGCGCTTCCTCTGGAACTCTGTCTTCGTCACCGCTGTGGCGACGCTGATCACGCTGGTGATCAACTCTATGGCGGCCTATGCGCTCTCGATCTACGAGTTCCGTGGCAAGACGGCAGTGATGCTGATGGTGATCGGCACGCTGATGATCCCGATCACCATCATCCTGGTGCCGGTCTACCTCGTCATCACCAAGCTCGGCCTGGTCAATTCGCTCTGGGCGGTGATCCTGCCGGGCGCGGCGACGCCGACCGGCGTCTTCCTGCTGCGCCAGTACATGCTCACCTTGCCGCGCGACCTGATCGAGGCGGCGCGCATGGACAAGGCTTCGGAGTGGCAGATCTACTGGCGCATCGTCATGCCGCTCGCCATGCCGGCGCTGGCCGTGCTCGCGATCTTCTCGATCATGTGGCGCTGGAACGAGTTCCTCTGGCCGCTCGCGGTGCTGACCAAGACCGAGGCCTACACGCTGCAGATCGGCCTCAACGCCTTCCAGGGCGAGTTGCAGACGCAGTGGCACTATTTGCTCGCGATGACGGTGGTGACGCTGCTTCCGGTCGCGCTGGTCTTCGTCTTCCTGCAGCGCTTCATCACCACCGGCATCGCCAATACGGGAATGAAATAATGGCGGGACTGAGCCTCTCCGGCGTCCGCAAGGCCTATGGCGCGACCACGGTGCTTCATGGCATCGACCTCGACGTCGCCGATGGCGAATTCGTCGTCTTCGTCGGCCCCTCCGGCTGCGGGAAGTCGACGCTGCTGCGCTCGATCGCCGGGCTGGAGACCATCACTGGCGGCACGATCGCGATCGACGGCGCCGACGTCACCGGGCTGCCGGCCTCGGAGCGCGGGCTTGCCATGGTGTTCCAGTCCTATGCGCTCTACCCGCATATGAGCGTCTACGCGAACATGGCCTTCGCGCTGGAAAACATGGGCTTCAAGCGCGACGAGATCGACAAGCGGGTGAAGCGCGCTGCCGGGATGCTGCGCCTGACCGACTATCTCGAGCGCAAGCCCAAGGCGCTCTCCGGCGGCCAGCGCCAGCGCGTCGCCATCGGCCGCGCCATCGTGCGCGACCCAAAAATCTTCCTGTTCGACGAGCCGCTCTCGAACCTCGACGCCGAACTGCGCGTCGCGACCCGTAAGGAACTCGCCGCGCTGCATGCCGAGATCGGCGGCACGATGATCTACGTTACCCACGACCAGGTCGAGGCGATGACGCTGGCGCATCGCATCGTCGTGCTCCATGGCGGAAAGATCGAGCAGGTCGGCACGCCGCTCGAACTCTACAACCGGCCGGACAATCTCTTCGTCGCCGGCTTCATCGGCTCTCCGCGCATGAACCTGTTGCCAGGCAGGGTGGTGAGGCCGGGCACGGTCGCGATCGGCGAGGCCGGGCATGAGGTCGCCTGCCAGACCGGCAGCCTCGCTAATGGCGCATCCGTCACGCTGGGCATCCGGCCGGAACACCTGGCGCTCGCCGCGCCGGATGGCGGCGTGCCGCTCGCGATCGAGCTGGTCGAGCGCCTCGGCGGCGAGAGCTATCTTTACGGCGCTTCGCCGGGATTGCCGCAGATCACGCTCCGGCTCGACGGCCAGAGCGAGCATCAGCGCGGCTCTGCCGTCGCGCTCGCCTTCCCGCAGCAGCATCTGCACCTGTTCGACGAGAACGGCCGGGCCGTCCGGTCCTGACGACTGACTAGAGAGATCCCATGAAAGCCCTGACGCAAGGCCGCTATCTCGGCCGCGACGGCGAAGCCGCCTTGTTCGATGTCGGCCTCGGCGCGACGATCGCCGTGCGCATCCTCGAAGGCGATATCGGCCGGGTGACGCTGAAGCCGCAGGATGGCTATCGGCTCGACCGCGGCTGGTCGATCGCGCCGGGCGGGCTGGAGCCGCCCTATGAGGGCCGCCGGCGCGACGATCTCGCCGGTTTTACCTGCCCTCAGGCGAGCATCAGCGAAGGCGAGAGCAAGGTCACGCTCTCAGCCGGCGGCCTCACAGCCGAGGTGACGCTCTCGCCCTTCGGCATCGCCTGGCGGCGCGAGGGCGAGGCGCAGCCCTTCCTGCAGGATCGCACGACACAGGCCTATCTGATCTCGCCGCGCACCGGCGCGGTCGCCCATTTCATGGCCCGCGACTATGCCGAGCGGCATTACGGGCTCGGCGACAAGGCCGGCCCGCTCGACCGGACCGGGCGGCGCTTTTCCATTGATGCGGTCGATCCCTGCGGCTTCGATGCCGAGCTTTCCGACCCGCTCTACAAGATGCTGCCCTTCTTCATCGTCGATGGGAAGGCGGGCGCCCATGGCGTCTTCTACGACAACCTCTCGACCGGCAGCGTCGACCTCGGCTGCACGCTCGACAATTACCATGGCCTGTTCCGCTCCTGGAAAGGCGATGACGGCGATCTCGACTATTACGTCTTAGCCGGCCCGACCGTGCCTGATGTGGTCAGGCGCTTCTCCTGGCTGACCGGCGGCCAGGCTTTTGCGCCGCGCTGGTCCTTCGGCTTCGGCGTCACCTCGATGGCGATCGCCGATGCGCCCGATGCGGATGCAAGGATCAGCGACTTCATCGCCAAGTGCCGCAAGCACGCCATTCCATGCGACAGCTTCCATTTCGGCTCGGGCTATACCCAGATCGGCCAGCGCCGCTACGCCTTCAACTGGAACCGCGACAAGTTCCCGGAGCCGCTGGCGACGATGAAGCGGCTGAACAAGGCCGGCATGCAGACCGTCGCCAATCTAAAGCCCTGCCTGCTCGACGACCATCCGCGCCTCAAGGAAGCGCTGGACCAGGGCTTCCTGGTCAAGGATGCCAAGACCGGGGAGCCGGCCGTGGCGCAGTTCTGGGACGGGCTCGGCTTCCATATCGACTTCACCAACCCGAAGGGCCGGGCCTGGTGGCGGGCCGGTATCGAGACCGCGCTGCTTGACCATGGCTTCACCACGGTCTGGAACGACAACAACGAATACGAGATCTGGGACGAGGACGCGGTCTGCGACGGCGACGGGCGTCCCTTCCGGCAGGCGTTGGCGCGCCCGGCCCAGCCGCTGCTCATGACCAAGCTGTCCTATGAAGCGCAAGCCGCGCGCGAGCCGAAGAAGCGCCAGTATGCGATCACGCGCGGCGGCTGCGCCGGCATCTCGCGCTACGCGCAGACCTGGTCGGGCGACAACGAGACCGCCTGGAAGACGCTGCGCTACAACCTGACCCAGGGGCTCAATATGAGCCTGTCGGGCATGTTCTCGATCGGCCACGATGTCGGCGGTTTCCATGGCCCGACGCCGGGGCCGGAGCTGTTCGTCCGCTTCAACGAGTTCTGCGCGCTCTGGCCGCGCATGGTAATGAACTCCTGGAACGATGACGGCGTCGTCAATCTGCCCTGGATGTATCCGGAGATGGTGCCGCAGGTGCGCGAGGCGATCTGCCTGCGCTACCGGCTGATGCCCTATCTCTACACCCAGATGTGGCGCGCGAGCCGCGACGGCATCCCGGCCGTGCGGCCGCTGCTCTACGATTTCCCGCAGGATGCGACGGCGGTCACGGTCGACGACGTCTTCATGCTCGGCCCGGACGTGCTGGTCGCGCCGGTGCTGGAGGAGGGGGCGCGTGAGCGCGCCGTCTACCTGCCGCAGCATGAGGGCGGCTGGTACGACTGGCATGACGGCAAGCACTACCCCGGCGGTGTCGCCGTGACGGTTCCGGCGCCACTCGGCCGCCTGCCGCTGTTCGTGCGGGCCGGGGCCCTGATCCCGCTCGGCGATGCCAAGGGCATCGGCACTGAGCGCGAGCTGCTGGTCTGCGGCGTGGTCGAGGGCGCGTCCAGCGAGCTCTATGAAGACGATGGCGAGACCGCCGACTGGCGCGGCGCCGGAGGCACCGTGCTCCGGTTCGAGGTCCGCAATGGCGAGGTCGCGATCGAGCAGCAGGGCGAGGGCAAGCCTACCTTCAACAAGATCGCGATCCGGCAGATCGGCGGCTGAACCCGGTTTCGAGCTGATTGAAGTGCTCATCCGTCATTGCGAGGAGCGTGAGCGACGAAGCAATCCAGGAGCGGCAGAGTTCTACGCCTCCTAGATTGCTTCGCTGCGCTCGCAATAACGGCTAAGCGAGCCGGCGCGGTTGCTGGCGTTAGGTGCAATCTGTATTCGTCATGTCGACAAGAGGTTTCGACATGACTGACAGGACCATGGCGGCTCCGGCCGAGCGCAAGCGGGGCGAGGGCGTCAAGCTCGTTTACGACATCCTGCGCGACGACATCATCGATCTCGTGCTGCCGCCCGGCAGCCCGATCGACGAGATCCAGCTCGCCGAGCGGCTGTCGATGTCACGCACGCCGATCCGTGAGGCGCTGGTGCGCCTGGCGAGCGAAGGGCTGGTGACGACGCTGCCGAATCGCTCGACGGTGGTGTCGAATATCGACTTCCTCAACCTGCACACCTTCTTCGACGCGATCACGCTGATGTATCGCGTCACCACAAGGCTGGCGGCGCAGTTCCACGTGCCAGCGGATCTCGACGTGATCCGCGCCCGGCAGGCGGCGTTTGCGCAAGCCGTCGAGGCACATGACGCGCTCGCCATGATCGCGACCAATCGCGATTTCCATGCCGCGATCGCCGAAGCTGGGCGCAATCCCTACTATACCGGGCTGTTCTGCCGCCTGCTCGACGAGGGCCGGCGCATCCTGCGGCTCTATTACTCCTCCTTCGAGGATCGGCTGCCGCAGCGCTATGTGGCGGAGCATGAAGAAATGATCGCGGCGATCGCGGCCCGTGACGTCGAGGGCGCCGACCGGCTGGCCAGAGCCCATGCCGACCAGATCGTGCAGCAGATTCAGCAATTGATCGCGCGCGACAGGCGCCAGACGCTGGCGCTGTAGCGCGCACTCCAAACCTCGCCTTTTCGCCACTCCGAAGCCGTCTGTGACGTCCCGGAACGGTGAGTTCTTGCGCGGTGATTTTTCTTGTCGACAAAAAAAATACAAAGAGTATTATCATTATCGATCAAGGCGGCGAGCAGGCCGTCCATGGAACCGCCAGCCCGAGGAGCGCGTGATGAAGGCCCAGATCTTTTCCGGCTGCATGCCGGCGCTGATGACCCCCTGCAAGGACGACCGCAGCCCAGACTTCGAGGCGCTGGTGCGCAAGGGCAAGGAGCTGATCGCCGCCGGCATGTCGGCCGTGGTCTATTGCGGCTCCATGGGTGACTGGCCGCTGCTGACCGACGCGCAGCGCATGGAAGGCGTCGAGGCCCTGGTGAAGGCCGGCGTGCCGGTGATCGTCGGTACCGGTGCGGTCAACACGGCCTCGGCCGTCGCCCATGCCGCCCATGCCCAGAAGGTCGGCGCCAAGGGTCTGATGGTGATCCCGCGCGTGCTGTCGCGCGGCTCGGTGGTCGAGGCGCAGCGCCACCATTTCAAGGCGATTCTCGCCGCGGCGCCGGGCCTGCCGGCGGTGATCTACAACAGCCCCTATTACGGCTTCGCCACCCGCGCCGACCTGTTCTTCGCGCTGCGGGCCGAGCATCCCAATCTGGTCGGCTTCAAGGAGTTCGGCGGCGCCGCCGACATGCGCTATGCCGCGGAAAACATCACCAGCCGCGACGATGACGTCTCGCTGATGATCGGCGTCGACACCTGCGTGTTCCACGGCTTCGTCAATTGCGGTGCGACCGGCGCGATCACCGGCATCGGCTGCGTGCTGCCCAGGGAGGTGCTGCACCTCGTCAGCCTGAGCCAGGCGGCGGCGAAGGGCGACGTCGAGGCGCGGCGCCTCGCGCTCGAGCTGGAGGCGGCGCTCGCCGTGCTCTCCTCCTTCGACGAAGGGCCGGAGCTCGTCCTCTATTTCAAGCACATGATGGTGCTGAAGGGCGACGCCGAATACACGCTGCACTTCAACCCGACCGACGTGCTCGGCGAGAGCCAGCGCGGCTATGTCGAGGCGCAACTCAAGCTGTTCGACGCCTGGTATGCGCAGTGGTCGAAGCAGCCTAGCGCGCTGAAGCACGCGGCCTGAGGATTGCTCAGGAACAGGCCCTCCCGGCGACGGGAGAGCCTTTTTGTTGTCAGGACACTGCGTCGAGCCCCAGCGCCTCCAGCCGGTCGAGTTGCTCGACCTCGGCTGCGGTCAGGGCAATGCCGTCCGCCAGCGAGCCCTCGCGGGCCTTGAAACGGCGCTGCGAGGGCAGGCGCGCGCCCTGTCCGGCGATCGCCTCGAACAGGATCTCGGCGCGGGCGAAGGGATCGCCGGGCCGGCCGGCGGCGAAGCGCTCGGGCGAGAAGGCCATGATCAGCTCGCCATGCTGCGGCGCCAGCGTCGTGGTGCCCAGGAAATCGAGCGCGCCTTGGCTGGTCAGGTCGCCGATCATCACGCCGGCCAGCAATTCGATCATGGTCGAGATCGCCGAGCCCTTGTGTCCGCCGAAGGGCAGCATCGCGCCGGCGAGCGCCGCGGCCGGATCGGTGGTCGGCTTGCCCCCTGAATCGAGGGCCCAGCCCTCGGGCAGGGGCTTGCCGGCACGGCGGTACAGTTCGATCTCGCCGCGCGCCGCGACGCTGGTGGCGAAATCGAAGACGTAAGGGTGGCTATCCTTGCGCGGCCAGCCGAAGGCGAGCGGATTGGTGCCGAGCAGGGCGGCCGTTCCGCCGGATGGCGCGACGGTGGCATAGCTCGGGCACATCGCCAGCGCGGCGACGCCCATGCCCGCCAGAACTTCTACCTCCGGCCAGAGCGCCGAGAAATGCGTGCAGTCGTTGATCACCAGCGCGGCCAAGCCGAGCTTTTTCGCTCGCTCCGCCAGCGCGGGGGCGCCAAGCTCGAAGCCGGCGCAGGAAAAGGCACCGCCGGCGGAGACGCGCAGCACGGCCGAACCGTCATCGTGCAAGACGGGCTCGGCGTCGATGGAGACCTTGCCTGCCTTGATGGTGCGCAGGCAGCCTTCGACCCGGTAGACACCATGCGACTTGCAGCCGTCACGTTCGCCGGCTGCGATCACGCGGGAGAGGGCGGCGGCATGAAGCGGTGACAATCCGCCCTTGCGGAAGACCGTCTCGATCCGGCGCGTCAGCGCCTCCATGCTGAGGATCGTCGTGTCGGTCATGGCGTGCTTCCTGCTCGTTGCAAATCTGCATACTTGCTGTATTCAAAAAGCCGACACGACTTCAAGCAGGCTTTGCGCATCTCAGGAAAGTTCTGAACCATGGCCAGCCATACCTTCTCCTGCATCGACGGCCACACCTGCGGCAATCCGGTCCGGCTGGTCTCGGGCGGCGGGCCGCGCCTCGAGGGCGCGACCATGCTGGAGAAGCGGGCGCATTTCCTGCGCGAATTCGACTGGATCCGCACCGGGCTGATGTTCGAGCCGCGCGGGCACGACATGATGTCGGGTTCGATCCTCTATCCGCCGACGCGGGCCGACTGCGATGTCGGCGTGCTGTTCATCGAGACCTCGGGCTGCCTGCCGATGTGCGGCCATGGCACGATCGGCACGATCACCATGGGCATCGAGAACGGGCTGATCACGCCGCGCGAGCCGGGCAGGCTCTCGATCGACGCACCGGCCGGCAAGGTCGACATCAGCTATCGTCAGGAAGGCCGCTTCGTCGAGGAAGTCCGCCTGACCAATGTTCCGGGCTTCCTCTATGCGGAAGGGCTGAGTGCCGAGGTCGAGGGGCTCGGCGAAATCGTCGTCGACGTCGCCTATGGCGGCAATTTCTATGCGATCGTCGAGCCGCAGAAGAATTTTCGGGACATGGCCGACCATACTGCCGGCGAGCTGGTCGGCTGGTCGCCGAAGCTGCGGGCGGCGCTGAACGCCAAGTACGAGTTCGTCCATCCGGAGCATCCGGAGATCCAGGGCCTCTCCCACATCCAGTGGACCGGCAAGGCGACGCAGGACGGCGCCCATGCCCGCAACGCCGTGTTCTACGGCGAGAAGGCGATCGACCGCTCGCCCTGCGGCACCGGCACCTCGGCGCGGATGGCGCAGCTCGCCGCCAAGGGCAAGCTCGCGGTCGGCGACGAGTTCGTGCACGAGTCGATCATCGGCTCGCTGTTCAAGGGTCGGGTCGAAGCGGCAACGACGGTGGCGAACCGCCAGGCGATCATCCCCTCGATCGCCGGCTGGGCCCGGATGACTGGCTACAACACCATCTTCATCGACGACCGCGACCCGTTCGCACACGGCTTCGTGGTGAAATAGACCGCTCCGCCGTGGCTGCCCGCGCCGCGAGGTCGCGGGCATAGCGGCCGGGCGGCTGGCCGACATGACGGCTGAAGGCGGTGCTGAAGGTGCTGGCCGAGCCATAGCCGACCCGCTCGGCGACCTCGGCGAGATCGATGTCGCGGCGGCGCAGCAGGTCCTTGGCAAGCGCCATCCGCCAGCCCAGCAGATATTCCATCGGCGGCACGCCGACATTGCGGGCGAAGCGCTCGAAGAAGGCCGAGCGCGACAGCCCGGCCTCCCTGGCGAGCCGGGCCATCGTCCAGGCGCGGGCCGGCTCGGCGTGGATCTGCCGGATCGCATCCGCTAGCCTGGTATCGCCGAGGCCGCGCAGCAGGCCGGCCGGCGCATCCGGCGCTTGCGTCAAGCGGAGCGACTCGACCAGCAGGATCTCGACGAGGCGGCTGAGCACCAGCTCTCGGCCGGGCCGCTGCGCACCGGACTCCTCGGTGAGAAGCTGGACCAGGGTCGCGAGCCGCTCGACGCCACGAATCCGGACCTGTTTCGGCAGCAGCGAGACGAGCAGGTCGGCGGCATCGACGTCGAAGGTGAAGTAGCCGCCGAGCAGGCGGACATTCACCGGAGCGTCCGGATCGCCATGCCGCAGCTCGGTGTCCGGCGAAGGAGCGAGATCGGGCGTGATCAGCACCGGCTTCGCCGGCTCGAAGCCTGACATGGTGAAGCCGGGCGTGGTCGGCAGCAGCACGAAATCGCCGGCGGCCAGGGTCAGCACCTCCTGTCCGTCGACAGCGAGGCGGCAGCCGCCTTCGATGACGGCGCAGAAGCCGGGATGGCCGAAATCGGCATAGCGCACGGCCCAGCGTCCGGCGCCGCTGATGCCCTTGGTGAATACCGCGCGTGGCCGCAGCAGGCTGATGATCTCGGCGAGCGGGTCGATCATGACCTGGACTTTCTCAAATCAATTATGGACGATTGATTGTAGATCGTCCTGAACGCTGCTCGTATCACGGCGGCATCGAAACCAGCAAGGACATCATCATGAAGACGGTGCTGATCACCGGTTGCTCCTCGGGCTATGGCCTGGAGACCGCTCGCCATTTCCTCGCGCAGGGCTGGAACGTCGTCGCGACCATGCGCACGCCGCGCGAGGACATCCTGCCGCGCTCGCAGGCGCTGCGCATCCTGCCGCTCGACGTGACCGATGTGGACAGCATCGCGGCGGCGCTCGCGGAAGCCGGGCCGATCGACGTTCTCGTCAACAATGCCGGGATCGGCGTGGTCGGCGCCTTCGAGGCGACACCGATGGAGCATATCCGCAAGGTCTTCGAGACCAATACCTTCGGGACGATGGCGATGTGCCAGGCGGTGATCCCGCAATTCCGGGCGCAGGGCTCCGGCGTGATCGTCAACGTCACCTCCAGCGTCACGCTGGTGTCGATGCCGCTGGCAGCGGCCTATACGGCGAGCAAGCAGGCGATCGAGGGCTTCACCGGCTCGCTCGCCCATGAGCTCGGCCATTTCGGCATCCGGGCCAAGCTGGTCGAGCCGGGCTATGCCCCGACCACGCGCTTCGCCCAGAACAGCGGCGTGCGCATCGAGGACCTGATCCCGGCGAGCTATGCCGCTTTCGCCGAGCCGATCTTCGCTGCCTTTGCTGCGCCTGCCTTGACGACGAAGGAAAGCGACGTCGCGGAGGCCGTCTGGCAAGCGGCGAACGATATCTCGGGCCGGCTGCATTTCCCGGCTGGCGCGGATGCGGTGGCACTGGCGGAGATGGCGGGAGGCCGGCGCGGCTAAGGTAACGTCCGCAGCGATCGCATCGTCATTCCGGAACGCGGCACAGGCTCGTCCGGAATGACGGTTCGATCAGGCCAAGATCCAACTAGCTCGCAGCTGCGGGGGCAGGCCTGACCCTGCTGCGCGCCTGCCGCACGAGCGGCGACAGCGTCGCCATGTCCGTTTCGAAGCCGGTGCGGAATTCCTCGCGCATGCGCTTCGTCCAGAACTGATTGATGTGATCGGCGATGGCGGCGACCGCTTCCTCATCGGGGTAGGACTTGAAGAAATCGCCGATCTGGTTGGCCATCACGGCGAGCTTGGCGAGATGCTCGCCGGCATGGTGTTCGGTCATCGCTGCGTTGCTTTCGGCTTCAATCATCTCGCCTCACTTTCCACGGTGTCGGCGAGGCGCCCAGCGAAAACCGTCGCGGAATCGCCGCGCGCGATGCAGACCAGTGTCAGGCTGAGGACGTTCGCCCGCTCGATCGCCAGCGAGGTCGGCGCCGAGATCGTGACCAGTGTGCCCGCGCCGAAGATCGCCGTCTTCTCGACCATCTCGAAGGAGGCGCGGCTGGTGACCAGCACGAAGCCGTCGTTGGCGTCATGGCCAGCGCGCAGGCGGGCGCCGATCAACTTGTCGAGGGCGTTGTGTCGCCCGACATCCTCGCGTACCGCCAGGATCGTGCCATCGCGGTCGCACCAGGCAGCGGCATGGACCGAGCGGGTCAGGCGATGCAGCGGTTGCTGGCGTTCGAGGCTGCCGAGCGCCGCGCCGACCGCAGCCGGCGCGATCGGCGCCGCCTGGGCTGCCCGTGCCTCGGCCGTCGGCAGGTCGGCGAGCCCCTCGACGCCGCAGAGCCCGCAGGAGGTGCGGCCTGAGAGATTGCGGCGGCGGGCGAGATGCTCGCGGAAGCGGCCGGGCGCCAAGTCGACAGTGACGACGATACCGTCCTGCTGCGGCGCCACCGCGATCGACCTGATCTCGTCGACGCTGCGGACGATGCCCTCGGTCAGGCTGAAGCCGGCGACGAAATCCTCGATGTCCGACGGCGTCGCCATCATCACCGCATAAGGCAGGTTGCCGTAGACGATGTTGATCGGCGCCTCGACCGCGACCTCGGCGCTCGCCGGGGCGGCGCTGTCGGCCGCATCGAAGCGCACGGTCCGGACAGCGACCGCATGGCTCGCCGGCGGCTGGGCAGGCGGGCTATTCCGCGGCATCAGGCAGGCGCCCCGCGATCAGGCGCAGCGAGATGTCCTCCTCGCGGTTGCGCTCCTGCCACTGCGAATAATAGTTCGTCCTGCGGACCTCGACCGCCGTGACCTTGTATTCCGGACAGTTCGTCGCCCAGTCGGAATAGTCGGTGGTGATGACGTTGGCGCCGGTCTCAGCATGATGGAAGGTGGTGTAGACCACGCCCGGCTGCATCCGCTCCGAGATTTCGGCGCGCAGCGAGATGTCACCGGAGCGGCTGGCGAGCGCGACGAGATCGCCATCCTTGATGCCGCGGCTCTCGGCGTCGAAGGGGTGGATCTCCAGCACGTCCTCGTCATGCCAGGCCTGGTTCTCGGTCCGCCTGGTCTGGGCGCCGACATTGTACTGCGACAGGATGCGCCCGGTGGTCAGGATCAGCGGGAAGCGCGGGCCGGTACGCTCCTGCGTCGGCACGTATTCCGTGATCATGAACCTGCCCTTGCCACGCACGAAGCGGTCGACATGCATCAGCGGCGTACCCAAAGGCGCCTTCTCGTTGCAGGGCCACTGCACCGAGCCGAGCTCCTCGAGCCTGGCGTAGCTGACGCCGGAGAAGGTCGGGGTCACCAAAGCGATCTCGTCCATGATCTCGCTCGGGTGGGCGTAGTTCATCTCGAGGCCGAGCGCCCGCGCCAGGTCGATCGTGACCTGGAATTCGGCCTTGCCGGAGAGCGGTGTCATCACCTGGCGGACGCGGTTGATGCGGCGCTCGGCATTGGTGAAGGTGCCGTCCTTCTCCAGGAAGGAGGAGCCCGGCAGGAAGACATGG
>DASYHC010000114.1:0-19206 GCA_035998995.1 Allobosea sp.
CTTGATGAGGTGGATGGCCTCCGCTCTCGGCATCATGATGCAGGGCGGTCGAGGCGATCGCTCACAAGGAGGGCCATCCATGGAAGAGGTCACCACGATCGGGCTTGATCTGGCGAAGCGAGTATTTCAAGTCCACGGGGCGGATGCGAAGGGTCGCCCGGTTCTTCAAAAGAGGCTGCGGCGGGAAGATGTGCTGAGCTTTTTCGCGAAGCTCCCGCCTTGCATCGTTGGCATGGAGGCCTGCGCCTCGTCGCATTATTGGGCACGCGAGATCCGTAATTTAGGTCACGATGCGAGGATGATCCCAGCCTCATACGTGAAACCCTACGTTGCCAGGCAGAAGAACGATGCTGCCGACGCAGCGGCCATTTGCGAAGCCGTGACGCGACCGGCGGTTCGGGCTGCCCCCATCAAGACGCTCGCGCAGCAGGCCGCGCGGGTCGTGCATCGCACGCATGAGATACTATCGCGTCAGCGTGTTTCACTGATCAACGCGATCCGGAGCCACATGGCGGAGTTCGGGGTGATCGCGGCGGCCGGCCCTCAGCATGTTGGGTCGCTTGTCGAGCGGATCTCCAATTCGACGACGCCGCTGCCTGATATGGTTCGAGCTGCCTTGAGCATTCTTGCGGATCAGCTCATCGCCCTTGCCAAGCAGATCAATGAACTAGAGGCCCAGATGCGGAAGCATTGTCGAAAGGAGCCGGAGGCAGCGAGACTGCTCACCATTCCCGGCATCGGTCCGATCACCACGAGCGCCATACTGGCGGGCGTTCCCGACATTCGAGGCTTCAAGTCTGGACGTGATTTTGCGGCTTGGCTTGGATTGGTGCCGCGTCAGAACTCAAGCGGCGGCAAGGAACGATTGGGCAGGATCACGAAGATGGGTGATCGAACAATCCGACGTTTGCTGGTCATCGGGGCCATGTCCACCATCCGATGGTCACGCAGCAAGGAGAACTTTGCCGAAAGCTGGCTCGGAAGGATTATCGCCCGCAAACCGGTCAAACTCGCCGCGGTCGCCTTGGCGAACAAGATGGCCAGAATCATCTGGGCTGTGATGACGCGACAGGAGACGTACCGGGCCGCATAGGAATCGACAGTCAGGAAAAGCCGAGTCCTGGCCGTCGTGGTGCAACGGCGCTGAATGGGAAGATGACGCGATAGTTGAAAGACGAGATCGGGATATCCAGCAGACCTGTAGGCGCTTCGAGCGCGAGAGCTTGTTATGGACCCGATCCGCGGATCTCATCTGGGCCGGCGGCCGAGTGTGCCGCCTTATGTAGGCCGGACACATGCAAGCCGCCGACGTATCGCTCATCGCCCAAACCAAACCCTTGCACCGCGGAGGCCATCCACACATGCTGGTCTCGATCAGCTGTTGCGTCGAGCCGACAGCCGCCTGCGCCTCGCCGCGCGCGCCCTGCACCAGCGCATCGACCTCGCGGCGCAGCTGCGCCGCCGCCTGATCGACCTCCTTGAGGCCGCGCGTGATGCCTTCGCGGGTGGTGATGTCGCGGTTGCGGATGTCGACCAGCCCGTCGCTGCCCTCGCCGACCGCGATCAGGTCCTCGACCGTCTTGGATCGCGCCTTGTTGGCGGCGATCTTTTCGGCGTCGGCGAGCAGAGTCCGCAGCCGGTAGGCGATGCCGTTGAAGCGCTCGCGGGCGAGGCTGAGCTTCTCCTTGTCGTTGATCTGCGCGACCTCGCGCAGTACGCCGACCATCTCGTTGACATTGGCCTGCAGCGTGCGCGCCAGGTCGAAGATGGCGAAGTCGCGGTCCATCAGCGTCTTGACCGCGCCGGTCAGCGCATCGCCGGAGAGCACGGCGAGATCGTCGAGCCCGAAGGTCACGGCGAACTTGGCCTGCTCGGCCTCGCCGCTGGCCGCCTTGACGAAGGCGTCATAGGCGGTCCCGAGTTTCTCCAGCGCGGCGGCGCTCTCCGCGGCGTTGCGCAGGCGCTCGCCCGTCAGGTCGTTGATGTCGTTGATCTGGCGCGACAGGCCGTCGAGCGCGGCCTGCGCCTTCTTGTTGTCGACATTGCCCTCACCGATCTTGCGGACGAGGTCGAACTGCCGGGCCTCGACCTTGTCGAACTCGCCGGTCAGCGCGGCGCGCTCGCGCACGCTCTGCACTTCCATGAAGCGCGGCGCCAGCGCGGTCGAGGCCGTCGCCGCCTGCGACAGTTCGAGCGCCAGCTCGACCACCGGCATCTTGCGCTCGACCATGTCGGCGACCGTGCTGCCGACCCGGCCATAGGAGAACCAGGCGACCAGCGAGGCCGCGATCGTCAACACCGTCAGGACGCCGAGCGCGGCATAGATCCGCGCTGCGATCCCGATACGCGAGCCCTTCTGGCGCGCAGGCTTTCCAGTCTTCGACATTGACGCGGTACTCCTGAAGGCATTCCCGGCAGCGCGGCGCTGGCCGAGGTCGGACGCGGACATGGGTGCAGGCAGCCGACGATGGTCAGCCGTGGAAGGGAAATGATCTCGTTGACAGGCGACAGCGGCTCGTCGGCGCAGCGCCCAGTTGCGGCGACGGCGCGAGCCAAGCTTCATGCGCCGACGGATGACGGCGGCCGATCATGCAGGACCTCCCAGCCCCTGGCAGAGCGGTCCCGGTGGACCGATCGACGGTAGAATTGCGGAGGTCCGCTTAAAGAACGTTTAAGTTGCCGGATTCTTCTGAATCACTCGGCGATGAGGTGGATTCATACCTCGTTAGAGATTGTGCGCCGCGTCAGCCCGCCGGCAATGGCGGCACTGGCCGCGGCTTGCCGTCGTCGTCGATGGCGACGAAGGTGAAGGTCGCGTCGGTGACCTTCTCGTGCAGCGTGGTGCGGAAGCGCCTGGCCCAGGCCTCGACCTGGATCTTCATCGAGGTCCGCCCGACCGATGTGATCGAGGTGTAGACGCTGAGCACGTCGCCGACCTTGACCGGGCGGATGAAGGTCATCGCCTCGACCGCGACCGTCACCACGCGGCCCTGTGCCCGGTCGACACCCGCGATGCCGCCGGCGGAGTCCATGCGCGACATCACCCAGCCGCCGAAGATGTCGCCATTGGCGTTAGTGTCCGCCGGCATGGCGATGGTGCGCACGGTCAAGGTGCCGCGGGGTTCCTCGGCAGGGTTCGCGCCAGGCTCAGTCATCGTTGCCTTTCCCCTCTTCGATATGGAAGGAGTGGAGCACACGATGCAGGATCGGCGCCAGCACGAAGCCGGTGGCGATCACCACAAACAGTCCTGAGAAGATCGCATAGAAGCCGGCGAAGAGCTTGCCGCCTACGGTCTTGAGCTCGGCCACCGGCCCCATGCCGGAGAGGATCATCGCGGCGTTGACGAAGGCGTCGACTGCACTCATGCCTTCGCTGGCGCCATAGCCGATCATGCCGATGCCGAGCCCGGCCAAGGTGAGTCCGAGCCAGAGCAGCACCGCCCGGCTCATGCGCCGGAAGAACAGCCGGACCGGGATCAGCCGTTCATGGCGGCGCTCGAATTGCAGCATGGATTCGTCCCGGCTGACCTTGAGCCCAGCTTGGCGTGCCCGCATGCTGCGTCAAGCACCGCAATGCAGGAGAAGCGCGATGAGCACCTCGTCCCCAATGATCTGCATCTCGCTGCGCTATGCCGACGCGCCGCCGATGTACGACTGGCTGATCGAGGCCTTCGGCTTCGAGAAGCACGCCGCCTATTATTCCAATGATGGCAAGACCCTGCTGCATGGCGAGCTTCGGATGGGCGAGAGCTTCGTCATGCTCGGCTCCGCCGATAACAACGAATTTGGCAAGCTGGTCTCGCGCCCGGCCGAGCTCGGCGGCACCACCGCCTCGCCCTATATCGCGACGACCAACATCGACGCGCTCTGCGAGCGCGCCCGTGCGGCGGGAGCCGAGATCTGCATGGAACCAAGCGACCAGCCCTATGGCAGCCGCGACTTTATCTGCAAGGACCCGGAGGGCCATGTCTGGTGCTTCGGGACCTATCGGCCGGGTGCCGAGCCGGGCTGACCTCTCCCGTCATTGCGAGGAGCGCAGCGACGAAGCAATCCAGGGGGGGCAGAGCTCTGCGTTCCCCTGGATTTCTTGCTGCGCTCGCAATGACGTGAAGCGTCAAGCCGCCGCCAGTTTCGGCCGCGCCTTCAGCATCAGCCAGCAGACGATAGAGAGGTTGATCAGGTTCCAGGCAAGGCCGTTGAGGAAAGCGAGCCGGTAGGACGTGGTCGCGTCGAAGATCAGCCCCGAGACCCAGCCGCCGAAGGCCATGCCGAAGATGGTCGCGGACATCACCACGCCGATGCGTGCGCCCGCTTCGCGCGGCGGCATGTAGTCGCGGATCGCCACCGCATACATCGGCACGATCCCGCCCTGGAAGAGGCCGAAGATTCCGGTGACGATGAAGAGCGAGCTCAAGCCGTCGAACCAGAGATAGAGGAAGAGCGCGATGCCCTGCATCAGCGAGGACAGGACCAGCGTCGCCGTGCCGCCGATCCTGTCGGCGACGAAACCCGAGCCGACACGGCTGACGATGCCGAGCGCCATCATCACCGTCAGCATCTCGGCGCCGCGGGCGACGCCATAGCCGAGGTCGCTGCAATAGGCGACGATATGGACCTGCGGCATCGACATCGCGACGCAGCAGCAGAAGCCGGCCACGACCAGGAGCAGCTGCAGCTGGTTCGGTGACAATCCGAGGCTGCCGCGCGCCCCGGCGCTGACCGCTTCGGCCGCGGCGATGGTGGCAGCATTCGGCCGGCGCCGGAACAGCGGCGCCAGCGGCAGCATCACCACCAGGCAGGCGATGCCGAGCCACAGATGCGTCGTCCGCAGGCCATGCGTCTCGACGCCCCAGTTGATCAACTGGGGCCAGAACATGCCGGCGAGATAGCTGCCCGAGGCCCCGAAGACGACGGCGAGGCCGCGATAGCGCCGGAACCAGTGTGAGAGATCGGCGATCAGCGGTGAGAAGCCGGTCGCGGCGCCGAGCCCGATGAGGAAGCCGTGCGCCAGCGCGAACTGCCAGAGCGAGCCCGCGACCGAAGCGAGCGCGTAACCGCTTCCGAGCAGCAGCGCGCCGAGCACGATCGGCAAGGCGATACCGAACCGATCGACGAGGCGGCCCATGACGATATTGCCGATGCCGAAGCCGATCATGGCGCAGGTATAGGGCAGGGAAGCATCCGCGCGCATGACGCCGAACTCCGTCTGCACCGCCGTCACGACCACCACGGCCGACCAGGAGCCGACGCAGGCGATCGTCCCGACCAGCAGGGCCAGCGCGAGCCTCATCCAGGCATAGGCTGAATCCGGCGCATAGCGCGCGTCCTGGGCGTTCATGTTTCCTCGCCGTATCAGCGGAGAACGATTTTCTCTCTGCCCGAGCATTAGGCAGCCCGTCTGTTCGCCACAAGCGCATCGGCGACAGGCCGGGGCGGCGCAGATGTGGGTCGTCCGGCATGCCTCTGACGACTTGCATCGTCTCGCAAGGCGGGCATGCTCAGCCTCCTGCTGGAGGCATGATGGCGAGAATCTGCATCTACGGCGCCGGCGCGATTGGCTGCTATCTCGGCGGGCGGCTCGCCGCCGGCGGCGCCGGAGTCGGGTTCATCGGCCGCCCCGGCATCGCGGAGGAACTCCGACAGCATGGCTTGACCCTGACGCATTACGATGGTCGCGACTGGCAGGTTCCGCCGGAGGCCATCGCCTTCTCGACCGAACCGGACTCTGCCTCCGCCGCCGAGCTGATCCTCGTCACGGTCAAATCCGGCGCCACGGCGCAGGCCGCCACCGAGCTTGCGGCCGTCATCCAGCCGGGCGCCCTCGTGATCAGCTTCCAGAACGGGCTCGGCAATGCGGAGACGCTGCGCGCTGCCCTGCCCGGTCGCACGGTGCTCGCCGGCATGGTGCCGTTCAACGTCGTCAGGCGCGATCCCGGCGCCTGCCATCAGGCCTCGGAAGGCGAGCCCGAGGTCAAGGACTCCCCGGCGCTGGCGCCATTCCTCGCCGACTTCACCCGCGCCGGCTTCGCTCTCCGCCGGCACCGCGACATGCTGCCGGTGCAATGGGCCAAGCTGCTGTTCAACCTCAACAATGCAGTGAATGCCCTCTCCGGCCTGCCCTTGCAGCAGGAGCTGGCTCAGCGCGATTATCGCCGCTGCCTCGCCCTCGCCCAGGCCGAAGCGCTCGCTCTTCTGGCACAGGCCGGCATCCAGCCTGCCCGGCTGACGCCGCTGCCGGCGCGCTGGATTCCGGCGCTGCTGCGCCTGCCCGATCCGCTCTTTGTCCGGCTCGCCCGCAAGATGCTGGCGATCGACCCGCTGGCGCGCTCCTCCATGGCCGACGATCTCGCCGCCGGGCGTCCGACCGAGGTCGACTGGATCAATGGCGAGGTGGTCAAGCTGGCAGAGCGGCTCGGGCGGAAGGCGCCGGCCAATGCGCACCTGACCTCGCTCGTCAAAGCTGCGGAGAACGGCGCGGCGCGCTGGAGCGGCGAGGCCCTGCTCGCCGAATTGCAGGCGGCCGGCAGGCGAGCCTAGCTCAGCCCTTGCGGCCGGTCAGATCGGCATATTGTTCCGGCGGCAGCGGCCGCCCGAGCATGTAGCCCTGCATATAATTGCAGCCCTCATCGATCAGGAAGTCGAGCTGCTCGCGTGTCTCGACGCCCTCGGCCACCACCTCGATGCCGAGCGCATGGCCGAGCGCGATCACGGCGCGGGTGATCGCTGCTGCCTCCGAGGCGACGCCGAGATTGGCGACGAAGCTGCGGTCGATCTTCAGCGTCGAGAGGGGGAACATGTGCAGATAGGAGAGCGAGGAATAGCCCGTCCCGAAATCGTCGAGCGCGATGCGCACGCCGAGCGCCTTAATCCGGTGCAGCACCAGCATTGTCCGGTCGAAATCGGTGATCATCACCCCTTCGGTGATCTCAAGCTCGAGCCGCTCCGGCTCCAGCCCGGTCTCGACCAGGATCTCGTCGATCAGCCCCGGCAGGTCGCCATGGCGGAACTGCAGCGGCGAGACGTTGACGGCGATGCGCAGCGGCTTCTCCCAGCGCGCCGCCTCGGTGCAGGCCTGGCACAGCAGCTCGCGCGCCAAAGGCAGGATCAGCCCGCTCTCCTCCGCCGCCGGGATGAATTCGACTGGCGAGATCACGCCGCGCTCGGGATGAACCCAGCGCGCCAGCGCCTCGAAGCCGGCGAGGACGCCTGCCGCCGAAAAGACCGGCTGATAATGCAGATAGAGCTGCTTCTGCGCGATCGCCGCCTCAAGATCCTCGGCGAGGTGGTGACCGCCACCCGCCGCGCTCGGGCCGAGCTGTCCCCCCGGGGTGACATCAACCATCAAGTTGATCGCACCGGTGAGTTTCCCCTCCAGGTCGTAGAGCGGCGTCGGCAGCGGCATGAAGCGTACCCTGCTGCCGTCAGGCCGCTCCGCCAGCGCCTCGGCCCCGCGGACCTCGCGCTCCTCGCGCAGTGCCACCGCCATCGGGCAATCCTCGAACGGCAAGGGCGAACCATCGATCCGGAACAGCTTGTGGCTGATGCACCAGCGATCGCGACCAAGCTGCGGCTCGCGCCCGACGAGCTGGGCTGCGGCCTCATTGAAATACGTTACGTATCCGTCGGCATCGGTCGTGTAGAGCGCGACCGGCAAGCGCGCCACGATCTCGCGAAACCGGCTGCCGCCGCCGCGATCGCGCCCCGCAAGCTGGGATTTGTCCGGCTTCTTGGAACCGGAGGGCTTCGGAGGCATGCTGACGATCTCGGTATCCGCGGGCGAGGTGACGATATCAAAGCCCAAAAAACCGAATAAAGTTTTAAATGGCAATTTCGTCGCGGGCAAATGAGCCAAATGGCAGTTTGGCCAATTGGTAAAAGCGGCTGCCTTTATGTATAATTTAGTTCAATTCATCCAGTTACCCTAGGGATATTCCAGTCACTTCAAAAAAAATGAAAACTTTATCGATCCGTGCATGTGCACGAAAGAAACATTGCTCGCATCCGATCGGAGATTTCCTCAGATTCTTATTTGAACAGTCGTTCGCCTTGCTCGTCGATCAGCTGCCTGGCCTTGACGATGGCGAAGTCAGCTGCCTCCTCGGCGCCCGGGAAGCGGTCGGCCCGGATGAAGCGGTGGCTCTTCATCTCGCCGTCGATCTCCTTCTCGATCACCCCGGAAAGCTGCTGCTGCCCGCCTTCGGGAAACGGCGTCGCATGGATCGTGAAGCCCTTGTACTCGGTGCTCTTCAGCGGCCCGGCCGGGCCGGCCGGCTTGGCCTCCTTGCGACCGAATAGCGACTTGAGAAAGGACATGGCGGGCTCCGTGTGACCCGCGCTGTATAGCGCAGATGCCGACCGCTTGGCCAAGTGCAATGGCAGCGCATGCGGAAAACGAGATCGACGGCCTCGCATTGCGTGGGCCATAGGCCATCGCGAGGCGCGCCTCTGGCGCATCGCGCCGAGCGTCACCATGTCTTTTTCAGACAGGGCGGAAAGCTTAAGCCTGTCCACCTTCGCGCGCTTCCATGCCCGCTCTGTCGCAGGAGCAGCCATGACGCGCTTCGTCTCATCCTGCCTGCCAGTCGCACTGGCGCCGGCGCTATTCCTCGGCGCGGTTCGGGCCGAGGCTCCCGCCGGCGTTCCTTGCGCCGACCGCGGGGTGGCAACGAGCCAGCTGCATGAACTCTATGGCGAGCGGCGGATCGGCTACGGCCTCGCCGCGAACGGCAGTGTGATCGAGCTCTTCGCGTCACCGAACGGCTCCTTCACCCTGTTCGCAACGTTTCCCGAAGGCGTGAGCTGCCTGATCGCCACCGGCCAATCCTGGGAACCGCCGCCGGAGCCCGAATACTACGCTGGGCGGTGATCCGATCTCGCGCCGGACAACGGTCGCCGCGGCCCCATTCTCCACAACCCACACCTCCTCCCGCCATCGAGGCCTCCGTCGCCAGCAGTCCCGAGGCTTGCTTCTCTCGCAAAATAATACCATACAGTACGGTATTATTTCAGGAGATCGCCATGAACGCCTGGCTCGCACTTGCCGCTGTGCTCGCGGCTGCTACGACCCTGGTCCACATCATCCTCGGCGGCCGCGAGATCGCCACGCCCCTGCTGGCGACGGAGCGCCTGCATCCCGTGCCCAAGTTCACCATGTATTATTGCTGGCATCTGGTGACGATCGTGCTCGCTGCCCTGGCGCTTGCCTTCGGCCTCGCCGCGACCGGCCTCGGCAGTCGCGACCTCGCCATCTTCGCCACTGCTGGCGCCGCCCTGTTCTGTCTCTGGGGCCTCGGCATGATCGGCCTGTTCCGTCTCCGGATCGCACACTTCCCGCAATGGGCGCTGTTCGCGGCGATCGCGGTCAGTGGCACGATCGGCTTGTGGCAATGACATCCCCTGCCCCGCGCCGTTTCCGCCGCAGCGACTGGCTCGCACTGGGCCTGAATGCGCTCGCCGAGCAGGGACCGGCCGGCTTGACGATCGAGGCGCTCTGCCGCCGGGCCGGCAAGACCAAGGGCTCGTTCTACGCCCATTTCCCGGCGATCGAGGCCTATCTCGTCGCACTCGCCGGCCATTGGCGCGAGACCCACACCCATCGCCTGATGCAGGAAGCCGACAAGGGCGGGCCGGCGCAAGACCGTCTGGTCGCGCTAGACCGCATGGCGCTCGCCCTCGACGTTCGCATCGAGCAGGGCATGCGCCGCCTCGCCCAGCTCGATCCGGGCGTGGCCGCGACTTGCGCCGAGGTCGACCGCGAGCGCGTCGCCTATCTGGAAAAGCTCCATGGCGAGAGCGGGCGCTTCACGCCGCCGGAGGCTCTCGCCCTGGCCCGTATGGAATACGCCGCCTTCATCGGTTTCCAGCAGTTCGACCTCGGCCTATCGCCGCAGGATCTGCACGACTGCTACGGCACCTTCATGCGGCTGCTTGCCCGTCCCATTGCGGGCTGACGGCTCAGGCGAGGTGCAGTACGACCTCGCGCCGATGCGAGCTGATTCGGTGCTCGAACAGATAGATGCCTTGCCAGGTCCCGAGCGCCATTTTCCCGCCGCTCACGGGAATCGAGAGTGAAACCGGCAACACCGCCGCCTTGATATGGGCCGGCATGTCGTCCGGCCCCTCGGCACGATGGGTGAGATAGGCCATCGCCGGATCGTCGGCGGGCGGCACGAGCCGGGCGAAGAAGGCGGCAAGATCGCGCCGGACGTCGGGATCGGCATTCTCCTGGATCAGCAGCGAGCAGGAGGTATGGCGCACGAACAGCGTCAGCAGGCCGGTATCGACGGCCGTCTCGCGGACGAAACGGGCCACCGTATCGGTGAATTCGTAGAGCCCCGCCCCGCGCGTTTCGATCGCGAGGCGGGTTTGTTTCCCGCTCATTACCGCTCGGTCAGCGCGAGCTTGGCGCCGAGCGCGACGAAGGCCGCCGCGAAGGTCCGGCGCAGCCAGGCCATCACCGCCGGCCGGCTCACGACATGGTCGCGCATCGCCGCCGCGAACAGGCCGTAGAGCGCGAAGACGACGAAGGTCATCGCCATGAACACGCCCGAGAGCTCGAGCATGCGCGCCATCGGGCTCGCCTCGTCCGCGGCGATGAACTGCGGCAGGAAGGCGACGAAGAAGATCGAGAGCTTGGGATTGAGCACGTTGAGCGCGAGCCCGTCGACCAGCACGCGCCAGGCCGAGCGCTTGTCGGCCGTGGTCTCGACGCTGAGCGCGCCCTGCTCCTTCAGCGTCTGCCAGGCCATCCAGAGCAGATAGGCGACGCCGGCATATTTGACGATCGCGAAGGCGAGCGCGCTGGCATGCAGCAGCGCCGCCAGGCCCAGCATCGCGGCGATCAGATGCGGCACGATACCGAGCGTGCAGGCAAAGGAGGCGAGCACGCTGGCCTTCGCCCCGCGCGTCAGCCCGGCGGCGATGGTGTAGATCGCGCCCGTCCCGGGCGAGGCGACGATGATCAGCGAGGTCAGCAGGAATTCGAGGGACACAGCTTCACTCCAGCTCCAGCGACGCTGCCGGAACCGCATCGATATCCCGGTCGCTGACGCCTTGCTAGCCCAGCCCCTCGAAGATGCCGCCGATCACCGTGACGACGGCTTCGCCGGTGGCGACCACGGCGGTCCCGGCGCCCTCGACCACGGCGCCGACCACCTCGACTGCGACGCCGACCGCCTCGACCGTGACATTGCTGGCGACGTCGAGCACGCCGCTGACGATATCGCCAGCAGCCGAACCTTCCTCTTCCTGCTTCTTCGCCTGGGGCGGAAGATTCGCCTGCAAGGCCGCCTTGGCGGCCTCGATCTCCTCGGCCGTCGGGATCCCGGTCATCTCTGCTCCTCCACGGGAAGCCCCGATTGTGAGGCTCACCTTAGCAGAACTGTGGCGGACTGAACCGATTCTGCTTGCCCCCTGCGCCGGTCGATCGTAAAGGCGGCGTTGCGTCCCCTGCGGACGGCCGTAAGCGTCTCACGTCAGGCAACGCATCCCCCGGCTCAATGCCGCCAGGATGCCAGAAGGCCATGACGGCAGAGCCTGTCTTTACGGATGGTCCCATGAACCCCTTCCGCAAATTGCCGGCGCGCTACGGCGCGTTCGTCACTCCCTTGATCCTGTCGGGCCTGATGACGCTGATCGTCTCGGGGATCTCGACCCTGCGCGTGCTCGGCCCGACGCCGGCCTTCCTGCAAGGCTGGCCCGTCGCCTGGGGCCTATCCTGGCTGATCGCCTTCCCGGTGCTGCTGCTGGCCCTGCCGATGGCGCGCCGTCTCACCGCGATGCTGGTCGCGCCGGCAGGGTGAGGCAAAAGAAAAGGGCGGCTCGCGCCGCCCTGTTCGACTGGAGCATTTTCGAGCGAAGTGGACACCGGTTCGCGCGAAGAAAGTGCGATAAAACAAGGACCTAGAGCAATTTCGCGATTCGAAGAATTGCGGAAACGCTCTAGATCGATCTTCGATCCCTCAGTTGTCGAGGAAGCTCCGGAGCTTCCGGCTGCGGCTCGGATGCTTGAGCTTGCGCAGCGCCTTCGCCTCGATCTGGCGGATGCGCTCGCGGGTGACGCTGAACTGCTGGCCGACCTCTTCGAGGGTGTGGTCGGTGTTCATGCCGATGCCGAAGCGCATGCGCAGCACGCGCTCCTCGCGCGGGGTGAGCGAAGCCAGCACGCGCGTCGTGGTCTCGCGCAGATTGCTCTGGATCGCCGCGTCGATCGGCAGGATCGCGTTCTTGTCTTCGATGAAGTCGCCGAGATGCGAATCCTCCTCGTCGCCGATCGGCGTTTCGAGCGAGATCGGCTCCTTGGCGATCTTCAGGACCTTGCGCACCTTCTCCAGCGGCATGGCCAGCTTCTCCGCCAGCTCTTCCGGGGTCGGCTCGCGGCCGATCTCATGCAGCATCTGGCGCGAGGTCCGGACGATCTTGTTGATCGTCTCGATCATGTGCACCGGGATGCGGATGGTGCGGGCCTGGTCGGCGATCGAGCGGGTGATCGCCTGCCGGATCCACCAGGTCGCGTAGGTCGAGAACTTGTAGCCCCGGCGGTACTCGAACTTGTCGACCGCCTTCATCAGGCCGATATTGCCTTCCTGGATCAGGTCGAGGAACTGCAGTCCGCGGTTCGTGTACTTCTTGGCGATCGAGATCACGAGACGCAGGTTCGCCTCGATCATCTCCTTCTTCGCCTGCCGGGCCTCGCGCTCGCCCTTCTGGACCATCAGCACGATCTTGCGGAATTCCTGGATCTCCAGGCCGGTCTCCGAGGCCATCGTATGGATGTCCTCGCGCAGATCCTTGATCCGGTCCTTCTCCTGCGCGACGAATTCCCGCCAGCCACGCGAGCCGAGCTTGGAGACGCGCAGCAGCCACTTCGGATCGAGCTCGCCGCCGATATGCTGCTTCAGGAAGTCGTCGCGGGCGACGCCATAGCTCTCGGCCAGACGCAGCAGCCGGGTCTCGTGCGAGATCAGGCGCTTGTTGATGTCGTAGAGCTGCTCGACCAGCGCCTCGATGCGGTTGTTGTTGAGCGAGAGCGACTTCACCGAAACGATGATGTCGTCCTTCAGCTTCTTGTACTTGCGGTCCTGCGACGGCGAGAGCTTGGTGTTCTCCAGCCGGTTGGCGATGTCCTGGTCCTGCAGGCGGCGCAGCTTGGTATAGTTGCTCGCGATCGAATCGAAGGTCTCGAGCACGCGCGGCTTCAGCTCGGCTTCCATGGCCGAGAGCGAGACGTTGTTCTCGATATCGTCGTCGTCCATGCCCTCGGGCGGGGTCTCGCCCTCCGGCGCAGCCTCTTCGGCGGCTTCAGCAGCTTCCTCGCCCTCGCCCGGCAATTGGTCCGGGTTCTTGCCGTCGGGGCCGGCATAGGTCGCTTCGAGGTCGATGATGTCGCGCAGGAGGACCTTGCCCTCGTTGAGCTCGTCGCGCCAGATGATGATCGCCTGGAAGGTCAGCGGGCTCTCGCAGAGCCCGGCGATCATCGCTTCGCGGCCGGCCTCGATGCGCTTGGCGATCGCGATTTCGCCCTCGCGCGAGAGTAGCTCGACCGAGCCCATCTCGCGCAGATACATGCGAACGGGGTCGTCGGTGCGCTCGGTCGGCTCGAGATTGCGCTTGGTCTCGACCGGCAGCGCCGTGCGCTGGGCTTCGACGAGATCGCCGCCCTCCGCTTCGTCCTCACCATCGTCCTTGCCGCGCGCCGCGCGCTCTTCGCCGGCCGCTTCCGGGTCCTCGTTGTCGACGACGTTGATGCCCTGCTCGCTGAGCTGGCCGAGCACGTCCTCGATCTGCTCGGAGGAGAACTCCTCCGAAGGCAGGACCTCGTTCAATTCGTCATAGGTGACATAGCCGCGCTTCTTGGCGAGCTTGATCATCCGCTTGACGGCCTGATCGGTGAGATCGAGGAGCGGGCTGTCCGTGCTCGGGGGCGCTTCCGGAGAACCCGGTTCGGACTTGTCCCGCTCGCTCACTTTGGTCGCCATCAATCAGCGCTCCACCATCTTGCGCGCCGGAGGCAGCCGCTCCGACGCAGAAAAGGGCGCCGCGGCTGCCGTTGCTGCCGCGCACCCCAACCTACTCATTCGTCACAGATAGCGCCGACCATCGTTGATGAATCGTGCACCATCTCGAAAGTCACCCCGAATCTGCCGACGAAAAGCAACGCGCCAGCCTGGTCACTTGTCGGAATTCGCCTCGGTCCCCTCGATCGTCTCGAGGCGGCCCTTGACGTCCTTCATCCAGGCGAAATTGGCTTCCGTTGGTTCGTCAGCCAATGCGCGTTCGGCTGCCTTCAGCTCGCTATGTAGCGTGCGTGCGCGATGATGCAAGACGAGAGCCTGACGAATCGAATCAAAAACCGATTCCGGATCAGCCGTTTGTGCCAGTTTCAGCCGCTCGGCCGGCTGGGTGACGGCCAGCAGCGCCGCCTGCGCTTCGGCGACACGCCCCTGCTCCAGCCGCCGCCCGAACGCCTCCTGGTCGAAGGCACCGTCGATCGCCGCATCGAGCAGCGCCTGGCGGAAGCGTTCGGCTGCGGTTCCATCGAGCGCGAGCTCGGCGATCTCGTCGACGCAGCGCATGACGAGGTCGGGATGGCTCGCCAGCGCCAGCAGGATGAACGCTTCGCGCTGGTTCTCGCCATGCCGGCGCTGCATCATCGGCGAGCTGGCGAGCTGCGGGCTCGGCCGCACCAGCGACAGCGGTGCTCTCTCCGGGCCACGCGAAAAGCCGCGCCCGCCGCGCGCGCCGCCAGAAAACCCGTTCTGGCGCCGCCCCTCGAAGCGCTCCTGCTGCGGCGGGGCGAAGAGCTGCCCGATGCGCTCGTCGATCTCGCGGCGATAATGCCGGCGCGTCGCCTCGTCGCGGATCAGGCCGAGCGGCTCCTTCACCCGGCGCTCGAAGGCGGCGCGGCGCTCTGGGGTATCGAGCTGGCTCGCCTCGAACTCGCGAGACCAGAGCATGTCGACCAGTGGCTTGGCCGAACCGATCACCTCGGCGATCGCGGGCTTGCCGCCGGAGCGGGCGAGATCGTCCGGGTCCTGCCCCTCCGGCAGCAGCGCGAAGGAGAGCGAGCGGCCGGGCTCGAGCAGCGGCAACGCGAGATCGATCGCCCGCCCCGCCGCCTTGCGCCCAGCCTTGTCGCCGTCGAGGCAGATCACCGGCTCGCCGGCCATGCGCCAGAGCAGCGAAAGCTGGTCCTCGGTCAGCGCCGTGCCGAGCGGCGCCACCACCTGCGGGAAGCCGGCGAGCGTCATCGCGATGACGTCGACATAGCCCTCGACCACGATCACCTGGCCGGTGTCGTGCGCGGCTTTCCGAGCATTGTGATGGTTGAACAGCAGCGCGCCCTTGTGGAAGAGCGGCGTCTCCGGCGAATTCAGGTACTTGGCCGGCACGTCGGCGTTCATCGCCCGGCCGCCGAAAGCGACCACCCGCCCGCGCGCATCGTGGATCGGGAACATGATCCGGTCGCGGAAGCGGTCATAGGGCACGGCGATCTCCTCGCCATGCACCAGGAGACCCGTCTCCATCATCGCATCCGCGCCGACACCCTTGCCGGCGAGATGGTCGCGCAGCGCGAATCGGTCGGGCGGGGCATAACCCATGCGGAAGAGCTGGCGCGCCTTGTCCTCCAGCCCGCGGCCCGAGAGATAGCGCCGCGCCAGGCCCCCGCGCTCCGATTGCAATTCGGCCTCGAAGAAGCGCGCCGCCAGCTCGACGACCTCGTGCAGCCCCTTGCGCTTCTCCTCCTGGACCTGCGCCTCGAAGGAAACCTTCGGCAAGGTGACGCCGGCCTCCGAAGCGAGCTTCTCGACCGCTTCCGGGAAGGAGAGCCCTTCGGTCTCCATCACGAATTTGAAGATGTCGCCGTTCTTGCCGGAGGAGAAATCGAAGAACGAGCCCTTCTGGTCGTTGACGAAGAAGGACGGCGTCTTCTCGGCGTTGAAGGGCGAGAGCCCCTTCCATTCCCGGCCGGCCTTGGCGAGGCGCACGCGCTTGCCCACGACCGCCGAGACAGGCAGCCGCGCCTTGATCTCCTCAAGGACGGAGGGCGGGAACTTCATGGCTTCCTATCTGGCTGCTGCGAGCCGGCTTGCCAACCGCGGAAACCGCAGTCGTCGGGCTTATGGTCCATATCCACAGCAAGCCCCATATGATAAAGAAAATGCTGGAAAAGGAAGAAAGCCGTGGCGCTCAACATCAAGGACCCGGAGACCGAGAAGGTGGTGCGCCAGCTCGCGCGCCGGCGCGGGCTCAGTCTGACGGAAGCCGTGCGCATGGCCGTCAGGAGCGAGCTCGACAAGGATGAATTGTCCGAGGAGGAGAAGGCGCGGCGGGTCGCCGCTGCTCATCAGCGAATGGCCGAGTTCTACAAGAAATACAACATCAAGCCGGCCGAGCGCTCCATGACCAAGGAAGAGATGGACGATATCATCGGCTATGACGAGAATGGCATGTGGTGAGCCTCGTCGTCGACACCTCCGCAATCGTGGCGATCGTCATGGAGGAGCCCGAAGCTGCCGACTTCATCGCTGCGCTCGCATCGGCTCGGACACGTATCCTGACCAGCGTCAACCTGCTCGAAGCCCAGATCGTCCTGACATTCGGCAAGGGCATGCCGGCCGAAACCGCCGAAGTCTTGGTCGCGCGCGAGAATATCGAGATCATCCCCTTCGACGAGGATCTCTCCGGCATCGCCTTCGACGCGTACCGCCGCTACGGCAAGGGCCGCCATCCCGCCAAGCTGAATATGGGCGACTGCGCCGCTTACGCTCTCGCCAAGTCACGCGGCTGGCCGCTGCTCTACAAGGGCGACGACTTCACCCAGACCGATATCGAGCGGGCCTGACAGCGCAACCACCGTTCATGGACAGCTCAGCGGGTCTCCGGCCAGGGCTTTCGCCACCCCTTCCGTCGGCAGCAAGACCGCAGCCTCGGCGGCCCGCAACTCGATCCGCTGCGCCTCACGCAGGCTCACCACCACTGGGTGCATCTCCGAGACACCGAAGTCGCGACTTGGCGTCCAGGTCAGTTCGACCTCCTCCATGCCTGCCTGGGCCTTGACCGGCACGCGAGTCGCCTTGCCGTCGGCCACGATTTCGATCGTCGACGGCAGGGCGTCCTTGAGCTGCGTCTTGGGCAGGACGGCCATCAGATAGGGACCACTCACAATCGCCGGGTTGGCGCGGGCCGCCGCCGCATCCCCGCAATAAAAGGTGAGACGCGTGCCATCGGCGCCGCTCACCCCGGCATAGGAGGTGCCCATCTGGTAACCGGTGCCCCAGCCCTCCGATTGGGCGAGGGCAGCGGGGCCTTGCAAGGCGATACCAAGCGCGATGACAGCGACCCACTGTTTCGACATCGGAAGCCTCCTTTGCCGAAACGCAGCCCCGTCGATATGGCGGAAATGCCGCTCCGGCTGATCAGCCGCCCAGCAACTGCTTTACCATAGGGGAGACCTTGGCGAAGTCCATCTGGCCGGCATAGGCGCCGCGCAGCGCGCCGATCACCTTGCCCATGTCCTTGATCGAGGCAGCGCCGATCTCGGCGATGACCTCCTCGATCGCTCCCTTGATTTCCTCGTCACTCATCTGCTTGGGCAGATAGGAAGAGATCACCGCGACCTCGGCCCGCTCACCGTCGGCGAGCTCGGGGCGTCCGTTGGCGTCGTAGATCGTGATCGATTCCTGGCGCTGCTTGATCATTTTCTGCAGCAGAGCGAGAATTTCGTCGGCGGTGGCCTCGCCCTTGCCAGCACCGCGCGCCTCGATGTCCTTGTCCTTGAGCGCCGCCTGGATCAGGCGGATAGCGGCGACCTTGCCCTTCTCGCCGGCCTTCATCGCGGTCTTGAGGTCGGCGGTGAACTGCTCACGCAGGGTGGACATGATGTTACGAACCTTCTTCATTCATTGACGGAGCATGGTCAGCCGATTAAGGCTCGCGCTCCAGACCGGCCGCGCCATTACGCGCGCAGCCTTCACGCTTGCCGCAGCTTCCAGCGGCCTGGACGAGACATAGACATGACCGCTCACGAAGGAAACCCCGCCGCTCAGGGCTGGCAAGAGGGCTGGGTCGAGCCGCGCGCGACTGCCGTGCTGGTGCTGGCAGACGGTACCGTGCTTGAAGGCTTCGGCCTCGGCGCCATCGCGCAGGCTCCAGGCGAGGTCTGCTTCAACACGGCGATGACCGGCTATCAGGAGATCCTGACCGACCCGTCCTATGCCGGGCAGATCATCACCTTCACCTTCCCGCATATCGGCAATGTCGGTGTCAACGAAGAGGACACCGAGACGGTCAATGCCGCCGCCTCCTCCGGCGTGCGCGGCGTCGTGCTGCATGCCGAGGTCACCCAGCCCTCGAACTGGCGCGCCGCAAAACATCTCGACGCCTGGCTCAAGGCCCGGGGCATCGTCGGCATCTGCGGCGTCGATACCCGCGCGCTGACCACGCTGATCCGCGAGAACGGCATGCCCAACGCCGTCATCGCCCATGATCCTGCCGGCAATTTCGACATCGAGCAGTTGAAGAAGGACGCGGCCGCTCTGCCTGACATGGCCGGGCTCGACCTCGTCCCGCTCGTCGCCGCGACGCAGCGCTATGACTGGGACGAGACGCCCTGGCAGTGGCCGCGCGGCTACGGCAAGCGCGACAGCGCCGCGCATCGCGTCGTCGCCATCGACTACGGCGTCAAGCGCAACATCCTGCGCCTGCTGGCCAAGGCCGGCTGCGAGGTCGAGGTCGTGCCATCGACCGCGAGCGCAAAGGACATCCTGGCGCTGAACCCAGACGGCGTTTTCCTGTCGAACGGCCCGGGCGACCCGGCCGCGACCGGCGAATATGCCGTGCCGGTGATCAGGGAACTGCTCGACCGCAAGATCCCGACCTTCGGCATCTGCCTCGGCCACCAGATGCTGGCCCTCGCCATCGGCGGCCAGACCATGAAGATGAAGCAGGGCCATCACGGCGCCAATCATCCGGTCCAGGACAAGACCACCGGCAAGGTCGAGATCGTCTCGATGAACCACGGCTTCGCCGTCGATCCGGCGACGCTGCCGGCCAATGCGACCGAGACCCATGTCTCGCTCTTCGACGGCTCGAACTGCGGCATCGCGCTGAACGATCGCCCGGCCTTCAGCGTCCAGCACCATCCGGAGGCCTCCCCCGGCCCGCAGGACAGCCACTACCTCTTCACCCGCTTCGTCGAGCTGATGG
>DASYHC010000122.1:0-68175 GCA_035998995.1 Allobosea sp.
TGCGGCGGCCCTCGGCTCTCCCACGGTCTTGGCCACCACGGGTAGGGGCGGGCTCCCCGCAGAGACCCCGCGAGCCTCAGCATCAAGGCTCACGCCTCTACTACACACAAGGGTTGGGAAGGGGCAGCGCCGAGGCTGGTCAGATGTGGCGCCGGCCCCCTCTCCATCTCTCCCCGTTCCGGGAGAGAGAGGCGGCTCATCCGGCCGCGTCAGGGAAGATGGCGCCTCGCGGGCCTTGGCACGAAAGGTCTCACTAATCGCGCGAAGCGAGCGCAAGGCGCAGCGCCAGCCCGCCGAAGACGGCGCCGAGGATGCGCTGCGGCCAGAGCGCCAGATGCGGGCGGCTGGCGATGGCGCGGCCGAGCCGGCTTGCCGTCAGGATGACGACGCCGTTCGCGATCAATCCCATGATGTTGAGGATGGAGGCCAGCACCACGACCTGGAGCAGGAGCGAGCCGGCCTCGGGGTTCAGGAATTGCGGCAGCAGCGCCAGCATGAACAGCGCCATCTTCGGGTTGAGCAGATTGGTCAGCAGGCCCTGCATGAAGATCTGGCGCAGCGGGAAGCGCGCGGCATCCGCCGTCGGCGCGAACAAGGCCGCGGGCGAGCGCAGGGTCTTCCAAGCGAGATAAGCGAGGTAAGCGGCGCCGGCCCAGCGCAGGGCGTCGTAAGCGGTGGGCACGAGAAGGAAGAGCTGAGACAGGCCATAGGCGGCGGCGAGAGCCTGGAGATAGCTGCCGGTCGCGATGCCGGCATAGGTCATGAAGCCGGCGGCGCGACCCTGGCCCATGCTGCGCGAGGCGATCAGCAGCATGTCGGGGCCGGGCGTCGCGGTCAGCACGGCGCAGGCGGCGGTGAACAGAGCGAGCGTGGTGACGTCGAGCATGACGGTGTCTTTCAGGCCAGTGGCTTGGCGAAGCGTTCGACGGCGTCCTTGGTCGGCGTGGTGCCGGCGCCGGGCTGTTCCGGCCTGCGGAAACAACCATCGGCGACATTGGCCGGCTCGGCGAAGGCGTCCTTGATCCAGGGGATATATTCGAGCACCGGCGTCGCCGGATGCCAGTAGGCGAGGTGAACATGGACCTGGCTCATCTCGCCGGCATGGGGCGCGACCGGCAGGCGATGGGCCAGCGCCAACTCCGCCACCTGGATATATTCGGTGATGCCTCCGAGGCGGGTGACGTCAGGCTGGACATAGTGGATCGCGCCGGCCTGGACGAAGGCGCGGAAGGCATCGACCGTGTAGAGCTGCTCGCCGAGCGCGACGGGAATCGAGGTCGAGCGGGCAAGCTCGGCATGCGAGCCGATATCGTCGTACCAGAGCGGCTCCTCGAACCAGAAGATGTCGAGCCCCTCGGCGCGGGTGCAAAAGCGCTTACAGGTCGGCAGGTCCCATTTGCCGTTGCCGTCTATCGCCATGGTGACATGGTCGCCAACGGCGCGGCGCACCGCCTCCAGGCGGCCGATATCGGTCATCGGGTCGGCATGGCCGACCTTGATCTTGATGCGGTGGAAGCCATCGCGCTCGACCGCCATGCGCGCGCCCTCGACCAATTCGTCCTTGGGGATCGAGAGCCAGCCGATGTTGGTATTGTAGGCTTCGAGCTTTGCCTTGCTGGCGCCGCCGAGCAGATGCCAGAGCGGCACGCCGGCCTTCTTCGCCTTGAGATCCCAGAGCGCCACGTCGACGGCCGCGAGGGCGAGCTGAGTGATGCCGGCGCGGCCGACCCATTGCAGGGCCGGATGGCGGGCGAGCTTGAGCCAGAGCCGCGAATGCTCGGAGGCGTCCTCGCCGACCAGCAGCGGGGCATAGCAATCGCGGATGCAGGCGGTGATCAGCCGGTCGGAGGCGAGATCGGCATGGGTGCCGGTGAAGCCGTAGCCGGTGAGTCCGTCCTCGCTGACGATCTTCGTGCCGACAACCCCCCAATGGCTGATCCGGTGGGTCGAGTCGGCGATCGAGCCGCCGGTGACCGGGATATGGAGGATGAAGGGCTCGATACGGGCGATGCGCATGGCTGCTCTCCGAAGCGCTGTGCCGAAACACTGTGCCGGGGATCATCGACCTGATGCGCGAGAGCGACAAGGCGCAGCTTTCGTCGGCCTTAACGCGCCTTGCGCATGCTCGATGATGTGGATGAGCCGGAAGCGGCTGTTTCCCGACTCTGTCAGGGTGCTATCGTCACGTCACGAATCACGTTCGCGGCGGAGATGAGCGGGACATGTCCGACGAATACGGCGACGGAGGCAGGCCACCGGTCGGCCCGCTGCAATCGCTCAACCGGATCGTGCGACTGGACGGGCCTGAGACGATTGCCGAGCAGGTGGTCGAGATCACCGGCCACGTCAAATGGTTCGACGTGAGCAAAGGCTACGGCTTCGTCGTGCCGCAGGATGGCGGCAGCGACGTCCTGGTCCATGTCACCACTTTGAAGCGCGACGGCTTCCACGCCATTGCCGAGGGCGCGCGCATCGTGCTCGAGGCGGTCGCCAAGGCGCGTGGCCGGCAGGCCACCCGGGTGCTCTCGATCGACACCTCCGCGGCGCGTCACCCGGCCGAGATGCCGATGCCGCGCACCAATGCGACGATCACGCCGACCAGCGGGCTCGAGCGCATGGTGGTGAAGTGGTTCAACCGGCTGCGCGGCTTCGGCTTCGTCTCCGCCGGCGAGGGTGCGCCCGACATCTTCGTCCATATGGAGACGCTGCGCCGCTACGGCATCGTCGAGCTGATTCCGGGGCAGACCGTGCTGGTGCGCTATGGGCCTGGGCCGAAAGGGCTGATGGCGGCCGAGATCCGGTTCGAGCAGGGCGGGCCGCCCAGTTCGCACTGAGACAGATCTTCTTCGAAAAGGCGCCTTAGGGCGCCTTTTTTATTGTGTCGTGGATATTTGGGGAGAATGGTTCGAGTAATTCACGTGCAATTATGTGAATATATTGTTTTGCCGGCGCAGATGGGGGATTCCTTCGACATCGCCCGCGACGACCTCGACCGGCTGCTGCAATATGCCGAGGCGAGCGCGATGCGCCGGCAAGCGCGGAGCTCGTGAAATTCGCGATTTCTGAACCGAAACGGTGAATTTGAACGAATCGATTTCACCTGACCTCAATGGACCCGCGGCTAATGTGACCTCGTTATGAGGACATGCAGATTGCCGTGCTGCTGATCACCGACCGTCCAGAGCAGAGCGTGAAGCTCGAACGACTCCTGTCGCTATGGGGCCCTTGCGACGTCGTCGACCTGCACCACCCGGTGCAGGGCGGGCCGGCGCCGAACCGGCTGCTCGTCAGCGATGTCGACCTGTCCAACCGCAGCGCGGTCCAGGCCGTTCGCGACCGGTTGGCGGAGCACAGGCGCAAGGGAATGCCTTTCCTCTGCCTGCTGCGTGACCCGTCAGCGCGCCTGACCACCCAAGCGAACGCGATCGGCGCCAGCGCGATTCTGCCGGCCGACCTTCCGACAAAGGCCCTGCTCGACGAGATCGGCCGCATCCTCAATCCGGGCGGGGCGGTGCCGATGCAGCGCCAGTTCGTGGCCGCCTCCGCCGCGATGGCCGACCTGCTCACGGCTGCCGCTGAGGGCGGGTCCCTGCCTGTGGCGGCTGTCGATGGCAGCGTCGAGGCGATCAACCGCGCCGCTGACGATCGCGATCTCGGCGCCTGGCTCGACATGGTCTGGAACCATGACGATGCGACCTATCAACATTGCCTGCTGGTCGCGGGACTTGCTGCCGCCTTCGCCCATGCGCTCGGTTTTCCGGAGAGCGCGCGCAAGCTGGTGACAAGCGCCGCCGTGCTGCACGACATCGGCAAGGCACGCGTGCCCCTCGCGATCCTGCACAAGTCCGGCAAGCTGACCGCGGAAGAACTCGCGATCATGCGCGAACACCCGCAGACCGGCTACGAGATGCTGCTGCGGCAGGGCGCCTTCGCCCGCGAGGTCGTCGAGGCGACGCGTAGCCATCACGAATATCTCGACGGTTCGGGCTATCCGCACGGGCTGAAGGCGAGTGAGATCCCGGATATCGTCCGGATGATCACGATCTGCGACATCTATGCCGCGCTGATCGAGCGGCGTTCCTACAAGGCGCCGATGGCGCCAGATGAGGCCTATGCCGTGCTGGTCGCAATGGGCCCCAAGCTCGACGCCGATCTGCTGCGTGCCTTCAGGGCCGTGGTGCTGCCGAACTGAGGGTCAGAGCGCGAAGGAGGTTCCGCAGCCGCAGGAGCTGGTAGCGTTCGGGTTGATGATCCTGAAGGACTGGCCGACGAGATCGTCGACGAAATCGATGGTCGAGCCCTGGAGCAGCTCGACCGAGGTCTCGTCGATCAGGACGGTCGCGCCGTCGCGCTCGATCACGAGGTCGTCTGGCGCCTTCTCGCGATCGATGTCGAAGACGTATTGGAATCCCGAGCAGCCGCCTCCCTCGACGCTGACACGCAGCATCGCGCCTGGAGCCTCGTTCGCCATCACCGCGACGATCCGGTTCGCCGCCTTGTCGGTCAGCGAGATCGTGTGCGGATTGGCTTCGATTGCCGTGCTCATGCGCAGAACATCCTTGCTCCTGCCTCGATTGCAAAGGTAATGGCGCAGGCGCATCGCTTCAAGCCGCGCCTCCTGACGGGGCTGCCATGCCGCACGCACACGAGAACGCCACAGCCCGGACGCGCGAGCCTGGCGCCCGCTGGCGCGCGCCTTACGCCTGCCGGACCGCGACGAGCCGCGGCCGGCTGGTCGATGAGCCCGGCTCGGCGACGCGCAACCCTTTCCAGCGCGATCGCGACCGGATCATCCATTCGACGGCCTTTCGGCGGCTGAAGCACAAGACGCAGGTCTTCGTCTCGCATGAGGGCGACCATTTCCGCACACGCCTGACCCATACGATCGAGGTGGCGCAGATCGCCCGCGCGCTGGCCCGGGCGCTCGGGCTCGACGAGGACCTGGCAGAGGCGCTGGCGCTGGCGCATGATTTCGGCCACACGCCCTTCGGCCACACCGGCGAGGATGCACTCGACGAATGCATGGCCGGGTTCGGCGGCTTCGATCATAACGCCCAGACGCTGCGGATCGTCACGCGATTGGAGCGGCGCTATGCCGGCTTCGACGGGCTCAACCTGACCTGGGAGACGCTGGAGGGGCTGGTCAAGCACAACGGACCGCTGCTCACCGCCGACGGCAGGCCGACCGAGCGCTATGCCAAGACCGGCATTCCGGTCGCGATCCTCGAGTACCAGGAGAAGCAGGACCTTTGGCTGGACAGCCATGCCTCGGCCGAGGCGCAGGTCGCGGCGCTTGCAGACGACATCGCCTACGACGCGCATGACATCGACGACGGCCTGCGCGCCGGGCTGTTCGATCTCTCCGAATTGCGCGCGGTGCCTTTCCTCGCCGGGCTTCTCGACGAGATCGATACCTTGCATCCGGGGCTGGAACGTCCGCGCGCCACCAACGAGCTGGTGCGCCGGGTGATCACCCGCTTCGTCGAGGACGTGATCTCCGAATCCGAGGCGCGGCTCGCGGCTCTGATGCCCGCCGATGCCGATGCGATCCGGCGGGCAGGGACGCCGGTCGTCGCCTTCTCGCCCGCGATCGTCGCGGCCGACAAGGCGATCAAGGGCTTCCTCTACCCGAACATGTACCGGCATCCGCGCATCGGCGTGATCCGCAAGGAGGCCGCCGACATCGTTCGCGACCTTTTCATGCGCTTCACGGCACAGCCGCAGGCCATGTCGGCGGAGTGGGCGGCCGGGTGCGATGAGCTGGACGAGGCGCGTCTGGCGCGCCGGGTTTCCGACTATATCGCCGGCATGACCGATTCCTACGCGCTCGACGAGCACCGGCGCCTGTTTGACGCCACCCCGTCGCTGCGATAGGGCCGGGCGCTTCCTTACGCATCTCTGGTCGCCATGAACATTTTCGAGACTTTCTCCGCACGCCTCGCCACCGTCCTGACCGGGCTGGCTGAAACCGGCCGCATCCCGGCGGGGTTGTCGCTGGCGCGCGTCGTCGTCGAGCCGACCAAGGACCCGGCCCATGGCGATCTCGCCATCAATGCCGCCATGGTGCTGGCCAAGGAAGCCGGCATGGCGCCGCGCGCGCTCGCCGAGCTGATCGTCGCCGAGCTGGCCAGGGACGGCGATGTGCTCAAGGCTGAGATCGCCGGGCCCGGTTTCATCAACCTGACGCTGCAACCCGCTGTTTTTATTGCGGTTCTGAAAGCCGCCGTGCTGGCCGGCACCGAGCATGGCCGTGGTGCGCCGAAGGGCGAGCCGAGGGTCAATGTCGAATACGTCTCGGCCAATCCGACCGGGCCGATGCATGTCGGCCATGGCCGCGGCGCGGTGTTCGGCGACGCGCTGGCGAGCCTGCTCGCCTTCGCCGGGCACGACGTCACCCGCGAATACTACATCAACGATGCCGGGGCGCAGGTTGACGTGCTCGCCCGTTCCGCGTTCCTGCGCTATCGCGAGGCGCTGGGCGAGGATATCGGCGCGATCCCGGAAGGGCTCTATCCTGGCGACTACCTGATCTCGGTCGGGCAGGCGCTCGCGGAGCAATACGGTCCTTCGCTGCGCGACAAGCCCGAATGGGACTGGCTGGCGCTGGTGCGCCAGGCTGCGATCGACGGCATGATGGCCATGATCCGCGACGATCTCGCTGCGCTCGGCGTCGTCCATGACCTTTTCTTCTCGGAGCGCTCGCTGCAGGGCCGGGACGGTAATTCCAATGCCGTGCACCAGACGATCGAGGATCTGCGTTCCCGCGATCTGGTCTATGAGGGCCGGCTGCCGCCGCCCAAGGGCCAGAAGGACGAGGACTGGGAGGATCGCGAGCAGACCCTGTTCCGCGCCACCAAGTTCGGCGACGACGTCGACCGGCCGCTGCTGAAATCGGACGGCAGCTACACCTATTTCGCCAACGACATCGCCTATCACCGTTCGAAGTTCACCCGCGGCTTCGCCGAGATGATCGACGTCTGGGGCGCCGACCATGGCGGCTACGTCAAGCGCATGCAGGCCGCCGTGAAGGCGGTGACGAATGGCGAGGGCGCGCTCGACGTCAAGCTCTGCCAGCTGGTCAGGCTGCTGCGCAATGGCGAGCAGGTCCGGATGTCGAAGCGCTCCGGCGACTTTGTGACGTTGCGCGAGGTGATCGACGAGGTCGGCCGCGATGCGGTGCGTTTCATGATGATCTTCCGCAAGAACGACGCGACGCTCGACTTCGATCTCGCCAAGGTGGTCGAGCAGTCGAAGGACAATCCAGTCTTCTACGTCCAGTACGCGCATGCGCGCTGCGCTTCGATCTTCCGCCAGGCGGCCGAGGCCTTCCCGGACCTGGACCTGTCGCCGCAGACGCTGGCTCAGGCCGATCTCGGCCTGCTGACCGATGAGTCGGAGATCGGCATCGTCAAGATGATTGCCGCCTATCCGAGGATGATCGACGCCGCCGCTTCGTCACACGAGCCCCATCGTGTCGCCTTCTTCGTGCACGATCTGGCCAGCGCCTTCCATTCGCTATGGAACAAGGGCAAAGACTCGCCGCAATTACGGTTCGTTAATCAAACTGATCGAAAGTCGACGTCAGCAAGATTGGCGTTCGTGCATGCGGTGCGCAGCGTCCTTGCTTCCGGTCTGGCGGTCGTTGGGGTGACGGCGCCGGAGGAGATGCGCTGACGGGTCCATCCCGGCGCATCGGGTGCTTTGCGGATCAGAACGATCCGGCCAGCATCCGCCGGGTCCGATACGAAGGCGGCGTTGGCCGGCATGCCGGAAGGCGGGTCGGCTAAGGCTTTCGTCAGATTGACCGCGCCGTGGCGGCGTCCTTTGATGGATGGCGGCATGCGCTGGAATGGATCATGTCATGAGCGAGCCAGCTAGGAACCGTTTCGCCCTCGATCTCGACGATCTGGAGCGTCAGCTGCGCGGGGCGGCCCAGCCGCAGAAGCCGGGTGCGGCTTCCGACCCGTTGATGGAGCTGACCCGTCTCGTTGGACAGGACGATCCGCTGAAGGAACTCTTCGCCGGCCGCCCGGCCGAGCCGGCGCGTCCCGCGGCTCCGCAGCCCGCCTCCTGGTCCGGTCATCGCACCGAGCCGAGCTTCCAGCCGACGCTGGTCGCCGCCCCGCCGGTGCCGTCGGCTCCGCCGCCGGCCGATGTGCGCGGCGCACTCGACGAATTCGAGGCGCTACTGCGCCGGACCGAGCCGGTGAGGGCCGCGCCGCAGCCCGTCGCGAAGGCGCCAGTCGTGCCGGCGCACGACTATGACGAGCCGGAGCCGCTGCCGGCGCGTGCGCAGCCCTATGCGATGCAGCAGGAGGGGCCGCATCCTTACGTTCCCGAGCAGCCGCGCGATCTCGACGAGGCCCCCGGGCAGGTCCATGTCCCGGCGCATGCCTACGCGCCCCAGCCGGAGCAGGCCTACCACCAGCCTGCGGCGGAGTACGACGGGCAGCCCGAGGAGGCGGAACACGAGCACCGTGACTTCCGGCGCACGCGTTCGCGCAAGGGCATGCTGACGGCAGCGGCATTGGTCGTTGTCGCGGTCGGCGGCGTCGCCGCCGCGATGGTCTTCCGCAACGGACGCCCGGCTGGCGTCAACGGCCAGCCGCCGGTGATTGCAGCCGATAGCGGCCCGTCCAAGGTCGCTCCCGTCAATCCGGGCGGGGCCGAGATCCCGAATCAGAACAAGCAGATTTACGAGCGCAGCGGCGACGCCTCGGCTGACAAGACCAAGGTGGTCAGCCGCGAGGAGCAGCCGGTCGACGTGCAGCAGGCGGCGCGTTCAATGGCGCCGCGCCCGACTCAATCCTCGAACGGCGCGATCACGCCGACCGACACGGCCGCGGCGGGCCTGGCCCCGACCGAGCCCGGCCTGATCCCGATTCCGGCCGTGCCGGGCCTCGGCGAGCCGCGCAAGGTCCGCACCGTCGCGATCCGTCCCGATGGCACGCCGGCGCCCACCAACGCCGCCGTCACGAATGGCGCGGGGCAGGGCATCGTGACTGGCTCGGCCCCGTCGAGCCGCCCGGCCACGACGGGCTCGGCGACGCCGGCACCGGCCGCGCAGACGCCGGCCACTGCGCCCAAGACACAGGAGCGCGCCGCCGCCCCGGCGACCCCGCCGGCCGCACAGACGCCGCCTGCCAATACCCGCACCGCCGCGCTCGCGCCGCAGCAGCAGACGCAAGCTGCCGCCCCGGCGGCGGCCGCTGGTCCGCGCACCGATCCCAATGGCGGCTTTGCCGTGCAGCTCGGCGCGCCGGGCAGCGAGGCCGAGGCGCGCGCCACCTTCGCGGCGCTGCAGCGCAAGTACCCGGACCAGCTCTCCGGCCAGAGCCCGATCATCCGCAAGACCGAGCTCGCCGGTGGCAAGACGGTCTACCGCCTGCGCGTCGGCCCCTATGCCCGCGAGGATGCGAGCTCGATGTGCACGGCGCTGCAGGCGGCCGGCGGCCAGTGCTTCATCGCCAAGAACTGAGCGCCCGCAAGCTCTCTCACTGACAGCATCGACGCCGGCTGCGACCTTCGCAGCCGGCGTTTTCGTTGCGCCCGTGCAGATGGCGCTTGGACGACCCGACGGACTGTCGCTTGCGCCGGGCTTCGCCGACGGGGCAGGCTGGAGGCCATCTCCAGCAATGCGGGCCGTCAGAGCATGTCCTCCGATCCGATCTCCGAGCCGCGCTTCCTCGGCGTCGAGGGCTTTGCGCCGGAAGCGGTGCCTGTTGGTGCGGTCGCGGTCATCGGCATTCCGGCCGCGACGCCCTATCCGTCGGGCCGGGCCCATAGCCAATCGGCGCCGGCTGCCATCCGCCGCGCCAGCGCTGGCCAAGTGAGCAAGCTCACGCATTACGATTTCGACCTCGGTGGGCCACTGCTGCCTGATGGCCGGCAGCTGGTCGATTGCGGCGATCTTGCCTTCGATCCCACTGATCTGCCCGGTAACCGCGCACGAATCGCGGCGGCCTATGAGGTGCTGCTGGCGCGCGGCGCGGCGCCGCTGCTGCTCGGCGGCGACGACAGCGTCCAGATCCCGGCGCTCGCGGCCTTCGCGGCGCGCGGCGAGATCACCATCCTGCAGGTCGATGCCCATATCGACTGGCGCGAGGAAGTCGAGGGCGAGCGCTTCGGCCTGTCGAGCACGATGCGGCGGGCTTCGGAGCTCGATGGCGTCAAGACGATCGTGCAGCTCGGCGCGCGCGGCACCGGCAGCGCCCGGCCTTCGGATGTGGCGGAAGCCAGGGCCGCCGGTGCACAATTGATCGATATGACCATCCTGCGGGCGAGGGGGATGGCACCGGCGATCGAGGCGGTTCCGCCCGGCCGGCCAGTGGTGGTCTGCTTCGATGTCGACGGCTTCGACCCTTCAGTCGTGCCCGCCGTGCTCGGCCGCACGCCAGGCGGGCTTGGCTTCGGCGAGGTCGTCACGCTGCTGAACGGCGTCGCCGAGCGGGCGCCGATCGTCGGCTTCAACATCGTGGAGTTCGTGCCGGAGGAAGATATTGGCGGTCTCGGGACGCGCACGGTCTGCCGGCTCGCCATGCTTGGGGCCGGCCTCCTGGCTCGCAGCGCGGGCGGCTGAACCACATCCCCATGCCGCCGTGCAGGAATCCCGGATTGCTCCCGCGATCCGGACATGCGCGCGTTGCGGCGCCGTGGCTGGAGCACGGTCAGCGCGTGCTCTAGCTTCGCCCCGAATCCGCGGCCCAATCCGATCTGACAATGCGGAAGGCCTGCAAGCGAGAGGAACCACCATGGACCGCCGCAAGCTTCTCAAGACCTCGGCCGCCGGAGCCGCCGCTGCGACCATCGCCGCACCGGCGATCGCGCAGACCAATCCGAAGGTCAGCTGGCGCTTGACCTCGAGCTATCCAAAGAGCCTCGACACCCTGTTCGGCATCTCCACCCAGGTCGCCAAGCGCGTCGCCGAGGCGACCGACGGCAATTTCCAGATCCAGACCTTTGCCGCCGGCGAGATTGTGCCGGCGCTGCAGGCTCTCGATGCGGTGCAGAACGGCACGGTCGAATGCAGCCATACGCTGTCGAGCTTCTATATCGGCAAGGATACCGCCTTCGCCTTCGAGACTTCGCTGCCGTTCGGACTCAATACGCGCCAGCAGAACGCCTGGCTCTACCAGGGCGGCGGGCTCGAGCTCTGCCGCGACCTTATGAAGAAGTTCGGCGTGCACACGATTCCCTCCGGCAATACCGGCGCCCAGATGGGCGGCTGGTTCCGCAAGGAGATCAAGAGCGTCGCGGATCTCCAGGGCCTGAAGTTCCGCATCGCCGGCCTCGGCGGCCAGATCATGTCCAAGCTCGGCGTTGTCCCGCAGACGCTCGGTGGCGGCGACATCTACCCGGCGCTGGAGCGCGGCACGATCGACGCGGCCGAGTTCTCCGGCCCGTATGACGACGAGAAGCTCGGCTTCGTGAAGGTGGCGAAGTACTATTACTATCCCGGTTTCTGGGAAGGCTGCGCCAATGTCAGCTTCATCGCCAACAACGAGAAGTGGGCGGGCCTGCCGGCGCATTATCGCGCCATCGTCGAGGCAGCCTGCGCCGAGGCGAACGCGCTCTGCATGGCGAAATACGACCACGGCAATCCCGATGCGCTGCTGCGCCTGATCGCGTCGGGTGCCGAGCTGCGCGCCTTCCCGCAGGACGTGATGCAGGCTGCCTTCAAGGAGGCCTTCGCGCTCTACGCCGACCAGGCGGCGAAGAACCCGAATTTCAAGACGCTATGGGATTCCTTCCTGCCGTACTGGAAGAAGGAGCAGCTCTGGTTCCGCGTCGCCGAATTGCCGTTCGACGCCTTCAACGCGCAGGCGTCGCAGTCGCTGCGCTAAATCTCGTCATGCTCGGGCTTGACCCGAGCATCTCAGGCAGGAGGAGGCTCCTGATGGCGCCTTCTCGTCATGAGATTCTCGGTCTGCGCTTTGCTCCGCCCGAGAATGACGGCTTGGCTCCAGCCTGACGCCTGGTCGCCCCGCAATGACGCAATGCCCATAGCCCCCGAATCGGCGATAACGGCCCATGACCTCGCGCGCCTTCATCGCCGGCTGCCTCGGCACAAGCCTTACCCCCGACGAGCGGGCGTTCTTTCGCGACGCCCGGCCCTGGGGCTTCATCCTGTTCAAGCGGAATACGCAGGATCCGGCGCAAGTGGCTGCGCTGACGGCGCAGATGCGCGATTGCGTCGGCTGGCAGGCGCCGATCCTGATCGACCAGGAGGGCGGCCGGGTCCAGCGCATGGGGCCGCCGCACTGGCCGCCCTATCCGCCGGCGCTCGCCTTCCTCGCCATCAACGATCCCGTGCAGCAGCGCGAGATCGTCCGGCTTTCGGCGCGCCTGATGGCGCATGACCTGAAGAGCGTCGGCATCGATGTCGACTGCCTGCCGGTGCTCGATGTGCCGATCGCCGGTAGCCATGACGTGATCGGCAACCGCGCCTATGCACGTGATCCAGCCATGGTGGCGACGCTCGGCCGGGCCGCGGCAGAGGGGCTGCTGGCGGGCGGTGTCTTGCCGGTGATCAAGCACATGCCCGGCCATGGCCGGGCCAAGGCCGACAGCCATCACGACCTGCCGGTGGTCGAGGCTGGTATCGACGAACTCCGCGCCCATGACTTCCGGCCGTTCCGGCATCTTGCCGACATGCCGCTGGCGATGACGGCGCATGTCGTCTTCACCGCGCTCGACAAGCGGCGGCCGGCGACGATCTCGCGCAAGATCATCCGCGAGATCATGCGCGGCGAGCTCGGCTATGACGGGCTGATCATGACCGACGACATCTCGATGAAGGCGCTGTCGGGCACCTTCGAGGATAAGGCCAAGGCGGCGATCCGCGCCGGCGTCGACGTGGTGCTGCACTGCCATGGCATCATGGAGGAGATGGTCGCGGTCGCCGGCGCCGTGCCGGAGATGAGTGGCCAGCGCGCCCGCCGTGCCGCGATGGCGCTGGCGCGCATCCGCCACGAGCCGGAACCGCTCGATGTGGACAGCACCCGTGCGCAGCTTGCCAGCGCCCTTGCTTTGAGCGGCGGTTAGGCTGATTCTCTCCCCGGGGTTGCGGCCTCGCCGGATCGGCGAGGCAGGACATGGGGAATTGGCCATCAATGGCCGCTGAGCTGCCATTCCAGGAGGACGGCACGCCGGAGCGCACGCCCGGCGAACCCTCGCTCATGATCGATGTCGACGGCTATGAAGGGCCGCTCGACCTGCTGCTCGATCTCGCCCGCCGACAGAAGGTCGATCTTTCCCGCATCTCGATTCTGGCGCTGGCCGAGCAGTATCTCTCCTTCATCGAGACGGCGCGGGCGCTGCGGCTCGAGCTGGCCGCCGACTACCTGGTGATGGCGGCCTGGCTCGCCTACCTGAAATCCCGCATGCTGCTGCCGGAGCCGCCCAAGGGCGAGGAGCCGAGCGCGGCCGATCTTGCGACCGCTTTGGCGCTGCGCCTGAAGCGGCTGGAGACGATCCGTGCCGCGGCGCAGAGGCTCGCCACCCGCGAACGGCTCGGCCGCGACGTCTTCGCCCGCGGCGCGCCCGAGGTGATCGCCTCGTCGGGCCGCCCGGCCTGGGAGGCTGAACTCTACGATTTGCTGGCCGCCTATGCGCAGCAGCGCCAGAAGCGCATCCGCCAGCCGATGAGCGTCGGCCATCGCCAGGTGCTGTCGCTGGTCGAGGCGCGCGAGGCTTTGGCGCGGCTGGTCGGCGAGGCCGGCGAATGGACCGCGATCGACGGCTATCTCACCCGCTACATGCGCAGCCATGGGCTGCCGATGGAGACGATGAGCGCGACGGTCAAAGCCTCGTCGCTCTCGGCCATGCTGGAGATGGTGCGCGAAGGCGTGCTCGACCTGCGCCAGGATGGCGCCTTCTCGCCGCTCTATGTCCGCCGCCGCTCGGCGCGGCCGCCGACGCTCGGCCTGTGAGGTGCCATGGCTGTGGCTGAGGCCGAACGCGAGGATGAGGACGACTGGGACGCCGACGAGGCGCTGGCGCGTGCCTGCCGCATCGTCGAAGCGCTGCTGTTCGCCTCGGTGCAGCCGCTCTCTGGTGAGGACCTGGCGAAGTCGGTACCGGCGAATGTGCCGATCGAGCGGGTGATCGCCGAATTGCAGCAGACCTATGCGCTGCGCGGGGTGACGCTGCAGCGCGTCGCCGGCGGCTACGCATTCCGCACCGCGCCCGATCTTGCCTATCTGCTGGCGCCCGAGGCCGAGCCGCCGCGCAAGCTCTCCCGCGCCGCGCTGGAGACGCTCGCCATCATCGCCTACCACCAACCGGTGACGCGGGCCGAGATCGAGGAGATCCGCGGCGTCGCCACTGCCAAGGGCACGCTCGACATCCTGCTCGAAGCCGGCTGGGTCCGTCTGCGCGGCCGGCGCCGCTCGCCGGGACGGCCGGTGACCTTCGGCACGACGCCCGCCTTCCTCGACCATTTCGGGCTCGACCGCATCGACGACCTGCCGGGGCTGGAGGAGTTGAAGGGCGCGGGCTTCATCGAGGGTCGCCTCGCCAAGGACCTCACCGTGCCGGTTCCCGACGATGATCCGGGCTTGCGCGACGACGAGGACCCGCTCGGCGACCTGTTCACGCCGCTTGACGACGGCGACGCCAGCTAGCACAGCGCGGGGAAGTATGTGCCCAGTGGGGACGGTTTTCCTCAGCGGAGGAGCGTTTGGCTCGAACCGAAAGCAAGATGCGTTGGCTGGATTGGGGACGCCGCGGCACGGCCGGCGCCGCTATCCCGATGGCGCTCGGCTTCGACGCGGTCACGCAGCGATTCGGCGCTGTGACGGCGCTGGACGGGGTCTCGCTCAACGTCGCACCCGGCGAGATCGTCGCGCTGCTCGGCCATTCCGGCTGCGGCAAGACGACGCTGCTGCGGCTCGCCGCCGGGGTCGAGCGGCCGAGCGCCGGCCGGGTCCTGCTCGAAGGACGGGACGTGTCTTCGCCCGGCCGCTTCGTCGAGCCGGAGGCGAGGGGGGTCGGCCTCGTCTTTCAGGATTATGCGCTCTTTCCGCATCTCTCCGTGCGCGAGAATGTCCGCTTCGGTCTGCGCGGCTACGGCAATGCCGAGGCCGATGCGACGGCGCTGCGCGCCATCGCCCGCGTCGGCCTCGCCGACCTCGCCGAGGCCTATCCGCATATGTTGTCGGGCGGGGAGCAGCAGCGCGTGGCGTTGGCGCGCGCGGTGGCGCCGCGCCCCGGCGTGCTCTTGATGGACGAGCCCTTCTCCAATCTCGACCGCCGCCTGCGCGACGTGGTGCGCGACGAGACCATGGCGCTGCTGCAGGAGATCGGCGCGACTTCGATCATCGTGACGCATGATCCCGAGGATGCGATGCGCGTCGCCGACCGGATCGTGCTGATGCAACAAGGCCGTATCGTCCAGACGGGCACGGCCGAAGAGCTCTACCGCCGACCCGCCAGCCTCTTTGCCGCCCGATTTTTCTGCGATCTTGCCGAGATCGAGACGGTCGTTCGCGATGGTGAGGTCGATACGCCGCTCGGTCGCTTTCCGGCGCCGGGCCTGCCAGATGGAGCGGCGGTGCTCGGCATTCGCCCCCAGGCGATCAGGCTGGTGCCGAAGGGGTTCTGTCTGCCGGCGCGAGTGGTGAGCCGGCGTTTCCTCGGCGAGGTCGACAATATCGAGCTCGCGGTCGACGGCCTCGACAAGCTGCTGGTGGCCCGCTTGCCGACGCGGCGGGATTCCGTCGTCGAGGGCGAGGATGTCGGTATCGACATTACGATGGACGAAGTCCTTGTGTTCCCTGTAGGGGACACCTAGTTTCCGGCACAAGCATCTGGCCCCACGGGACAAGTCGGGCCGCGCGTTCAATTTCGGAGGAGTACCGCCATGGGTGGCGTCAGCATCTGGCACTGGATCGTCGTCGGCGTCATCGTCATGCTGCTGTTCGGCCGCGGCAAGGTGTCCGAACTGATGGGCGATGTCGCCAAGGGCATCAAGTCGTTCAAGAAGGGCATGGCCGAGGACGAGACCCCGCCGCCGGCCGCGCAGCAGCCGGTCGATCCGAAGGTGATCGACCAGACGGCCCAGACCGCGACCCCGCAGCCGGCCAAGGCCGAGACCAAGGCCTGATCTCGTAGGAGCGCGTTCGCCGATCGGATCAACGCCGATCGGAGCCGTCTCCGGCGCTCACCGGGCGCCATACAAGATTTCCTAAAGGACCGGCCGTCGATGTTCGACATCGCCTGGAGCGAAATGCTGCTGATCGGGGGCGTCGCGCTCGTCGTGATCGGCCCCAAGGACCTGCCCGGGGCGCTACGCACCGCCGGGCAGGCGATCGGCAAGATTCGGCGCATGGCCTCTGAATTCCAGGGCCAGTTCAACGACGCCATGCGCGAGGCCGAGCTCACCGACCTGAAGAAGCAGGTCGACGACATCGGCAATTCCATCCAGGCCTCGACCAACTTCGATCCGATCGAGCCGATGAAGGACTTTGGCGCCGCCGATGCCTCGAAGCCGGCTGCGGCCGACGACAAGGCGATCAAGGACGCCGAGGCGACGCTCGCCGCCCTGCCTGCGCCCGAGCTGCCGGCGCCGGTCAGCATCGAGCCGGCGCCCGTCGCCGAGCCCGCGCCGGAAGAAAAGCCGAAGCGCCGCCGCAAGACCGTCGTGACCGAGGAGCCGGTGGTGGCCGCCGAGGTGGCTGCGGTTGAGGAGGCGCCGGCCAAGCCCGTCCGCAAGCGCAAGGCCAAGGCGGCCGAGGTCGAGGGCGGAGAGACGGCATGAGCAGCGTCGTCGAGGCCAATACCGAGCCGAAGCGTGCCGGCGAGGACGAGATCGAGGCGTCGCGCGCGCCGCTGATCGACCATCTGATCGAATTGCGCTCGCGGCTGATCAAGTCGCTTATCGCCTTCCTGATCATGTTCTTCATCTGCTTCGCCTTCGCGACGCAGATCTACAACGTGCTGGTGCTGCCCTATGTCTGGGCGGCCGGGCCGGGCGCGAACGTGCAGCTGATCTACACAGCGCCGCTCGAATATCTCTTCACCCAGATCAAGATCGCGGCCTTCGGCGCCGGCTTCTTCGCCTTTCCGGTGATCGCGACGCAGATCTACAAATTCGTCGCGCCCGGCCTCTACAAGAACGAGCGTCAGGCCTTCGCGCCCTATCTGGCGGCGACGCCGATCTTCTTCCTGCTCGGCGCGGCCATGGTGTTCTTTTTCGCCATGCCGGTGCTGATGAAGTTCTCGATCGGCATGCAGCAGGCGGCGACGGACGGGCAGGCAGGCATCGCGCTCCTGCCCAAGGTCAGCGAGTACCTCTCGCTGATCATGACGCTGATCTTCGCCTTCGGTATCTCCTTCCAATTGCCGGTGATCCTGACCCTGCTCGGCCAGGCGGGAATCATCGACGCGCAGTTCCTGAAGGACAAGCGCCGCTACGCCATCGTCTTCGTCTTTGTCATCGCGGCTGTGCTGACCCCGCCCGACGTGATCTCGCAGCTGATGCTCGCGATCCCGATGCTGCTGCTCTACGAGCTCTCGGTGTTCTCGGTGCGCCGCGTCGAGAAGAAGCGCGAGGCGGCGAAGGCGGCCGAAGACGCAGGCGCCTAGCGCAGCTCCGCCACCCATCCAGGGCATGCCATCACTCGTTCAAGAGTGATGCGATCCGTCACAGGCCGTTGAAGCCAATGACGGATCGCGGCGCTGCGTGTGCGTGCGCGCGGCGAACCAAGGCGCGTCCTTCACGTTGATGCACAGGCTTGTGATCCGCCGGCGCGGAGCCTTGCTCTCAACACAATGTTAAGATGAACGCTAGATGAACAAATGTGCGGTCGCCCCACTGACCGTGCAGATGGATGCGGTGGTGACGTGAGCGGATTCTGGCGCCTGATGCTGTTCGGAAAGGGTCCGCGCGAAGCGGCCTCGCCCGGCCGCGACCTGCGCATCGACGTGATCCGCGGCCTGATTCTGCTGGTGATTTTCGTCAATCACATGCCGGGCAACATCGTCTCGGCCGCGATGCCGCATAATTACGGTTTCTCCGACGCCGCCGACGTCTTCGTGCTGCTGGCGGGCGTCTCGGCCGCCTTCGCCTATGGCCGGCTGATCGACCAGCGCGGGCTGCTCGTCGGCTCGCTCAAGGTCGGCGCCCGGATCTGGACGCTCTACATCGCGCATCTGGCGCTGTTCGTGCTGGTCTGCGGCATCGTCGCGACCGCGGTGGTGCGCACGCAGAACGCGCTCTATGTCGAGGCGATCAACATCCAGCCCTTCTTCAGCGACACCCAGGCGGCGATCGTCAACGCGCTCGGGCTGGTCTACCAGCCGTTCTATCTCGACATCCTGCCGCTCTACATCGTGCTGCTGGCGCTGTTCCCGCTGATCTACATCGTGGCGCGGACCAGCCCGCTTGCCGCGCTCGCAGTCTCCGTCGCGATCTGGCAGGGCGCCACCCATGCCGGCCTCAACCTGCCGAACCATCCGGGCGAGGGCGGCTGGTTCTTCAACCCCTTCGCCTGGCAGATGCTGTTCACTTTCGGTGTCGTCATCGGCCGGCTTGGTCTCGTCGGCGCCGGCGTGCCGAAGTTGCGTTTGCTCGACATTACGGCGGTCGCAGTCCTGCTGTTCGCGGCGATGGTGAAGCTGTCCTCGGGCAATCCGTTCGGCATCGCCTTCCTGAACGACTGGATCGACAGCCTGCAGATCGGGACCGACAAGTCCAATCTCGCCTGGCCGCGCGTCGCGCATCTGGCGGCGCTGACATGGCTGGTGCTACGCTTCCTGCGGCCGGATGCGAGCGCCCTCAGCGGAATGGCTGGTCGGCGGCTGGCGGCGCTCGGGCGGCACTCGCTCGAAGTCTTCTGCGCCGGAATCGTCCTGGCGATCGCCGGACAGATCATCCTTGCGGAGAGTTCCTTCACTCTTTGGGTGCAGTTGCTCGTTACACTGGGCGGGATTACCATCCTGCTCGGGCTAGGAACCTTTCTCTCGTGGTACAAGACGCTTACGGCACGCGCCGCCAGCGCCCCGCGCGAGCAGGCCGCTACGGCCTGAGCGCCTTTCTTCTGATCCTGGCGTCGGCTCTGCCGGCATTCGCCGGGCCGAAACCCGTTGCGCCGATGGTCGAGGCGCGCTGCCGGGCCGGCGCCGCGCAGAACCCGTTCAAGCCGATCCTGCCGGTTTCGGCGCGCACGCTCGCCGAAACCAACCGCCTTGCCATCGTCGCCATCGGCTCCTCGACCACCGCCGGCACCGGTTCGGGCGAAGCCAATCGCGGCTATCCAGCAATGCTGGAAGAGGAGCTGCGCCGGCGCCTGCCGACGCGCGAGATCAAGGTCACGAATCTCGGTGTGGGCGGCCAATCGGCCTATGAGATGTATCTGCGGCTGGAGAGCGAGATCATCCCGGAAAAGCCCGCTCTGGTGATCTGGCAGACGGCAGTGAACGACGCCATTCGCGACATCGGCGAGGAGAAGCTGGCCAAGATCCTGCGCAAGGGCATCAGCAAGCTGCAGGAGGCCGGCATCGACCTCGTGCTGATGGACATGCCCTGGCTGCCACGCGAGGGGCGCTATCCCAAATATGACGACTACCGGGCGGTTCTCGCCAAGGTCGCGAGCGAGACGGGGGTTCCGGTCTTCCCGCGCTATGTCATGATGAAGAACTGGTCGGGCTCGAAGCGCTTCAGCGAAGAGGAGATCGTCGGCATGGACGGGCTCCAGGTCGTCGAATCCGGCTATCGCTGCCTCGCCATTCGCCTCGCCGACGGCATCGCCGCCGAGCTCGGCGGCGGACGCGAGCCGGGCAAGCCGACGAACTGAGGAATACGAACCTCTTCGTCTTTCCGGGGCGCTGCGCAGCAGCGAGCCTGGAACCCATGAACACGGCGGCGAGATGTAAGCTGCAATCCGTCTCGCTCATTTCGGCCACGGCGGCGGAAATGGATTCCGGGCTCTTCGCTGCGCGAAGCCCCGGAATGACAGGGTTGTTCAGCGCGCGATCACCTCGATATCGCGATCGCGGCCGGCCTCGACCTTGAAGTCGCGCGAGAAGACCTGGCCCTCCTGCCGGGCGATCAGCACATAGTCGCCCTCGGCCAGGATGACCTGCGGGAAGGCGCCGATCGCCTCGCGGATGACGTCGCCGCCGGGGGTGAGCACGCTGAAGGCGGTGCCGGCGAAGGCCTCGCCGCCGGGGCCGGCGACCAGCTTCAGCGTCACCTGCGCGGCGCGGTGGTGCAGCGTCGCCTGTGTGACCTGGCCGGAGTCGACCCGGACATCGGAGCGCTGGATCGCGTTCGAATCACCATAGGTCGAGACGATGTGATAGGTGCCCTCGGGCAACCGGATCAGCTCGCCGGACTTGACGCCGGAGGCGACGAGGCGGCCCTCGGAGTTGCCCTGCAACGGCACGAACACCGAGAAGCTCAGCTGGTTGGGGGCGATCGGCGTCTCGCCGATCGAGCCGGCGAGCGAGAGCGCGCCGGCGCTGATGCTGAGCCGGTCGCTCAGGCCCTGGGCGCCGAGCGTGACGCGCTTGGTAGCGCTGGCGAAACCGTACGCGGCGTGCAGCAGATAGACGCCGGGATCGAGCGCGAAGCTCGGCTCGGCCTCGTTCGAGCGGGCGACGATGCGCGGCGGCGAGCCGTCGAAGGTTTCGGTCAACACGCGCCAGACCAGGCCGGAGCGGATCGGCTTGCGGCTGCCGGAGAACTGGGCGCTGAGCGAGAGCGTCGCCTGGCCCGGCCGTGCCGCCGGAGCTGCAACCGGCGGGGGGGAGCCGGGCGTCGTCGACGAAGGTGCCGCACCAGGGGTTTGGGCGAGGGCAGGAGAAGCGCCCAGAAGCAGCACGCTGAACGCTGCGAGGATAAGACTGGTACAGGAAGCTTTATAGGGCACGATTGTCATTGGAGCTGCCGAGGCCGCATGCGCGGCGCGAAAGATTGTCTCTACAACGCCGTCGAGGTTCTCGGCGATTTCACGATTCCAGAAGCGCAGGACGCGATAGCCATGTGCGGCCAAGTAAGCCGTGCGTGCGACATCATGAACTTGCGCAGCAGGCAGCCCGTGCTGATCGCCATCGAGCTCGATCACGAGTTTGGAGTGGAAATGTGCAAAGTCCGCAAAATAAGGGCCCATGGGAGCCTGTCTGCGGAAATGGCCGCCCGGTACCTTGAGCAGGCGCAACTGAGCCCATAGTCGCTTCTCGGCTGGCGTCATTTCGCGCCTGAGACGCCTTGCATTGCCGGTGCGCGGATCCTTCCGCGTCTTGCCCTGCATCACGGCGTGCAAAATGAGGCGCTTCGGCATCAACAAGCCTCGCCACTCGCACGCTGTGATAGCGGAGCCTTCTGGAACTCGTCGCGTTGAAACATGCGCTGCGCCGTCATCGTCCTTGCACCGGGGAAGGAGCAGGTTCGCTTGTCCTCATCATGGCGAAACCTTAACTGGGAACGATCATTGCCCGCCGCTACGCCATCTTCCGGATCGTTCATGACCGACACGCTCTCCCTGCTCAAGCTCCGTCGCTCGGTGCCACCGCAATTTCTCTCGAGCCCCGGGCCGGACGAGGCCCAGCTCCGCGAGATTCTGACGGTTGCGGCGCGCGTGCCGGACCATGGCAAGCTCGCGCCCTGGCGCTTCATCGTCTTCTCCGGCCCGGCCAAGGAAAAGGCGGCGGAGATCGTCGCTGACGTCTTCAAGGAGCGCAATCCGCAGGCCGATGAGGACAAGGTCGCGTTCGAGCGCAAGCGTCTGCTGCATGCTCCTGTCGTGATCGCGGTCATCTCGCGCGCCCGCAAGCATGAGAAGATCCCGGAATGGGAGCAGGAGCTCTCGGCCGGCGCGGTCTGCATGAACATGCTGATCGCGGCAGAGGCGCTCGGCTTCAACGGCTCCTGGCTCACCAACTGGTTCGCCTTCGACCGCAAGGTGCTGGACGCCTTCGGGCTCGAATCCGACGAGCGCATCGCCGGCTTCGTCCATCTCGGCAAGGCGGATGGTCGCCCGGCCGATCGCGAACGGCCGGATCTTGCCGCGATCGTCAGCCGGTTCGGGGGGTGAGCGCCGTGTACTACACCAATGAGGGGCGCGATCTCGATTTCAGGCACGACCCGTTCAAGGCGATCGTCGCGCCGCGGCCGATCGGCTGGATCAGCGCGGTGAATGCCAAGGGCGAGGTCAATCTCTCGCCCTACAGCTTCTTCAACGCGATCTCGTCGCGGCCGAACATCGTGATGTTCTCCTCGGAGAACAAGAAGGATGCGGTCGCCTTCATCGAGGAGACTGGCGAGTTCACCTGCAGCCTGGTCACCAAGGCGCTCGACCAGCAGATGAACCTGACCTCGGCGCCGCTGCCGCGGGGGGAGAGCGAATACGTCCATGCGGGGCTGAAAATGGCCCCCTCGCGGATCGTCAAGCCGCCGCGGGTCGCGGCGAGCCCGGCCGCGCTCGAATGCAAGCTGCTGTCGATCCAGCAGCTCAGGGATATCGACGGCAACGAGGTGCCGCGCTGGATGGTGCTCGGCCAGGTCGTCGCGGCCTATGTCGACGAAGCCTTCATCCACGATGGGCGCTTCGACACGGCCAAGGCAAATCCGATCGCGCGCTGCGGCTACAGCGACTATGCCGAGGTCAGCGAATTGTTCTCGATCACCCGGCCGGCCGGCGGCTGAGCGCGATGGTCCGGCGCCAGGACGAGGAGCCGGACGAGCAATGGCGAATGACCGTCAACCTGCTCGCGATCATCGCCGTGCTGGTGATGATCGGAGCGGGGTTCTGGTTGCTGCGCGAACTCAATACCGCCAGGAAGGCGCAGGAGTGCCTGGCGAGCGCGGCGCGGCACGAGTGCCGGCAGATCAAGTGAACGCGATCCGCGCCTGAACCGGGCGGCCATGGTCCGGCGCAAACTGGAAAACCCGAATCGGCCGAATCGCTTGGAGCTCCCGGTTAACCCGGTTTGCCAGCCAGCGCCTTCGCCCGCGCCGGTCGATGCAACACCGGGCCGCCGAGGCTCTTGGCGGTGTCGGCGATCAGCCGGCCCAGTTCGCGCGCGCAGGGTGTCTTGCCGCCGTCAGACCAGATCAGCGCAAATTCCAGATCGGGCAGCGGCGGCAGGCCGTAGCTCGGGGAGAGGACCTTCATTCCCGGCTCGATCTCGTCATCGGCGATGATGGACGCGCCGAGCCCCGCCAGCATCGCCGCCCGCAATCCGTGCAGATTGGCGGAGGTGAAACTAGTGTGCCATTCGACGCCGGAACCGGCCAGCGCCTCGATCGCGACCGCACGGCACAGGCAGGGCGGATGCGAGAGCGCCAGCGGCAGCGACGAGCCGGGCACGACCGCGAAATCCTCGGCGGCGGCCCAGACATAGCGCGAGCGCCGCAGCACGGTCCCGCCGGTCTCGCCAGCCCGGCGCATCGCCACTGCGAGGTCGAGCTCGCCGCTTTCGATCCCGACGCTGAAGTCCTGGCAGACGCTGACCGAGGCTTCGAGGCGCACGGAAGGGTAGGCACGGGCGAAGCGGCTCAGCAATTGCGGCAGCTCGTCGCCCAGGAAATTCTCCGGCACGCCGAAACGGATCGAGCCGCCGAGAGACGACGCCTGAAAGCGCCGGCTCAAGGCGGCATGGGCCTGCAAGATCTGCCTTGCATGGCGCAGAAATTCCTCGCCGTCCTCGGTCAGGGCCAGCTTGCGCGTCGTGCGGGTGAAGAGAGGCGTGCCAACCTGATCCTCCAGCCGGCGGATCTGGTGACTGACGGCCGATTGCGTCAGATGCAGGCGCTCGGCCGCGCGGGTGAACCCACCGGCCTCGGCGACGGCGACGAGCGCGCGCAACAGTTCAGGCGCAAAATCCATGACGCGAATTTATTATCATGCGAACTGAAAGATACGAAATTAAATCATTTCTATCATGTCCGATCTGCCCATAGACGAAGTGCCTCCGTCGATCCCGAGCGAAGCGGATCGATCCGAAAGGTGCTCGTCATGGCGATCTCTCCTTCCAACCGAAATGCGGTGGCGCTGGCTTCCGCCTGTCTCGCGTCCCTGATGTTCGGACTCGAGATCTCCAGTGTGCCGGTCATCCTGCCGACGCTGGAATCGGTGCTGCCTGCCGATTTCAAGGCGCTGCAATGGATCATGAACGCCTACACCATCGCCTGCACGGCGGTGTTGATGGCGACAGGGACGCTCGCCGACCGCTATGGCCGCAAGCGCGTCTTCATCGTGACGACGACAGCCTTCGGCGTGACCTCGCTGATCTGCGGCTTGGCGCAGAGCGCTGCGATCCTGATCGCCGGCCGCTTCCTGCAAGGCATGGCCGGCGGCGCCATGCTGACCTGCGCCGTCGCGATCATCTCGCACCAATTCCCGGACGGGCGCGAGCGGGGCAGGGCCTTCACCATCTGGGGCGTGGTCAGCGGCATCGGGCTCGGCTTCGGCCCGGTGGTCGGGGGCGTGATCACCAGCGTGGCGGGCTGGCAATGGGTCTTCCTGGTCCACGTCCCGCTGACCATGCTGGCGCTCGTGCCTGCCGCGATCGGCATTCGCGAATCGCGGGACCCGGAGGCGAAGACGCTCGATGTCGCCGGCATCGTCACGCTGACCCTGGCGGTCTTCGGCTTCGCTTATGTCATCACGCAGGGTGCCGAGCTCGGCGTGCCTGCGGCGCTCGGCCTTGCCGGGCTGGCCTTCGCCAGCTTCATCGCCTTCCTGGTGGTGGAGCGGCGCGCCCCGCAGCCGATGTTCGACTTCTCCGTGTTCCGGATTCGCCGGTTCAGCGGCGCGATCATCGGCTGCATCGGCATGAATTTCAGCTATTGGCCGTTCATCATCTACCTACCGATCTACGTCCAGAGCGGGCTCGGCCTGGGCAGCGAGGCCACCGGGCTGCTGCTGCTAGCCTACACCGTTCCCTTCATGGTGATGCCGCCCGTCTCCGACCGCTTGCTGGAGCGTCACGGCCCGCAGTTCGTCATTCCCCTGGGAATGCTTGCGATCGGCGCCGGTTTCATCGCGATGTGGTTCGGCAGCGGCCTTGCCCAGGCGAATTGGATGACCCTGCTGCCGGGCGCTCTGCTGGCGGGTATCGGCCTCGGCCTGACCAGCACGGCGGTGACCAATACGACCACCGGCTCGGTTCCGAGCAATCGCTCGGGCATGGCGTCCGGCATCGACATCAGCGCGCGGCTGATCGCGCTTGCGATCAATATCGCAGTGATGGGGCTCATCCTGGTCGAGGGCATCAGGCGGTCGCTGCCGGACGCCATTGCGACCGCCTTCGATCGCTCGCAAATGCAGACGCTGGCCTCATCGATCGCTGCCGGCAATCTCGGCTCGCTGCGCGAGGCCTATCCGGCCCTGGCGTTGCACGACCCGTCCGGCGCAGGAGTGCACGCCGCGCTGGTGCAGGGCTTCGGCTGGGTGATGCTTTATGGCGGTATCAGCGCCGGTATCCTCGCCGCGATCAGCTTCCTGATCTTCGGTGACGCCAGACGTCCGGCACAGGCCGGCGCAGCGATCGCCTGCGCCGAGTCCGATGCCTGAAGGCGGCGGTCAGCCCAGCTTCTGCGCGCGCGCCTTCAAGCGGCGGGCGCGCATCAGATGCGGCCGGTCGAGCATCTCGCCGTCGAGACCGACCACGCCGAGGCCGGGGTTCTCATCGAAGAGCTTGATAATCGCCTCGGCCCGGGCGAGCGCTTCGGGCGAGGGCGAGAACACCTCGTTGATGACAGGCACCTGTGCCGGGTGAATCGCCATCTTGCCGGTGAAGCCGTCGCGGCGCGCAGCGATGCATTCGGTGCGTAAGGCTACATCGTCACGGAAGGCGGTGAAGACCGTGTCGATCGCGTCGACCTGCGCGGCCGCAGCCGCAAAGAGAAGGAGCGAGCGGGCGATCCGGTAGGGATCGGTATAGCTGCCGTTCTGCAGCCGGTTGGTCTCGGCGCCGAGATCGGCCGAGAGGTCCTCGGCACCCCAGGTCAGGCCGGAGAGCCGGTGGCTGGCGCCGGCATAGCTGCCGAGGCCGAAGATGCCCTTGCCGGTCTCGGTGGCGATTGCGATGATCTTGGTCCCGCCGTCGGGCAGTTCATATTCCGCCTCGCGCACCGCGATATGGGCGGCGAGATGGCTGAGGTCCGGTCCGCCTTCGGATTTGGGCAGCATGATCGCATCGGGGCTGCCTTCCATGACCACGTCGAGATCGGCCTCGGTCATGCCGGTGGACAGCGCGTTGACGCGCACGATCAGGCGGGGGCGCTTGGCCTTGGTGGAGATCTCCTTGAGGAAATCGCGGGTGAGCTCGCGGGCAGCCGGCTTGGCATTGAGCGCGACCGAATCCTCGAGGTCGAGGATCAGCGCGTCGGCGCCGCTCTCCAGACCCTTCTGCAGCTTCTTCTGGTTGTCGCCGGGGACGAAGAGGAGGGAGCGCATCAGGCCTGCCCTCCGGTCGGGCGCTTCTTCATGAAGGCCTGGCGTCGGCATTGCGCCACCAGCGTGCCGTCCTGCTTGAAGGCGCGGTGATGGAAGTCGACAATGCCGGCATCCGGCCGCGATTTCGATTCGCGCTTGGCGACGATCTCGGTGACGCAGTTCACCGTATCGCCCTCGAAAAGCGGGGCGGGGAAGGTGACGTCGGTCATGCCGAGATTGCCGATCGTGGTGCCGACCGTGGTGTCGTTGACGGAGATGCCGATCATCAGCCCGAGCGTGAACAGCGAGTTCATCAGCGGCTTGCCCCATTCGGTCTCGGTCGCGCAGAAATGCGCATCGATGTGCAAGGGCTGCGGATTCAGCGTCATGTTGGAGAACAACATGTTGTCCATCTGCGTGACCGTGCGGGTCAGCCGATGTTCGATCGAGGCGCCGATCTCGAAATCCTCGAAGTAGAGCCCGCCCCGCTTATGCCGCATCGCTTCCGCCATCGTCTTGCTCCTGTGGCATTTTTCCGGTTCCGGGCCGCGTCCAGCAAACGCCCGTTTTAACGGTTCGCTTACCATAATCGGTCCAGTCTCTGCGGGTGCTCCGGTCCGCCTGGAACGGCAGCGGCCCGAGTGACCCAATGTTCCTTTTCAGCACGCCGAGCACCCGCGAGACAACGCCCGCCAATCCTGTGGTCAACGCGATCAAGGAAGGCGCGGACAAGACTGGCGTCGGCTTCGACTATCTCCTGAAGACGGCGCAACGCGAATCCGCGCTCGAACCGGATGCGAAGGCGCGCACGTCGAGCGCGACCGGGCTGTTCCAGTTCATCGAGCAGACCTGGCTGTCGATGATGCGCCAGGAAGGGCCGAAGCAGGGCATGGCCAATTATGCCGGCGCGATCAGCGAGGACGGCAATGGCCGCTTGACGGTCTCCGATCCGGCGCTGCGCGAGAAGATCCTGCAATTGCGCACCGATCCGCAGGTCGCGACGGTGATGGCCGGTGCGCTGACGCAGAAGAATGCCGAGCAGCTCGGCCAGGCGCTCGGACGCCAGCCACAGGCCGGCGAGCTCTACATGGCGCATGTTCTGGGGGCGCGCGGCGCGTCCGACCTGATCCGCACGGCCGGCAACGACCCGACGCGCGCCGCCGCGCGTGATTTTCCGGAGGCAGCCGCCGCCAACCGCTCGATTTTCTACGACAAGGCCGGCCGGGCTCGCAGCGCCCAGGAGGTCTATGGCCTGCTCGCCGCCAGCCACGCCAACACCCAGGTCGCGGCGACGACCGGCGCGATGCTGGCGCAAGCCAGGCCGACGAGCGCGCCTACGACCGCGAGCGCCTATGCAGCTGAGCCGCCGGTGGTGCCGATCGCTGCCGCCTTGGCGCCGGGCCGGGCCAAGGGGCTGATCGGCCTGTTCTCGACCGAGGGGCCTCGCACGCCGGTTTCGAAGGCCGTCGCCAATCTCTGGACCACGCCGCGTAGCGGCGGCGCGTCCCGGACCGCCGATGACGATCCGTCGACCCGCTATTTCCCGCGCGTCGGCTCCGTGGCGAGCCCAGGCGAGGCCTCGGCTGCCGGCAAGGTTGCCAAGGCCGAAAACACGAGCGCTTCAACCCCCGCAGCTACGGCCGTCAACGCACCGCTGCCGCCGTCGCGGCCGCGTGACCTTGCGGTGGCGGATACGCAGACCGCTTCCAGCGAAACGGCTCCGGTCCGCAAGCCTCGCCGCGGGCCGCTCGATCTCAGCCAGTTCATGCTTCATGGGAGGCGCGGATGATCGTGCGGCGCTTCCTGCTCTGGGCGCGGACTGCGCCGGCCGAGGCGCGGGCGCAAGGCGCCGCCGCGCTGGCGGGAGCCTATCTGCGCTCGGCGATGTCGCCGGAGGATCGGCGCGAGGCTGAGACGGCGCTGATCGCGCTGGTCGACGATCCCTCGCCATTGGTGCGCCGGGCGCTCGCCGAGGAACTCGCCGCCGCGCCGCAGGCGCCGCGCAATCTGGTGCTCGGTCTGATCGCCGAGCAGAGCGATGTCGCGGCCCTGCTGCTGGCACAGTCGCCGGTGCTGACCGAGGCTGACCTCGTCGATGCCGCCGCGATCGGTGACGATCTCGCCCAGCGCGCGATTGCGCAGCGGCCCTGGCTGCCGCCTGGCATCTGCGCGGCGCTTGCCGAAGTCGGCTGCGAGGAGGCGCTGGTCGCGCTGCTTGCCAATCCGACGGCGGAAATTCCTGACTTCTCGCTGGAGCGCATCTTCGAGCGCGAAGGCGAGGCCGGTGCGGTGCGCGAGGCGATGTTGGCGCGCGACGACCTGCCAGCTGGCTTGCGCCAGGCGATTGCCGCCAAGGTTTCCGATGCGCTTGCCGCCTTCGTCTCTGGCTGCGGCTGGCTCACGCAGGAGCGCAGCGCCCGGCTCGCCCGCGAATCGACCGAGCGGGTCGCGGTCGCGCTCGCTGCCGGCGGCGAGGCGAGCGATGCCCCGGCGATCGTCGACTGCCTGCGCGAGAATGGCCGCCTGACGCCGGGCGTGATCCTGCGCTCGCTGCTGAGCGGCGAGCCGGCTCTGGCCGAATCTGCCTTCGCGGCGTTGTCCGACCTGCCGCTGAAGCGCGTGCGCGCGCTGCTCTGGGACAAGCGCGGCGCCGGCCTGAAGGCGATCTATCGCAAGGCGGCGATGCCGGAAGCCTTGCTGCCGGCCTTCGCCGCTGCCGTTGGGGCATTGAAGGAAGCGGGCCCTGGCCATCGTGGGGCGGGTGGAATCGACCGGGACCTGCTGGCACAGGTGCTGATTGCCTGCGAGGCACTGGAAGGACCGCAGGCCAATGCGCTGATGGCGCTGCTGCGCCGGCTCGACGCCGAAGCGGCCCGCGACGAGGCGCGGTTGCTGGCGGATTCGCTCGCCGACGATGCGGCTCTGGCGCTCTTGGTCGAGGCCGATCCGAACTTCCTGATCGAGCTCGACCTGGGCGATTTGCGCGACGCGGCCTAAGCGCGGCGCGCATTCGCCGCAAGCCGGCTTGACCGGCTGCTGGCATGCTGGTTGCCTGACGCCCGCCGTATCGCCAGGGCTTCGCCATCCCGGATCGACGCCCTGTTGCCAGGGAGCTTGAAATGCCGACACGTCGCGCTTTCATCGCAGGCACGGCTGCCGCCATCGCGGTCAGCAAACCCAATATCGGCCGTGGGGCCGACAAGAACGTGATCAAGTTCGTGCCGCAGGGCGACCTTGCCGTCGTCGATCCGATCTGGACGACGGCGACCGTCACACGCAATCACGCTTTCCTCGCCTATGACACGCTGTTCGGGCAGGACGAGAGCTACAAGGCCCAGCCGCAAATGGCCGAGGGGGCGCTCGCCGAGGCCGATGGCAAGAGCTGGACGATCAAGCTGCGCGAGGGCCTGAAATTCCATGACGGCACGCCGGTGCTGGCCAAGGACTGCGTCGCCAGCCTGAACCGCTGGGGCAAGCGCGATGCCTTCGGCCAGACGCTGATGGCGCAGACCGACGAGCTCGCAGCGGTCGACGACAAGACCCTGCGCTTCCGGCTGAAGAAGGCGTTCCCGCTGCTGCCGGATGCGCTCGCCAAGATGACGGCGGCGGTGCCGGTGATCATGCCGGAGCGCTTGGCGAGGACCGAGGCGACGACGCAGGTCACCGAGGTGATCGGCAGCGGCCCGTTCCGCTTCGTCGCCAGCGAACGCCAGCCCGGCAACAGGTCGGTCTACGAGAAGTTTGCGGGTTATGTCCCGCGCAGCGACGGCAAGCCGGGCCGCACCGCCGGCCCGAAGATCGTCCATGTCGAGCGGATCGAATGGCACACCTTGCCTGATCCCGCGACGGCGGCGGCGGCCCTGCAGAGCGGCGAGATCGACTGGGTCGAGCAGCCGCTGCCGGACATCCTGCCGCTCTTGGCGAAGGACCCGAAGCTCGAGGTCGCGATCAAGGAGACGACCGGCTCGATCGCGATCATGCGGATGAACCATCTGCATCCGCCCTTCGACAATCCGGCGATCCGCCGCGCAGTGCTGATGGCGATCGACCAGGCCGAGTTCATGGAGGCGGTCGGCGGCCCCGACAAGACTTTGTGGCGCACTGGCGTCGGCCTGTTTCCGCCAGGCACGCCGATGGCGAACGATGCCGGCATGGAGGTGCTGAACGGCCCGCGCGATATCGGCAAGGTCAAGCAGGCGCTCGCCGCTGCCGGCTACAAGGGCGAGAAGGTCGTGCTGCTCGGCGTCACCGATCTCGCCAACCTCAAGGCCGAATGCGAGGTCGGCGCCGAGATGCTGAAACGCATCGGCATGAATGTCGACTATCAGGTGATGGACTGGGGTGCGGTGGTGACGCGCCGCGCCAACAAGGAGCCGCCGGGCAATGGCGGCTGGAACTGCTTCTTCACCGGCTGGAACGGCATCGATATCCTCGATCCGGTCGGCCACATCTCGCTGCGCGGCAATGGCATGGCGGCCTGGCCGGGTTGGCCGGTGGCGCCGAAGATCGAGGCGCTGCGCGAGGCCTGGATGGAGGCGACCGACCTTCCGGGCAAGCAGAAGATCGCGGCCGAACTGCAGAAGCAGGCCTTCGAGGACGTGCCTTACGCGCCGCTGGGCCAGTATTTCCAGCCGACCGCGTTCAGCCGCAAGCTGGAGGGTGTGCTGCCGAGCTTCCCGACCTTCTGGAACGTCAAGCGCATCTAGAGCACGCGGCTCTGGCGACGAGCCCGCCGAGCAGCAGGCAGCCTGCCCGCAGCCAGGCCGCAAGCGCCTGGCGGCCGAGTTCCGGTGTCAGCTGGGCTGCCGGCGGCGGCAGGCCGAGCGAGCGCAGGAGCTGGTCGGCCAGGAGCGCGAGCACGAGGACCGCGACGAAGCCGGCCAGCGCCGCCATGAGGCTGCGCAGCCAATACAAGGCCGGCACTATGGCAATGGTGGGGGCGGCGGGCAGGCGCATCGTCTTGTCCTCGGCGGGTCTGCTGCGAGGACGGGCGAGGATCGGCCTTGCCGACACCGCGTCGAAATTTTTTTGAAACGCCGCGCCCGCAGGGCTGCTAGGCGCGTTTCGACATGGACAAAGCCGGCAAATCGGCCAATGTCCTGTTATCGCCACGCTTTCCTGCGAAAACGCTTCCCATCATGACCATTCACGATCCCGCAGTTCCCGCGCTCTCCGTCTGGGTTGCGCTGGAGAGCCCCACCCATCACGTGCCCGGCGTCAACGGCATGATGGACCTCGTCGCCAGGGAGGTCGAAGGCCTGCCGATCGCCGTCGAGCGCATTCCCGGCCGCGACGGGTTAGGCGACAATCTGATCCTGCGCGCCGGCGTCCGGAACGGCGAAAAGGCCGTGGCGCTGATGTCGCATCTCGACACGGTCCACCCCGTCGGGACCAGCGCCAAGGATCTGCCCGTCCGCGTCGAGGGCGACCGGCTCTACGGCCCCGGCGTCTACGACATGAAGGGCGGCGCCTGGCTGGCGTTGCAGGCATTCAAGGACGCCGCCAAGTCCGGCACGGTCCAGCGGCCGCTGGTCTTCCTGTTCACGCCCGACGAGGAGATCGGCTCGCCGACCTCGCGGGCGCTGATCGAGTCTGTCGGTCGCGAGTCCATGGCGGTACTGGTGACCGAGCCGGCGCGCGAGGGCGGCAAGATCGTCACGGCGCGCAAGGGCGTCGGCCGCTTCGAGGTCAAGCTGGAAGGGCGGCCGGCGCATTCCGGCTCGCGCCATGCCGACGGTCGCAACGCGATCCGTGAGGCGGCGCACCAGATCCTCGCGATCGAGGGCATGACCGATTATTCGCGCGGCATCACGACGACGGTGGCGCTGGTCGGCGGCGGCACGGCTGCGAACGTCATCCCGCAACATGCCTGGTTCAGTGTCGATTGCCGCGTCACCACGGTGGCCGATGGCAAAGTTATGGAAGAGCGCATCCTCGGGCTGAAATCCCATGACCCGGATGTGAAGCTCAGCATCATCGGCGGCATGAACCGGCCGCCTTACGAGAAGTCGGCGGAGGTCGCGGCGCTCTACGAGCAGGCGCGGGCGGTGGCGGCCAAGGTCGGCTTCGACCTGCAGGACTGCCCGATGACCGGCGGCGGCTCGGACGGGAATTTCACCGCGGCGCTCGGCATCCCGACGCTGGACGGGCTCGGTATCGACGGCGATGGCGCCCACACCTTGCAGGAATACGCGCTGATCTCCTCGATCGCGCCAAGGCGGGCGCTGATCAAGGGGCTGCTGGAGACGCTGTGAGACAGACCTGCCGTCATGCTCGGGCTTGACCCGAGCATCTCAGGCCGGAAGAGGCTCATATCGGCGCCTTCTCGTCATGAGATTCTCGGGTCTGCGCTTCGCTCCGCCCGAGAATGACGGCAAGCCGCCCCTTCCGTTAGCCGGACAAATCCGCTCTGATCTCCCTCAAGGCCGAGAACCCGGCCGGAGCGGAGGAGTGCGGCATGAAGGGCTGGATCGCGGGTGCGCTCGCTATTGCAGGCATGATGGTGACGGGAATGGCTAACGCGCAGGAGCTTCTGGTCGAGAAGAAGGTCTTCGAGCTGCCGAGCTACACCACGCAAGGCGGGCGCACGCTGAAGAACGTCAAGGTCGGCTGGGAGAGCTACGGCACGCTCAACGCCGACAAATCCAATGCGATCCTGATCTGCCATTTCTTCTCGGCCAATTCGCACGCCGCCGGCAAATATGCCGCCTCGGATGCGGCGCCGGGCTATTGGGACGCGATCATCGGCCCGGGCAAGGCGATCGACACCAACAAGTATTTCGTCCTCTCCGCCGACTCGCTGGTGAACCTCAACACCGGCGACCCGAAGACCACCACCACCGGCCCGGCCTCGATCGATCCGGATACCAGCAAGCCCTACGCGCTCGACTTCCCGGTCGTGACCATCGGCGATTTCGTCAATGTCCAGAAGGCTCTGGTCGAGAGTCTTGGAATCAAGAAGCTGGTCATGGTCGCCGGTCCCTCGATGGGCGCGCTGCAGACCTATGAATGGGCGGCGAGCTATCCCGACATGGTCGGCAAGGCGATGGCGGTGATCGGCGCGGCCGAGGCCGACGCCCAGCTGATCGCCTGGCTCGACGTCTGGGCGGCGCCGATCCTGGTCGATCCGAACTGGAACAAGGGCGACTACTACGGCAAGACGCCGCCCAATGCCGGTCTCGCCAAGGCGCTGACCGTCGTCACCCTGCAGGCCAACCATAGCGACTGGACCAACGGCACCTTCGGCCGCCGCCCGGCCAAGGAGGGCGAGGACCCGGCCAAGACGCTCGGCAACAAGTTCCAGGTCCAGAGCATTTTGGACAATGCAGGCGAGGCCCGCGCCAAGGTCTCCGACGCCAACCATTTCCTCTATCTGGTCAAGGCCAACCAGCTCTATGCCGCCGGCGGCAAGTCACTCGCCGACGCGATGAGCCGGATCAAAGCGCCACTCTTGATCGTCAATCAGCCCAAGGACCTGGTTTTCCCGGACGAGATGATCCAGCGCACCGTCGCCGAGGCGAAGAAGGCCGGGCGCGACGTCACTCACGTCGCCATCCAGGGTAGCCGCGGCCATCTCGACGGGGTGATCTCGATGAAGCAGGCCGAGGGGGCGGTGAAGGCCTTCCTGGAGAAGTGAGGCCGGCTGCTTGACTGCGCCTGTCGTCACGCTGCGCGAGATCACGGCCGAGACCGTGCGCGCTATCTGCGAGCTAAAGACGCATGAGGCGCAAAGCGGCTTCGTCGCGCCCAATGCGGTCTCGATCGCGCAGGCCCATTTCAACCCGGCTGCCGTGTTTCGGGCAATCTATGCTGGTGAAGAGCCGGTCGGCTTCATCATGTGGAGGCCCGAGGACGACGGCGCGAGCTGTTTTCTCTGGCGCTTCATGATCGATGGGCGTCGTCAGGGCGAAGGCTATGGACGCGCCGCGATCGCGCTCTGGCTGGAGAGCCTGCCGTCGCAGGGCTACGAGCGAGCGCGGCTGAGCTATGTGCCGGGCGATGGCGGGCCGCACGGCTTCTACCTGGCGCAAGGGTTCAAGGATACGGGCAAACAGCGTGCCAATAGCGAGCGGGTCATGGAGCGGCTGCTGTAGAGGCAGACAGTCCGCTACCCCGCGAACCTGTCGCGATAGGCCTGCGGGCTCGCTCCAAGCCGGCGCAGGAAGGTGCGGCGCAGGGTTTCCTCCGAGCCGAAACCGCAGCGGCGGCCGGCCTGGGCGACGGAGAGGCCTTGTTCGAGCAGGCGGCGCGCCGTCTCGATCCTGATTTCCTTGACGGCGCGAGCCGGCGTGCGGCCAGTCGCCTGGCGATAATGCCGGGCGAAGCTGCGCAGGCTCATATTGGCCTGCCCAGCCAGCCGCTCCAGCGAGAGATCGCCGCGCAGGTTCTCGACGATCCAGCCATGCAGGCTGTCGAAGCGCTCGTCCTTCTCCTGCAGCGTGAGCGCGGCACTGAACTGCGCCTGGCCGCCGGGGCGCTTCAGGAAGACGACGAGCTGGCGGGCGATGGCGAGCGCCGGCTCGCGGCCGAGATCGGCCTCGACCAGAGCGAGCGCGAGGTCGATCCCGGCGGTGACGCCGGCCGAGGTCCAGACATCGCCGTCGCGGACATAGATCGGGTCGGGCTCCAGCCGCACCTGCGGGAACATCGTCCGGAACTCAGTGCAGCGACCCCAATGGGTCACGGCCCGCTTGCCATCGAGCAGGCCCGCCGCCGCCAGCAGGAAGGCGCCGCTGCAGACCGAGGCGACGCGCTCTGCCGCCACAGCCCGCTGCCGGACCCAGCCGACCAGCGCCGCATCGCGGCAGGCAGCATTGACGCCATAGCCGCCGGCGACGACCAGCGTGTGCAGCGGCGCGGCGGGCTCAGGGAGCAGAGCTGTGCCGAGTTCCAGCCTTGAGCTCGTGACCACTCGGTCCTCAGTAGCGACGACCACGGTCTCATAGGGCAAAGGCCGACCGGCCAGATAAGCGAGGTCGTTGGCGGTGGCGAAGACTTGCAAGGGCCCGGCGACGTCGAGCAGTTGTCCGCCGGGGAAGGTGAGGATTTCGATGGGGCGCATGTTTGGCCTGAAGCGAGGGGTTCTTGGCAATTCAGCCAGAGCTTTGCGCGCTAGGTTGCTCCCGTCAATCAGGAGGTCCGCCCATGTCCCTCAGCTTCGGCATTCTTGTTTTTCCGCAGGTTCAGCAGCTCGATCTGACCGGTCCCTATGAGGTCTTCGCCTCGGCCAAGGGGGCAGAGGTGCATCTGATCTGGAAGGATACGGCGCCGCTCAAGGCCGCAACCGGGCTGACGCTGACGCCGACCACGACCTTCGCCGCGTGTCCGCCGCTCGACGTGCTCTGCGTGCCGGGCGGGGCCGGGGTCAACCCGCTGCTCCAGGACGAGACGGTCCTCGCTTTCCTGCGCGAGCGGGCAAAGCAGGTGCGCTATCTCACCTCGGTCTGCACGGGATCGCTGGTGCTCGGCATGGCCGGCCTGCTGAAGGGCAAGCGCGCGACCAGTCACTGGAACGCGCATGATCTGCTGGCGCGGTTCGGCGCGATCCCGACGGAAGGGCGCGTGGTGCGCGACGGCAATCTGATCACGGCCGGCGGTGTCACCTGCGGCATCGATTTCGGGCTCACCGTGATCGCCGAACTGCTCGGTGAAGAAGAAGCGCAATTGATCCAGCTTTCGCTCGAATATGCGCCTGAGCCGCCGTTCCGGGCCGGCACGCCGCAGGAGGCGCCGGAGCCGATCCTTGCTGCGGCAAGGCAGCGCCTTGCCGGCTCGCGCGCAGCGCGCGAAAAGCTGCTGGCGGCGCTTTAGCCGCAAGGGCGGGGACCGCGGGCATGGCCGAAGAGCGCAGCATTCTCCTCTTCTCCTATGGCACGCTGCAGCAGGAGAATGTCCAGCTCGCCTCGTTCGGACGTCTGCTCGAAGGCCATGACGACGCCATGCCGAGCTTTTCCCAGACCATGCTGGAGATCACCGATCCCGAGGTGATCCGAACCAGCGGCAAGCGCTTCCATCCGGTAGTGGCGCCGAGCGACGACCCGGCCGACAGCGTGCCGGGCAGGGTCTTCGCCATCACGGCGGAGGAACTGGCGGCGGCCGATCGCTACGAGGTCTCCGACTACAAGCGCATCAGCGTCCGGTTGGCCTCGGGCAAGGACGCCTTCGTCTACGTCAAGGCTTGAGGCCGCTGCGGCGGTTCGGCTGATGGACAGGCTCCTGGAGCGCCGCTATCGAAGCGCCAGGGAGTCTGTCCTTGAGCGCAGCCAAGTCCATCAGAGCGAGATCCTGGGTCGCGATCATCGCGGCCTATGTGCTCGTGCTGCAAGGGCTGTTCGGCGCGGTCGTGTCGGGACAGAACCTCGCGCCGGCGCTGCTCGACCGCGCTGCCCATCTGACCCTCTGCGCGCCGGGCGCCGAGAGCGCCCCGCTGCCGGGCGAGCAGCCCGCCCCGCATCTGCCAGCCTGCTGTCTGCTCGGCTGCGCCTGGATCGGCGCCGCCTATGCCCCGCCGGACCGGCCTGCGCTTCTCGAAGATATCGAGCCCGGCGTCACGATCGTCGGTTTCGACGACCTGACCGAGCTGCCGCTACCGGGACAGGAGCGGCTCGCCGCCCGCCCGAGAGGGCCTCCCGTCCGGACCTGACGCCGCAGCGGCCTTCGGGCCGCTTTCCGTGCAATGACCGAATGTCCCGCCAGCCCAGCGCGCCGGCGGCATCTCGGCAGGTCCATTTCGGGAAATCCAGCCATGACCGCTCACGCGGATACCCGCCCGCGCGCCGATGCCGGCCGCGCCTTCGCATTATCGTCCGAATTCAAGGCCTTCATCGCGAGGCTGCACTTCTATGCCGGGCTGTTCGTCGGCCCGTTCATCCTGATCGCGGCGCTGACCGGCACGCTCTATGTGCTGACGCCGCAGATCGAGAGCTTCATCTACCGCGAGCAACTGACTGCGACGGCTACGGGCGAGCCCGCCTCGCTCGCCGCCCAGACCGAGGCTGCGCGCAAGCATATCGGCGAAGGACCACGCTTCTTCGCCATCCGCCCCGCGCCAGCCGCAGGCCGGACCACGCGCGTGATGTTCGCTCAGGCCGGCCTCGGCGATTCCGAGAGCCGGGCGATCTTCGTCGATCCGGTCTCGCTGGCGATCAAGGGCGATCTCGTCGTTTACGGCACCAGCGGCATCCTGCCGTTCCGGACGCAGCTCGATTATCTCCACCGCAACCTGCTGCTCGGCGAGTTCGGCCGCAATTACAGCGAGCTGGCAGCGTCCTGGCTTTGGGCGGTGGTGCTCGGCGGGGTGCTGATGTGGTTCTGGCGACGCCATCCGCGGGCGGCCGAGCGGGCGCGGGCGAACCCTGCACTGCGCGATCGGCGCTGGCACGGGCTGATCGGGCTGACGCTCTCGCTCGGCCTCGTCTTCCTGTCGATCACCGGGCTGACCTGGTCGAACTATGCCGGCGACCGGATCGACGCGCTCCGGGCCAATCTCGGCTGGGTGACGCCCTCGGTCTCGCTCAAGCTCGGCGCGGCGCCGGCCGCTGACGAGCACGCCCATCACGGGGATCATGGCCCAGCCGTGGGAACAGCGGCTCCCGGTAGCGTCCAGCAGCTCGACGCCGTGCTCGGCGCTGCCAAGGCGGCCGGGATCGATTCCCCGCATGTCGAGATGCGGCCGCCTCGGGCTGAGGGCCAGGCATGGCTGGTCCGGGAATACGATCGGAGCTGGCCGACTCAGGTCGACACGATGGCGCTCGACCCGCGCGATCTCTCCGTGGTCAGCCGGGCCGATTTCGAGACCTTCCCGCTGATCGCCAAGCTGATCCGCTGGGGCATCGATGCCCATATGGGCATCCTGTTCGGCTGGCCGAACCAGTTGCTGATGGCGGGGCTCGGCATCGCGCTGATGCTGACGACCTTGCTCGGCTACCGGATCTGGTGGCGGCAGCGGCCGGCGCCGGGTTCGCTGCCGCGGACGCTCGTCCAGTCCTGGCTGCGGCTCGGCTGGCCGGGCAGGGCGGCGGCGGTCGTCGTCGCGGCGGGATTGGGCTGGGCGTTGCCATTGGTCGGCGTCAGCCTCGCGGCGTTCCTGCTCGTCGATCTCGTCCGTTGGCGATTTGCGCGCGCTGCCTGAGCTTTACCTTTGTCCGGGGCGGTTCAGCCGCCCCGGATCACGGCGCGCACGCCGTCGATGACGAACTGCACCGCCAGCGCGGCGAGGATGACGCCGAGCAGGCGGGTCAGCACGACATTGCCGGTGACGCCGAGCAGGCGCGCGATCGGCACGGCCAGGAAGAAGACGACGAGGCAGGAGAGGATCACCAGCCCGCAGATCGCCGCGAGCGAGGACAGCATCGCGATGTCGCCATTGGCCCGGCCGGCGAGCAGCATCATCGCGGTCAGGGCGCCGGGGCCCGCCATCAGCGGGATCGCTAGCGGAAAGGCGGCGACGTTGCGGATGTGGTCCTGGGTGATGGCGGTGTCGGCGGTCTGCTGCTTACGCTCGTTGCGGCGCTCGAACACCATTTCGAACGAGATCCAGAACAGCAGGAAGCCGCCGGCGATGCGGAAGGCCGGCAAGGAGACGCCGAGCGCCTTAAGCACGATGTCGCCGGCGAGGCCGAAGAAGGCCATGATGCAGAAGGCGATGATGCAGGCGCGCACCGCGACCTGCCGCCGCTCGCTCGTCGACATGCCGCGCGTCAGCGACAGGAAGATCGGCGCCAGCCCCGGCGGATCGAGCGTCACCAGCAGGGTGACCAGGGCGGAGGAGAGATATTCGGCGAACATGTCTCTCTCCGGAGCTTGCTGCTCTGCTCTAGCGGTCGCTCTCGTCGCCCGATTGCGCCGCGTCGCGGCTGGTTCGGAATGACGGCGCGATTCTGTGCGGCGAGGCAGTCTAGGCACGCCCCGGAGCGCCCGTCACGCGCGAAACATGGCGAGAATGCGGAAGGGGCGCGAAACCGAATCAAAAATCCGATGCAAGCTACTGCGATCAAAGGGTTTTATTTTCTCTGAATTGAATCGCGTTTTGCTGGCTTCGTGCGTCGGAATCGGCTAGCCAGAACGTTGAAAAACCAGCGGTAAACGGGACTTTTTCCCTTGAGCGAAGACAACGACGACAAGCGCGACGACGGCCCGCAGCCGGGCGGCGACATCAAGCCGATCGCGATCACCGACGAGATGAAGAAGAGCTATCTCGATTACGCGATGAGCGTGATCGTGAGCCGCGCTCTGCCTGACGTCCGCGACGGCCTGAAGCCCGTGCACCGGCGCATCCTGTTCTCGATGCACGAGAACAAGAACCTGCCCGACCGGCCCTATACCAAATGCGCCCGCATCGTCGGCGACACGATGGGTAAGTACCATCCGCACGGCAATCTCGCGGTCTATGATGCGCTGGTGCGCATGGCGCAGGATTTCTCGCTGCGCCTGCCGCTGATCGACGGCCAGGGCAATTTCGGCTCGATGGACGGCGACAGCCCGGCGGCCGACCGCTACACCGAGGCGCGCCTCGACAAGGCGGCGATGCCGCTGCTCGAGGATCTCGACCTCGACACCGTCAACTTCCAGCCGAACTATGACGGCAAGGAGCACGAGCCGACGGTCCTGCCGGCGCGCTATCCGAACCTGCTCGTCAACGGCGCCGGCGGCATCGCGGTCGGCATGGCGACCAACATCCCGCCGCATAATCTCGGCGAGGTCATCGACGCCTGCATCGCGCTGATCGAGAACCCCGAGATCACGATCGACGAGCTGATCGAGATCGTGCCCGGCCCCGACTTCCCGACCGGCGCCCAGATCATGGGCCGCAGCGGCATCCATTCGGCCTATCACACCGGGCGCGGCTCGATCGTGATGCGCTCGAAGACCCATATCGAGGAGCTGCGCAAGGAGCGCGAGGCGATCATCGTCACCGAGGTTCCCTACCAGGTGAACAAGGCGACCATGGTCGAGAAGATCGCCGATCTCGTCCGCGAGAAGCGGATCGAGGGCATCTCCGACCTGCGCGACGAGTCGAACCGCGAGGGCGTCCGCGTCGTCATCGAGATCAAGCGCGACGCCGTCGCCGATGTGGTGCTGAACCAGCTCTACCGCTTCACGCCGCTGCAGACCTCCTTCGGCGCCAATATGGTGGCGCTGACCGGTGGTCGCCCCGAGATCCTGAACCTCAGGGACTTCATCTCGGCCTTCGTCGAATTCCGCGAGGAAGTCGTCTCGCGGCGCACGCGCTATCTGCTCAACAAGGCGCGCGAGCGTGCTCATGTGCTCTGCGGCCTCGCCACCGCTGTCGCCAATATCGACGAGGTCATCCGCCTGATCCGCACGGCGCCGACACCGTCGGCCGCGCATGAGGCGCTGATGGCGCGCGACTGGCCGGCCGACGACATCGCGCCGCTGATCGCGCTGGTCGACGATCCGCGCCATCCGATGAACGCCGACGGCACCTATCGGCTCTCGGACGCGCAGGCCAAGGCGATCCTCGAATTGCGCCTGGCACGCCTGACCGCCCTCGGTCGCGACGAGATCGGCGACGAGCTGGAGAAGCTCGCCAAGGAGATCGCCAACTATCTCGACATCCTGCGCTCGCGCGCCCGCATCCAGGAGATCATCAAGACCGAGCTCGCCGAGGTGAAGGCTGCCTTCGCCACGCCGCGCCGAACCGTGATTCAGGACTGGGGTTCGGATCTCGACGACGAGGACCTGATCGCCCGCGAGGACATGGTCGTCACCGTCAGCCATGCCGGCTACATCAAGCGCGTGCCGCTCTCGACCTATCGGGCGCAGAAGCGCGGCGGCAAGGGCCGCTCAGGCATGTCGACGCGTGAGGAGGATTTCGTCACCCGGCTCTTCGTCGCCGACACGCACACGCCGATCATCTTCTTCTCCTCGCTGGGCCAGGCCTACAAGGAGAAGGTCTGGCGGCTGCCGCTCTCGGCGCCGAATGCGCGCGGCAAGTTCCTCAACAACATGCTGCCGCTCGACAAGGACGAGCGCATCACCACAGTGATGCCGCTGCCGGAGGACGAGGAGAGCTGGGAACGGCTCGACGTGATGTTCGCCACCAAGAGCGGCAATGTCCGGCGCAACAAGCTCTCCGACTTCGTCCAGGTCAATCGCAACGGCAAGATCGCGATGAAGCTCGACGAGGGCGATTCCATCGTCGACGTGCAGATCTGCTCCGAACATGACGACGTGCTGCTGACTACGGCCGAGGGCCAGAGCATTCGCTTTGCCGTGCCCGAAGTGCGGGTCTTCAAGGGCCGCGACTCGACTGGCGTGCGCGGCATCAACCTCGCCAAGGGCGACGAGGTGATCTCGCTCGCGATCCTGCACCATCTCGATGCTACGCCGGACGAGCGCGCTGCTTATCTGAAGCTCGCCTCGGCGGCGCGGCGCGCCGTGACCGGTGACGGTGACGAGGCGGCCGCGCCGATTGCCGATGCGGAAGAGGCTGCCGGCGACATCGAACTCGGCCAGGACAAGTACGCCGAGATGGGCGCGTCCGAGCAGTTCATCCTGACGGTGTCGGAAAAGGGCTACGGCAAGCGCACCTCGTCGTTCGAGTACCGGGTCACCGGGCGCGGCGGCAAGGGCATCACCGCCATGGTCGTCAATGAGCGCAACGGCAAGCTGATCGCCTCGTTCCCGGTGACCGACACCGACCAGATCATGCTGGTCACCGATGGCGGCCAGGTCATCCGGATACCGGTGGAAGGGCCCAAGCCGATCCGCATCGCCGGGCGCTCGACCCAGGGTGTCACCATCTTCGACACGGCCGAGGGCGAGAAGGTCGTCTCGGTCGAGCGTATCGGCGAGGAGTCCGAGGAAGAGGGCGAGAGCGGCGAGGCCGCGAATGGCGCGGGTGAGGAGCCGGCCGGGGAGGCGTGAGCCTCCCTTCCGCCGTAGCGCCGGCCGGACCAGCCAAGCGTCATGCTCGGGCTTGACCCGAGCATCTCAGGCGAGAGGAGGCTCAGGCAGCCTTCTCGTCATGAGATTCTCGGGTCTGCGCTTCGCTCCGCCCGAGAATGACGTCGCAGGCAGTCAGCGCAGCAGTGGGATCGCCGGGCCCGGGGTCCGCAAGGATGCGTCGATCTCGGGGGTGAAGGCGGCACCGAAGAAGGGGCCGCGGAGCTCGAAGGGCACGCGGGCCGAGGTCGTGGTCGAACTCAGCGCGCCGTTGAGGTCGAGCCAGCGCCGGCTGAGATCGGCGGTGCCGTTGAGGACGACATTGTAGCCCGAGCCGGCGATCTGCGTGTCGGTGACGTAGAGCACGCCGAGATTGGCGAGTGCGGTGAGTTGCAGTGTTTCGAAGCTGCTCTTGCCCTGGCGCCAGTCGCGCGCCGAGGCCGGCGGCTTCTCGGCTCGCCGCAGCAGGTCGGGGAAGGCGATGCCGCGGAACTCGCCCTGCCGGATCGTCAGATTGGCCCGGCCCGTCAGCGAATTCACGACCTGTTCCAGGCTGCTGCCGACACCGTCGAAGGCGAGCTGCCCGGTCGCCGTGCCGCTGAGGCGAGCGAGTTCCGGCAGGTCTTCTGCCGCCAGCGCGAGGTTCACCTTTTCGACGCCGAGCTGCAGCTTGACGTCCGCACCGGCCGCGACCGGCGTGGCGAGGATGCGGGCCCGGGCCGAGCCGCCATAGGCTGCCGTGCGCAGCAGCGAGGCTTCGAACCGGCCCTTGCGGATCAGCAGCTGGGCCGCAAGGTCGCCAAAGCGCGTCGCCCCGATCCGAGCAGAGTCGAGCGACAGGCGCAGGTCGACGTCATTGGTCGTCCAACCGTCGAATTCGAGCGGTGTACGACCCGTTTCAGTGCCACCCGCCGCAGGCTGCGGTTCAGCCTGCCGCAGCAGGCGCCCAAGATCGAACTCGGCGCCGGCGAGCGTGCCGGACAGCGCCCAGTTGGGCATGGCGCCGTCGAGCTTCAGCGCCCCTTCGAGCTGGTGGCCATCGACCATGGCGACGACCGAATCGAGCGCGGCACTTCCTCCGCTGATCTGGGCCTGAGCGGTCAATTCGACCTGCCGGACCAGCGAGGCGATACGGGGGCGCGGGCCGATCCAGGCCATGGCGTCGGGCAGCGATTTCGTGCTGAACTCGATCTGGCCATTGGTGGTGCCCTGGGCGGCCGAGCGCGTGCCGTTGAGGCGCAGGTTCATCAGGCGCGAGCCGAGCGAGAAGGCTGTGCGCGCCCGCTCGCCGGCCACTGGCCAGAGGATGTCGACCTTGGTGGCCTCGCCACGCCAGGTGAAGGAGCCGGCGAGTGAGACCGGCGCCTGGGCGGTCCGCTCCTCGATCAGCAGGTTGACGTCGCGCAATGTCGTCAGGATCGTGCTGTCGGAGCGCATCATGACGCTGCCGGAATTCAGGACGAGCCGGGTCTGGCCGTCGAGCCGCGCGAGATAGCCGAGAATGCGATCGAGCCAGCCGGCATAGCTGCCACCGGACTCATCGGCCGCGATGTGGATCTCGGGAACGACGAGGTCGATGCGGTCGAAGTCGAGCTGCCCGCTGATCAGGGGTAGCAAGCGGGCACGAGCACGCAGGCGCGCCGCCTTGCCGGAGAGCACGCCCTGCGGATCGACGAAGCTCACATCGGAGAGGCTGATCCGGGGCAGCGGCAGGATCGCGATCTCGGCGCGGCGCAGGCTCGTCACCTTGAGGCCGGTGCGCGCCTCGATGCCGGCGACGACGGAGCGCTCGACATGCGACAACGCCAGATTCCACGGCCGCAGCCCGAGCGTGAGCAGCAGCGCGGCAGCGGCGAGGCCGAGGACAAGTGCGCGTCGTGACATGGCCGGGCGTATGGCCTTCATCTGCGTGACGGCAGGAATCCCGTCGTCAGGCAATCCGATATCGCGAGCGATTCGGCCGGGTGGCCGGAATGTCATCGCGCGGCAAGGGTTTAGTCCTCCAGCTGGCGAATGTCGAGTTCGACGCCGTTCCGGACCTCTCAAAGCCGGGGAAATGTCTTAATTCTCGCGCGAAACCGGCCGCTGCTCGCCGGCCAGGGCGAGCCTGAGCGCCGGATAGATGCCGATCGCGACGATCAGCAGCGCCGCCAGCGCGCCATCCTCGAAGACGCCGCGGGCGGCGTGGCCATAGACCAGCGTGGCGAGGGTGTCGAAGTTGAGCGGGCGCAGCAGCAGCGTCGCCGGCAGCTCCTTCATGCAGTCGACGAAGACGAGCAGGGCGGCCGCCGCGATGGCCGGGCGCATCAGCGGCCAATGCAGGCGGTGCAGGAGCTCGTGCCTGTTCGCGCCGAGCGAGCGGGCGGCGTCGTCGATGCGCGGCGAAATGCGGGCATAGCCACTCTCGGTCCCGTTCACGGCGATGGTCAGGAAGCGGACGAGATAGGCGATGACCAGCGCCGCGCCCGAGCCGAGCAGCAGCAGGCCCGGGCTCGCGCCGAAGAGCGCACGGCTCGCATCGGCGACGAGGTTGTCGAAGGCGGCGAGCGGCACCAGCAGGCCGAGCGCCAGCACCGTGCCCGGCAGGGCATAACCGAGCGAGGCGATGCGGGCGAGCAGCGGCAGGGCGCGCTCGCGGCCGAGCCGCAGAGCCGCGGCGATGGCAAGCCCGGTCGCGACGATCAGGGCAGCCGAGAGGGCCGAGATCGCGACGGTGTTGACGAGCGCCCGCCAGAGCGTCGCATCGGCCTGGGCGATCAGATCACGGCGCCAGAACTCACCGATGAGGTAAATGAGCGGCAGCACCGCGCCGAACAGCGCGGGCAGGAAGCAGGCGGTCGCTGCCGTCCAGGCCCGAGCGCCCGAGAGCTGGATGCGTCCGACCGGCCGCGGCCGCTTCACCGGCAGCGCGAAGCGCCGGCCTCCGCGCGTGTGCGCCTCGGCCGCCATCAACCCGACCACGACAAGCAGCATGACGCAGGCGATCTGGGTTGCGCCCGCCAGCGAGCCGCGATTGATCCAGGTCGTGTAGACCGAGATCGTCAGCGAGCGGACGCCGAGATATTCGCTGGCGCCGATGTCGTTCAATGTCTCGAGCAGAGCGAGCGTCAGTCCGGCGGCGAGGGCGGGGCGGGCCATCGGCAGGCCGATGCGCCAGAACAGCGGCCAGCGCCTGGTGCCGAGCGTGCGGGCGGATTCAATCAGCGCGGCGCTTTGCATCGAAAAGAGCGCGCGCACGCTGAGATAGACGTAAGGGTAGAGCACCAGCCCGAGGATCAGGACCGCACCCGGCAGGTTGCGCGGATCGGGGAACCAGTAGTCGCGTAGGCTACGCCAGCCGGTCAGCGCCCTGAGCGCACTCTGGAACGGCCCCTGGAAGCCGAGGATTTCGACGTAGACATAGGCCGTGATGTAGGTCGGCAGCGCCAGCGGCAGCACGAGCAGCCATTCCAGGCTGCGGCGGCCCGGGAAGTCGTATTGCGTCACCAGCCAGGCTGCGCCGGTGCCGACCGCGCCGCAGAACAGACCGACGCCGGCGAGCAGCAGCGCCGTGTTCCAGAGCGCCACCGGCAGGACGTTGGCCGCCAGGTGCGGCCAGATCGCCAGCGCCTCGCGCGACAAGGCGGTGAAGGCGAGTGCCAGAACCGGCAGCGTGACCAGGCCGGCGGCGGCCGCGGTGACGTAGACCAGACGCGTCGACGGCCGCCAGCGAGCTGGCGGCCGTTCTGGATGTGCTGTGGATGCGCTCAGGCTCAATTGTCGAAGCCGACCTTGTCGACGAGCTCGGAGGCGGCCTTGCGGTTCTTGGCGACGTCGCCGAGCGGGGTCGTGTCGGGCGTCAGCGCTCCGAGCAGCTTGACCGCGGCGGCTTCCTTGACGTCGGGGTTGACCGGGTACTCGAAATTGCCGTCGGCATAGAGGGTCTGCGCCTTCTCGCCGAGCATGTACTCGATCAGCTTGACGGCGCTGTCCTTGTTCGGCGCGTTCTTGGCGATCGCCGCCGCCGAGACGTTCACATGGGTGCCGCCGCCGGCGAAGGTGGTCTTGAGCGGCTTGATCGCCTCGTACCAGCCCTTCTGCTCGTTCGTCGCCTTGCTCATCAGCCCGATATAGTAGGTGTTGATGATGGCGATGTCGCACTGGCCCGAGAGGATGTCGCGGGCGACGTCGCGGTCGCCGCCGCCGGGCTTGCGGGCCACGTTCGCCTTGATCGCCTTCAGGAAGGTTTCGGTCTTCTCGGCGCCGTTGCGGGCAAGATAGGCGGCGAAGAAGGCGTTGTTGTAGGGGTGCTGGCCGGCGCGGATGCAGAACTTGCCCTTCCACTTGGGATCGGCGAGCTCGTCATAGCTGATCGCGTCCTGCTTCACGCGGTCCTTGGAGACGACGACGATGCGGGCGCGCTGGGTCAGCGAGACCCAGTTGTTGCCGGCGCCGCGCAGGGCGGCGGGGACCGTTTTGTCGACCAGCGCCGACTGCACCGGCTGCGTGATGCCGGCGTCGGCGATGGCCTGGATCTCGCCGACATCGACGACGAGCATCACGTCGGCCGGGCTGTTGGCGCCTTCGGCCTGGACGCGCTGCTGCAGGCCGTCCTTCAGGAAGACGGCGTTGACCTTGATGCCGGTGTCCTTGGTGAAGGCCTCGATGACCGGGTTGAGCAGAGCCGGCTCACGCGTCGTGTAGAGATTGACGCTCTGCGCAAGGGCAGGGGCGGCCAGCAGGCAGGAGGCCAGGGCTGTCGCGGCAAGCGCGGTCTTGATGGTCATGTTTCGCTCCTTCGGGCGGGGCTGTTGAAATCGGCCATGCGGGACGGAGCGGTAGAGGCCGAAACAGGGGCGGTCAAGAAATATCCCTTTTGTTTCAATGTGTTGTATCAATTCTAAACTAGCTCATCATTATATTAATTCTAAACTAAGCATGGCGACCGCGGTCAGGCGCGCGCGAGCCGCGATCAGCCGGGTGCTTCAAAAGTCGTAAGACTCCAACGCTTTGCGCCAGAGGCATCGTTACCCAGCGCAAGCTGCCGCAAGGGCGGGGAGCGAGGCGTTCGTCGAGCCGATCCAGAGCGCCCCGCTTTGCATTTACCTGCGATATCGGGATCGTGAACCGACAGTGCCCGGCGGTTGCGCGTCTCGGTTGTAGCGAGGCCTGTCGGGCGTTTCATTACGACTACTAAAATTCGTGACATTTGTACAACATCGGCAGCTATTGCAGTGCTGCGCCGGGCGGCTGCCGCAATTGCCGCGAAGCCGCCACAAAGCGGCCCCAGCTGCAAACTTCAGTAACTATCTGAGATACGGAAGAATTAAGCCCCGTCGGGCAGGGTGCGGAGCATGAAAATGCTTCGCGGCGCGCTCAGGGGCGGATGATTGCACCGGCGGGCGGCGGCGTGGCACATCTGGCGCCCGTCAGGTGGGGTGGCGGGACAGAGTTTGAATGGACACGCGCGTATTCGATAAGTCGAAGCTGCCGAGCCGGCATGTCAGCGTCGGGCCGGCCCGTGCGCCGCATCGTTCCTATTATTACGCGATGGGGATGACCGCGAAGCAGATCGCGCAGCCCTTCGTCGGCGTTGCCTCCTGCTGGAACGAAGCCGCCCCCTGCAACATCGCCCTGATGCGCCAGGCCCAGGCCGTGAAGAAGGGCGTCGCCTCGGCCAGCGGGACGCCGCGCGAATTCTGCACGATCACCGTCACGGACGGCATCGCCATGGGCCACCAGGGCATGAAGTCGTCGCTGGCCTCGCGCGAGGTGATCGCCGACTCGGTCGAGCTCACCATGCGCGGCCATTGCTATGACGCGCTGGTCGGCCTCGCCGGCTGCGACAAGTCGCTGCCCGGCATGATGATGGCGATGGTGCGCCTCAACGTGCCGTCGATCTTCATCTATGGCGGCTCGATCCTGCCCGGCAATTTCAAGGGTCGCCCGGTCACCGTCCAGGACGTGTTCGAGGCGGTCGGCAAGCACTCGGTCGGCGCGATGTCGGACGAGGACCTGAAGGAGCTGGAAGAGGTCGCCTGTCCGTCATCCGGCTCCTGCGGTGCCCAGTTCACCGCCAACACCATGGCGACCGTCGCCGAGGCGATCGGCCTGGCGCTGCCCTATAGCTGCGGCGCGCCGGCGCCCTACGATGTCCGCGACACCTTCTGCTACACCGCCGGCGAGATGGTGATGGAGCTGATCGCCCGGAACATCCGTCCGCGCGACATCGTCACCCGCAAGGCGCTGGAGAATGCGGCGATGGTCGTCGCGGCCTCGGGCGGCTCGACCAATGCGGCGCTGCATTTGCCGGCGATCGCGCATGAATGCGGCATCGATTTCGATCTGTTTGCCGTCGCCGAGATCTTCAAGAAGACGCCTTACGTCGCCGATCTGAAGCCGGGCGGCAAATACGTCGCCAAGGACATGTTCGAGGTCGGCGGCATCCCGCTGCTGATGAAGACGCTGCTCGACCATGGCTATCTGCACGGCGACTGCATGACCGTGACCGGCCGTACCATCGCCGAGAACCTCGCCTCGGTGAAGTGGAACGACCAGCAGGACGTCGTTTATCCGGCGAACAAGCCGATCACCCAGACCGGCGGTGTCGTCGGCCTCGAAGGCAACCTCGCTCCCGAAGGCGCGATCGTGAAGATCGCCGGCATGCCGGTCGAGAGTCTGGTCTTCACCGGTCCGGCACGCTGCTTCGACTGCGAGGAGGACGCCTTCAAGGCGGTCTCCAACCGCGATTATAAGGTCGGCGATGTACTGGTCATTCGCTACGAAGGCCCCAAGGGCGGCCCCGGCATGCGCGAGATGCTGTCGACCACCGCGGCGCTCTATGGCCAGGGCATGGGCGACAAGGTCGCGCTGATCACCGACGGGCGATTCTCGGGCGCGACGCGCGGCTTCTGCGTCGGCCATGTCGGTCCCGAGGCTGCTGTCGGCGGGCCGATCGGCCTGATCCGCGACGGTGACATCATCGAGCTCGACGCCATCACAGGAAAGCTCGCAGTCCGCCTTTCTGATGCCGAACTTGAGGTGCGTCGTAAGGCCTGGACGCCGCGCCAGACGGACTATCGGTCGGGCGCGCTTTGGAAATACGCGCAGACGGTCGGATCCGCCAAGGGCGGCGCCGTCACCCATCCGGGAGGCGCAGCCGAGACACAGTGCTATGCGGATATCTGAGGCCATCATTGCCGGAGCGTTGCTCGCTCTGGGCTGCCAGCAGGCAGCCTGGGCGCAGAACGCATCCGTGGAGCGGGCGCCGCTGCCGCCGCTCCCGATTCCCGGCGCCGCCCTGCCGGAGCCGGAGCTGGACAACCGCGCCGCGCCCATCCCGCTCGCCCCTGGCCGTGGCGCGATCGCGCCGGCGCCGAGTGGGCCAGCCGCCCACACCGCCTTGCCGATCGCCCCGTTCAGCAGCGCCCGCGACGCGCTGAAGGCCTGGATGCGCGATTCGACCGCCGGCGATCAGGCCGGTGCCGTCAAGGCGCTCGAATATGCCGCTGCGCAGGGCCATCTCGCCGCGCAGTTCAAGCTCGGCCGCGTCTATGCCAGCGGTGACGGCGTTCCGACCAATGATCTCAAGGCTTTCGAGTATTTCTCGAAGATCGCGGACGAGAATGCCGACGAGATTCCCGGCACTTCGGACGGGCGCATCGTCGCGGCCGCCTTCGTCGCGCTCGGCGGCTATTTCCTCGACGGGATCAAGGGCAGCTATGTGAAGCCCAATCCCGACCGCGCCTTCGACATGTTCCACTACGCGGCCTCCTATTTCGGCGACCCGGACGGCCAGTACAATCTCGCCCGGCTCTATCTTAACGGCACCGGCGTCTCGCGCGATCCGCGCCAGGCGGCGCGCTGGATGAAGCTCGCGGCCGAGAAGGGCCATGCCCCGGCGCGCGCCGTCTTCGGCGACATGCTGCTGCGCGGCGGCGACGGCGTGCCGCGCCACCCGATCATCGGGCTGATGTGGCTGGCGCTGGCCCGCGAGGGCGCCGATGCCGCCCGCGAGGGCTGGATCGTCGAGCGCTACGATGCCGCCTTCGCTAATGCGAGCGCGAGCGACCGCACCGCCGCTTTGGCTCTGGTCGAGCGCCAGCACGTCCGCGCCGAGCGGCGCTGAGGGACTGACTGCATCCAGCTTTGGCATAGCGGCGTAGCCGAGGTGTCTGACCTCGGAGTTCCCGCCATGCGCGACGCCGCGTTCTTCAGCTTCATCGCCGTCTGCGGCGCGCTCGCCTTTCACGGCGCGGGTGCGCAGGAGCGCTTCGAAGACTGGCCCCCGCTGACGGACCCGTTCCCGAGCACGGGCGGCGGCGGCATCATGATCCACGACTACGATCCGCTCGTCGCCGACGGCAAATGCACGACAAAGTTCCGTGCCGTCGAGACGAATGGCACGACCTATCACAACCTGATCGAGTTCGAGGCGAGCGAGACGCAAGGCGGCGTGCTTTGCAGCAAGGGCCGTTGGCGTTCGGCCGACGGCAGCGCCAGCGGCACGACGCCGTTCCGCGTCTTCATCAAGGACGGCGTCAAGCGCGGTTCGCCGGAGTAGGTGTGCCGAGGCCTCAGTTCAGCTCGATCAGCACCGGGACATGGTCGGAGGCCTTGTCCCAGCCGCGGACATGCTTGGCGATCGAGACGGCGCCGAGCCTGTCGGCGGCCTGCGGCGAGAGCAGGAGATGGTCGATGCGGATGCCGTTGTTCCGCTGCCAGGCGCCGGCCTGATAATCCCAGAAGGTGTAGAGGCCGGGCGCGTCGGTGGTGGCACGCAGCGCCTCGGTGAAGCCCAGGCTCTGCAGCTTGCGGAAGGCGGTGCGGGTCGGCGGCAGGAACAGCGCATCGCCGGTCCAGGCGGCAGGATCGCGGGCGTCGCGCGGCTCGGGGATGACGTTGTAGTCGCCGGCCAGCACCAGCGGCTCCTCATGGTCCAACAGGCCCTTGGCATGGACCGCCAACCGCTCCATCCAGGCGAGCTTATAGGGGTATTTCTCGGTGTTCGGCGGATTGCCGTTGGGCAGGTAGATCGAGGCGAGGCGCACGACGCCATCGCCAAGCGGTAGCACGCCTTCGAGATAGCGCGCCTGTTCGTCGCCCTCATCGCCCGGCAGGCCGCGCCTGACATCCTCGAGCTTGCTGCGCGAGATGATGGCAACGCCGTTGAAGCCCTTCTGGCCATGGGTGGTGACCTGCCAGCCGGCTTCCTCGATCTCGGCGCGCGGGAAATCGGCGTCGACGCATTTCAGCTCCTGCAGGCAGAGCGCGTCGGGTTCGACTTCCTTCAGGAAGGCGAGGACATGGGTCAGCCGCTGGCGGATCGAATTGACGTTCCAGGTGGCGATGCGCACGGGCCGGCTCCGATTCAGACGAGCGGAGACTAAGAGACGGCGGAGCCGTCAATGCAAGTCAGCAGCGGCCACAAAAAACCTCCCGGCCGGGGCCGGGAGGTTCGAGGAACTCGACTCGCGGCAGAGCCCGGGATTACGGGCAGGCACGGACCACGCCGCCCGAGGCGATATAGGTGCCGGTCGACGGGTCGTAGCTGCGGAAGCGGCGCGAGCAATAGGCGATCGCGTCGGCGTCTGGCTCGGCATAGACCGGCGCAGGGGCGACATAGACGGGCGGCGGCGGCGCGGCATAGACCGGGCCGGGGGCGAGCAGGGCACCGGCGGCGAGAGCGCCGAGCGCACCGGCGGCGATGCCGGCGCCGACGGCTGCACCGCGATTATAGCGATAGCCCCGGCCGTAATAGCCACCGCGATAACCGTAGCGGGGGCCGTAATAGCGACGGTATTGCACCTGCTCGACCAGATTCGGCGAGCCGGCCGTCGCAACTGCGGCCGTAGCCGGTGCGAGCGGAGCAGCGACAACCGGCGTGGCGAGGGCAAAACCGCCGGCGAGGGCGGCGGCGATCAACGTCGTCCTGATCATTTCGAACTCCTTTTCCCTCCCTGAGAGGAGGATCTCACGGGCGCGCTCATCGGTGCCACCCGAACGCTGTCGCCGCATTGTCGAACTAGACGCAAAACGCGGCGAAATTTCAACGACTTCCGTCGGCTCCCCGCATTTTTCGGCTTGCGCGCCGCCCCGTCAGGCCCCATCTGGCTGACGTTTCCGCAACGCATCATCCATCTGGGAGCCCCATGTCGCAGCCCGCCGACCCCGCCGACCTTCCCACCGGAGGCCTGAAGCCGCTGCCGATGGTGATCTTCGCCTCGCGCTGGCTGCAGGTGCCGCTCTATCTCGGACTGATCGTGGCGCAGTGCGTCTACGTCTTCCTCTTCCTCAAGGAACTCTGGCACCTCGTCACCCACGCCTTCAATTTCAGCGAGCAGCAGATCATGCTGGTCGTGCTGGGGCTGATCGACGTGGTGATGATCTCGAACCTGCTGATCATGGTGATCGTCGGCGGCTACGAGACATTCGTCTCGCGCCTGCGGCTGCAGAACCATCCCGACCAGCCGGAATGGCTCAGCCATGTCAACGCCTCGATCCTCAAGATCAAGCTCGCCATGGCGATCATCGGCATCTCGTCGATCCACCTGCTGCGGACCTTCATCGAGGCCGGCAATATCGGCGGGCCGAATGCGACCAATTACACGACCACCGGCGTGCTCCTGCAGACCCTGATCCACACCATCTTCATCGTCTCGGCGCTCGGTATCGCCTGGGTGGACAAGATGACGCTCAGCGGCACCAGCAAGGGACATTGAGGGCCTGATCAACCGCGTCATGCTCGGGCTTGCCCCGAGCATCTCAGGCCGGAAGGGGCTTCGGCACAGCCCTCTCGTCATGAGATTCTCGGGTTTGCGCTTTGCTTCGCCCCGGAATGACGGCGAGGCTTATCCCCGCGCCCGCCTGGGCGGCAGGCCCTTGACCAGTGGCGAGGCGAGGCCGGGTGCGGTCTCGACGCCGAGCGAGGGCAGGGCCAGCGTGCGCTGGCCGCGGAAGTCGACATGGCAGACGAGGAGGGCACGCTCCTCGATATAGCCGATCAGGCGGCGCGCCCGGCTTGGCGAATGGCTGCCATAGGCCTCGGCCAGTTCGGCGTCGGAGGGGCAAGGCGCGCCCTCGATCGCGCTGCGGGCGATGAACAGGAAGAGGCCGTGCAGGTCTTCCGGCAGGCTCTCGGCCGCCGTCAGCGCCTTTTCCCAGGCATCGGAGGACAGCACCTCCTCGCTCGCCCCGGCGCGGGCGACGGCGAGCCGCTTGCGGAAGGCGTCCAGACTGGTCTCCGGCCCGCTGACGCGGCGCATCCGGCAGCGCACGGTGAAGTCCTGATAGAGCACTGCGACCGGCCGGTCGCGCGCCTCGGGATCGTCGAGCAGCTCGTTCAGAATCTCGATCAGCGCCGCCGCGCGCTCGGCCGGGTCCATCTCGATCTCGGGCTCGGGCGGCGGCACCGGCTGATGCGTCTCGATCCGGCGGATGATCTCGGGCGCCACCACCGGCCGCGGGCGCGGCTGCTTCGGCCAAGGGGCGGGCGCGACCTCGTCCTCACCGGCAGTGAAGATCAGCTTGCTGGCATCCTCCGGCGCCTGCTCTGGCAACGGCATCAGGCCGGGCGCGCTGCCGCGATCGACCGAGGCGACGGGCCCGATCCTGACCGGTAGCGGCTTCTTCGACAAAGCCGGGCCGAGCGCGACGAACTGGCCGCGCTCGAGATCGCGGAACATCTCGGCCTGGCGCCGGTCCATACCGAGCAGGTCGGCGGCGCGCTGCATGTCGATGTCGAGGAAGGTGCGGCCCATCAGGAAGTTGGAAGCCTCGGCCGCGACATTCTTGGCGAGCTTGGCGAGGCGCTGCGTCGCGATCACGCCGGCAAGGCCACGCTTGCGGCCGCGGCACATCAGATTGGTCATCGCGCCCAGCGATAAGCGCCGCGCCTCGTCGGAGGCCTCGCCCGCCATTACGGGAGCGAAGAGCTGGGCTTCGTCGACCACGACCAGCATCGGATACCAATGGGCGCGGTCGATATCGAAGAGCCCGCCGAGGAAGGCGGCGGTGGCGCGCAGCTGCTCGTCGGCGTCGAGCTCTTCGAGATTGAGCACAACCGAGACGCGGTGCTGGCGTACGCGCAGCGCGATCTTCTGCAATTCGACCGGGCTCGCTGTGCCGTCGACCACGACATGGCCGAACTGGTCGGCGAGCGAGACGAAGTCGCCTTCGGGGTCGATGATCGCCTGCTGCACCAGCGGCGCGCTTTGCTCCAGTAGGCGGCGCAGCAGATGCGACTTGCCGGAGCCGGAATTGCCCTGGACCAGCAGGCGCGTCGCCAGCAATTCGGCGAGGTTGAGCTCGGCGGGCTCGCCGCCGCGCGTCGACCCCATGTCGATGCCAGTCTTCATGCCGGAATCCAGGCCGCTCCTTGCCATGGCGGAAAGCGCAAGGCGGCGCTTCTAGCATGCCCGCCGGCAAGTAAGGCAAGGCCCGGCCTGCATTCCACAGCTTTGCGTGGCGCAGGACGGGCCTTCGGTCAGCGTCTGCGGCGCAGGATCATGCCGCCATGATGCAGCGTGTCGGCGTCGACGAAGGTGCCGTCGGCGGTGAAGCCGGTATCGTCCCAGTATTCGATGTAGTTGCCGGTGACCTTGTAGCGGCCGCGATAGGCGCTTTCGCGATTGCCGCGCGCCTCGTCATAGCGGTCATTCGGCAGGAGGTTGTGCCGGACATGATTGTCGGCCGTGACCCACATGCCGACATAGGGGTGGTTCTCGGCAGCGGCTGCCTGGGTGATGGTCATGCGGGAGGATCCTTCCGGTCCGGTCTGGATGGTGCTGGCGAGGCCGATGCCGGCGGCCAGCAACAGTGAGGCGTTCACGAGCAAGCTGTTCATGATCATTCCCCTCACTGCTTGCGGCGCTCGGCGAAAAGCTCCGACAGCGCCTGCGACGCCGCGATCGCCCGCGAGATGCCGGCCGGCACGGTGATCAGATAGATGATCTCCTTCAGCTCTCCCTCGGGCACGCCGATGTTCAGCGCATAGCCGGCATGGACCTTCATGAAGGCGGTCTGGCCGGTCGCGGCGAAGGCTGCGACCGCTGCGAGCTGGCGTGTGCGGCTGTCGAGGCCGGTCCGCGACCAGACGTCGCCGAGCGCATAGGCCTCGGTCGCTTCGGCGAGGAAGGGGAATTCCTGCCGCATACGCTCCAGCGCCGGCTGCGGCTCGCCCCTGTTCAGGCTGCGGATCACGGCCTCGCCGCGCTTGCGCCGCTCCTCGCTCGATTCGGCGATGGCGGGGGCGGGCATCGCCGCGATGGCCAAGGCTGCGGCGGCGGCGCGCAGCGGAGATGGCATGGACATGTTCATGGCTTCCTCCTCAGCGGGTGGCGGTGGGGCGGACGACTATCTCGTTTACGTCGACATCATCAGGCTGCTCGATCGCGAAGCGCACGGCGCGGCCGATCGCATCGGGCTGGAGCGCGATCGCGCGGTAGCTCCGCATCAGCTCGGCCGCAGCCGGATCGGTGATGGTGCCGGCAAGCTCGCTCTCGACCACGCCGGGGTGGATGCAGGTGACGCGCAGGTCAGCGTGCTCCTGGCGCAAGCCGTCGGAGATCGCGCGCACGGCGTATTTCGTCGCGCAGTAGACGGCCGCGGTCGGCGAGACGGCGAGCGCGCCGATCGAGGCGATGTTGACGATCTGGCCGGAGCCACGCGCCAGCATCTGCGGCAGCACCGCGGCGATGCCGTAGAGCACGCCCTTGATGTTGACGTCGATCATCCGGTCCCACTCCTCGACCTTGAGCGAGGCCATCAACGAGAGCGGCATGACGCCGGCATTGTTGACGATGACGTCGACGCGGCCAAAGGCCTGGCGAGCCGCGTCGGCGAAGGCCGCGACATCGGCGCGATCGGTGACGTCGAGCCGGCGGGTGCGGACGTTGCCGCCTTTCGCGTTGAGCTCTTCGGCGAGTGCATCGAGGCGATCGGTGCGGCGCGCGCCGAGCATGAGCTTCGCTCCGGCAACCGCGAGCCCGCGGGCGATGCCGACGCCGATCCCGCTGGAGGCGCCAGTGATGAGGACGACCTTGTCGATGGCCATGTCTGCTCCGTCTGGTTGTTTTGGGGCACCGCGATGTTGCGGTTGCCCGAAAGCTAGGGGCAGGGCATTGTCGCGATAAGCCGCCGATTGTTTCCCAGTCTGGAGAGTTTTTCTAACCAATGGAGATGGACCTCAACGCGCTCGCCGTATTCGCGCTCGTCGCCGAGGAGAGGAGCTTTCGCGGCGCTGCCGACCGCATCGGCGTGACGCGCTCGGCGGTGAGCCAGTCGATCCGGAAGCTGGAGGAGAGGCTCGGGATCGCGCTGGTGCAGCGAACGACCCGCAGCGTCAGCCTGACCGAGGCGGGCGAGCGCCTTCTCGCCGATCTCGGCCCTGCGCTGACCGATCTGCGCGCCGCTGTCGAGGCGACGCGGGATTTGCGCGCCGGCCCGCGCGGGCGCCTGCGTCTGGCTGTCTCGTCGATCGCCGAGCGCTTCCTGTCCGGGCCGTTCCTGGCGAGCTTTGTCGCGAGCCATCCCGATGTCGAACTCGACATCACCGTCACCGACGAGGAGTTCGACATCGTAGCCGCCGGCTACGATGCCGGTGTCAGGCTTGGCGAGGTCATCGAGCAGGACATGATCGCGGTCTCGATCGGCGGCGAGGAGCGCCAGCTTGCCGTCTGCTCGCCCGGCTATCGCGAGCACTTCGGCGTGCCCGCGCATCCGCGCGAGCTGGCGGCGCATCGCTGCATCGGCTGGCGGCCGGGGCCGAAGCTGCCGCCCTATCGCTGGGAGTTCGCCGAGGACGGCAGGGAATTCAGCGTCGCCGTCGCGCCCGAAATCACAACCAGCGACATGGCGTTGATGATCAAGCTCGCGGTTGCGGGTGCCGGCATCACCTTCGGCATGGAAGAGAGCTTCCGCCCGGCAATCGCGCGTGGCGAGCTGGTGCCGTTGCTGGAGGAATACAGCCCGTATTTCGCGGGCTTCTATCTCTATTATCCCAGCCGCCGCGCCATGGCGCCGAAGCTGCGTGCCCTGGTCGACCATCTGCGCGGCTTCGATTGGGACAGGCACAGGGCGACGGTCTGAACGGAATCGGCTACGATCTGATTCCAGGTGCCACCCGCGCCTCCACCCTCCGATCGGGAAGCACGTTGCCGTGCAGGGTCATTCCACCTTCGTCGAACCGACTGTTCGAGCGCTGCGCATAAGGAGGGATTGCGGACGTCGCTCGGATCAGGAGGTCCATCGATGAAGCTTTCCGCACCCGTCCATCGCCTGAAGCGCCAGGCCAGGGAGCTGTCGCGCAAGGAAAATATCCCGCTCCATCTCGCGCTCGATCGCGTTGCAATAGGCGAAGGTTTCGGCGCCTGGAGCCTGCTTGCGGCCAAATCCGCCGAGGACCTGTCCGCCGAAGGGCTGCTGGCGCGCCTGGCACCAGGCGACCTGCTGCTGATCGGCGCGCGGCCCGGGCATGGCAAGACGCTGCTCAGCCTCCAACTCGCCGTGGCGGCGATGAAGGCTGGCCGCCGGGCGGCGTTCTTCACACTGGAATACACCGCCAAGGACCTGCTCGGCCGCTTCAGGGCGCTCGGCGTCGAGCCCGCGCAATTCCAGGCGCTGTTTTCCTTCGACGATTCGGAGGCGATCAGCGCCGATCACATCATGCGGGCGCTGGCGGAGGCGCCGCGCGGCACGCTGGGAATCGTCGACTATCTGCAACTGCTCGACCAGAAGCGCGGTAATCCCGCACTCGGTCTCCAGATCAGCGCTCTCAAGGCGTTTGCGCGGGAGAGGGGGATGATCCTGGTTTTCATCTCGCAGATCGACCGCTCCTACGATCCAGCGGCGAAGCTCTGTCCCGATCTCGACGATGTCCGCCTGCCGAATCCGCTGGATCTGGCGCTATTCGACAAGAGCTGCTTCCTGAACGAGGGCGAGGTGCGGCTCCGGACGGCGGGGTAGAGTCCCGATCGCGCTGAGCCGTCATTGCGAGGAGCGAAGCAACGAAGCAATCCAGGGGCCGTAGAGTTCTACGTGCCCTGGATTGCTTCGCTTACGCTCGCAATGACGGCGCGGATGATCGACGACGCTCAGCGCGGGCAGGCGCGCGTGCGCTCGGCCCGCTGGATTTCGCTGATCATGCGGCGCTGGGTCGCCGAGAGCGGCACGTCCTCGACATTATCGTATTGGCAGCCGGCATTGCCGAAGGCGCTGATGCCGCGCTGGGTGCGGAAGCAATAGCCCTGCGCCTTATAGATCTCGTTGCGCTGGTACCAGAGATCCTCGCAGCTCTGCGCCGCTGCGGGCGTGGCGGTCGCGAAGAGCGGCAGGGCGATCCCGAGGGCGAGGGCAGGGAGAAGCAGCTTCGACATGGGGACCTCTTGCGGTTGCGTGGCCATCTGTTGCTGCCCCTTGCGGGCGCGACAAGCATTTTCGCGCTTTGCCATGGCAGGATCACGATCCTGTTGCAGGAACCCCGAGCCCCCGCTGGCAAAGCTGTGAATTGACGCAGCCAAACCCGCGGAGGACAAGAATCGCGAGCTCATGCAGTCCTTTGGTCCCCGCTTTCCAAGTTGCGCAAGCCTGCGGCGATCTTTCGCCGCCGGGCTGGCCTCGGTCGTCGCCGCCGCGCCGGCGCTGGCACAGGAGAAGCGCTCGGTCGCGTTGATCCGCGACGCCGAGATCGAGCAGCTGCTGCGCGACTATGCGGCGCCGATCTTCAAGGCCGCTGGGATCAATGCGAGCGGGACCAAGATCATCCTGATCAACGACCGCGCCTTCAACGCCTTCGTCGCCGACGGCAAGTCGATCTTCGTCAATATCGGCGTGCTGATGGATGCGGCGACGCCGAACGAGGTGATCGGCGTGCTCGCGCATGAAAGCGGCCATCTCGCCGGCGGCCACCTGGCGCGGTTGCGGCAGGAAATGCAGAACGCGCAGATCCTCTCGATCGCCGGCCTGCTCGCCGGCGTCGGCGGTGTGGTCGCCGGCGCGCGCAGCGGCGGCTCCGCGATCGGCAATTCCGGGGTCGGCGTGGCGGGGGCGATCACCGGGCCGCAGGAGCTGGTGCGGCGTTCGCTCCTCGCCTATCAGCGCTCGGAGGAGCAGGCGGCCGACCGCGCGGCGGTCCGTTTCCTCGCCGCTGCCGGTCAATCGGCCAAGGGCATGCTCACCGTCTTCCGGCGCTTCGCCGAGAACAGCGCCTTTCTGTCGAAGGCCATCGATCCCTATACGATCAGCCATCCGATGCCGACCGAGCGCATCGCCCAGCTCGAGACGCTGGCGAAGCAGAGCCCGAATTTCAACAAGCTCGATCCGCCGGCATTGCAGGCGCGGCACGATCTGATGCGCGCCAAGCTGATGGGCTTTGTCGAGCGCGAGGGCGGCGTCGCCCGCCGCTACGGCATGGCTGACCAATCGATGGCGGCCCGCTATGCCCGCGCCATCACCGACTACCGCTCCGGCCGAATGGCGCAGGCGCTCGCCGCGATCGACCGGCTGATCGGCGAGCAGCCGGGCAATGCCTATTTCATCGAGCTCAAGGGCCAGGCCCTGCTCGAAGCGGGCCGGGCGCGCGAAGCTGTGCCGGTGCTGCGCCAGGCGGTCTCGCTGGCGCCGCAGGCCGGGCTGATCCGGCAGATGCTCGGCCATGCGCTGCAGCAGACCGGCGACAAAGCGCTGCTCGACGAAGCGATCCGCGAGCTCTCCAACGCCGCGACGCGTGAGCCCGATTCGGCCGAAGCGCACCAGCATCTCTCCAACGCCTATGCCGCCAAGGGCAATATCGCGATGGCCGAGCTCTCGGCCGCGCAATACGCCTTCACTATCGGCAACTGGACCGTCGCCCACACACAGGCGAGCCGGGCGCTGGCCAAATTGCCGCAGGGGTCGCCTGCGGCACTGCGCGCCCGCGACATCGTCGAGTATGTTCCTCCCGACAAACAACGATAGAGCGCCCGAGTCGCGCCCTTGGAAAGGACCGCCGTCATGATCTTCTCTTCGCTGCGCCGTCTGGCGCTCGCCGGCATCGCCGCCTGTGCGCTTAGCGTCGCCGCTGTGCCGGCGCAGGCGCAGGCGCTCTCGGCCGAGCAGCGTGCGGCCGTGGTCGAGCTGATCAAGGAGACGCTGCTGAAGAATCCGGAGCTGATCCAGGAGGCGCTGGTCGAGCTCGAGAAGCGCAATCAGGTCGCGCAGGTCGAGGCGCAGCGAAATGCGCTCGCCGCCGAGAAGGCCAGCCTGACCGATCCTGCGACCTCGGTGATCGCCGGCAATCCGCAGGGCGACGTCACCCTGGTCGAGTTCATGGACTACAATTGCGGCTTCTGCAAAAGGGCGATGGAAGACGTTCGGGCGCTGGCCAAGGACGATCCCAAGCTCAAGGTCGTGATCAAGGACTTCCCGATCCTCGGCCCCGATTCGGTTGAGGCGAGCCGCGTCGCGATCGCCGTGAAGAACCAGCTCCAGGCTCAGAAGTACTGGGATTTCCATCTCAAGCTGATGGCCACCAAGGGCCGGATCAACGGCGCCAAAGCGCTGGAGATCGCCAAGGAAGCCGGCGCCGACATCGAGCGCGTCAAGAAGGAGATGGAGGCGCCGGCGACGCGCGCGGTGATCGAGCAGACGGTTGCGCTCGGCGACCGGCTCGGCCTCACCGGCACGCCGGCCTTCATCATCGGCGACGAGGTGGTGTTCGGCGCGGTCGGCCAGGCGGCGCTGAAGCAGAAGATCGAAGCCGTCCGCAAATGCGGCAAGGCGACCTGCAGCGGTTGAGTGGATCGGAGCCGGGCCACCTCGCGGATGGCCCGGCAGCCGCCTGAGGCGCGCTTCGCCGCGTCGTTTCTGTGGATCAGCCGCCGAAACGGCGGCGATTTGCATAGGCAAGGCGCCCAGCGGGCGCCTTCGCCCTTTTCCTGACCCACTGTTCCGGGTAAAGACGCGCGACACTCGCGAAGCTGCCGGCTTGATCCGGCGTCATCCCTTCGCTTATGCGCACCTCCTTCGGGACCTGCCGTCCCGCCCCATCGAGCTGACGAAGACGGTGAAATCCGCCATGGCGACCAAGAGCCCCATCGATCCCGAACTCGTGCGCGAGATGGCGCAACTGATCAACGAGACCGATCTGACCGAGATCGAGGTCCAGAAGGGCGATCTGCGCATTCGCGTGGCCCGCACCATCACCGCGACCGTGATGGCGCCGGTCGCGGCCGCGCCGGCCTTCGCCGCGCCGGCGGCTGCTCCGGCGGCCGTCGGAGCCCCCGCCGATGCCAAGGCCGCCGCTGCCCATCCTGGCACGGTCAATTCGCCGATGGTCGGCACCGCCTATCGCCGCCCGTCGCCGGAGGCCAAGCCCTTCATCGAGGTTGGCCAGGAGGTGAAGGCCGGCGAGCGCGTGCTGCTCGTCGAAGCCATGAAGACCTTCAACGACATCGTCGCCCCGCGTGCCGGCAGGGTCGTCGCGATTCTCGTCGAGGACGGTCAGCCCGTCGAATACGGCGAACCCCTGCTGGTGATCGAGTGAGGATCCATCCGGGCGGGAGCGGGCTGAAGATGTTCGACAAGATCCTGATCGCCAATCGCGGTGAGATCGCGCTGCGGGTGCTGCGGGCCGCCAAGGAGCTCGGCATCGCGACGGTCGCGGTCCATTCGACCGCCGACGCCAACGCCATGCATGTGCGCCTCGCCGACGAGAGCGTCTGCATCGGCCCGCCGCCGGCGCGCGAGAGCTATCTCAACATTCCCGCTTTGATCGCCGCCTGCGAGATCACCGGGGCCGATGCGGTCCATCCCGGCTACGGCTTCCTCTCCGAGAACGCCCGCTTCGCCGAGATCCTGGAGCGGCACAACATCGCCTTCATCGGCCCCAAGGCCGAGCATATCCGCAGCATGGGCGACAAGATCGAGGCCAAGCGTACCGCCAAGCGCCTCGGCATCCCCTGCGTGCCGGGTTCGGAGGGGGGTGTCGCCGACGATGAGGAGGCGCTGCGCATCATCCGCGAGATCGGCCTGCCCGTCATCATCAAGGCGGCGTCGGGCGGCGGCGGCAAGGGCATGAAGGTGGTGCGCAGCGAGGACGAGGTGTCCGTTATGCTCGCCACGGCCCGCAGCGAAGCCAAGGCCAATTTCGGCGACGACGCCGTCTATATCGAGAAGTATCTCGAGAAGCCGCGCCATATCGAGATCCAGGTGCTCGGCGACGGCAAGGGCCGGGCGATCCATCTCGGCGAGCGCGACTGCTCGCTGCAGCGCCGCCACCAGAAGGTCTGGGAAGAGGGGCCGTCGCCGGCGCTCAACGCCGGTGAGCGCGAGCGGATCGGCGAGATCTGCGCCAAGGCGATGGCCGATATGGGCTATCTCGGCGCCGGCACGATCGAGTTCCTCTACGAGGACGGCGAGTTCTACTTCATCGAGATGAACACCCGCATCCAGGTCGAGCATCCGGTCACCGAGATGATCACCGGGATCGACCTGGTGAACGAGCAGATTCGGATCGCCGCCGGCGCCCCGCTCTCGATCAGCCAGAAGGACGTCGTCATCGAGGGCCACGCCATCGAATGCCGCGTCAATGCCGAGCATCCCGCGACCTTCCGGCCTTCGCCCGGCAAGATCGCCTCGTTCCATACGCCGGGCGGGCTCGGCGTGCGCGTCGATTCCGCGGCGTATCAGGGCTATGTCATCCCGCCGCACTACGACTCGCTGGTCGGCAAGTTGATCGTGCATGGCCGCAATCGGGCCGAATGCCTGATGCGGCTGCGCCGCTCGCTCGACGAGTTCGTCGTCGACGGCGTCGACACCACGCTGCCGCTGTTCCGCACGCTGGTGCGCAACCAGGACATGCTGAACGGCGACTACAACATCCACTGGCTGGAGAAATTCCTCGCCAATGGCGGCATGGATCAGCCGGGCGAGGCCTGAGCCTCGGCGTACCGCGTCATGCTCGGGCTCGACCCGAGCATCTCAGACCGGAGGGGCTCAACAACGCCTTCTCGTCACGAGATTCTCGGGTCTGCGCTTCGCTCCGCCCGAGAATGACGGACAGGGTTTGACTCAACCGCCGGCTCGCGCTCCCATCATCCCATGAAGGCCCGATCCACACCTGCGCGCGCACCGGCGATCACGCCGGAGATCTTGCTGCGCGCCTATGCGGCCGGCGTCTTCCCGATGGCGGAGAGCGCCGACGATCCCGGCCTGTTCTGGGTCGAGCCGGACATCCGCGGCATCATCCCGCTCGACGCCTTCCATCTGCCGGGCCGGCTGGCGCGCACCGTCCGCTCAGATCGGTTCGAGATCCGGGTCGACCACGATTTCGCGCGGGTGATCGCGGCCTGCGCCGAAAGCCGGCCGGACCGGGCGGAGACCTGGATCAACGGCCGGATTCGCGGGCTCTACGGCGAACTCTTCCATCTCGGCTATGTCCACACCGTCGAATGCTGGCGCGAAGGCAAGCTGGTCGGCGGGCTCTATGGCCTGTCGCTCGGCGGCGCCTTCTTCGGCGAGAGCATGTTCCACCGGGAGACCGATGCCTCGAAGGTGGCGCTGGTGCATCTGGTTGCCCGGCTGAGGCGCGGCGGCTACCGGTTGCTCGATACCCAGTTCCAGACCGCGCATCTCTCCCAGTTCGGCACCCGCGAAATCCCACGCGAGGCCTATCGCTTCCTGCTCGACGCGGCGATTGCGAGCGATGGCGACTGGTGGGGCTGGCCGTCGGGGCAGGAAGTCCGCGGCCACGAGGCGCTGGCCGAGTTGCCGGGCTGATCCGATCAGGCGGCCGGTTCGCCGCCCGCCATCGGCGAGGGTTCCCAGAGCTCGATCGGATTGCCCTCGGGATCATGGATGCGGCAGAAGCGGCCGACCTCCGAATCCCAGTCCGGCCGGGTCTCGACGGCAATGCCGGCAGCGCGCAGCGAGGCCATCATCGCATCGAGATCGTCGACGCGGAAATTGACCATCCATTGCTGCTCCGGCCGGCCGAAATACTCGGTCGTCGCGGCGAAGGGGCCGAAGATGGTCGGCCCGGCGTCCTGGCTCCAGACGGTCTTGTTCATGTCGGCGATGCCGAGGTGGCGCTCATACCAGGCCGACAGGGCTTGCGGATCGCGGCCGCGAAAGAACAGGCCGCCGATGCCGGTGACCCGCGCCATCGTCAGTTGCTGCCGGTCGGGTCGCGGCCGGGGGCCGGATTGGTCGGGAAGAAGCGCTGCGACGGCGTCTGGCGCGGCTGCACCGGCACGCCTTGCGGCGGAGCGACATCGATGCGCTGGTTGGGCGGCGGGTTCTGCTGGGCCGGACGAGCAGGGCGCCGCTGGTCGGGGGTGAGCGGCGGCGGCGCAGCCTCCGGCTCCTTCGGGTCGACCACCAGCTCGGTGCCGCCTTTGCAGTCGGTCAGCCAGACATCATAGATCGCGTGCTCGACGCCATGCAGGCCGGGGCTCGATGCGTACATCCAGCCGGTGAAGATGCGCCGGTACTCGTTGTTGAAGGTGACCTCGTCGACCTCGGTGAAGGAGGTCGTCTGCGGCGCCTCGGTCGGCGGGCGCGTCCAGCAGACGCGCGGCGTGATCTGCAAGGCACCGAACTGCACGGTCTCGTCGATCGCCACCTCGAAGGAGATGATCCGGCCGGTGATCTTGTCGAGGCCGGCGAAGACCGCGGTCGGGTTGCGGATGCGGTCGGCCTTGGCGGGAACGGCCAGTGCGAGCGCTGCGCCGGAGATGGCGGCGAAGGCGAGGGCTCTGCTTAACGAGGGCATGCTGGCTAGCGATTCTCTTCGAGCGGGCCGAGGCCGACGGGGCGCAGTAGCACGGCAATCGCAGCGGAAAAAGGGCGAGGAGGCGCCCTAGCCACGGGCCCGCATCGAAAAGCCGTGGCGGCGCTCCATCGCTGGCCATGCGCTTCCGAGGACGCGTCCAGCATCGAGGTGCATATCAGGCGAGCGTTTCCGCATTTGCAAATCGTTTGCAGTTTGTTATTCTGCGAATAGGTTGCAAGAGCAGGATAAGGGCCGCGCATGGACGCTCGGGTCGAGAAGTTGCCCGCAGGCTGGCGCAGCGCGCGGGGGGATGCTTCACTAGCCGACGTCCATCGCTCGATCGCGGTGCGCAATTCCGGACCGGGCTGGCGGCGCGCGGCGGCCTTTGTCGGGCCAGGTTATCTCGTCGCCGTCGGCTATATGGACCCCGGCAACTGGGCGACTTCGATCGCCGGCGGCTCCAAGTTCGGCTACACGCTGCTCGTCGTCGCGCTGGTCTCCAACATCATGGCGATCGTGCTGCAGTCGCTCTGTGCGCGGCTCGCCATCGCTTCGGGGCGCGATCTCGCCCAGGCCTGCCGCGACGCCTTCCCCAAGCCCGTCGCCTATGTGCTCTGGTTTCTTGCGGAGACCGCGATCATCGCCACCGACATCGCCGAGGTGATCGGCACGGCGATCGGCCTCAACCTGATCTTCGGCATTCCGCTCGAGATCGGCGTCGTCATCACTGCGCTCGACGTCTTCCTGATCCTCTATCTGCAGCGCCTCGGCTTCCGCTGGGTCGAGGCGCTGATCATCGCGCTGCTCGGCGTGATCGCGATCTGCTTTTCGATCCAGATCGCCCTGGCCGATCCGGATTGGGGACAAGTGATCCGCGGCTTCGCGCCGACCACCGAGATCGTCAGCAATCCGGAGATGCTCTACTTGGCGCTCGGCATCCTCGGCGCGACCGTGATGCCGCATAATCTCTATCTGCATTCTGGCATCGTGCAGACGCGCGCCTATGGCGAGAGCCTGACGGAGAAGCGCCAGGCGCTGAAATTCGCGACGATCGATTCGACGGTCGCGCTGATGTTCGCGCTCCTGATCAACGCCTCGATCCTGATCCTGGCGGCCGCGACCTTCCACAAGACCGGACAGACCGAGATCGCCGAGCTCGGCGACGCGCACAAGCTGCTCGGGCCGCTGCTGGGCGTGGCGATCGCCCCGACCCTGTTCGGCATCGCGCTGCTCTGCTGCGGCATCAACTCGACAGTGACAGCGACGCTCGCCGGCCAGATCGTGATGGAAGGCTTCCTGAAGATCAGGCTGCCGCCCTGGCTGCGCCGGCTGATCACGCGGGCGATCGCGATCGTGCCGGCGGCGGCGGTGACGATCTGGTTCGGCGACGCCGGCACGGCGCGGCTCCTGATCCTGACCCAGGTCGTGCTCTCGCTGCAGCTCTCCTTCGCCGTCTTTCCGCTGGTGATGTTCACCGCCGACAGGGCCAAGATGGGCGAGCTCGTCGCGCCGCGTTGGCTCTCCGCCTTCGCTTATCTGATCGCGGTCACGATCGCGGCGCTGAACGTCAAGCTGCTGGTCGACTTCGTCGGCGGAGCGGGCTGAGGCCGGCGCGCTCAGTCCAGGAGCGCAACGGCGGGTTCGGCTCTACCGGGCCGCGCGTTTGGCGCGGAAGCGGGCAACCTTGTCGCGGTTGCCGCACAGGCTCATCGTGCACCAGCGCCGGGTGTTGTTGCGGCCGCGATCATAGAAGACGAGCGTGCAATGATCGGCGGCGCAGCGCTTCAGCCGTGCCGGCTCGGCCTCGCAGACGAAACGGGCGAGATCGAGCGCGATCAGCGCGGCCGGGCCGGCGGCTGGGTCGAGCGCCAGCCCAAGTGTTGGTCCGTTGTCCCCGCGTTGCAGGACATGATGCCCGTTGATGCCGGCCAGCCGGTGGTTCACTGACGCCAGAGCCGTGTCGGGCAGCGGCTGCCCGTTTTCTAACTGCGCGAAGATGGCCCGCAACTCGGCGCGCAAGGCGCGCAGCTCGGCCACCGCTTCATGTCCATCGTCGGCGGAATCACCGAGCCCAGCCGCTCTCAGCCAGGCGAGCGCGCGCTCGGGACCATCGATCAGCTCCTGAGGGCCGCTTTCGCCCGCCGGCGTGGTGTTCAGCAGGTCGAGCCAGGTCACGCCGCCGACGAAAGGAAAGCCGTCGCGGAATTCGCCGGAGGTCTCGGTCGCAGCCGTCATTTCGCACCTCACGGACATACCAGTTTGTAACCTTTCATTTATCTGTTGACAGGTTTCAAATCAAGTGACACCGTTAAATCGAACTAACAAAGGTTACATCATCTCGTGATGACCCGCTCTCTCCGCCGTCTTGCCGCCATCACACTCGCCACAGGAGTTCTCGCCATGACACCGGTTGCCGCTGCCGAGCCCGTTCCGACCCATTTCCGTACCGCCAAGATCGCCGGCACCGAGGTCTTCCATCGCGAGGCGGGGGCGCAGGACGCACCGGCGCTGCTGCTGCTGCACGGCTTCCCGTCCTCCTCGCACATGTTTCGCGACCTGATCCCGCGCCTTTCCGGGCAGTACCGGGTGATCGCGCCGGACTATCCCGGCTTCGGCCATAGCGGCGCGCCGTCGCCGGCCGAGTTCGACTACCGCTTCGACCGTCTCGCCGATGTGGTGGAGGAACTGGTCGATCGGCTCGGGCTGAAGAGCTATGTGCTCTATCTGCAGGACTATGGCGGGCCGGTCGGCTTCCGCCTGGCGCTGCGCCGGCCGGAGCGCGTGCGCGGGCTGATCGTGCAGAATGCCGTCGCCAATGCCGAGGGCTGGAACCCGGAGATCACCGCGTCGATGGGCCCGTTCTGGCGCGAGCGCAACGCCGAGACCGAAAAGCCCTTCGCCGACCTGCTGAAGCCGGAGACGACGCGCTTCCAGTACACCCATGGCGCTGCGCGGGCCGAGCGGCTCTCGCCCGATGCCTGGACGATGGATCAGGCTGGGCTCGACCGGCCGGGCAACAGCGAGATCCAATTGCGGCTGCTGCACGACTACCAGAGCAATTTCGCGGCCTATCCGGCCTGGCAGCGCTACCTTTCCGAGCGGCAGCCGCCGATGCTGATCGTCTGGGGCAAGAACGATCCGTTCTTCACGCTCAAGGGG
>DASYHC010000097.1:0-4840 GCA_035998995.1 Allobosea sp.
CCTGCTCTGGGCGTCGGATCCAACGACCGGCGGCAAACGACCCGGCGCTGGCGCCTGCCAGGGCGATTCCGGCGGGCCTATCGTCGCAGGCTCGGACGGCGTCGTCGCCGTCTCCAGCTGGTCGACCGGGCCGTCCGGCAAGCAATGCGGCCTGCTCAGCCAGGGCGTGCTCGTCGCACCCCAGCGCGGCTGGATCGATCGCACCTTGTCCGGTTGGGGCGAGAGCGCCGACTGGACTACCGCCCCCTGACATAGCGCTCGCGCGAAGAGCACTGGACTGCGCCGCAGCAAACCATACATTGGCACCATGGCAACGATGGCCTCGACCATGACCTTTTCAAAGCGCACCACGACCGTAGCAATCGCTTTTTGCGCCGGCCTGCAGATGACTGCTCCGGCACAGGCCGTGATCGGCGGCGTGCAATCCCGAGCCGTCGATGGCGTGCGCGCTTCGACTTTGCGGGTCGAGACCAGCCGCGGCGAGCTCTGCTCTGGCGCTGCGATCTCCTCCGAACTGGTGCTCACGGCGGCACATTGCCTGATGACCGGTGGCTCGGTCCGCGTGATCAGCCTCGACAAGCGCTTCCGCAACCGCACGCATGCCGTCGCGGCCGTGCTGCCGCATCCGACCTTCGTGCCCGGCACGACGCCGCGCACCCAGCCGGGTGCGGATCTGGCGCTGCTGCGCCTGGCCGCGCCGCTGCCGGCCGACATCCAGCCGCTGACACTCGGCAGCGGGCTGTGGCAGGGCGAGACCGTGACCATGGCCGGCTTCGGCCTCGCCTCCGAGACCAATAAGAAAACCGCGCGCACTTTGCGCGAGGTGACTTTGGTTAATGCCGGCAACTACACCACCGCCAACACGGTCAAAGTCGCGGTCGACACCGAGAACCGCGGCGAGATCCTCGGCGCCGGCGCCTGCCGTGGCGATTCCGGCGGGCCGGTGCTGCGCGGCCCGGTGGGGTCGCGCGATCTCGTCGGCATCGTCTCCTGGTCGAGCGGCCCCTTGAGCTCGCGGGTCAAGATGATCTGCGGCGGCTTCACCGCGATCACCCCGATCAGCGACCATCGCGCCTGGATCGCCGAAGCGAGCGAGCGCCTGCTCAACTATGGCGACGAGCCGCGTCAGGCGCGCGAAACTGCGCGCCCGAGCGCCAGCTACAGCTGGTGGTTCGGCCGATAGCCTCGATCAGGTCGAGAACTTCAGCCCCTTGATCGCTGCGAAGTCCTGCACGCCGCCGCCGACGCGCTTGGTGGTGTAGAACAGCACATGCGGCTTGGCGGAGTAGGGATCGCGCAGGATGCGCACGCCCGCCCGGTCGACGACGAGATAGCCGCGCCGGAAGTCGCCGAAGGCGATCGAGACCGAATCCGTCGCGATATTCGGCATATCCTCTGCCTCGGCGACCGGGAAACCGAGCAGGGTCGCTTGCGCGCCCGCCGCGGCCGGCGGCTGCCAGAGATAATGGCCGGTCGTGTCCTTGAACTTGCGCACCACCGCCTGCGTCTTGCGGTTCATCACGAAGCTGGCGTTCTGGCGATAGCCGGCCTTCAGCGCATAGACGAGATCAACCAGGATGTCGGAGGGGTTCGAGGCCGCGAAGGCGCCGGCGACGCCGGTCTTCAGCGTGCCGATACTGCCCCAGTTCCAGCTGGCATCCGCGACAGTGGGATAGGCCAGGAAGCCCTTGGGCTTGTCGACGCCATCGCCAGTGACGAAGGCAGCGCCTTCCTGCTCGGCGAAGGCGCTCTCGACCTCCTCGGCGATCCACTGGTCGATATCGACGATGGCGTCGTCGAGCAGGGTCTGTGTCGCCGCCGGCATGGCGTAGAGCTCCATCGCCGGAAAGGAGAGCTCGGCCAGGGTCGGCGTGCCGGTCTGCGGGCGAGCCGCCGTTTCCGCCACCCAGCCGGAGGCCGGGCCAGTGGTCGAGAACGCCTTCTTGTAGGTGCCGGACGAGATGGTGCGCACCGTCGCAATCGAGCGGATCGGCGAGACGTTGGCGAGGCGGCGCAGAATCTCGCCCTCGACGGTCGAGGGCGCGAGATAGCCGCCATCCGGGCCGGAGCCTGCCGAAAGCGCCTTGGCTTCGAGCCGCTTCAGGCCGATCGCCTCGCCATGGCGGACGTAAGCCGCAAAAGCGGCCTTGTGCTCGGCCACGGCCGGATCGCGATCCTCGCTCGCGCCCAGGGCCGGGCGGCGACTGTCGAGGCTGAGCCGGTCGAGCCGGCGGCGGGTCTCGTCGAGCGCGTCATCGAGGCGGGCAAGCTTCTCTCCGGTCAGCACGTCGCCGCCCATGCGGGTCTCGAGCTCGGCCAGGCGCTCGTCATTGGTGGCGCGGTAGGCCTCCAGCGTATAGCGCAGATCGTCATAGATGGCAGCGGCCTCGCCGGTCGCCTTGGTTTCGGGAGCGTGGTTCAGCGCAGTCATGGAATCTCCTGTGGTTCTGCGGCTTCGGTACGATTCAGGCGAAGGCGGCATGGCTGGGCGGGCGCAGCGCCTTGACGGCACTGACGCGGGCCTGCGGCAGCATCGGGAAGGTGACGAGCGAGATCTCCCAGAGGTCGACCTTCTCCAGCCGGCGCAGACCGCTGCGCGGCTCGCTGCGGGCGCGCTGCGAGCGGAAGCCGATCGAGAGCCCGTCGACGGCGCCGTCGCGCATCAGAGCGTGCAGCTCACGGGCCCGCGCCACGGCGAGCGAGAGCCGGCCGCGGACGTAGAGGCCTCGCGAATCCTCGCGCAATTCGAGCCAGCGGCCGATCGGCTGCGTCGGATCGTGCTGCCAGAGCATCCGGATGCCGGCGGCGCCGCGGCGGGCGAGGCTGTCGCGGAAGGCGCCGGGCTCGACCACATCCTTGCCGAGATCGGCGATGCGGAACAGGCTGGCATAGCCCTCGAAGGAGCCGTCCGGCTCGATCCGGGCCAAGGGCTGCGCCAGGAACTTGGCCTCTCGCGCCAGCGCGGGATAACGGGGCATGGCGGACTTCATCGCGCCCCTCCCCGCCCGCCACGACCATTGGCATCGAGCTGCCCGAGCGTCTCGAAGAAGCGGCCGAACACCTCGCGCGGCTGGCGGCCAGGGCGCGGCGTGGGCACGCCCGATCTGACAGCTGCCGGAGCCGGCTTGGGCGGCGATTTGCCACCGGTCTTGCTCATCAATCCCCTCCCTCGTAGCGGGCGTTGAAGCGGGCGAACTCACGCACGAACTCGTCGAAGCGCCGGTTGGCGGCGATCAGCTCGCGCAAGGAAAAGAGGGCGAGCCCGGAGGCGCAGAAGGCCCAGAGCAGCAGCGCCAGATGGCCGAGATCGCCGCGCGCGACGATCCCCGCCGCAGCTGCGTCAAACGGGCTCATGACGACACCTCCCGGCGGCCATAGCCGACCGCCTCGCGTTTCTCGTCCTCGCTCAGGAAGCTGGCTGCGGAGACCCGCCGCCAGAGCGATTCCCGCTCGTCCGCCAGCGCCTCGATCGCGTCGAGATCGGGCTCGAGGGTGAGCGCATCGCCGAAAGCCGGGCCGAGCCATTGCGCCAGCGACTGCGCCGTGCGCCTGACCAGCGGGATCAGCGTCTGGCGCCAGAAAGCACGGTTGGCCTCGGCGAAATTGGCATGGGTGTTGTCTCCGGGCAGGCCGAGCAGCAGCGGCGGCACACCGAAGGCGAGCGCGATCTCGCGTGCCGCGACACCTTTGGCGGCGACGAAATCGAGTTCGGCCGGTGACAGCGAGAGCGGCTTCCAGTCCAGCCCGCCTTCGAGCAAGAGCGGACGCCCGGCATTGCGGGCGCCCTGGAAACCATCCTCCAGCTCCTGCTTCAGCCGCTCGAACTGCGCCTCGGTCAGCGTGCCGCCTTCCGGCCCATCATAAACCAGCGCGCCGGAGGGCCTGGCTGCATTGTCGAGTAGCGCCTTGTGCCAGGCGCCGGCTGCGTTGTGAACGTCGAGCGAGCAGGCGGCCGCCTCGACCGGCGAGAGGCCGTAATGGTCGTCGACCGGATGAAACAACGACAGATGCAGGATCGGCGGCAGCGCGCCTTCGTCCTGGCGGAAGCGAATCGTCTGCGCGCCGACCGTATAGTCATAGGCCTCGGGCCAGCCATCGCGGCCCGGCACGACGCGCATCCGGTCCGGCCTGAGCGCATAGAGCTCGCGCGGCTCGTGGCCGATGCTCGCCGCCTCGACATAGGCATTCCCGGCAACGAGCAGATGGCCATAGAGCATCTCGCGGAAGGCGATGCCGCCCTGGCGCGGATTGGGCCGCTCGATCAGCGCCAGCGCCGGATGCTCAGGCATCTCGCGCTCGCCGACCTTGGCGATCAGCTGGGTCTGCGCCGCCGCCTCCGCGATCAGCCGGACGCAGCGATGCACCACCGGATTGCGCTGGTAGCCCTCTCTTGCGAGGGCGCCATAGTCGCGCGGCGTCCAGACCGGGCGGCCGGCTTCGTGCAGGGCGATCAGCGGCCCGACGCGCGAGCGCTTCTGTTCCGGCGCGGCGGGACCGCGCAGGCTGCGAAGGAAATTGAGCATGGGTTTCTCGCTATGAAGCGCACGTCATGCTCGGCCTTGAGCCGAGCATCTCATGCAGAATGGTCCTGAGATTCCCGGCTCCGCTTCGCGGTCCGGGAATGACGGCAATTGCTAAAGCCCCCTCACCCGCGGCCGGCCCTTCGGCCCAAGCATCAGATGCGTCAGCGCCCAGACCAGCGCGTCGAGCCGGTCGGGCGAGCGGCCGGAACTCAGACCGGTTGGCCCAAAGTCACACATCTCGTCCTCCAGCGCCGGAAACGCACCGGCATGGCGCACGCGGCCCTGCGCATAGAGCGCCGCCACCGGCTCGGCCCGCA
>DASYHC010000017.1:0-33151 GCA_035998995.1 Allobosea sp.
GGACGTTGTCGAGGCGGAACGGGTCCTCGTGCCAGTAGGTGTCGAATTCGGCGAGGCGCTCTGCCAGCTTCTTGGCCATGGGCAGGCTCCACAGCGAGTGGAACTCGACCATGATGTCCATCTTGTCGCCGACGGCCTTCCTGATCTTGCGGAAGGGCTCCAGCGCCGTGTTCAGCTCCTGCGGGCTGATGTCCCAGCCGGATGTGCGCTCGGCGGCGATGTCGAAGGGCCAGATCTTCATGCCGGTGATGCCCTGCTCCAGCAGGGAGTGCGCCAGCTCGTCGGCCCGGTAGAGGAAGCCTTCGAGGTCTTCATAGGGGCCGCCCTGCTCGCCGACATGCCAGTTCGCGACCTTCTGGGCGCGGGCGTCGCGGATATATTTGTAGCCCGCGCAGGTGTTGTAGGTGCGGATGGTGTCGCGGCTTCGGCCGCCGAGCGCGATCGAGACAGGCTGGCCGATCGCCTTGCCGTAGATGTCCCAGAGCGCAAGGTCGACCGCCGAGTTGCCGCGCGTCTCGACGCCCGAGCCGCGCCAGCCGAGATAGTTGTTGAGGCTGGCATTGCGGGCCTCGATCTGCAGCGGGTCCTGGCCGATCAGCTTGGGCGCCACGCTCTCGTGCAGATAGGCCTCGACCGCGGCCGCGCCCATGAAGGTCTCGCCGAGACCGACGAGTCCGTCATCGGTGTGCAGGCGCACCCAGACGAGGTTGCCGAACTCGGCGAGGCGGATGGTTTCGAGGGCGGTGATCTTCATCGGTGGTCCGGGTTGGTTGGAACAATGGGCGTCATTCTCGGGCTCGACCCGAGAATCTCATGACCGGAGGCCGCTGGTTTCCGAGATGGTCGGGTCAAGCCCGACCATGACGGCGTCGGTGGCTCGCTTACTTCCCGCGCATCTTGGCGAGATCAGCCTGGATGCGCTCGATCGTGTCCTTGCCGATCGTCGCCTGGTGGCGCTGATAGACCGCCTGGGTGCTCTCGCGCATCTTGGCGAGCTCCCCGGCGCCGACCTCGCTGACCTGCATGCCCTTGGCCTTGAGATTGGCGAGGGACTTGTCGTTGAGCTCGCGCGAGACCTTGCGCTCCTCGTCGCGGCCGACGATGGCGCAGTCGCTCAGCACCTTCTGCTCCTCGGCCGAGAGCTGGTCCCAAAGCTTCTTCGAATAGAGCACCAGGAACGGCGTATAGGCGTGCCGGGTCAGCGTCAGGTGCTTCTGGACCTCGTAGAGCTTCGAGGTGTCGATGGTGACGAGCGGGTTCTCCTGACCGTCGATCGCATGGGTCTCCAGCGCGGCGAAGACCTCGCCGAAAGCCATCGGGGTGGCGTTGGCGCCCATGGTCTTGAAGCTGTCGAGGAAGATGTTGTTCTGCATGACGCGGACCTTCAAGCCCGTCATCTCCTCGGCCTTGGTCACGGCACGCTTCGAATTGGTGAGGTTGCGGAAGCCGTTCTCCCAATAGGCGAGGTTGACCACGCCAAAGCCCGGCAGCTTGTCTGCGATGTACGTGCCGAAGGCGCCGTCGAGCACGGCGTCGGCCTCCTTCTCGTTCGTGAACAGGAAGGGCAGGTCGAAGACGCCGAGCTCGGGCATGATGCCGACCAGCGGCGAGGAGGAGGTGATCACCATCTCCTGCGTGCCGGCGCGCAGGGCCTGCGTCGCCTGCAGGTCGCCGCCGAGCGCGCCGCCCCAGAAGGCCTGGAGCTTGAGCTTGCCGCCGGACTTGTCGGCCATGCAGGCGCGCATCTTGGCGACGCCGTTGCCGACCGGATGGTCCTCGTTGATGCCATTGGAGACGCGGATATTGCGCTCCTTGATCTGGCCCTGGGCCGAGCCGGCGAAGGCCGCGAGCGCGACGCCGGCGACAAGCGAGAGGAGGCGGGCTGTCTTGTTCCGAGTTGCCTTGGTCATCTGTCTACTCCCTGTACTGAACTCTTCTTGGGCTTCGGTTGGGCAGGCGGGTGGTTTCAGCGGCCGCTCAGCCAGGCGAGCGGCACCATCACGAGCTGCGGGAACAGCACGAGCAGGAACATCGCGATCGACTGGGCGATGAAGAATGGCCAGACGCCGCGCATCACCGCGCTCATCGGCACGCGGGCGACGCCGCAGACGACGTTGAGCACGATGCCGACCGGCGGCGTGATCAGACCGATGGCGTTGTTGATGATGAAGAGGACGCCGAAATAGATCGGGTCGATGCCGGCCTGCTTGACGATCGGCATCAAGACCGGCGTCAGGATCAGCACGGTCGGGGTGAAGTCGAGCGCGGTGCCGACCGCCATGACCAGCAGCATGATGATGATCATCAGCAGGGTCTTGTTGTCCATGAACGGCGCGAGCAGCGACGACAGCTCGGCCGGGATGTTCGCCTGCGTGATCAGCCAGGCCGAGACCACGGCTGCGGCGACGAGCAGCATCACGGCGCTGGTCGTCTTCGCCGCCAGCAGCGTCACCCGGTAGAGATCGCTCGGCTGCAGCTCGCGATAGACGAACATGCCGACGATCAGCGCGTAGACGGTGGCGACGACCGCCGCCTCGGTCGGTGTGACGATGCCGAAGCGGATGCCGCCGAGGATCGCGATCGGCATCAGCAAGGCAAGTGCGCCGTCCCAGGTCGCCTGCAGGCGCTCACGGCCCGTCCGGCGCGGCAGCACGGTGAGCTGGTCGCGGCGGCTGACGATCCACCAGGCGATGACCAGCGAGAGGCCGATGAGCAGGCCGGGGAAGATGCCGGCGAGGAAGAGCCGGGTGATCGACAGGTTCGCGGCGACGCCGAAGACGATGAAGCCGATCGAGGGCGGGATGATCGGGGCGATGATGCCGCCGGAAGCGATCAGTCCAGCCGAGCGGCCGACATCGTAGCCGGCGCTGCGCATCATCGGCAGCAGGATCGAGGCCAGCGCGGCTGTGTCGGCTGCGGCTGAGCCCGAGAGCGAGGCCATGATGATCGCCGCGAAGATCGCGACATAGCCGAGGCCGCCATGGAGGTGGCCGACCAGCGAGAGCGCGAAATTGACGATGCGCTTGGAGAGGCCGCCGGCGTTCATCAATTCGCCGGCGAGCAGGAAGAAGGGGATGGCGAGGAGCTGGAACGAATCCGCGCCGATGATCATGTTCTGCGCGATGATCTGGGTGTCGTAGACGCCGAGCCAGAACATCAGGCAGACGGCGCAGACGATCAGCGCAAAGGCGATCGGCATGCCGAGCGCCATCGCTCCGCAGAGCGAGACGAGGAAGACGGCGACGGTCATTCCAGATGCCCCTTCAGATTATGCGAGGGGCTGGCGCTGTAGTCGCCGGCAAATTCGGCGAGCTCATAGGGGCCGAGCCGGCCGGTCAGCGCTCGGAACAGCCGGCCGAGCGTGATCAGGGCGATGCCGGCGCCGGCGAAATAGAGCACGCCGTAGACATAGGCCATGCTGATGCCGGTGACCGGAGCGACGGCGCTGGCATTGATCGCCTGCTGCTTCCAGGTGCCTTCCAGCAGCATCAGGCAGCAGAGGAAGACGATCGCGTCGCTGGCGACCATGCAGAGGCGCCGGCCCTTGTCGCCGAGCGCACCGACCAGGCTGTCGACGCCGAGATGGCCGTTCTCGCGCATCACCACAACGGCGCCGATGAAGGTCAGCCAGACGAAGAAATAGCGCGACAATTCCTCCGACACGTCGATGCCGGAGTTGAACGCGTAGCGCAGCACGACATTGCCGAACACCATCACCACCATGCCGGCGAGCAGGGCGACGAGGCTGAACTCAAGCGCGCGTAAGACCCACCTTTCCGCGTGACGCAGCATTGGACGTTTCCCGTTGGTCTATCGTTGGCGTTCCGGCGCTCTTCGGCGCCTCTGACTTGGTGCGGGCGGCGTTTTCCATGTCGGCGCGGGCGACGGCGATCAGCTCCGCCATGGTCCGCCGCGCGGCTTCCGGATCACGCGCGACGATCGCGTCGGCGACGACGCGGTGGATCGCAAGCGAGGCCCGGGCGCGCTCATGATCGTGCATGGAGAGCCCGAACGAGGCACTCAGCACGGCGTGCAGGACCGGTTTCAGCTGGATCAGCAGCAGATTGCCGGAGGCCTCCAGGATCGCCTCGTGGAAGCGATAGTCGGCGGTCTGGTGGGCAAGCTTGTCGTCCGCCGCCGTCATCCCCGCCATCGCTGCGGTGATCTCGGCAATCTGCTCGTCGGTGCCGCGCTCGGCGGCGAGGCCGGCGGCGGTCGGCTCGATCATGCCGCGCAGTTCAAGCAGGTCGCGCTGGAAGCCGCTCGCCATGTCGGCGTCGGTGATCCAGCCCATCAGCTGCGGGTCGAGCAGGCGCCAGGCCGAAACCGGCTGGACCCGCGAGCCGACGCGCGGGCCAGTGACGATCAGCCCCAGCGCCTGCAGCGTCTTGGTCGCCTCGCGGATGACGGTGCGGCTGACGCCGTAGCGCGCGCAGAGCTCGTCCTCCCGGGGAAGCGTCCCATCGAGCCCGATCTGCCCGGAGACGATCTCCCGGCCGAGCCGGTCGACGAGATGCGCATGGAAGTTCGAGGGGCGAGCCATCGATAGATCATATCATCATATGATTGAGAGGCAAGCGAGCGATGAGGTCGATGCGAGAGCCTGCGAGGGAAGGGTCAGCCGATGTGCTGGCGGTGTCGTGACGTGGTAGCGTCCTGCTCCGAAGGATCTGACCCGTCATCCGCGCTGCGTACGGTGACGACCGCTTCGGCGAGACGGTGGTAGAGCTTTCGGCGCCTCACGAGCGGCAGCCAGTCGTAGAGGAAGATTTCGGCAGGCCGCCAGATCACGACCCAGCCGATGATGACGAAGCTCTCCGAGATGACGCGTGCGAAAGGCTCCTGGAAGCGCTGACTGAGTGACCAGCTCAGCAGGAGGCAGAACGACAGAACGCCGATGCCGATCAGGAAGCCCACGCGTCCGTCGCGGAAGAGCTCGCGCAGGGCACGGGTCTCGGCCTGCCTGCGCGCCTCGAACCAGCCAGTGATCGCCTCGGCGAGGTCGGAGGTCTGGATGGCGTCCTTCACGGCGCGAAGATGGACCAGAATTTCGATGGAGCTGTCCTTCGGCAGTTCCTGGGCCCATTCGACAATGAAGCGCTCGGCCTCGGCCGAAAGGTCGCGCTCGCGGAAGGGAAAGGGGTCGAGCGTGTTGAATAGTTGGGCGCTGTCATGCAGGCGCAGCTCGATCACGCCGGAGCGCGGCGCTGCCGGAGAATCTGCCTGTTGCCGTTGGGGCATCGTCAGCCTCGCATGGTTCGGACGGTTGCGGGCAGGGCGGCTGGTCGCTACATAGCGGCCAGTTTCCCGACACCTGCAGTCGCCAGTCGAAAGCGGAGCCCGCACGCCCCATGTCTCGTCAGTTCATCTACCATATGCGCGGCCTGTCGAAGACCTATCCGGGTGGCAAGCAGGTCCTCAACAACATCCACCTCTCCTTCTACCCGGACGCCAAGATCGGCGTGCTCGGCGTCAACGGCGCCGGTAAGTCGACCCTGCTCAAGATCATGGCCGGCTTCGACAAGGAGTGGACCGGCGAGGCCTGGGTCGCGGAGGGCGCGCGCGTCGGCTACCTGCCGCAGGAGCCAAAGCTCGACGAGAGCCTGACCGTCCGCGACAACGTCATGCTCGGCGTTGGCCCGCAGAAGGCGATCCTCGACCGCTACAACGAACTCGCGATGAACTATTCGGACGAGACCGCGGACGAGATGACCAATCTCCAGGACGAGATCGAGGCCAAGGGCCTGTGGGATCTCGATTCGAAGGTCGACCAGGCGATGGATGCGCTGCGCTGCCCGCCGGACGACTGGGAGGTCGGCAAGCTCTCGGGCGGCGAGCGCCGCCGCGTCGCGCTGTGCAAGCTGCTGCTGGAGCAGCCCGAGCTACTCCTGCTCGACGAGCCGACCAACCATCTGGACGCCGAGACCACCGCCTGGCTGGAAGGGCACCTGCGCACCTATCCGGGCGCGATCCTGATCGTCACCCACGATCGCTACTTCCTCGACAACGTCACCAGCTGGATCCTCGAGCTCGATCGCGGCCAGGGCATCCCCTATGAGGGCAACTATTCGGCCTGGTCGGTGCAGAAGCAGAAGCGTCTCGCCCAGGAAGGCCGCGAGGACGCCTCGCGCCAGAAGACCCTGGAGCGCGAGGCCGAGTGGATGGCCGCCTCGCCGAAGGCGCGCCAGGCCAAGAGCAAGGCCCGCATCCAGCGCTATGACGAGCTCGTGCAGAAGGCCTCGAACAAGGGGCCGGACACTGCCCAGATCATCATCCCGATCGCCGAGCGGCTCGGCAACAATGTCGTCGATTTCGAGGACCTGTCGAAGGGCTTCCAGGACAAGCTCCTGATCGACGGGCTCACCTTCAAGCTGCCGCCGGGCGGCATCGTCGGCGTGATCGGCCCCAACGGCGCCGGCAAGACCACGCTGTTCAAGATGATCACCGGGGTCGAGAAGCCGGATGCCGGCACGATCAAGATCGGCGAGAGCGTCCAGCTCGGCTATGTCGACCAGAGCCGCGACTCGCTCGACGACAAGAAGAACGTCTGGGAGGAGATCTCAGGCGGCAATGACATCATCTATCTTGGCAAGAAAGAAATCAATTCAAGGGCTTATTGCTCGGCCTTCAACTTCAAGGGCGGCGACCAGCAGAAGAAGGTCGGCTCGCTCTCGGGCGGCGAACGCAACCGCGTCCACCTCGCCAAGATGCTGAAGTCCGGCGCCAACGTCCTGCTGCTCGACGAGCCGACCAACGACCTCGACGTCGACACGCTGCGCGCGCTCGAAGAGGCGCTGGAGGATTATGCCGGCTGCGCCGTGATCATCAGCCACGATCGCTGGTTCCTCGACCGCATCGCGACCCACATCCTCGCCTTCGAGGGCGACAGCCATGTCGAGTGGTTCGAGGGCAACTTCCAGGATTACGAAGAGGATAAGAAGCGGCGCTTGGGGATCGACTCAACGATCCCGAAGCGCATCCAGTACAAGAAGTTCACGCGCTGAGGCGCGCCGGTTCGGCCTGACGCTGCGCAATGGCGGCGTCAGGTGAATTTGAAACGGACCTCCCACAACTCCGTCGGGTCCGTTTGCGAAAATGGGCGCAGGGCGAGACCCATGTCGCGACCCAGCGCCTGATTGTTGTGCGCGAAAACCGGCTCGGTCGAGGCCTCCTTGTCGGCCTGCCAAACGAACATCGCGCCAGGGCACTCGTCGATGTTGGCCGGCTCGCCACGATACATGCCGCGCCAGTCGTAGCAGTTGACGTAGCGGCGCCAGTTCGCGCCGTGACGTTGGATGAAAATCCGCCCATAGCCGCCATTGTTCGACCTGGACAAGACGCGTTTCCAATGAGCTCCGGCTTCCTGGTAGCGCGCCGCCACAATGGTGATCTCGACGAATCCGGGAGCAATCTCGAGCGCCGAGACTCCTGATACGTAAGTCGATTTTCTCGATCGCCGTGCCGTCCCGCCCATATCAGGCCCCCGTGCCCGCATTCCGCTAGCAGGCTACCGAGACACTACCGACGGTTCAATGACGTCGCGCGTCGCTTGCAGCCATCGGCTTTTCCTTCGTCACGCCCGAGCCTCCCCGCCGAGCAGCTTCTGCAAGGCCACGAGGTCGGTCCCGACGAAGTCCGAGGAGCGGCTGACCTCAGCCCATTCCGCCGCCTGCTTCTGCCGCTCGGCTTCCGCCTGGGCGAGGACGAAGAGGGCGTCGCTGCCGAGGACGAGATGGGCTGGCAGGCTCTCGCGCCGGCTGAGGTCGAGGACGATCTGCGCGATGCGTTCGGGATCGCCGATCTCGTTGCCGACATAGGCTTTCAGCAGGTCGAGCACGGCGCCGACGCTGGGCTGGTAGTCCGGCATCACGGCCGGGGCATTGCCGCGGGCGATCTCGCCCCAGCCGGTGCGCATCCCGCCGGGTTCGACCGAGACGATGCTGACGCCGAAGGGAGCGACCTCCTTGGCGATCACCTCGCTGAAGCCGCCGACCGCCCATTTCGCCGATTGATAGGCGCTGAGGCCCGGCGTGCTCGTGCGCCCGCCGACCGAGGAGATGTTGATGATCCGGCCGGAACGCTGGGCCCGCATCGCCGGCAGCGCGGCGCGGGTGAGGTTCACGACGCCGTAGAAATTGGTCTCGATCTGGGCACGGAAGCTGTCCTCGCTGGTCTGCTCGAAGGCGACGGCGTGGCCGTAGCCGGCATTGTTCACGAGTACGTCGAGGCGGCCGAAGGTGTCGACCGCAACGGTCACGGCCACGTTCGCGGCCGCCATGTCGGTGACGTCGAGCGCGAAGGACAGCAGCGTGTCGGGGTATCGCGCTTCGAGATCGGCGAGGCGTGCGGGATCGCGCGCGGTTGCGACGACGTTGTCGCCGGCGGCGAGGGCGGCTTCAGCGATCGAACGGCCGAGGCCGCGGGAGGCGCCGGTGATCAGCCAGGTCTTGGTCATGTGCTGTCCTCTCGACATTGTGAGTGAGTACTTGCTCATTTAATTCAGTCAAAACAGGCTCAAGCGGCCCCTTCGTCGGCTCGTGTTCAGGCGGAGATACCGTCCCAGAAGACCGAAAAGCCGGTCTTCCTGTAGTGCTCGTGCCGGGCCGGCTCCTGCGCGATCAGGTCGAGCGTCATCGAGCTCATCGCGTCCAGCACCGTGCCAGTGAAGCTCTGCGGCTGGTCCTTCAGTAGGCCATCCTTGCGGCCCTGCTCGAACAGGGCGCTGATCTCGGCGAAGGCCATGGCGGCCTTGCTGCGCGTCTCCTGACTGATCCGGTCGGAGACGGCGAGCTGGCGCAACGCCTTGCGTTTGGCCGGGTACTTCGCGCCCCAGTCGATCAGGCCGTTCCAGAAGTGTTCGAACCGGTCGCGCACGCTGCCGCCAGCCGGGTAGGACGCAAAGTTGAGCGAGGCGAAATCGGCCTTCAGCTCAAGATAGAGCTCGTTGAGCAAGTCGTCCTTGGTGGCGAAATAGGTGAAGAGCGTGCCCTCGGCGAGCTTGGCCTCCCTGGCGATCTTGGCGGTCGGCGCGCCGGTGCCATGCTCCGCCACCAGCTTGCAGGCGGCGGCCAGGATCGCTTCGCGCTTCGCTTCGCTGAGGGGGCGGGCCATGAACGGGTCAAATCTGAATGAGTGAGTGATTGCTCATTTATCTGGATGCGATGGGCGCAGGAGTCAAGGCCGCCCTGGCTCGTTTTTCAAAGCGAGCGCCCGACCCGTTCGATCGTCGCCAGGAACCAGGCCAGGGCCGGGTCGGCCGCGACGCGGCGGCCATGAAGCAGGTCAATCGCAAAGGGCCGGGCATGATAGGGCAGGGGCAGGAGCGCGACGCCCGCTGTCGTGGCGAAGCGCTCGGCGATGCGCCGGGCCATGGTCGCGACGAGGTCGGTGCCGGCTACCGCGAAGGGTACGGCGACGACATGGGCGAGCGTGACCGCGACCCGGCGCCTGCGGCCCTCCATGGCGAGGATGGTGTCGACCACGCCGGGCGAGCCGTCGCCGCCGGCGGAGGAGAACAGCGCATGCGGCAGCCGGAGATAGTCGTCGGCGGTGAGCGGCTCGGCGTGCTCCTTGTCGCGGATGCAGACGAAATCCTCCTCGAACAGCCTGTGCCTGACGACACGCGGGGAGTCCGGAAGATGACCGCCGATCAGCGCATCGACATCGCCGCGCTCGAGGGCGGCAAGGCTGGCGGCGGCATCGCCGATCGGCCGGACGACGAGGTCGAGCCCGGGTGCCTCCTGCCGCAGCAGGGCGACTAGCGCCGGCACGACGACGAGATCCCCGTAGTCGGTGACGGCGATGGTCAGGTGGCGCCGCGCCGTCGCGGGATCGAAGCTGATATCCGGCGCGAGCGTCGTTCTGATCTGGCCCAGCGCCTCGCTGATCGGCCGGGCCAGTGCCAGCGCCCTGGCGGTCGGCTGCATGCCGGCTGCGGTGCGGATGAAGAGCTCGTCGCCGAACAAGGCGCGCAGGCGCGTGAGCGCGCTGCTCATCGATGGCTGCGCCAGCCCGATGCGCTGGCCGGCGCGGGTGACGTTGCGCTCCTCCAGCAGCGCCTCGAAGGCGGTGAGGAGGTTGAGATCGATGGCAGCTAAATTCATCTGAGCAATAGTACCGATAGTAAAAATCGATTTCCACAATGCCGTGTGAACTGATGAAAGGGGCGCGCTTGAAACGACCGGACGAGGCGCATGCGAGCATCCCTGTCGCGCCTCGTGCCGCGCGGCCCGACCATCCTGGCTCTCGGCGTCCTCGTCGGCCTGGTCTTTCCGGTGCTGGCGGAGCTGGCCCGGCCGTCCATGCCGGCGATGATATTCATCATCGTGCTCGGCACGCTGCTGCGGACCGATGGCAAGGCCGTCATCGCCGTGCTCGGGCGCCCGTCGCTTTCCCTTGTGCTGCCCGTCGCCGTGATGGTCGCCTGTCCGATCCTTGTCGGTTTGCTCGCCCACCGTCTCAAGCTCGGTACCGAGCTCGCGCTGGCGCTCGTGCTGGCCACCGCAGCTCCACCATCGAGCGGCACGGCAGCGGTGGCGCGGATGCTCGGGCTCGACGGTACGGTGCCCCTTGCCGTCACGCTGCTGTGCATGGCGCTCGCCCCGCTCACCGTGCCGCTTCTGGCCGGCTGGTTCGGCGGGATCGGGCTCAGCGCCTTCGATCTCGCCTTGCGCCTCGCCGTGCTGGTCGGCGGCGCCGAGGGCGTCGCCCTGCTGCTGCGGCGCTTTGCGGGATCGCAGCTGCAGAGCCATGGCGAAGCGATCGACAGGATCGTGATCGCGGCGCTGCTCGTCTTCGTGATCGCGACCATGGCCGGGGTGCGCGCGCAGATCAAAGCGGATTGGCAGGGAGCGCTGCTCTGCCTTGTGCTCGCCTTCGTCTGCAATCTCAGCCTGCAAGGCGCTGGCGCCTTGCTGCTGCCCGGCGCGCTCGCCGAGCGTTTGACCGTCGGCCTCATCCTCGGCAACCGCAATGTCGGGCTGGTCTGGTCGGCGCTCGGCGCCGCCGCCTCGCCGCGCATGGCGCTGTTCTTTGCGGCGACGCAGTTGCCGATCTATCTCACCCCGCGCCTGATCGACCTGCTAATCACCTACGCCAGAGCAAGGAAGCCATCATGACCGCAGCCCATCTGACGGAAGAGCTCGCGCTCCGTTTCGCCCGCATCGCGCTCGGGCATGTCGGGCGCGAATACCCGAACAAGCCGGATCACACGCTGGCGGGGCCGGAGGATGCGCGCACCCCGCGTGAGCTGCACCCGATCTTCTATGGCAGCTATGACTGGCATTCCTGCGTGCACAGCTACTGGATGCTGGCGCGGCTGCTGCGGCGCTATCCCGGATTCGCAGCGGCTGCCGATATCCGCGCGCTGTTCGACGCGCAGCTCACGCCTGAGAAGGTCGCGGTCGAATGCGCCTATCTGGCTGCGCCGACAGCGCGCGGCTTCAAGCGCCCCTATGGCTGGGGCTGGCTCCTGAAGCTGGCAGCGGAATTGAGCCTGCTCGACGACAAGCGCTGGTCTGAAATCTGTGCGCCTCTGGCCGAGGTCTTCGCGCAGCGTTTCCGCGATTTCCTGCCGCTCGCGACCTATCCGGTGCGGGTCGGGACGCATTTCAACACCGCCTTCGGCCTGCGCATGGCAGCGGACTATGCGACCGCGACCGCGGATGGCGAGTTCGCGACACTGCTGCGGGAGACGGCCCTGCGCTGGTATGGCGACGATATCGATTGCCCGGCCTGGGGCGAGCCGAGCGGCGATGATTTCCAGTCCTCGGCCCTGATCGAGGCCGAATGCATGCGCCGCCTGCTTGCGCCAGATCAGTTCCTGCCCTGGTTCGCCAGCTTCCTGCCGAAGCTGGAGCGCCGGGAGCCCGCGACTTTGTTCCGGCCTGCGACCGTCACCGACCGAAGCGACGGCAAGATCGCGCATCTCGACGGGTTGAACCTCAGCCGCGCCTGGTGCTGGCGGGCGCTGGCCGGCGCGCTGCCGGAGGGCGATGCCCGCCGGGCGGTGGCGAAGACGGCCGCCGCCGAGCATCTGGCGGCTGGCTTCCCGCATATCGCGGGCGACTATATGGGCGAGCACTGGCTCGCCAGCTTCGCGGTGCTTGCCTTGGAGGAGGAGCCCTGAGCCGAGGGCTCCGAGAATGGCGGGGCCTCAGGCCTTGCCCTTCACCAGGATGTTGCCGTCGACATCCCTTATGTCGCGCTTGCCGCAGAGGGCCATGGTGACGTCCATCTCCTTGCGGATGATGTCGAGCGCGAGCTTGACGCCTTCCTCGCCCATGGCCCCTAACCCGTAGAGGAAGGCGCGGCCGATCAGCACGCCGCGGGCGCCGAGCGCGACCGCCTTGAGCACGTCCTGGCCTGAGCGGATGCCGCCATCCATCCAGACCTCCATGCGCCCGCCGACCTGCTCGACGATGCCGGGCAAGGCCGCGATCGAGGAGACCGCGCCGTCGAGCTGGCGACCGCCATGGTTCGAGACGATCAGCGCGTCGGCGCCGCTCTGGGCCGCGAGCTCGGCATCCTCGGCGTCGAGGATGCCCTTCAGGATCAGCTTGCCGCCCCAGCGCTCCTTGATCCACTTGACGTCGTCCCAGCTCAGCGTCGGGTCGAACTGCTCGGCGGTCCAGGAGGAGAGCGAGGAGAGGTCGCCGACGCCCTTGGCGTGGCCGACGATGTTGCCGAAGGTGCGGCGCTTGGTGCCGAGCATGCCCAGGCACCAGCGCGGCTTGAAGGCGAGGTCGATCAGGTTGGCGATCGTCGGCTTCGGCGGCGCGGAGAGGCCGTTGCGGATGTCCTTGTGGCGCTGGCCGAGGATCTGCAGGTCGAGCGTCAGCATCAGCGCCGAGCAGCCGGCCGCCTTGGCGCGGTCGATCAGGCGCTCGATGAAGTCGCGGTCGCGCATCACATAGAGCTGGAACCAGAACGGCTTGTCGGTGTTCTCGGCGATGTCCTCGATCGAGCAGATGCTCATGGTCGAGAGCGTGAAGGGGATGCCGGCCTTGGCCGCGGCCTTGGCGGCGAGAATCTCGCCATCGGCATGCTGCATGCCGGTGAGTCCGGTCGGCGCGATCGCGACCGGCATCGAGACGTCCTGGCCGACCATGGTGGTCGCGAGCGTGCGGTTGGTCATGTCGACGGCGACGCGCTGGCGCAGCTTGATGTCGGCGAAATCGCTCTCGTTGGCGCGATAGGTGCCCTCGGTCCAGGCGCCGGAATCGGCGTAATCGTAGAACATGCGCGGCACGCGGCGTTTCGCCAGCAGACGCAGATCTTCGATGGTCAAAGGCTGGGCCATGGTCGCCAAATCCCGCGTTTTCTCCGTGTCCCCGGTCGCATGGAACGCGGCGGGAGGCAACCGCGGAGGCCATGCGCCCTGGCATGCCGGCCCCGCTTCAGGCCTTGTTCATCGCGATGCGGCGATGCCAGCGGTTGAGCCGGGCGGCCCGATCCTGTAGGGCGGCCTTCCCACCTTACGCTTCAGCGAGACCTTTCCATGCTTCTGCGGCTCGTCGCTGCATTCCTGTTCTGCGGCCTTGCGTCCGTCGCCTCTGCGCAGCAGGAGGTCGGCTGGAAGAGCGGGCGCGAAGCCGCCGAGATCGAGCGCAAGATCACGGCGCTGATCGGCAGGATGACGCTGGAGGAGAAGGTCGGCCAGCTTCACCTCTCAGGCCGCGGCGAAGGCTTCGACATCGAGCAGATCAAGGCCGGCCGCATGGGCGCGGTGATGAACTTCGTCGTGCCGGCGGAGGTTCGGCAGGTGCAGGAGGCGGTACGCCAGTCGCGCCTCAAGATCCCGCTGATCATCGGCCTCGACGCCGTCCACGGCTTCTCGACCTATTTTCCGCTGCCGCTCGGCCAGGCTTCGAGCTGGAACCCGCAGCTGATCGAGCAGGCGGCCTATTGGACGGGGCGCGAAGCGCGCGCCGCCGGCGTCAACTGGACCTTCGCGCCGATGGTCGACATCTCGCGCGATCCGCGCTGGGGAAGAGTGCTGGAGGGTGCCGGCGAGGACGCTTATCTCGCCAGCGTCATCGCAGCGGCGCGTACAAGCGGCTATCAGCGCGGTGGCGTGGCGGCGAGCGTCAAGCACTTCGTCGGATATGGCGCCGCCGAGGGCGGGCGCGACTACAACTCGACCTGGATCCCGACCAGCCAGCTCCACGACCTCTTCCTGCCGCCGTTCAAGGCCGCTTTCGACACCGGCGCGATGACGGCAATGGCGGCGTTTAATGCCCTCAACGGCATGCCGGCCACGGCCCATCGCGGCATGCTGACCGACTTGTTGCGCGGAAAATGGGGGTTCCGCGGCTTCGTCACCTCGGATTTCGGCTCGATCACCGAATTGCGCCTGCATGGCATCGCCAAGGACGACGCCGAAGCGGCGCGCAAGGCGCTGCTCGCCGGCATCGACATGGACATGATGGGCGATGTCTACCACAAGCACCTCGCGGCCGAGGTGAAGGCCGGCCGCGTGCCGGTGAAGGCGCTCGACGAAGCCGTCCGGCGCGTGCTCCGGGTCAAATACCATCTCGGCCTGTTCGAGCGGCCGGATGTGGACGTGGTGGCTGCGCCGTCGCTGATGCAGACCGAGGAGGCCCGCAAGGTTGCCCGCCAGGCGGCGCGCGAGGGCGTGATCCTCTTCAAGAACGACAAGCAGACGCTGCCGATCGCGCCTGCGGTCAAATCGGTCGCGGTGATCGGCGCCATGGCGGTGCCGGAGGATGAGCGGGTCTGGACCGATCCGGCCGGGCTCGGGCGCCGCATCGTGCAGCCGCTGCCCGAGGTGCTGCGCGAGCAGCTGCCATCGGACGTCACGGTGACCTATGAGCCGGCCTTCGCCAAGAATTGCGGCACCGAATTCAAGGACAAGGACGCAGCGGTGAAGGCGGCAGCCGCTGCCGACCTGATCGTCACCATGCTCGGCGAAGACTGCGAGTTCATGGGGGAGGGCGCTTCGCGCACCGAGCTTCGCCTGCCCGGCGTGCAGCAGGAGCTGCTCGAGGCGCTGGTCGCCACCGGCAAGCCGGTGGTGCTGGTGCTGGCGACGGGCCGGCCGCTGGCCCTGACCTGGGCCGACAAGAACGTCGCCGCGATCGTGCAGACCTTCCATGGCGGCACCGAGGGGCGTGCCGCGATCGCCGAGGTGCTGGCCGGCAAGGTCAATCCGGCGGGGCGCACGCCGATGAGCTTCCCGCGCTCGGTCGGGCAGATCCCGGTCTATTACGACCAGCTGCCGACGGGGCGGCCGCAGAAGATCCGCCAGCGCTATGAATCCATCTACATGGACGAGGCCAACGAGGCGCTCTACCCGTTCGGCTTCGGCTTGTCCTATAGCCGCTTCGCCTATGCCAATCCGCGCGTGACCAATGCCAAGGTGCCGTTCAACGGCGCGACCGAGGTCACCGTCGACGTGACCAATCAGGGGGATCGCGACGGCCAGGAGGTGGTACAGCTTTATATCCGCCAGCCGGTCGCCGAGCGCTCGCGGCCGCTGCGTTTGCTCAAGGGCTTCGAGAAAATCTCGCTCAAGGCCGGCGAAACCCGGACGGTGCGGTTCAAGTTGGAGGGCCGCGCGCTCGGCGGCCATGACGACGACGGCCGTTACCAGCTCGATCCAGGTATCGTCGAAGTTTACCTTGGAGGTTCTTCACTCGCTACAGTAGGGACGCAATTCGAGTTGATGAGGCGCTGAGCGGACCTTACGGCAACTGCCGTCGCTTTCATCTCGACAAGCTTGCGTTTTCGGTCAATCCTCAGCTCCGCGGGGCCTTTTCGACAGCGTTGCCGAGGGGCTTCGTCCGACCACGGATGCTCCAAGGGATGCGGCGATGGCGACCGGAACCGTCAAATGGTTCAATACCGAGAAGGGCTACGGCTTCATTCAGCCTGCTGATGGCGGCAAGGATGTGTTCGTGCACATCACTGCCGTCAAGGAAGCGGGCCTGATGTCCTTGACAGAGGGACAGAAGCTCTCCTTCGACCTGAAAACCGAGCGCGGCAAGACTGCGGCGGGCGACCTCAAGCTGCTCTGAAGACGGCAGCGGGCATGATAGGGGTGACGAAGGCTGCGGGCCTGCGGCTGTGAAAGCTGCGCTCAAAGTAGCCAGGCTCGTCGCCGCATTGACACCCGGCTCTGACCGGGACGGTCAGCGCGCGTTCGCAGCAAGGCGCGCGCCGGCCCTCGATTTCGACCTGTCCGGCAGCTTGATCTACCGCGCGTAACGCCGCGCGCCGGCGACGCAGAGCACGACCGCTGCCGAGGTCGCGACCATCTGCCAGCCTACGGTCTCGCCGAGCAGCAGGCCGGCCAGCGCCAGGCCGAAGAAGGGCTGCAGCAATTGCAGCTGTCCGACGGCGGCGATGCCGCCCTGGACGAGGCCGCGATACCAGAAGACGAAGCCGATCAGCATGCTGAACAGCGAGACATAGGCCAGGCCGAGCCAGGCGCCGCCGCCGACCTGCCCGAACGAGGCCGGCAGCGTCAGCAGTGTGAGGACGGCCATGATCGGCAGCGACAGCACCAGCGCCCAAGAGATCACCTGCCAGCCGCCAAGATGGCGCGAGAGCCGCGCGCCCTCGGCATAGCCGAGCCCGCAAGCGATGATGGCGGCGAGCATCAGGAGGTCGCCGACCGGAGAGGCGGCGAAGCCTTGCGTCCAGGCGAAGCCGACGACGCAGAGGCTGCCCAGCCCGGCGAACAGCCAGAAGGCCGGGCGCGGTCGCTCGCCACCGCGCAGCACGCCGAAGATCGCGGTCGCCAGCGGCAGCAGGCCGACGAAGACGATCGAATGGGCGGAGGTGACGTGCTTTAGCGCCAGCGCGGTCAGGAGCGGAAATCCGACGACGACGCAGAGCGCGACCACGGCGAGCGGCAGCAGGTCGGCAGCGGCAGGGCGCTTCTCACGCAGGGCGAGCAGCAAGGCGAGCCCAAGCAGGCCGGCGATGGCCGCGCGTGCGACGGTCAGGAACACCGGATCGAAATCGGCGACGGCGACGCGGGTCGCCGGCAGCGAGCCGCTGAAGATCAGTACGCCGATAAAGCCGTTGAGCAGGCCGTTCGCAGTCTTGTCCATGATACCTCCTGAGGCTGGCCTGCATGCGGCTAGCCGCCTCAGATTTCCAGAGACAGTCCCGTACAGTTCAGGCAAACTGTCCTGATGCTGGAAGCCGTACAGATTAAGGACTCGGGCGAAGCTGTGGCCGCTGCCGACACACTGGTCGGGCGCGTCATGGCGACGATCCGGCAGCGCATCGCCGGACGGACGCTGGTGCCGGGCGCCAAGCTGCCCTCGATCCGTGGCCTCGCTGAGAGCATGGGCGTGTCGAAGTCGACGGTGGTCGAGGCCTATGAGCGACTGGCGGCGGAAGGGGCGATCCAGGCGAGACGCGGCTCCGGTTTCTATGTCCGACGCCTGCCACCGCTCTCGCTTGCCGATGTCGCGCCAAAGCTCGACCGGGCCATCGATCCGCTCTGGCTCTCCAGACAATCACTCGAAGCCGGTGTCGGGAGTCTGAGGGCCGGATGCGGCTGGCTGCCGCCCGACTGGATGCCGGAAGCCGCGATCCGCCAGGCGCTGCGCAAGCTCAGCCGGGCCGAGGCCGGGACATTGGCCGAATACGGCACGCCGCTTGGCCTGCCGGCGCTGCGCCATCTCCTCGCCCATCGCCTGGCGGAACGTGGCGTTGAGGCTTCGCCGGATCAGATTGTCCTGACGGAATCGGGCACGCAGGCGATCGACCTCGTCTGTCGCTTCCTGCTTGAGCCCGGCGACACGGTTCTCGTCGACGACCCCTGCTATTTCAATTTCCATGCGCTGTTGCGCGCCCACCGGGTGAAGATCGTCAGCGTGCCCTATACGCCTACGGGGCCCGATCTTAGTCTGTTCGCGCAGGCGCTGAGCGAGCACCGGCCGCGGCTCTACGTCACCAATTCCGCCCTGCACAACCCGACCGGCGCGACGCTGTCGGCTGCGACCGCCCATCGCCTGCTCAAGCTCGCCGAGCAGTCCGGGCTGACCATCGTCGAGGACGATATCTTCGGTGATATCGAACCTGAGGTGGCGCCGAGGCTCGCCGGGCTCGACGGGCTGGAGCGGGTGATCCAGATCGGCAGCTTCTCGAAGACGCTGTCGGCCTCGGTGCGCTGCGGCTACATCGCGGCGCGGCGCGACTGGATCGAAGGACTCACTGACCTCAAGGTCGCGCTTTCCTTCGGCGGAGGGCGGCTCGCGGCCGAGCTGGTGCTCGATCTGTTGAAGGACGGCAGCTATCGCCGGCATGTCGAGGCACTGCGCCAACGGCTGGGGCGGGCCATGGCGGAGACGCGGGGCCGGCTCGCCGCGCTCGGCATCGAGCCCTGGCTGACGCCGCGCGGCGGGCTGTTCCTGTGGTGCCGTTTGCCAGGAGAACTCGATGGGGCGCAGATCGCCCGGCAGGCGCTGGCCGAAGGTGTCGTGCTCGCGCCTGGCAACGCCTTCAGCCTGTCGCAGACAGCAAGGCATTTCATGCGCTTCAACGTGGCACAGGCCGCCGATCCCAGGATTTTCAGTGTGCTGCGCGAGGCTATGCGGGCGGCGGGGTGATTGCGATCAACGGCACGAGGAACTCTTTTCCGCGTTGTAGCGGGAGCAAGGGGCGTTTGTTTGATCCGTCGCTTCCGACTGAAATATCGGACAAGCAGGCTTGCATCTCCCCTGTGTTTGACATAAAGATATCTTTATATCTTTCACAGAATTTCGAGGCGCTCGCAGGTGACCAGCCGCTTCCACCATTCGCTGCCGATCCTGCTGGGCTGCTTGCGTGCGGCGGGCGAGGAAACGCGCCTGCGGATCCTGGCGCTGCTGGCGGAAGGCGAGCTCTCGGTCTCCGACCTCACCGACATTCTCGGCCAGTCGCAGCCGCGCATCTCGCGCCATCTCAAGCTGATGGCGGAGGCCGGGCTGCTGCGCCGTTCGCGCGAGGGGGCCTTCGCCTTCTTCCGGCTCGACGATGCGACGCCCGGCGGCGCATTGGCGCTGACGCTTGCTCGCGACCTCGATCCCGCCGATCCGGTTCTCGCCGCAGATCGCGAGCGCCTCACTGCGGTGCGTGCGAGCCGGGCCGCGGCGGCGCAATCCTATTTCGCCAATGTCGCGCGTGAGTGGGACCAGCTGCGCTCGCTGCATGTGCCGGATGCGGCGGTCGAGGCTGCCGTCGAGGCCGCTGTCGGCGAGACGCCCATGCAGGCGCTGCTCGATCTCGGCACCGGCACCGGGCGCATGCTGGAGCGGCTCGCGCCCAAGGCGGCCCGTGCCGTCGGCGTCGACGCCAGCCACGCCATGCTGGCGGTGGCGCGTGCCAATCTGGAGAAGGCAGGCCTGTCGCGGGTCGAGCTGCGTCAGGGCGACATCTACGCGCTGCCGTTCGCGCGCGGCTCCTTCGACCTGGTGATCGTGCATCAGGTGCTGCATTTCCTCGACGATCCGGCGCGAGCCCTGCGCGAGGCGGCGGCGCTGCTGTCGCCCGGCGGGCGGCTGATCCTGGTCGATTTCGCGCCGCATGAGATGGAATTCCTGCGCACCGAGCACGCCCATCGCCGGCTCGGCTTTGAGAAGGGCGAGGTCGTCGCCTGGTTCGCCGAGGCCGGGCTCGATTGCGATCTTGCCGAAGAGGTCACTGCGTCCGACGGGGCCAGTGGCAAGCTCGGCGTCATGCTCTGGCGCGGGCGCGACCGGCGCCTCCAGGGTGATTTTCCGCTTCGCCAGTTCGATCGTGAGGTTGCGTGATGAACGCTTTCCGCCCCAGCCGCCACGGCTCGCGCCGCCCGCGCGTCTCCTTCGAGTTCTTCCCGCCGAAGAACGAGGAGATGGCGGCCAGTCTCTGGGAGAGCGTGCGCCGGCTCGAGCCGCTTGGTCCGGCCTTCGTCTCGGTGACCTATGGCGCCGGCGGCTCGACCCGCGAGCGCACCCACAACACCGTCAAGCGCATGATCGACGAGACGGCCCTGAAGCCGGCGGCGCATCTGACCTGCGTCTCGGCCTCCTGTGCCGAGGTCGACGACGTCATCCGCTCTTACTGGGCGGCGGGCGTGCGCCATATCGTGGCGCTGCGCGGCGATCCGGCCGGCGGGCTCGGCACCACCTACGAGCCGCACCCTGAAGGCTATCACCAGACCTCCGATCTGGTCGAAGGCATCCGTAAGATCGGCGAGTTCGAGGTCACCGTCTCCGCCTATCCGGAGAAGCACCCGGAAGCCGCTTCGCTCGATGCCGACATCGATGCGCTGAAGAAGAAGGTCGATGCCGGCGCGACGCGGGCGATCACCCAGTTCTTCTTCGATAACGACGTCTATTTCCGCTATCTCGACAAGGTCCGCTCGCGCGGCATCGAGATCCCGATCCTGCCGGGCATCGTGCCGGTGCAGAACTTCAAGCAGACCGCCGGCTTTGCCCGCAAGACCGGGGCGAGCGTGCCGCAATGGCTGGCCGATCGCTTCGAGGGGCTGGAGGACGACGCCGCGACGCGTCGGCTGGTGGCTGCTGCCGTCTGCGCCGAACAGGTGCTCGACCTGATCGATCGCGGCGTCTCCGACCTGCATTTCTACACGATGAACAAGGCCGACCTGGTCTACGCGATCTGCCATCTCGTCGGCCTGAAGCCGGAGAAGACGCAGGCGCAGCAGGCGGCGGCGGAATAAATTCGTCATTGCGAGCGAAGCGAGGCGATCCAGGAGCGGCAGAGCTCCACGTCTCCTGGATTGCTTCGTCGCTACGCTCCTCGCAATGACGGGAAGGGCGCTACGAGCGCCGCAAAGAACCGAGACGAAAGCGTGACGATGTCAGAGTTCACACCAACCCTCGCCGACGGCGCCGAGGTCGAGCGCGCCCTGCGCCAGGCCGCCTCCGAGCGCATCCTCATCCTCGACGGCGCGATGGGGACGCAGATCCAGGACCTGAAGCTGAGCGAGGCGGATTTCCGCGGCGAGCGCTTCAAGGGCTGGAACCACGACCTCAAGGGCAATAACGACCTGATCGCCCTGACCATGCCGGATGCGCTGCGCAACATCCACCTCGCCTATTACCGGGCCGGCGCCGACATCGTCGAGACCAACACCTTCTCGGGAACCTCGATCGCCCAGGCCGATTACGGTATGGAGGCGATCGTCTACGAGTTGAATGTCGAATGTGCCCGGCTGGCTCGAGAAGCCGCCGAGATCGCCCGCAAGGAGGACGGCCGCCGCCGCTTCGTCGCCGGCGCGATCGGCCCGACCAACCGCACGCTCTCGATCTCGCCCGACGTCAACAATCCCGGCTTCCGCGCCGTCACCTTCGACCAGGTTCGCGATTCCTATGCCGAGCAGGTGCGCGGCCTGATCGATGGCGGCTCCGAGCTGCTACTGATCGAGACGATCTTCGACACGCTCAACGCCAAGGCGGCGATCGTCGGGATCCAGGAGGTCTTCCGCGAGAAGGGGATGAGGCTGCCGGTGATGATCTCCGGCACGATCACCGACCTTTCCGGCCGTACCCTCTCCGGCCAGACGGTCGAGGCCTTCTGGAATGCGGTGCGCCATGCCGATCCGCTGACGATCGGCCTCAACTGTGCCCTCGGCGCCCGCGAGATGCGCGCCCATATCAAGGATATGTCGCGTGTCGCCGGCACGCTGGTCTGCGCCTATCCCAATGCCGGCCTGCCCAACGAGTTCGGCCTCTATGACGAGCGGCCGGAAGCGACCGCCAAGATGCTGGCCGAGTTCGCCGATGCCGGCTTCGTTAACATGGTCGGCGGCTGCTGCGGCACGACGCCCGGCCATATCCGCGCCATCGCCGAGGCGGTCGCCGGCAAGGCGCCGCGCGCCATCCCCTCGCCGAAGCCCTATCTCAGGCTCGCCGGCCTCGAGCCGTTCACGCTCGACGAGACGATTCCCTTCGTGAACGTCGGCGAGCGCACCAACGTCACCGGCTCGGCCAAGTTCCGCAAGCTGGTCACCAATGGCGATTACGCCGCCGCGCTCGACGTGGCGCGCGACCAGGTCGCCAATGGCGCCCAGGTCATCGACATCAACATGGACGAGGGCCTGCTCGACTCCGAGAAGGCGATGACCGAGTTCTGCAACCTGATCGCCTCGGAACCGGACATCTCCCGGGTGCCGATCATGGTCGATTCCTCGAAATTCCATGTGATCGAGGCCGGCCTGAAGACGATCCAGGGCAAGCCGATCGTCAACTCGATTTCGATGAAGGAGGGCGAGGAAGCCTTCCTCGAACACGCCCGCATCTGCCGGCAATATGGCGCAGCCGTCGTGGTCATGGCCTTCGACGAGACCGGCCAGGCCGACACCTACGAGCGCAAGATCGAGATCTGCACGCGCGCCTACAAGCTCTTGACCGAGGTCGCCGGCTTCCCGCCCGAGGACATCATCTTCGATCCGAACATCTTCGCGGTGGCGACCGGCATCGAGGAGCACGACAACTACGGCAACGACTTCATCAACGCGACCCGCACCATCCGCGAGACGCTGCCGCACGCGCACATTTCCGGCGGCGTTTCCAACCTGTCCTTCTCGTTCCGCGGCAACGAGAAGGTCCGCGAAGCCATGCATTCGGTCTTCCTGTACCATTGCATCAAAGTCGGGATGGACATGGGCATCGTGAATGCCGGCCAGCTCGGCAGCTACGATGATCTCGATCCCGAACTGCGCGAGCTCTGCGAGGACGTCGTCCTCAACCGCCGCAAGGATTCGACCGAGCGGCTGCTCGACGCCGCGCCGCGCTTCAAGGGCGACGGCTCGGTCGCCTCGTCCGGCAAGGACCTGGCCTGGCGCGAGGCCGATGTGCACGAGCGCCTCAAGCACGCGCTGGTCAACGGTATCACCGAGTTCATCGACCGCGATACGGAAGAGGCAAGAGCGCAGGCCGAGAAGCCGCTCCATGTCATCGAAGGGCCTTTGATGGCCGGGATGAATGTCGTCGGCGACCTGTTCGGCGCTGGCAAGATGTTCCTGCCGCAAGTGGTGAAGTCGGCCCGGGTGATGAAGCAGGCCGTCGCCTACCTGATGCCCTACATGGAAGAGGAGAAGCGCCTCAACGGCGGCGCCGAGCGCCAGGCCGCCGGCAAGGTGCTGATGGCGACGGTGAAGGGCGATGTCCACGACATCGGCAAGAACATCGTCGGCGTCGTGCTCCAGTGCAACAACTACGAGGTGATCGACCTCGGCGTGATGGTGCCGACCCAGAAGATCTTGGACACCGCACGCAAGGAGAAGGTCGACATCATCGGCCTTTCCGGGCTGATCACGCCCTCGCTCGACGAGATGGTCACCGTCGCCTCCGAGATGGAGCGCGAGGGCTTCGATATCCCCCTCCTGATCGGCGGGGCGACGACCAGCCGCGTCCACACGGCGGTGAAGATCCACCCGGCCTACAACCAGGGCCAGGCAGTCTATGTCACCGACGCCTCGCGCGCGGTCGGCGTCGTCTCCAGCCTGCTCTCGCAGGACCAGAAGCCCGCCTATATCGAGGGCGTCCAGGCCGAATACGAGAAGGTTGCCGCCGCCCATCGCCGCTCCGAGGCCGACAAGCAGCGTTTGCCGCTCGCCAAGGCCCGTGCCAACGCCTTCAAGCCGGACTGGGTCGGCTACCAGCCGCCGAAGCCGACCTTCCTCGGCACCCGCGTCTTCCGGACCTACGATCTCGCCGAGCTCGTGCCGCTGATCGACTGGACGCCGTTCTTCCAGACCTGGGAGCTGAAGGGCCGGTACCCTGCGATCCTCGAAGACGAGAAGCAGGGCGAGGCGGCACGCCAGCTCTGGGACGATGCGCAGGCGATGCTGAAGCGCGTCGTCGAGGAGCGCTGGTTCAATCCGAAGGCGGTGATCGGCTTCTGGCCGGCCAATGCCGTCGGCGACGACATCCGCCTCTACTCAGGCGAGAGCCGGCAGGAGAAGCTCGCGACCTTCCACGGCCTGCGCCAGCAGCTCTCGAAGCGCGACGGCAAGCCGAACATGTGCATCTCCGACTTCGTCGCGCCCGAAGGCGGTTCGCCGGACTATATCGGCGCCTTCGTGGTGACCTCGGGCGCGGAAGAGGAGCGCATTTCCGAGCGCTTCGCCCGCGACAATGACGACTACCGCTCGATCATGGTCAAGGCGCTGGCCGACCGCATCGCCGAGGCCTTCGCCGAGCGCATGCACCAGCGCGTGCGCACCGAGTTCTGGGCCTATGCGCCGGACGAGGCCTACTCGAACGAGGATCTGATCCGCGAGGAGTACCAGGGCATCCGCCCGGCGCCGGGCTATCCGGCCCAGCCCGACCATACCGAGAAAGCGACCCTGTTCGAGCTGCTCCAGGCCGAGCGCCGCGTCGGCGTCAAGCTGACCGAGAGCTATGCGATGTGGCCGGGTTCCTCGGTCTCCGGCCTCTATCTCTCGCACCCCGACGCCTATTATTTCGGCGTCGCCAAGGTCGAGCGCGACCAGGTCGAGGACTATTCGGTCCGCAAGGGCATGGATATCCGCGAGGTCGAGCGCTGGCTGGCGCCGATCCTCAACTACGAGCCGAGCGCCTACGCGGAGGCGGCGGAGTAGGGTAAGGCGCGCAGCCTTACCCGCCACAGCGCTGCGCCAGCACGGCAAAGCCCTTCTGGCCGCCGGCGAGCGGGAAGCTCTGCGTTTCGCCCTCGACGCGCAGGGTCAGGCTCTGCCCTTTGCGCAGCACCGCCTGGAGCGCCGGCGTCAATGTCGTCGTCGCCTCGAAATGGTTGCCCATCTCGTCGCTGATCAGCTTCATGGGAAGATCGGCCTGCCCGCCGCTCGACGACAACTTAGCGGTCGTGACGGCATTGTCCTTCATGCCTTCCTTGAAGAAGGGAACCCTGACGGTCAGGCTCTTGCTGGCGAAGTCGCAGGAGAAGAACAGGCGCTGGTCGTCGGTCTGCGGCATCTCATAGGCGACGACGATGCCGTCGGCATCCTGCCGGACGCCCCAGCTCAGCCCGTCCTTGGCCATAGCGGCGGCGGTCTGCAGGGCCAGAGCGGGCGCAAGCAGGAAAATTGCCCTCAGGATCATCGTCATCATTCCCATAGCCATTGATCGCCGCGCCTTTGCGCCGGACAGGCGACAATTCGCTGCGCGGTCCAGGTTGCACCGTCATTGCGAGGAGCGAAGCGACGAAGCAATCCAGGGCTGCAGGGCACGGCGGCAAGTCCCCTGGATTGCTTCGCTGCGCTCGCACTGACGAAAAGGTCGGTTGGGAAAAGCAAACAGGCCGCCCGAGGGCGGCCTGTCCACCGACTGGCGATGTCAGGCGGTTCAGGCCGGCACGGCGGCGGTGCCGAACCCGCCGGCTTCGCGGGTCTGGGTGCTGGTTTCCGACACCGGCACGACGCGCGAGACCGATCGACGCTCCTCATCGATGCGCTCGATCAGGAAGAAGGCGCGTTCGGCCGAGCCGAGCAGCGCAAGGATCGCGCCGCGCTCGACCCAGGGCAGCTCGGCGCCAAGGCGCAGGCAGCGCTCGCGGACCGCCGTCAGGGCGGCGATGCGCGGTTCGGCCTGCGCCGAGACGATCGGCGCATCCTGGCCTGCCGGCACGATGGCGCGCATCGCGTCGGCGACCTGGTCGACGATGCTGTCGACGATCTCGCGGCCAGGCTGCCCGAAAGGCTGGCGCTCGATGCGGCGGGCGATCTGGTAGAGCGTCTCGCCGAGGCTCGCGGTGAAGTCCTCTTCCTCGATCAGGCTCGCGACCAGGTCGGCGCGGGCATAGGGCATCTCCGGCGTGAACATGCCGGAGGTGTAGGCGCGGATATCGCGGTTGAGGACGTCGATCGCGGCGTAGTGCTCGTCGCTCTTCTCCGGCGCATCGGGCTTGTTGCGGGCGATGTCGAGGAAGAGCTGCGAGGCCTGGAGATAGCGCCCGGTCTCCTTCTGGATGTTGGCGACGGCATGGCCGTGATCGGTCGCCTTGGCGAGGAAGCGCGGGGTCGAGTAATCCTCGATATCGTCGACCGAGGAGGCGCCGACGCGCGACAGCACCCGCTCGAACACTCCGACGAAGGGGAAGAGCAGGACGGTGTTGAAGATGTTGAAGAAGGTCGAGTAGAGGCCGATCGCGACGGGGACGAGCGGGAAGGTCTCCTTGCCGTCCTTGATGACCGGGATGCCGGGGTTGCCGCCGAACCACTGCATCGCCCAGGTCAGGATATCCATCGAGACGAAGAAGAGCGGTATCGTGATGGCGACGCCGATGATGTTGAAGGATATGTGGGCGTAGGCCGCGCGCTTGGCGTTCTTTGACAGGTTGAGCGAGGCCATCCACGAGGTGATGGTGGTGCCGAGATCGGCGCCGAGCGAGAAGGCGACGGCGGTTTTCCAGTCGAGGATGCCGGCGGCGCCGAGGCCCATGACGATGCCGATCGTCGCCGAGGAGGAGTGGATCATCGCGGTGATGCCGGCGGCGATCAGCACGCAGTAGATCAGGTTGAGATAGGTGTCGGCCTTGAGCGAGGAAATGACGCTCATCACCTCAGGCATTGCGCGCAGGGGGCGCAGGCCGCCGGTCATCAGGTTGAGGCCGTAGAAGATCAGCGCGAAGCCCATGCAGGCCAACGCGATGTTCTTCACCTTATCGGTCTTGGCGAAGATGTGCACCAGCGCGAAGATGCCGGCGAGCAGCAGGCCAAGCGGGCCGAGCGGCAGCGCGATCAGGCCGTTGCCGAGCGTCGTGCCGATATTGGCGCCCATGATCACCGAGATCGCCGGCCTAAGGCCGATCACGCCGGCATTGACGAGGCCGACGACCATCACGGTCATCGCGGTCGAGGACTGGATGATGCCGGTGATGAAGGTGCCGGCGAGGACGCCCTTCACCGGCGTGCCGGCGATCTTGGCGAGCAGCGCCCGCATCTTGTTGACGGCGAGATTCTGGATGCCGTTGCTCATGAATTCGAGGCCGAGCATGAAGATGCCCAGGCCACCAATCACAGGCACGATCACCTGCGTGAAAATATCGACTTGCATGCTCTCGACTCCGACAAGGGTGCGCGGTCGCTTCTGCGGCCGGGTCGAGGCGTCACGGCGAGCGACAGCGCGCGTGCCCGCAAACAGGCCGCGTGCTGCTCCGTGCCGGTTTCCCCACCTGGCTAACGGAGTCCTAGGCAGGTCGTGCGACAGCCGGGTGACTATGCGTCATAATTGCGGCGAGCCGTTTGAATGCTTGGCCGCCGGCGCCAATACTCGCCGGCGGCTCCACTTTCGGTTGGTCAGGCTGCCGTCGCGTCGAGGTCGAAATGGAAGACCTTGGCGATCAGACGCCAGCGCCCGTCGAGCCTGATGAAGCTCAGAAGGTCAGTGAAGCGCTTCGGTCCGATGGCGCATTCGACGCGGGCCAGTGCGGTGACTGGCCCGGCGAATTCGATCGAGACGATGCGGTCGCGGCGTGCATCGCCACGGCTCGCGGGCGAGGGACGTTTCGCCACCATGGGCAGATACCGGTCCATGGTGAGGTGCGTCAGGCTGCCTTCGGTGCCGCAGGCATAGATCGCCCGGGGGTGGAAGAGCTGGCCGAGCTTGTCGGCGTCGCTGTGATGGAGCCCGTCGAAATAGTCGCCGAGCGCCGCGACGATCTCGGCAAAGCGTGGATCGGTACTCATTGTAGCAGGCCCTCAGCGCGCATCGCCTCCTGCACGCTGGCGCGGGCGCCGACCCGGGCCATGAAGGCGCGCAGCTTCGGGAAGGCATCGAGCGGGACGCCGCGGCTCTCCGACCAGTTGACGATGGTGAAGAGGTAGCCGTCGGCGACGCCGAAACGCTCGCCGAGGAGATGGTCGCGGCCATCGGCGAGGAGGCTCTCGATATGGGCGAGCCTCCTGGCGATGCGGGTTCGTGCGGCTATCTTGCCTTCCTCGGTCGTGTCGGGGAGGAAGAGCGGGGTGTAGGCCTTGTGCAGCTCGCTGCCGATGAAGTTCATGACCTCTTCGAGCCGGATGCGCTCGAAACTGCCGGGCTTCGGCGCCAGATCGGCAGCGGGAGCGAGGTCGGCGATATAGCGGGCGATGACCGCGCCTTCTGTCAGAACCGAGCCGTCCTCGAACTGCAGAGCCGGGACGTAGCCCTTCGGATTGACGGCGGCATAGTCGGCGCCGGTTTCGGTCCGGCCGGCGACGAGATCGACCTTTTCGAGGGTAACGGGCAGGCCCGCCTCGCGCAGGGCGATATGGGGCGAAAGCGAGCAGGCGCCCGGGGCGTAGTAGAGCTTCATGGCGGTTTCCTCATCCGCGTTGACGATGCGGAGAGCTAGGCGCAAGCAGTTACCTCTGTATATAAGGTAACTTGTTGTAACTGCGTTTTCCGGTATCCTCCCGGTAACCGGAGAACCGATCGCAATGGCCTTGAAACTCAGGAAGAATCGCGCGGCGGCACAGCCTGAGACTTGCAATGTCGGCGCCTGCATGCAGGTGCTGGGCGGGGCCTGGACGCCGAACGTGATCTGGTTCCTGTCAGGCGGGCCGCGCCGCTTCGGCGAGCTGCGCCGCGACATTCCGGCGATCTCGGCGAAGATGTTGAGCGCGCGCCTGCGGGCGCTGGAGGAGAAGGGCGTCGTCTGGCGCAAGGTGGTGCCGACCACGCCGCCTTCGACCGAATATGCGCTGACCGAGCTCGGGCAGGAATACGTGCCGGCGATCCTGGCGATCGCCGAGGTCGGCGCCAAGCTGAAGGCGCAGGCCGCTGCGCGGGTGCAAGCGGCCTGAAGGTCGGCGCTCAGCCTTTCGCGGCCGCTTCCAGCGCGGCGATATCGAGCTTGACCATCTTCAGCATCGCTTCGGCGACGCGCCTGGCCTTGGCGCGGTCGGGATCGCGGGTGAGTTCGCCGAGGCGCTTGGGCGCGATCTGCCAGGACAGGCCCCAGCGATCCCTCAGCCAGCCGCACTGCTCGAACTTGCCACCTTCGCCGAGCGCATTCCAGAGCCGGTCGATCTCGGCTTGCGTCTCGCATTCCACGAAAATCGAGAAGGTGTGATTGAAGGCATCGGAGCGCCAGGCCTCGAAGGCCTGGTAGCGCTGGCCGCCAATGGTGAAGGAGGCGATCTTGACGCTGCCGGCCGGCCCGCTCGGCGATTCCGCCGGCAGGGCGCTGGTCCATTCGAGCGCCGAGTCCGGGATCAGCGAAGTGTAGAGGCTGATCGCAGCCTCCATATCCTTGTCGAACCAGAGATTCTGGATGACCTTCATCGCCATGCTCCTTGCTGCGTCAGCAGGTCTGATGCCGACCTGTCGCGTCAAGGACGAAGAAGCGGTTGGGGTTCCGACAGGAAGAGACGATTTTTCTTCAGCGCCGTTGCGCTACGGACCGAAATGGGGCTTGCGGATTGTTTCGTTCTCGCTTGCAAAAGCGGCCTCGCCTCATCGGCGAGGCCGCTGTCTCATTCACCAGCGATCGTAGCGGGGACGGCCATAGCCATAGGGCGGCGGTCCGCCATGGCGGCGGCCGTAACCATAGCCACCGCCATAGCCATAACCCCGGCTATAACCGTAGCCACCGCCACGACCATAACCATATCCGCCGCCGCGGCCGTAACGCTGGCGATCCATATTGTGCTGGATGATCTGCATCCGGCGCAGCTTCGCGTCGCTGGCGGTGAACTCGGCCGGCAACTGGTCGAGTTGCTGCGCGGTCGCGGCCGGAAGCGCGCCGTCACGCGGGGCCGCCGGTGCGGCATTGACCGCCGTGATGGAGCCCAACAGGGCTGCCGCGATCAGTAGATGTCGCATGAGGTGTCTCCTGATTTAGTCGAGGCGATTATCGCTGCCGCAATTGCAACGCCACCTGAACGGAATTGTTCGCTCATGTTCAGCGAACGCGGGCAGCTGGACGGCCGGGTCCGAGCGAATGGCCGTCAGCGAGATCGCCCGCCGGCGGAGGGGTGCCTCAGGAAGGTTACCGGGAGGTTGCAGCGCGGCATGACGAAGCTGGGCCGCAGCGGGCCGGTACGGCTGAACATGGTCCGCGATGGTGGATTGTGTCGATGTCCCTGGTGGGCCGAAAACGGACGATCGCTCTCAACAGCTCAGTCGCGCGGTGGAACGGTGTCGTATTGCGGCAGGCCGTCTGCGATCTCGTAGTAGTCCCCCTTGTCGGCGACGTAGATATGCAAATTTGCAGTGGTCTCTGTCGGTCCGTCGAAAGCACCCATTGCCACGGCGATCCAGCCCCGATCCGACCGATCCCAAAATAGAGACGATCCGCATGTCGAGCAGAAGCCGCGTCGGACGTTCTCCGATGATTGAAACCACGTCAGCTTCTCCTCGCCGACAATCGTCAAGGCAGTCCTAGGCACATCAGTGGACGCGAAGTGGTGGCCCGAGTGCTTGCGGCACATACGACAATGGCAGAAGTTGGGATTTGGCAGACTGTCAGCCACTGTTAAGGTGACCGCACCACAAAGGCATGAGCCGCTTTGCATCCTCGATTCACTCCCGCAAGCGTCTAGTCGGGAAGCATGGCGTCGGGGTTGCGACGTTGGCAAGAGCGTCCGCTTTGGGTCGAAAACCGACGTTCCGCTCCAGCAAGCTATCAGCTCAAACCGCGCGCAGCGTCCCGGTGCGAGCCATCGCGACATCCCCCGCTGACTCCACCGGATCGCCGAACAGGCGCAGGCAATTGCGGCCGGCCGCCTTGGCGACATAGAGGGCGGAATCCGCCTCGGCGAAGCGCCGCTCCGGATCGTGCAGCAGACCAGGCCGCAGGATGGTGGCGCCGATCGAGGCGCTGACCGCGATGCTGGTGTCGCGCCAGATGACCGGGCGCGCCAGCGCCTGCTGCGCCTGCTCCAGCCGGTGCAGGAGATAGGGCCGGCCGGCGGCCGAGCAGAGCAGGAGGCCGAACTCGTCGCCGCCGATGCGGGCGATGAGCGGGGCGTCGCTGAGCGAGGTTTCCAGCCGCATCGCGATTTGGCGCAGGCATTCATCGCCGGCAGCATGGCCGAAGCGGTCGTTGATCGGCTTGAGATTATCGAGATCGACGATGGCGAGCAGGCCGAGCGCGCAGCCATCGCCGGTGTGGCGGCGCAGATCGGAAAGCTGCATCTCGAAGGCGCGGCGATTGGCGAGGCCGGTCAGCGGGTCGCTATAGGCGAGCCGGCGCAGCCCCATCCACATATCCTTCTCGCCGGTGATGTCCTGCTTGGCGCCGTGGATGCGGGCCGGCCGGCCGTATTCATGCGTGACGGCGGCGGAGAGGCGCATCCAGCGCTCGATGCCGCCAGCCGTGCGAATGCGGGCGTCCATGACGAAGCCCTGGCCGCTGGCGATCAGGCGGCCGCGCAGGCGCTCCATCTCGGCGCGGGAATCGTCTTGATAGAGGTCGACGATCGAGGGGCGATGGATGGACGAGCCGCGCGACAGGCCGAACAGGTCGTAGATGCCGTCAGTCCAGCTCAATTGCGTGTCGGCGAGCCGGCATTCCCAGGCACCGATGCAGGCCATCAGCGCGGCCTGATCGTAGAGGCGTCTGGCTTCGGCGTCGGAAAGCGGCATGGTCTGGCCCTATGCGCTCGCCCGGTGATCGGTTGAGTTCGGTGACGCTAGGGCCGAACAGTTAACGAAGCTTGCCCCCTTGGTAAGGCTTCACTCGCGCCGTAACGCCTCGATCGGATCGAGCCGTGCCGCCTGCCGTGCCGGATAGAAGCCGAAGAAGACGCCGATCAGGCCGGAGACGCCGACGGCGATCAGGATGGTCTGTGGCGAGATCACGAAGGGCCAGCCGGCGAAGCGCGCGATCGCGGTCGCGGCGCCGACGCCGAGCGCGATGCCGACGGCGCCGCCGATGGTCGCGAGCGTCGTCGCCTCGATCAGGAACTGCGAGAGCACGTCGCGCTGGCGGGCGCCGACGGCGAGCCTGAGGCCGATCTCGCGAGTACGCTCGGTCACCGAGACCAGCATGATGTTCATGATGCCGATGCCGCCGACCAGCAGCGAGACGCCGGCGACGGCGGCGAGCAGCCAGGAGAGGGTGCTGGCGGCGGCCGTCGCGGTATTGGCGATCTCGGTGAGGTTGCGGACGATGAAATCGTCGTCCTGATCCTCGACGAGGCGATGGCGCTGGCGCAGCAAGGCGCGCGTCTGCTCGATGCCGGGATTGATCGCCGCCTCGCTGGCGAACTTGACCATGATGGTCTGCACCGAGCGGTCGCGGGCGTAGTTGCGTCCAATGATGCGCCGCCGGCCGGTGTCGAGCGGCACGAAGATGACGTCGTCCTGGTCCTGGCCGAGGGCCGACTGGCCCTTGCCCGCCATCACGCCGATGACCTTGAACGGCACATTGCGGATGCGGAACATCTGGCCGAGCGGATCGCTCTCACCGAACAGGTTCTTCGCCACGGTCTGGCCGATGATGGCGACGATCTCGCCGCGGCGCAGCTCCTCCGGCTCGAACAGGCGGCCCTCGGCGAGGCCCCATTCGCGGGCGGTGAAGAAATCGAGATCGGTCGCGGTGATCGTCGTCGACCAGTTGGTGCCGGCATAGACGGCCTGCGCGCGGGTGGTGATCACCGAGGCGGAGGCGACGACATCCTCGACCTCGGCTGCGACGGCCTTGGCGTCCTCGTCGGTCAGGGTCGAGGAGGCGCCGGCGCCCAGGCGGACGCCGCCCTGGGTGACGTTGCCGGCCTGGATGATGGCGAGATTGGCGCCGAGCGACTTGATCTGGCTGTCGACGCGTTCGCGGGCGCCCGAGCCGATCGCCACCATCGCGATCACGGCGGCGACGCCGATGATGATGCCGAGCATGGTCAGGCCCGAGCGCAGAGCATTGGCGCCGATGGCGGAGAGGGCCGAACGGATCGCTTCGAGCAGGCTCATTCGGCGGCCTCCGGCAAGGGGGTGGCGCTATCGTGTGCTGCCAACGCCGCGCGGGCGTCGGCCGGCTCCTGTCTGACGTCGGCGATGACATGGCCGTCGCGGAAGCGCACGACCCGGCGGGCGTGGCGGGCGACCTCGGCGTCATGTGTCACCAGCACGACGGTGACACCCTCGCGATTGAGGTCCTGGAACAGCGCCAGGATTTCGAGCGCGGTGCGGCTGTCGAGCGCGCCGGTCGGCTCGTCGGCCAGCAGCAGGCGCGGCTGGTTGACCAGCGCACGGGCGATGGCGACGCGCTGCTGCTGGCCGCC
>DASYHC010000132.1:0-21434 GCA_035998995.1 Allobosea sp.
TGCGGCGGCCCTCGGCTCTCCCACGGTCTTGGCCACCACGGGTAGGGGCGGGCTCCCCGCAGAGACCCCGCGAGCCTCAGCATCAAGGCTCACGCCTCTACTACACACAAGGGTTGGGAAGGGGCAGCGCCGAGGCTGGTCGCCAGCGCGCGACAGCCCCACGCCCGACGAGGCTTGACGAGATAGCCTTGGCCGCTTCGACTGGCAGGACGGGTCAGGACGGACCCGCTTTGACTGCCGGAGCCTTCTGCCGTGACCGAACCCTGCGATCTCGACGCCGTCACCGCCCGCCGCCTGATCGGTGAGAAGAGGCTCTCGGCGAGCGAACTGCTCGAAAGCTGCCTCGCCCGGATCGACGCGGTCGACCCCGCCGTCAACGCCATGGTGGCGCGCGACGACGAGCGCGCCCGCACCACGGCGAAGGCGGCCGACGCCGCCACCATGCGCGGCGACGATCTGCCGGCGCTGCACGGCCTGCCGATCGGCATCAAGGACCTGGAGGACGTCGCGGGCCTGCGCACCACCTATGGCAGCCCGCTCTTCGCCGATCATGTCCCGACAGAGGACCAGGGCATCGTCGCCTCGGTCCGCAAGGCCGGCGCCGTCATCGTCGGCAAGACCAACACGCCGGAATGGGGCGCCGGCGCCAATACCCGCAACGCCGTCTACGGCGTCACCGGCAACCCGTTCGATCCCTCGCGCTCGGCCGCCGGGTCCTCCGGCGGCTCGGGCGTCGCGCTCGCGACCAATATGGTGCCGATCGCCACCGGCTCGGACACCGGCGGCTCGCTGCGCAACCCGGCCGCCTTCAACGGCATCGTCGGCTTCCGCCCTTCGCCGGGCCTGGTGCCGAGCGACAAGCGCCCGCTCGGCTGGAACCCGCTCTCGGTGCTCGGCCCGATGGCGCGCACCGTCCCCGACCTCTGCCTTCTGCTCTCGACCATGGTCAGCGACGACGCTGTCGACCCGCTGGCGACGACCATCCATGGCAAGACGGTCCGGCGGCCTGAGGACTTCGCCCGGCCGGACCATTGCGATCTCGCCTCGCTGAAGGTCGCGATCACCCCGGATTTCGGCTTCACGCCGACCGAAAAGCACATCCGCGAGGTCTTCGCCGACAAGGTCGGCCGCTTCAGCAAGGTTTTTGGCCGGGCGGACGAGGCGACGCCGAACTGTGCCGGCACCGATGAGAGCTTCGAGGTGCTGCGCGCTGTCTCTTTCCTCGCCAGCCATCACGATCGCTCGGTCAAGACGCCCGACAAGGTTGGCCCCAATGTCCGCGCCAATGTCGAGGAAGGCCTGCGCTATGGCGCACTCGACGTCACCCGCGCCCTGAAGCAGCAGACCGTGCTCTATCATGAGTGGCAGCGCTTCTTCGAAAGCTACGACGTCATCCTCTCGCCCGCGATGACGCTGTCGCCGCGGCCCTGGTCCGAGCTCTATCCGGCCGAGATCGACGGCAAGCCGACGCGGACCTATTTCCACTGGCTGGCGAATGCCTATGCGGTGACGATCGTCGGCCATCCCGCGATCTCGCTGCCGGTCGGGCTCGACCGCAACGGCATGCCCTTCGGCCTGCAGATCGTCGGCCCGCGCGGCGGCGATGCCAAGGTGCTTGCGGTCGCGGCGGCGCTCGAGTCACTCTTGGCCGGCGATCCGCTGACGGCGCGCCCTGTGCCCGACATCGCCAGGCTGAAGGCCGCGCCGAGGCTCGCGGACAGCCCGAATTTCCTCGGCTTCGACTAGTCGAAGCCTCCAACCTTCCAAGCCACGACAGCAGGACGAACAGAGTTTGTAGCCGCACGATCCAATCATAAAAGGGGAGAGACCATATGAAGCGTCGTCAGTTCCTGCAGGGCACGGCAGCGGCCGCCCTGTTCGCTCCAACGCTCGCCCGGGAGGCGATGGCGCAAGCAGCCAGCGCGACCGTGCTCAAGATGGCGCCGCAGGCGAACCTCACCTCGCTCGATCCGATCTGGACGACGGCGACCGTCACCAACAATCACGGCTACTACGTCTTCGACACGCTCTATGGCGGCGATCTCGACCTGAAGCCGCAGCCGCAGATGGCCGAGGGCCACGAAATCTCGGCCGACGGTAAGGTCTGGAAGATCAAGCTGCGCGAGGGCCTCGCCTTCCATGACGGCCAGCCGGTCCGCCCGGCCGACTGTATCGAGAGCCTGAAGCGCTGGTGCCAGCGCGATCCCTACGGCCAGCTCCTGATCAAGGCCGTCGAGGCCTGGGGCGCGCCGGACGAGCGCACCATCGAGATCAAGCTGACCCGGCCTTTCCCGATGATGCTCGACTGCATGGCCAAGGCCGACAACCCGCCCTTCATCATGCCGGAGCGCCTGGCCAAGACCGAGGCGACCAAGCAGGTCACCGAGATGACTGGCTCAGGGCCCTACAAATTCGTCGCCAGCGAATATGTCTCGGGCAGCCGCGTCGTCTACGAGAAGAACGAGGCCTACAAGCCGCGCAGCGAGCCGCCGAGCCGCAACGCGGGCGGCAAGGTCGCGCATTTCAAGCGGATCGAATGGCCGATCCTGCCCGATCCGGCGACCGCCGCCGCCGCACTGACCAAGGGCGAGATCGACTGGTGGGAGCGCCCGCTCGCCGACCTCCAGCCGCTGCTCGCGCGGAGCCCGGATATCGTCCGCGAGGTCATCGACAAGAACGGACGCGGCTCGATCATGCGGCTGAACCATCTCCAGCCGCCCTTCAACAATCCCAAGGTCCGCGCCGCGATCCGCCTCGGCGTCAACCAGGAAGACTATATGCGGGCGTCGCAGGGCGACGACACCACCGCCTGGCAGCTCTGCCGGAACCTGTGGTGGCGCGGCACGCCCTATTACACCGGCGAACTCGAGGACCTGATGCCGCAGAGCCTCGACAAGGCCAAGGCGGCGCTGAAGGAGTCCGGCTACAACGGCGAGAAGGTCGTCATCATCAACCCGACCGACTTCCCCGATATCGGCCCGCTCGGCGACGTCACCTATGAGCTGCTGAAGTCGATGGGCATGAATGTCGAGATGGCGGCGAGCGACTGGGGCACCGTGATTCAGCGCCGCAACAGCCGCGAGCCGGTCGAGAAGGGCGGCTGGAGCATCTTCCATACCACCGGCGCGGCCGTCGGCTGGGGCAACCCGGCCCTGTCCAACCTCGTGCGCGGCCCTGGCGACAAGGGCTGGTTCGGCTGGTGGACCAATGCCAAGGCCGAGGAGATGGCCGAGGAATGGCTCTATGCGCCCGACGAGGCCAAGCAGAAGCAGGTCGCCGTCGCGCTCGGGCGCCTCGCGCTTGAGGAATGCGCCACGATCCCGCTCGGCCAGTTCGTGATCAAGACGGCCTACCGCAAGGGCCTGACCGGCATGCTGCCGGGCTCGGCGCCCTATCCGTGGGGGCTGAAGCGGGGCTAGAGCTTGCCGTCATTCTCGGGCGGCGCGCAGCGCCGACCCGAGAATCTCAGGACGAGAAGACACTGGATTCAGAGATGCTCGGGTCAAGCCCGAGCATGACGAAATCTACGACGCCGCCACCGCCGCCGACCAGGGCGAGGCGGCGTCGCTGACGCCTTCCTGCCCGTCCTGCCCGGTCCGCACCATGTTCGGGCAGGCGAAGTTGAGCGGCAGCACGCCGTGCTCGACCACCGTCAATGGACTGGCTGCAGCCAACGCATCGAGCGTGCCATCAGGCAGGCGCGCATCGGCACTGGTGCCGTCGGGACCGGAGACGTCGATGCGCGGCTGGTGCGCCGCATCCTCCAGGCTCATGCCGCTGTCGAGGGTGAAGGCCAGCATCTGGTAGACACTGGCGAGGATGCGCCGGCCGCCCGAGGCGCCGGCGCCATGGCGCGGATAGCCGCCATCGGCAGGGGTCACCACCACCGGGCACATATTGCACAGGGGCCGGGCTCCCGGCGCGATGGCATTGGCGCTGCCCGGACGCGGATCGAACCACATCATGCCATTGTTCATCAGCACGCCGGTATCCGGCAGGACGAGCCGGCTGCCCATCGAGGAGAGCAGGGTCGTGGTCAGTGCGACGATGGTGCCCTCGCCGTCGACGACGGTGAGATGGGTGGTGCAGGTATCCCCCGGCTCCTTGGCAGCTTGCGCAGCGCCGAGCCCTTCGAGCCGGCTGGCATAGGCCTCACGCATTACCTGCGAGAGCCTGGCGAACCAGGCCGAATCCGGCCCACCTTCCGGCGGCGGGCTTCCCGCCATGCCCTCGACCACCGCCTGCAGGGTCGGCGCCGCCGTCAAGCCGCCGGCGGTATGGATGCGGTGCGTGCCGCGCCAGTCGATCACCGGCGCCTCGCGGACGGTCGCGCGGCATTCCGCCAGATCTTGCGCATCGACCACGCCGCCAACGGCAGCGATATCGGCCGCCAATCGCCTGGCGAGATCGCCGCGATAGAAATCGTCGAGCCCGGCTTTGGCGAGCTGCTCCAGCGTACTGCCGAGATTGCCGAGTGTCCGGAAGCCCGGCACGCCCTGATAGGGCGGCACCGGCGGCAGCCCGTCCGGCAGATAGATGCGGGCGCTCTCCTGATAGAGCCTGAGCACCGAAGCCGAGGAGGCGATCTTCAGCGTCGTGTACCAGTCCTGCGCCAGGCCGCGCTTGGCCAGCGCGATTGCCGGCGCGAGCAGCTCGGAGACCGGCATGCTGGTCCCGAAAGCCTCTTTCAGCTTCGCGTAGCCGGCGACCGAGGACGGGATGCAGAAGGAGAGTGGGCCGTGGATGTTGCGGTCGCCTTCGACCTCCGGCCAGGCGAAGAGATCGAGCTTCATCGCGCCGGTCATGGGGTAGTCGGCCGGATCGGCGCGGCGCGGCGCGACCGGGCCGAAATCGACGACCTCGGCCCTGCTCTCGCCGGCCTTGAGCACGACGCCGAAGCCGATGCCCCCCAGCCCGCTATTCCACGGCTCGAGCGCAGCCAAGGCGAAGGCCGTCGCGACCGCGGCGTCAGCAGCATTGCCGCCGGCTTCGAGGATCGCCGCGCCGGTAGCCGCCGCCTCATGGTTCTGAGAGACGACGACGCCCTTGCGCCCCCGCGCTGAAGGCTTGGTCAGGCTCCAGTTCTGGGTGCGGTAGGCGCGTGCAGGCTGCTTCTGGGTGGTCATCGGCAAGGTCCGGTCGGCGTGGGAAAGCGCCATCGTGGCACGCCCCCATCGGAACGTCACTTGAGGATGCCTCAAGCCTGCCCCGCGACCGGTGCGGCTCAGTGTGCCTGGCGCTCCTCGCCCGGCAGGTGCACCACCGCCTTGATCGGCAGATGGTCGGAAGCCAGCCGCGACAATTGGGTGTCGTGCAGATCCACCTGCGTGATCGTCTCGGCCGGATAGGCGACGATGCGGTCGAGCGCCCAGATCGGGAAGCGCGCGGGGAAGCTCGGGATCGCCGCCTGCAGCGGCCCGAATTTCGGCGCAAGGCCGTGCAGGCTCGATTTCTTGCCGATCCGCCACTCGTTGAGGTCGCCCATCAGGAAGATCGGGCGCCCGTCGGTCGGCTTGGAAGCATTGATCAGCGTCTCAACCTGGCGCGAGCGCGAATGGCGCAGCAGGCCCAGATGCGCCGCGACGACCCGGATCGGCGAGCCACAGACGGTGAGGTCGGCGATCAGCGCCCCGCGCGGCTCGACGCCGGGCAGGACGAGCTGGCGGGTCGCGGTGACGGCGCCGTCGCGGAAGAGCACGACATTGCCGTGCCAGCCATGCCCCTGCCAGGCGCTCTGCACCGGCACCGGCTTCAGGCCGGTGCGGCGCTCGAGCCGGGCAAGGTCGAGCAGGCCGTTGCGCTCGCCGAAGCGCTGGTCGGCCTCCTGCAGCGCCACGACATCGGCATCGATCTGGCGGATCACCTCGATGATCCGGTCGGGATCGAAGCGGCGGTCGCGGCCGACGGCCTTGTGGATGTTGTAGGAGGCGATCTTGAGCTCCGTCGCCGGCGAGGTGCTGGCGAGCGCCTGCTGCCCGGCGGTCTCGCGCGTCCAGCTCGACATCTGCGGCGGGCGCAGCACCCTGATCCGGCGCAGCCCGCGCCCTTCGAACTCTAGCATCCGGCCGGCATCTCCACGACGACTCAAAGCGCTCTTAGCAAGAGCCTTGCCATGATCAATTCCCAAACGCCGCAAGGGTTCGATCGGTTCGGAGCGAACGACTCGCGAGGATAGGGGTTATAGGAAAAACGGAGCTCCGACAGTCGCTGAATGTCATTTCTCGAAGTCTTGATCGCTGCCCTGGTCCTGACCGCGCTGATCGCGGTCGCAGCCGCCTATTCCTATGGCCGCTTCGCGCGCCATACCAGCGCCCCGCCGTCCTACGCACTGCCCCCCGCCGACGCCGAGACCCCGATCGACCGGGAGCTCGCGCCACTGCTGACCGCCCATCCCGGTCTCAATGGCGCGGCCCTGTTGGCTGACGGGGCGCACGCCTTCGCAGCCCGGGCCGTGACTGCCCGCAATGCCGGCCGCAGCCTCGATTTGCAGTACTATTACTGGCGCAAGGATACCGCCGGCCGCCTGCTGATGCGCGAGATCATCGCTGCCGCCGATCGCGGCGTACGCGTCCGCCTGCTGATCGACGACATCAACGCCCGCGGCAACGACTCGATCTATCTCGCGCTCGATTCCCACCACAACGTCGAGGTCCGGCTGTTCAACCCGAGCCGGAACCGCTCCAACGGCATCCGCCGCGGCCTGGAGCTCGCGCTGCGCGCCTTTCGCGTGACGCGCCGGATGCACAACAAGGCGTGGATCGCCGATAGCCGTCTCGCCATCATCGGCGGCCGCAATATCGGCGACGCCTATTTCAACGCGGCGCAGGCCAGCAACTTCCACGATCTCGACCTGCTCGTCGCCGGCGAGGCGGTTTCGCAGGCCGAGACGATCTTCGACGGCTTCTGGAACAGCCCGACCGCGGTCCCGATCGCCTCGCTCAGCCGGCCCATCGCCCGGCGCCTGCCGAGCCTGCCGGTGCCGCCGATCGCCCGCAACCGCGCAAATGTGGAGGCGTTGCAGCGCCTCGTCGAAACGCGCGATGCCGCCACGGCCCTGGCCGAGTTGCTGGGCGAATTGCGCTGGATCGCGCAGGTCCAGATCATCTCCGACCCGCCGGAGAAGGCTGTCGGCGCCGGGGAACAGGGCTGGCTGGCGCGCCGGCTTTACCGCGCGATCACCGAGACGCGGAGCGAGCTGCAGATCACCTCGCCGTACTTCATCCCCGGCGAGCGCGGCCTGCGGGCGCTCTCAGCCCTGGTCGCACGCGGAGCCGAGGTCACGGTCCTGACCAATTCGCTGGCCGCCACGGATGTCGTCGCCGTCCATGGCGCCTATGCCAGCTATCGCAAGCGATTGCTGGAGCAAGGCATCAGACTGTTCGAGCTGCGACCGGAACTCATGCCTGCCGGCGTCTCGCTGTTCGGCTCGAAGGGAGCCAGCCTCCATACCAAGGCCTTCACCGTCGACCGGCACACCGGCTTCATCGGTTCCTTCAATTTCGATCCGCGCTCGGCCTCTCTGAACACGGAAATGGGCGTGGTCGTCGTCGATGACGGTCTCGTCGCCGAAATGCGCGAGATCTTCGCGAAGGAAACCACGCCACATTGCGCTTTCCGGCTCGGCCTCGACCAGGGCCGCGTCTGTTGGGATGACGGACCCCAGCGTGACGGCCACTTATTGCAGGAGCCCGTGGCCGGTTTCGGCCGCCGTCTGACAGCGGCGCTGGTCCGCCTCCTGCCGATCGAGTCGCAATTGTGACGGGGGCTCGGCGCCCCGGCACTAGGCCAGGACGGTCTGATCGGCTTCGCTCGCCTCGGCCACCGCCGGGTTGCGCACCAGCCGCGGCGCGATCGCATCGAGGAGGGGCAGCGCGGCCGCGCCGAGCGCCGCCGTGAGCTGCCCGGTGGTGCCGCGCTGGATGCGCGGGATGGCGCGCCCCTCGCGCCTTGCGACGGAGAGGGGCAATGGCTCGGCCGCCGCGATCAATGCGTCGATGACGCTATCGGGAAGTCCGCCGCCGAGAATGATCGTCTCCGGATCGAACAGATTCTCCAGCATGGCGAGCACCGGCGCCAGCAGCGGCCCGGCCTGGGCGATCCAGCCAAGCAGGGCTGGATGCCTCTCTGCATGGAGCCGGGCAATGCCGCCCGCGTCGACCTGAGTGATACCAGCCTCGCGCAGCGTGTCCTGCAAGGCCGAGGGCGAGACATAGCGTTCGAGACAGCCCTGGCGACCGCAGACACAAGGCAGGCCCCGCGGCACCGCCGGGACATGCCCCAGCTCGCCGGCATTGCCGAAGGCGCCGCGATAGGGCTCGCCACCGAGCATCAGCCCCAGGCCCAGCCCGAGCCCGAAATAGACCAGGCAGAAATGCCGGAGATTGCGGCCGATGCCGTAGAGATGCTCGCCGACCGCAGCCGCCGTCGCATCGTTCTCGACCGTCACTGATGTCGCCAGCGCCGCGCTCATCAGCGCCGTCACATCAAGCCCCGTCCAGCCGGGCAGCGCCGTCGAGCCGACTGTGATCGTGCCTTCGAAGTCGAACGGGCCCGGCATGACGACGCCGCAACCCAGCAAGCGCTCCGGCAGCCCTCTTGTCGCCCGCGCCCGCTTAAGCTCGGCCGCCGCCAGCGCCTGCACCGCCTCGACCGACAGGTCGGACAGGGGCACGACCCGCTGCGCCCTGACCTCGCCAGTGAGATCGACCAGGACCGTGGTGACATGGTCGGCGGCGATCTCCATGCCGGCGGTGACGCCACCATCAGCGTTGAGGGCGAACTCGACCGGCGGCTGGCCACGGGCCGTGCGCCGGCGGCCGAGCTCGATCAGAAAGCCCTGTTCCAGCAGTTCGGCGACGATGTTCGAGACCGCCTGCGCCGTCAGCCGCGTCAGCGCCGCGATGTCGGAGCGTCCGAGCCTGCCGTGCTGGCGCAGCGTTTCCAGCACCACCCGTCGGTTATGGTGTCGCGCCCGCTCGGGGTTGGCGCCGAGGGCGACGCTCTTTGCGGCTGGAGGCTTGCGGTGCGGCATCGTGGGTCGGCCCGTCCTGTGTGGACAAGCTGCGCCGGCCATTAATCAAACTCAAGTGAATTAATCTATTGACAGTGGACGAGCCGCAGGAGAGCCTGCCTGCCGAACGTCCGGCAGCCGGGAGCGAGCATGCGGGCGGACGTCGCAACGAGACGGGGAGGAAGACCCATGCGCGGCTTTCGCGGATTAGTCCTGGGCATTGCCATGTCGATCGGCGCCATTGCCGGCGCCAAGGCCCAGGCGGTCGAGATCGAGTACTGGCAATATGTGTTCGACGCCCGCATCAAGGCGATGAACGAGCTGATCAAGCGCTTCGAGGCCGCCAACCCCGGCATCAAGGTCAAGCACACGACCTTCCCCTATGCCGACTACCAGACCAAGATCGCCGCCGCCGTTCCCGCCGGCCAGGGCCCGGACGTGGTCCAGCTCTATTATGGCTGGCTCGACAATTTCGTCGGCGCCAAGTTCATCCAGCCGCTGCCGCGCGACGCCTTCCCGCACGACGTGATCGAGAAGGAATTCTACCCGATCGTCCAGACGATGAAGCGCGACGGGGAGTATTACGGCCTGCCGACCGCGGTGCGCACGCTGGCGCTGTTCTACAACAAGAAGCTGTTCCAGGAGGCCGGGCTCGACCCGAACAAGCCGCCGCAGACGCTCGACGAGTACCTCGAAGCCGCCAAGAAGACCGTGAAGCGCGACGCCGCCGGCAACATGCTCTCGGCCGGCGCCGTGATCGACATGCCCGGCCAGGACCTGCACTGGTGGCGCGAGGTGCTGCTGCGCCAGATGGGCGGCAAGCCCTATTCGGACGACAACAAGAGCGTCGCCTATGACAGCGAGGCCGGCGCCAAGGCGCTGAACTGGTATGCCGACCTGCAGCGCGTCCACAAGGTCGGCCAGGCCGGCTTCATGGACGAGGGCCAGGCCGCTTTCCGCGCCGGACGCGCCGCGATGACGGTCGACGGCTCCTTCCGTCTCGGCGCCTTCGGCGGCATCAAGAACTTCGAATGGGGCGTCGCCGAATTGCCTGCGAGCGCCGACGGCAAACGCTCGAACTTCGCCAGCTACTGGGTCAACGCCATCACCGCCAAGCCGACCGGCGCCAAGCTCGAAGCTGCCAAGAAGTTCATGGCTTTCACCACCTCGCCGGAAGCGATGCAGGTCTGGCTCGACATGGTCGGCGAGCTTCCTGCCCGCAAGGCGGCGGCCGAGACCGAGAAGAACCTTAGCCACCCGATCTACGGCCCGTTCCTCAAGGCGCTGAACTATTCGCAGGCGACGGTCTTCGTCGACGAGTTGGCGCAGCGCCAGGTCGGCCTCGACATGGCCAACCGGGTGTTCATCCAGAACCAGGACGCCAAGGCCTCGCTCGCGGAAGCCGCCAAGGCCGAGCAGGCGATCCTCGACCGCTTCTACAAGAAGTGATCGCGGCAGCCTGAAGCCAAACCGACACGGCAGGACGCGCCATGACCGCCAATACCGAAGTCGCCCGCTCCGGCGGGCGCCTCTGGCAGGGCCTCACCTTGCAGCAGAAGCAGGTGGTCTGGGCCTGGGGCTTCCTTGCCGTGCCGATCCTGTTCTACGGGCTGATCCGCTTCTACCCGACGGTCGAGGCCTTCATCATCTCGACCACGAACTGGAACCTGATGAGTTCGCCTTCCTTCGTCGGGCTGGCGAACTTCAAGCGATTGATGGCGGATCCGGTGTTCTGGCAGGTGTTCCGCAACACCTTCCTCTACCTGATCATCGGCACGCCGCTCAGCCTCGTCCTCGCCTTCACCATCGCCTACCATCTCGATCGCGTCCGCTTCATGCACGGCTTCATCCGGGCGCTCTACTTCCTGCCCTTCCTGACCACGGCGACGGCGATGGCCTGGGTCTGGCGCTGGTTCTACCAGCCGGTGCCGATCGGCCTGATCAACGACCTGCTGTCGTCCTTCGGCTTTGCCCAGCAGCCCTTCCTGCGCTCGACGACGCAGGCGCTGCCGGCCGTGCTGGCGCCGGCGATCTGGGCCGGGCTCGGTTTCCAGGTGGTGATCTTCCTCGCCGGCCTGCGCGCCATTCCGACGACCTATTACGAGGCGGCGCGCATCGACGGCGTTTCCGACTTCGCGATCCTGCGCAAGATCACGCTGCCGCTGCTGAAGCCGACGATCATCTTCCTCGTCGTCTTCTCCTCGATCGGCTTCCTGCGCATCTTCGACCAGGTCTACAACATGACCAGCGGCGATCCCGGCGGCCCGCTCAATTCGACCAAGCCGCTGGTTCTGATGATCTATCAGACCGCCTTCTCGTCCTTCGACATGGGCTATGCGGCGGCGCAGACGGTCGTCCTCTTTCTCGTCCTGCTTTGCGTCTCGCTACTCCAGTTGCGCCTGCTGAGGGATCGCTGATGATCGGCTCGTCCTTCACTCACCGCTTCGCCCCGGGGCGCGTCATCGCCTGGCTGCTGCTGCTCGCCGGCGGCCTGCTGATGCTGACGCCGCTGCTCTTCATGTTCTCGACCTCGCTGAAGGACTCGGCCGACATCTACGATCTCCGGCTGATCCCGGCGGCGCCGACGCTCGACAACTACAAGACCGTCCTCTCGGACGGGCGCTTCCTGCGCTGGTTCTGGAACTCGCTGGCGATCGCGACGATCGTCACGCTGTCGAACGTCTTCTTCGACAGCCTGGTCGGCTACACCCTCGCCAAGTTCCAGTTCCGCGGCCGCTACCTCGTCTTCCTGGCGATCCTCTCGACGCTGATGATCCCGACCGAGATGCTGGTCATCCCCTGGTATGTCATGGCCAAGAACTTCGGCTGGCTCGACAGCTATTGGGGCATCATGTTCCCGGGCATGATGACGGCCTTCGGCACCTTCCTGATGAAGCAGTTCTTCGAGACGGTGCCGAACGACTTCCTGGAGGCGGCGCGCGTCGATGGGCTCAACGAGTTCGCGATCTTCTGGCGCATCGCCCTGCCGCTGGTGACACCGGCGCTGTCGGCGCTGGCGATCTTCACCTTCCTCAGCAACTGGACGGCCTTCATCTGGCCGCTGATCGTGACGACCAGCAAGGAACTCTACACGCTGCCAGTCGGGCTCGCCTCCTTCGCGGTCGAATCGCAGATCCAGTGGGAGCTGATCATGACCGGCGCGGCGCTGGCGACGATCCCGACGCTCGCCGTCTTCCTGCTGCTGCAGCGCTACATCGTCCGCGGCGTCGTGCTCGCCGGGCTGAAGGGATAGTTGTCATGACCGCCCATACCGATCCGCGCACCAGCGACACATCCGTCTTCCCCGATCCGGTCTACAAGGAGACGGTGCTGCGCCCGCTCTTCGACGCGGTGAAGACGCATCATGTCGAAGGCTTCCGCGCCGTCGACCGCGCCCATCTCGTCATGCTGGCCGAAACCGGCATTCTCTCCCGCGAGACCGCGTCCAGTATCGCCCGTGCCCTGAGCGAGATCGATCGCGAGATCGACCCGGCGACGCTGAGCTATACCGGCGAGGTCGAGGATTATTTCTTCCTGGTCGAGGCCGAGCTGCGCAAGCGCCTGAAGGCCGACGACAATGGCCGCCTGCACACCGGCCGCTCGCGCAATGATATCGAGCACACCCTGTTCAAGCTGGCGCTGAAGCCCCGCCTCGACAAGCTCGCCGCACAGCTACGCGCCCTGATCGGCGCGGCGCTGACGCTGGCCGAGCGCGAGAAGGACACGCTGATCGTCGCCTATACCCACGGCCAGCCGGCCCAGCCCTCGACGCTCGGTCACTACCTCTCCGCTGCGATCGAGGTGATGCTGCGCGACCATCAGCGCCTGATGCAGGCGCGCGAGCTGCTCGACCTCTGCCCGCTCGGGGCCGCTGCGATCACAACCTCGGGTTTCCCGCTCGACCGCCACCGCACCGCGCATCTGCTCGGCTTCAAGGCGCCGCTGCAGAACTCCTATGGCTGCATCGCTGCTGTCGACTACGTCACCGGCGTCTTCGGCGCGGTCGAGTTGGTCTTCCTGCATCTCGGCCGGTTGATCCAGGACCTGCAGTTCTGGACCGCCTTCGAGGTCGGGCAGGTCTATGTGCCCAATGCCTTCGTGCAGATCTCCTCGATCATGCCGCAGAAGCGCAATCCGGTACCGATCGAACATCTTCGCCATATGGCATCGCAGAGCGTGAGCCGCGCGAGGCTTGTCCGGGATGTCGTCCACAACACGCCGTTCACCGACATGAACGATAGCGAGGGCGAGACCCAGGAAGCCGGCTACCAGACCTTCGAGAGCGGCGGGCGCGTGCTCGACCTGCTGGCGGCGCTGCTGCCGGCGCTCTCGGTCGACAGCCGGCGCGTCGCCGAGACCATCCGGCGCTCCTGCATCACCATCACCGAGCTCGCCGACACGCTGGTGCGCAAGGAGGGCCTCTCCTTCCGTGCCGCCCATGAGGTCGCCTCGGCGGTCGCTCGCGCTGTCGTCGCAAGGGATGGCGACCTGCCGCGCGATGGCTACGAGCCCTTCGCCGAGGCTTTCCGCCATATCGCCGACCGCGAGCCGGGGCTGAGCCGCGAGGATTTCGCCACCGCGGTCTCACCGGAGAATTTCGTCGCCCTGCGCGAGCGCTTCGGCGGACCGGGGCCCAAGGCGCTGGGCGAAGCGCTCGCCAGCTATCGCGCCGAGCTCGCCGCTGCCGAAGATGCTGCTGCGGCCACCGCGAAACGCGAAAACGCCGCGCGCCGCGAGTTGGACGCAGCCTTTACCGCCCTCGCAGGAGCCGCCTGATGGCCGGGATCGCGATCGAGAAACTGGTCAAGCGCTATGGTGCGACGCAGGTCGTGCACGGCATCGACCTCGATATCCAGGACGGCGAGTTCGTCGTCTTCGTCGGCCCGTCCGGCTGCGGCAAGTCGACGACCTTGCGCATGATCGCCGGGCTCGAGGAGATCAACGACGGCACGATCGCGATCGGCGGGCGGACCGTGAACCGGCTCGAGCCGAAAGAGCGGAACATCGCCATGGTGTTCCAGAACTACGCGATCTACCCGCATATGAGCGTCGCGGAGAATATCGCCTTCGGCCTCTACACCGCCAAGCTCGACAAGGCCGCCAAGCGCAAGCGGGTCGAGGAGGTCGCCGAGGTGCTCGGCCTGACGAAGCTGCTGGAGCGCCGCCCCTCGGCGCTGTCCGGCGGCCAGCGCCAGCGCGTCGCCATCGGCCGCGCCATGGTGCGCGATCCCGCCGTCTTCCTGTTCGACGAGCCGCTCTCCAATCTCGATGCGCAATTGCGCGCGCAGATGCGGCTGGAGATCAAGCGCCTGCACCAGCGGCTCGGCACCACCATCGTCTTCGTCACCCATGACCAGGTCGAGGCGATGACGCTCGCCGACCGGATCGTGGTGATGCGCGACGGCCATATCCTCCAGGTCGGCGCGCCGATGCAGCTCTACGAGAAGCCGGCCGATGTCTTCACCGCCCGTTTCATCGGCTCGCCGACGATGAACATCGTCCCGGCGAAAGTGAGCGCCGAAGCTGGCCGCAGCACGCTGCAGCTCGGCCAAACGCCGCTTGCCTGGCCCGCCACGCTCCCAGCCGATGTCCTCGTCGGCGTTCGGCCGCAGGAATTGCGCGTGCTGGAGCAGGGCGAAGGCGCCGATCTCACCCTCTCCGGCACAGTCGCCGTGGTCGAGCCGCTCGGCCCGGAGACCTTCGTCCATGTCGAAGCTGAGGGCGGGCTGCTGCTCGCCTCGGCTCCGGCCAAGAACCCGCCTGCCGTCGGCAGCGCGGTCAGGCTCGGCGCTCCCGCTTCGGCGTTGCGGCTGTTCGACGCCAAGAGCGAGCGCGCTCTGTGACCCCCAGGCCGCCACGGCCGGACGGGCTCGTGCTCAGCACCGGCCGGCTCTATTGCGATCTCGTCTTCCGCGGGCTGGAGGCGATGCCGCAGCTCGGCGAGGAACGGTTCGCCGACGATGTCGCGATCGTGCCCGGCGGCGGCGGCTTCATCACCGCAGCCCATCTCGCCGGCCTTGGCCGCCCCGCCGCCCTGCTGGCGCGCCTCGGCGAAGACCCGCTCGCCCAATCGCTATTGCCTACCCTCGAAAGCAGCGGCGTCGAGCTCGCCTTCCTGGAGCGCGCGGCCGATGCCGGCCCGCAGCTCACCGTCGCGATGATCCGGGATAGCGAGCGCGCCTTCCTCTCACGCCGCGCCGGCCCCGCCCGACCGGCGACGCTCCTCGCCGCGCTCGGCGATGTCCGCGCTGCCCACCTTCACATCGCCGAATTCGCGACGCTGGCCGAGATCCCGCATCTGGTCACCGACGCCAGGCATCACGGTCTCACCGTCTCCCTCGACCCGAGCTGGGACGATGCGCTGATCCGCTCGCCCGATCTCGTCGCGCGCTGCAGCGGCGTCGATATCTTCCTGCCGAATGCCTCCGAAGCGCGCGCGATCGCCGGTTGCGACGATCTCGACATCGCCGGGCAGCGGCTCGCCCGGCATTTTGCGCTGGTGGCGGTCAAGGATGGCGCCGACGGCGCCCGTCTCTACCAGGGCGACGAGCGCATCATGCTGCCCGCTGCGCCCAGCCGGGGCGTGCTCGATACGACCGGCGCGGGCGATGCCTTCAATGCCGGTTTCCTCGCCGCCTGGCTCGCCGATCGCTCCCCCGAACGCGCCCTCGCCGAAGGCATCGCCTGTGGTACGCTTTCGGTCCAGAGCGTCGGCGGGGCCGGGCATGTGCTCGACCCGCGCCAAGTCGCCCGCATCGCCGATCAACTGCTCGAAGAACCGTTGCGCCGCCATGGCTGAAGCCCTGCTCACTCGCGAGGCGGCCGAGGCCGCCACTGTCGCACGCCATCAGCTCGCCGAGAACGCGACTGTGATCGCCGATCTCGTCGAGCGCCTGCGCATCAAGCGGCCAGCCTTCGTCGCGACCTGCGCGCGCGGCTCCTCCGACCATGCCGCGACCTACGGCAAATATCTGATCGAACGGGCGCTCGGCCTGCCCGTCGCCTCGCTCGGGCCGAGCCTCGCCTCGGTCTATGGCGGCGAGCTAGATCTCTCCCGCGCCGTGTTCATCGCCGCCTCGCAATCCGGCCGCAGCCCCGATGCGCTGCTGCTGACCGAAGCCGCCAAGCGCGCCGGAGCGCTCGTGGTCGGCTTCGTCAATGACGAGGCTTCGCCGCTCGCTCGTCTGGTCGACGTGCTCGTGCCGCTCCGGGCCGGATCGGAACGCAGCGTCGCCGCGACCAAGAGCTTCCTCGCCACCTGTCTCGCCTTCCTGCATCTGACAGCGGAATGGGCTGAGGACGAGGCTTTGTCCGAAGCGCTGGCGCAGGCGCCCGAGGCACTCGACGCCGCCGGGCGCAGCGACTGGACCCCCGCTTTGCTCTCCTGGCGCGAGGCCAGCAGCCTCTATGTGATCGGTCGCGGACTTTCCCTCGGCATCGCCCAGGAGATCGCGCTCAAATTCAAGGAAACCTGCCGCATCCATGCCGAGGCCTTCAGCGCCGCCGAGGTGCTGCACGGGCCGCTCGCTCTGGTCGGACCGGGCTTCCCGGCGCTGGCTCTCGATCCTGGCGACGAGGGCAGCGAGAGCGTCCGCGCCGCGGCTACAGCCTTCAGCGGTCTCGGCGCCGATCTGCGCTATGCCGGCAGTGCTGCAGCAGGCGAAAGCCTTGCGCTGCCGCCCAACCTGCCAGCCGCCCTGCTGCCGCTGGCGCAGGTGCGAGCCTTCTACGGCGCGCTCGCGGCGCTGGCACAGAGCCGCGGCCTCGATCCCGACCGCCCACCCCACCTCTCCAAGGTGACGCGGACGGTCTGAGCCGGACTCATTTGCCGAGCACGAGGTTCGGCAGCCAGGTCGTCAGCGGCGGCCAGAGTGTGATCGCGACGAGCACGGCCAAGAGCGGCAGGAGCCAGGGGACGATCGCCCGCGACATCGCCTCGAAGCTGATCTTGGCGATCTTCGAAGTCACGAACAGCACGACGCCGACCGGTGGCGTGATCGTGCCGATCATCAGGTTGAGCACGAAGATCAGGCCGAACTGGATCGGGTCGATGCCGAACTGCGCCGCGGCCGGCGTCAGGATCGGGATCAGGATCAGCATCGCCGCCAGCGCTTCCATGAAGCAGCCGACGAAGAGCAGCAGCAGGTTGACGATCAAAAGGAAGATCAGCGGGTTGCCGGCGAGGTCGACCAGCATCGGCCCGACCGTCTGCGGGATGCGCGAGATCGACAGGCACCAGCCGAGCGCCGCCGCCGTCATCACCAGCGCCAGCACGACGCCGGTGGTCTCGACCGTCTGCACGACGAGCTCAGGCAGGTTGCTGAGCGAGAAGCTCTTGTAGACGAAGAGGCCGAGCACGATCGCATAGGCCGTCGCGACCGCCGCCGCTTCCGTCGGGGTGAAGATGCCGGCCATCATCCCGCCGAACAGGATCACCGGCGTCATCAGCGCCCAATGCGCCTCCTTGTAGGCGACCCAGAGCTGGGCTGCGCCGGGGAAAGGATGGCGCGGCAGGTCGCGCTTTTTGGCGACATAGACCACCATCGCCATCAGCGCGCCGGCCATCAGCAGCCCGGGGATGACGCCGGCGAGGAAGAGGCCGCCGATCGAGACGTCGGCGGAAACGCCGTAGATCACCATCGGCAGCGAGGGCGGGATGATCGGCCCGATCGTCGCTGACGCAGCGGTGATCGCGGCCGCCGTCTCCGGGTCGTAGCCCTCGTCCTGCATCGCCTTGATTTCGAGCGTGCCGACGCCGCCGGCATCGGCCACCGCCGAGCCCGACATGCCCGCGAAGATCACGCTAGCGAGGATGTTGGCGTGGCAGAGCCCGCCGCGCAGCCAGCCGACGCAGGCGGTGGCGAAGGCGAAGATCCGGTCGGTGATCCCCGCCGAATTCATGATGTTGCCCATCAGGATGAAGAGGGGCGCCGCCAGCAACGGGAAGGAATTGGCGGATTGGGCGATCTTCTGCGGGACGATGCCGAGTGGGAAGCCGCCGAAATAGGCGAAGGCGACCGCCGCGAGGCCCATCGAGACGAAGAGCGGCACGCCGAGCAGCAAGGCGATGAACCAGACCGGCAGGATCTGCAGCATCAAGGTGCTCATAGCGGCTGCGTCCCCGGCTCGGCGGTTTCGATCTTGCGGCCAGCGATGACGTCGCCGATCTCGGCCAGCGCCTGCAGGATCAGCGCGAGACCGGCGAGCGGCATCACCATGTAGAGCGCGGCGCTGGAGACCGGCAGCGCGATCGATTCGACGTCCCAGGTCCGCTCGATCAGCCCGAAGGAATAGCGGATCAGGATCGCCGCGAAGAGGATGATCGCGGCCTGCGTCACGATCTCCAGCAGGCGCCCGGCCGGCTTCGGCAGGAGATCGGCGAAGACGGTGATGCGGATATGCGAGCGCCGCCGGGCAGCGATGATCCAGCCAACGAAGCCGGTCCAGACGAGCAGATACTGCGCCAGCTCATCGGTCCAGGCGAGCGGGGCGTTGAGCTGGCGCGAGGCGACGCCGAGCAAGACCGAGACGAGCAGCGCCAGCAGCAGACCGACGGCGGCGGCGCGGACGAGGCGGTCGGTGAAGGCAACGAGGGATTTCATTGGCGTCCGTCTCAAGGGCGCGGGGAACCCCTCTCCTGCAAGGAGAGGGGCAGGGGTGAGGTGTTCGGAGCGGAAACGTCGGCTTGAACCGAAGCGCGCGGTGAGCGATCGCGGAACTGGTTGCAGGGCCCACACCTCACCCTACCCTCTCCTTCCAGGAGAGGATTCCCCGCGCCCATCACGGCCATCGACGCGCCCGTCACAGCGCCGCGAGCGCGTCCCAGGTGCCCTTGCCCCATTTGCTCTCGAACTGCTTGGGCAGGCTCGCCAGCACCGGCTTGCTGAAGCTTTCGAGGTCCGGCTCGGTGACGCTCATCCCGGCCGCCTTCAGCGTCGCGACGAGGCTGCCTTCCTGGCTGGCGAGCTCGGCATCCTGCCAGGCGACGCCGTTGGCGATGGCCGCCTCCAGGATCGTCCGGTCGGCATCCTTCAGGCCTTTCCAGAAGTCCTGGTTGATGACGATCAGCCGCGGCGTGATGATGTGGCCGGTCAGGATCAGGTGCTTCTGCACCTCCTGCAGCTTGGCGCTGTGGATGGTCGGCAGCGGATTCTCCTGGCCGTCCACCGCGCCCTGGCTCAGCGCCAGGTAAAGCTCGTTGAAGTTGACCGGGGTCGCCTTGGCGCCCCAGGCCTCGACCATGGCGCGGAAGGTGTCGACCGGCGGCACGCGCAGCTTCAGGCCGGCGACGTCGGCAGCGCTCTTCACCGGCTTGGAGCCGGTGGTGAGGTGGCGCTTGCCGTAATAGGTCACCGCCGCCATGCGCATGCCGCGCTTCTTGATCAGCTCCTCGTTCATCTGGGTGAAGACCGGCGCCTTGGCGACCTTGGCCATATGGGCCGGGTCGCGCCAGAGATAGGGCGCCTCGACCACCGAAAGCTGCGGCAGGAAGGAGCCGAGCGCGGCGGCGCCGTCCGTCGTCATGGTCAGCGCGCCGGAAGCCACCGACTCCATCATGTCCTTGCCCGAGCCGAGCTGGCCGGCGGGGAAGGACTGGATGTCGACGCGGCCGGAGGTTTTCTCCTTCACCTCCTTGGCGATGCGGTCGACCATCTGCACCTGCGGATGCGTGGTCGGCAGCATCTCGCCCCAGCGCAGCACGGTCGCCTGAGCGCGCAGCACGGTCGGCATCGCGATCATCGCGCTGGCAGCGGTGGAGCCGGCCAGAAATGCGCGTTTCGTCAGCTTGGTCATCGTTGCTCTCCTCCCTGAGCGGCCGGTTTTCCGGCTCGCCGTTCCAGCGCCTGGTTTCGATCGGCGCCTGATCGCTGGTCAGTAGCTCATCGCCCGCGTCCGGGCGTTGTTGATGTGCGCGCTCATCTCGGCCGCAGCCGCCTCGGGGTCGCGCGACTCGATAGCCGCGATGATCTTGAGATGGTCCTGCATCACCGGAATCAGGATGTGGTTCTGGATCCTGGTCTCATACTGCCGGATCAGCCTGATCTTCAGCCAGGTGACGCGGAAGGCCTGGCTGACGATGTCGTTGTCGAGATGGTCGATGATCATCTCGTGCATCAGACGGTCGATATTCTCGGCGTCCTCGATCAGCGTTTCGTCGCCGCCCGCTTCCGCGCGGCGGATGATCGCCTCATGGCGCTGGCGCTGCTCGGCAATCTCCTCGTCTGTCGCGGTCCGCGTATAGGCGGCGGTCGCTTCCTTCTCGAGGAAGAGCCGGAACTGGAAGGCGTTGCGGATCAAATTGAGGTCGACATGGGCGACCTGCATGCCGCGCTGCGGCACGGTCTTGATCAGCCCTTCCGCCTCGAGCCGCGGGATCAGTTCGCGGATCGCTCCGAGCGGGTAGCCCGTCATGGCGACGAGCTCGCGCTGGGTGACGAACTGGCCCGGCCGGATCTCGCGCGCGAGCAGCCGCTCGGTGAAGCTGGCATAGGCCCGCTCCCTGAGCTTCAGCGGCTCGCCGTCGCGTTCCGGCTCGGACTGGCTCATCGCGTCCTCCTTCAGGCCGCCTTGGCGCGGATGATCCGGTCGAAGGCGGCGAACAGCGCCTTGCGCTGGCCTTCGTCGAGCGCGACCAGCGGCGCCCGCATCGGGCCATAGCCGGCATCGCCATGGAGGTGGCCGACCAGCGCCTTGACCGCCGGCAGCACCGGATAGGAGCAGATCTCGTCGACCAGCGCGTTCACCGTCGCATCCTCGGCGCCCTCGTAGACGACCGGGCGCAACAGATGCGGCACAAGGTTGGCGGCGCCACAGATCGAGCCCTCAGCGCCGGCGCGGACGGCGCGGCCGAGCAGACGCTCGTCGCCGACCAGGATGGCGAGCTCGCCATGCGCCTTCAGGAAGGCCTCGGTCGTCGGATAGTCGCAGGACGAATCCTTGACGCCGGTGACGACGCCCGGGAACGCCTTCTTCAGCCGCTCGACCAGCCCGACCGAGATGTCGACCGCGGTCACAGAGGGGATGTGGTAGAGGATGGTGTTGCGAGCGGACGGCCCGAGCTTCTCGAAGAATTGCGAGAACCAGGCATAGAGACCCTCATCGCCGACGCCCTTGAAGTAGAAGGGCGGCGCGACCAGCAGCCCCTTCGCACCGACGTTCAATGCCGTCTGCGCCTGGTCGACCGCCTCATGCAGCGAAGCCGCGGCGACGCCGGCATAAATCTGCGTTGCCGGATCGATGCCGGCGCCGACCAAAGCGCCGAGCATGGCGGTGCGCGCCGGGGCGCCGAGCGCGGCGCCCTCGCCGGTGGTGCCGAACAGCGTGACGCTGTCGCAGCCATTGGCCAGCACATGCCTGGCATGGTGGACGAGCCGCGGCAGGTCGACGGCGCCGCCTTCCCGCATCGGCGTGGTGATGGCGCAGG
>DASYHC010000140.1:0-21180 GCA_035998995.1 Allobosea sp.
AGGGGCGAGCATGACGAACTGGAGCGATGTCGTGTTCATGGATTCCGGGCTCGCCGCTCCGCGGCGCCCCGGAATGACAGCGGATGCTTCAGCTCAGCAGCAGGCTATCGTCGGAGAGTTCCTCGCCGCGTACCTGCTTGAACAGGCGCAGCAAGTCGGGAACGTCCATCGCCTTGCGGCGTTCGCCGGCGATGTCGAAGACGACCTTGCCCTCGTGCAGCATCACGGTGCGGCTGCCATGGTCGAGCGCGTCGCGCATCGAATGGGTGACCATCAGCGCGGTCAGCTTCTGCTCGTCGACGATGCGCCGGGTCAGGTCGAGCACGAAGGCGGCGGTGCGCGGGTCGAGCGCGGCGGTGTGCTCGTCGAGCAGCAGGGTCTTGGTTCCCGCCAGCGTCGACATCAGCAGGCTGACCGCCTGACGCTGCCCGCCCGAGAGCAGACCCATCGAATCGCCGAGGCGATTCTCGAGGCCGAGGCCAAGCATCGCCAGCTTGTCGCGAAACAGGGAGCGGCGCGAGCGGTCGAGCGCCGCGCCGAGGCCACGGGTGCGACCGCGCGCCTGGGCCAGCGCCATGTTCTCCTCGATGGTCAGGCGCTCGCAGGTGCCGGCCATCGGGTCCTGGAAGACGCGCGCGATCAGGCTGGCGCGCTTCGGCGTCGGCCAGCGCGTCACGTCGATGCCGTCGACCTCGACCGTGCCGCGCTCGGCCCGGGCGTCGCCGCTGAGGACGTTGAGCAGCGTCGACTTGCCGGCGCCGTTCGAGCCGATGACGGTGATGAACTCGCCATCGGCCACGGTCAGGTCGAGACCGCGCAGCGCCCGGTTCTCCAGCGGCGTGCCGCGCCCGAAGGTGACATGGACATCCCGGACGCTGATCATGGCGCGCTCCGCTTGAACAGGCTGCGCAGCGGATTGGCGACGCCAGGCAGCATCAGGGCGATGCCGACCAGCACGGCCGTGACGAGATTGAGATCGGAGGCGCGCAGGCCGAGCCAGCCGGCATTCAGCGCGAGCGCGATGGCGAGTCGGTAGGCGATGGCGCCGATCAGGCAGGAGAAGACCGCGACGACGATCGACTTCGTGCGGAAGATCGTCTCGCCGAGGATGACCGCGGCGAGGCCGGCGATGATCGTGCCGGTGCCGATGCTGACATCGGCGAAGCCCGCTGTCTGCGCGAACAGCGCGCCGGCCAAAGCGACGAGGCCGTTGGAGAGGGCGACGCCGACATAGACGTGCATGTCGGTGCGGATGCCCTGCGCCCGCGCCATGCGCGGATTGGCGCCGGTGGCGCGCATCGCAAGGCCGAACTCGGTCTTGAGGAAGCGGGCGAGCAAAGCGGCGATCACGGTGACGATGATCAGTAGCGCGAGCACCCGCAAGGTCGGGCGGGCGGGCAGCCCGGTCGCGGCAATCAGCGGGTTCAGCCAGGCGAAGAAGTCGATCACCGTCGGCCGGTTCATCAGCGGGATATTGGGCACGCCCATCACCCGCAGATTGATCGAGAAGAGCGCCGTCATCGTCAGGATGCCGGCGAGCAGATGCAGGATGGAAAAGCGAATGTTGAGCCAGGCGGTGACCGTGCCGGCGAGGCAGCCGGCGACGATCGCCGCCAGCGTGGCAAAGACCGGATTGACGCCACCTGCGATCATCGCCGCCGCGACGGCGGCGCCGAGCGGCAAGGTGCCGTCGACCGTGAGGTCGGGAAAGTCGAGGACGCGGAAGGTGATGTAGACGCCGAGCGCTAAGAGAGCGAACACCAGTCCGATCTCGATGGCGCCCAGGGTGGCGATGAGACTCATCGGTCGCCCTGCTTGCTCTGTTCCGGAAAGATTAGGCGGCCGGCCGCGGCGGCGTGGGAACGCTGCCGCGCCTCAGATCAGTTGATCACCTGCTTGGCGCGGGCCTGCACGGCCGCCGGGATCGTCACGCCCATGGCGGCGGCCGCCTTGGCGTTGATGACGAGGTTGCTGCCGCTGGCGTTCTTGACCGGGATCGTGCCGGGCTTCTCGCCCTTGAGGACGCGCACGACCACAGCGCCGGTCTCGACGCCGACCTGGAAATAGTCGAAGCCGATCGAGGCGACCGAGCCCTTCTGGACTGACTCGGTGTCACCGGTGAAGACCGGCAGCTTGTTGTCGGTGCCGACGGCGAGCACGGTGCCGAGCGCCGAGATGATGGTGTTGTCGGTCGGCAGGTAGATTGCGTCGACCTTGCCAACGAGATTCTGCGCTGCGCCGGAAACATCGGCGGTGCGGCCGGCCGAGGCCTCGACGATCTGGAGGTTGCGGGCTGGCGCCAGCGCCTTCACGGCATTGAGCAGCGCGACACTGTTGGCCTCGCCGGGATTGTAGACGATGCCAATCTTCTTCGCCGAGGGCACCAGCTCCTTGATCAGGTCGAACTGGGCCTCCAGCGGCGAGAAGTCGGAAATGCCGGTGACGTTGCCGCCGGGCGCCTGCCTGTCCTTGACGATCTGGGCGGCGACCGGGTCGGTCACGGCGGTGAAGACGACGGGAATCGTCTGCGTTGCCGTGACCATCGCCTGGGCCGAAGGGGTCGCGATCGCGACGATCACGTTCGGGTTCTCGCCAGCGAATTTCTGGGCGATCTGGGCTGCCGTCGCCGGCGAGCCCTGCGCCGATTCATAGCGGAAGGTCAGGTTGGTACCCTCCTTGTAGCCGGCCTCCTCCAGCGCCTTCTTGACGCCGTCGCGGGCGGCGTCGAGCGCCGGGTGCTCGACGATGGCGGTGACGGCGACCGTCACCTTCTGGGTCTGCTGGGCGATGGCGGCCGTGCCGGCCAGAAGCGCCAGGGCAAGACCGCTGCCGATCATGGTTGCGCGCAAACGCATGGTTTCCTCTCCATTTGTCGCCGAGCCCTGTCTGTCCGCGTCAGGCATCCGCGCGAGCGGGCAGGGCCGGTTCTGATTGCTGAGTGGCCACCCACGACAACCCTGAGGCTAGTGAGCGGCGATCTCGACTACCGGCAATATGCGCGGGCCAAAACACGCCGCGCAAGTGAGCGGACATGCGTCTTCGGGGTGCGCGTATGCAGGCTATTGCTACAGGATCATTGGCCTCGCCGGCTACGGGCGGCGAAGCGCACGGCCTCTTCGGCCGCCTTGAACAGGGCTTTCGCCTTGTTGATGCATTCGAGCTGTTCGGAGGCCGGGTTCGAATCGTAGACGATGCCGGCGCCGGCCTGGACCTGCATGCGGCCGTCCTGGACGACCGCCGTGCGCAGAACGATGCAGGTGTCCATCTCGCCATTGGCGCCGAAATAGCCGATGCAGCCGCCATAGGCGCCGCGCCCATCCTTCTCCAGCTCGTCGATGATCTCCATGGCGCGCACCTTCGGCGCGCCTGAGACGGTGCCGGCAGGGAAGCCGGCAGCGAGGGCCGAGAGCGCGTCGTGCTCGCCGGAGATGCGTCCCTCGACGTTCGAGACGATGTGCATCACCTGGCTGTAGCGCTCGATGAAGAAGGAATCGGTGACATTGACGCTGCCGATCTCCGCGACCCGGCCGACATCGTTGCGGCCTAGGTCGAGCAGCATCAGATGCTCGGCCCGCTCCTTGGGATCGGCCAGCAATTCGTCGGCGAGAGCCTCGTCGGCAGCGGGCGTTGCGCCGCGCGGGCGCGTGCCGGCGATCGGCCGGATGGTGACCTTGCCGTCGCGCAGCCGGACCAGAATCTCGGGGCTCGAGCAGACGATCTGGAAGGCCTCGAAATCAAGATAGCAGAGAAAGGGCGCCGGATTGACCCGCCGCAGCGCCCTGTAAAGCGCGAAGGGCGGCAATTCGAACGGCGCTTCGAAGCGCTGGGAGAGCACGACCTGGAAGATGTCGCCGGCACGGACATATTCCTGCGCCGTCGCGACCATCGCGTGGAACTCGGCCTCGCTGGTGTTCGAGGTGGATTCCGGATGCGGGATCGCCGCAATGTCGATGCCGGCTTCGTCGGGCAGGGGGCCTTCGAGCGCCCGTACCACCGCGTCCAGCCGCTCCTGCGCCCGTTCATGCGCCGCGCGAGCCGGGACGTTCGCCAGCGGGCGCACCGGCGTCACCACCGTGATCTCGTCGCGGATCGAATCGAACACGACCATCAGCGTCGGGCGGGTCAGGATCGCGTCGGGCACGCCGGGGCCGGTGGCTTTCGCTTCCGGCAGGCGCTCCATCAAGCGCACCATGTCGTAGCCGAGATAGCCGAAGACACCGGCGGCCATAGGCGGCAGGCCGTCGCGATCGGGGATGGCACTCTCAGCGAGCAGGGCGCGCAGCGACTCGAAGGCCGGGCGCGGATCGGCAACGAACTCCTCGTCCTGGGCGAGGCGGCGGAGCGAGGCCTGTCCGCGATGGCAGCGCCAGATCAGGTCCGGATCGAGCCCGATCATCGAGTAGCGGCCGCGCACGGCGCCGCCCTCGACGGATTCGAGGAGGAAGGCCGGACCTCCATAAGCGTGGCGCAGCTTGAGGAAGGCGGCGACCGGCGTCTCGCAATCGCCGACCAGCGACAGCGTCAGCAATTGCGGCTCGCCGGCCGCGTAGGCGGCAGCGAAGCGGGCGAAATCGGCGGCCGGATCCATGCGCCTTAGCTTCAGTTCTGGCCACCGGTGGCGTTACGCAGCGCCGCCTGGTTCACTTGGACGCCGAGGTCGTTCTGCAGCTTGCCGACATATTGGGCAAGCAGGTCCTCGCTGATGCTGTTGGCCAGCAGGCGCACGAAGTTCTCGGCATCCTCGGTGGTGCGGGCATAGGGGCCGACCGTTGCCGCCTTGACCTGGAAGACGACACGGCCGGCATTGTCGACCGCGGCCGAACCGGCTTTGCCGGCCGGCGTGCCGAAGACCAGCGAGACGACATTGCCCGGCAGGGCAGCGCTCTGGTCCTGGCGGCCGAGCGTCGCATCCTCATAGGCGAGGCCCTGGGCGAAGGCGATCGCATCGAGCTTCTCGCCGGCGTCGAGCTTCTGCACGATCTCGCGCGCCTGGGCCGCGAGGCGGGAGGCGACCTCATCGGCGCGCCATTGCTTTTCGACCTCGGCCTTGACCTCGTCGAAGCTGCGCTCACGCGGCGGGTCGATCTTGCTCACATCGTACCAGACATAACCGCCATTGTTCGGCAGGCGGATCGCCTCGTTGTCGACGCCGATATCGGAGCGGAAGATCGCCTGCTGCGTTGCGTCGCCGCCAGGAAGGGCGGGTTCCTGCGTCCCGTCGGCCTTGCCGAGGCGGGAATCGGCCGGGCCGAAAGTCCGCAGCGCGAGGCCGAACTCCTTGGCGATCTCGGGCAGCGGCTTGGCCGAGGCGCGCTGGTCCTCGATCTTGTCGTGCAGCTCGGTCATCTGCTCGCCGGCGCGGCTCGTCGCGACGTCGCGGCGGACCTCGTCGGCGACCTCCTCGAAGCTCTTGAGCCGGGCGGCCTCGATCGTCGGCACGCGCAGCAGGACGACGCCGAATCCGCCCTGCACGGGCTCGCTGACCGCGCCCTGTGCCAAAGCGAAGGCGGCGTCGCGCACGGCCGGGTCGAACAGGCCCTCACGGGTGAAGGTACCGAGCGTCAGGTCGGCCTCGGCGACATTGCGGCTGGCGCCGACCGCCTCGAAGGTCTCGCCGGCATCGATCCTGGCCTTGGCGGCCTTGGCTTCCTCGACCGAGGGGAAGCCGATCTGCTGGACGGTGCGGCGCTCGGGCGAGCCGAAGCGCTGGGTCTTGATCTGTTCGTAGCGGGCGCGGGCGTCGGCATCGCTGACCTTGGCGGGATCGGCGAGGGCAGCGGCGGTCAGGGCGAGCACATTGGCGGTGCGGTATTCGGGAGCGCGGAAGGCGGCCTTGCGCTCGTCGAAATACTTGCGCAGCACGTCGTCGGCCGGGGCGGCGATTTCGCCGGCGGCGCTTTCGGGCAGGGTGATGTAGCCGATCTCGCGCTGCTCATGGCGCAGGCGGTGGCCGAGTTCCTGGAGCGCGACCGGCGCGCTGACGGCGCCGACCACCATCTCCGCGAGCTCCTGGCGCATCGTCGCGGCGCGCTGCTCGCGCACGAACTGCTGTTCGTTCATGCCGATCGCGCGCAGCAATTCGTTGAAGCGGGCGGGATCGAACTGGCCGGCGGCGTTCTTCAGATTCGGGTCGGCGAAGAGGATGTCGCGCACCGTCTCGTCGGAGACGGCGAGGCCCATCTTGGTCGCGGTCTGGTCGAGCGCCGCGTCGGTGACGAGGCGCGAGAGCACACGCTGGTCGAGGCCGAGCGCCCGCGCCAGATCGGGGCTGATCTGGCGGCGCTGCTGACGCTGAAGCTGCTGAATCTCATTCTGATAAGCGGTGCGGACCTGCTCGAGGCCGATCTCGGTCTTGCCGACGACGGCGACAGCGTTGCGGCCATAGCCGCGGAAGATGTCGCCGATGCCCCAGATCGCGAAGGAGATGATCAGGAAGCCGAACATCACGGCGATGATGAGCTTGCCGATCAAGCTCTGCCCCGCCTTGCGGATGCCCTGCATCATCATGGTCTTGTCTTCCTAATCCTCTCGCGGCCGTGCCGCTGCGCGCCGCTTATAGGAAGAGCGACGCCTTCCGGCAATCGCTGCCAACCGCCTTGATTGCGATCATGTGACAGCATTGCTAGAGCCGAACGGACAAGATTTGGAGAGCAACCGTGACGCGAACGATCAAGCCGCTGGTGGCGGGCAACTGGAAGATGAACGGGCTGAAGGCGGATCTCGCCATCGCGGCCGAGGTCGCCAAGGGCGCCGAAATCGCCTTGCGGCGCGCCGTCGACCTCGCCATCTGCCCGCCCGCGACGCTGTTGTTCACATTGAGCGCTTCGCTGATCGGCTCGCGCATCGCCACCGGCGGACAGGATTGCAGCGCCCATGCCAGCGGCGCCTATACTGGCGAGGTCTCGGCGCCGATGCTGGTCGATGCCGGCGCGACCTATGCGATCGTCGGCCATTCCGAGCGCCGCACCCTGCATGACGAAAGCAATGCGCAGGTGAAGGCCAAGGCCGAGGCGGCGCTGGTGGCCGGGCTGACCCCGATCGTCTGCGTCGGCGAAACCAGGGACGAGCGCGAGGCTGGCAAGGCGCTCGCTGTGGTCAAGAAGCAGCTGCGCGGCTCGGTGCCCGAGGGCACGACGGCGGCTTCGCTGGTCGTCGCCTATGAGCCGGTCTGGGCGATCGGCACCGGCCTGACCCCGACCGCAGCCGATGTCGCCGAGATGCACGAGGCGATCCGAGCCGAGCTCGGGCGCATCCTCGGCAAGGCCACGGCCGCCGGGGTCAGGCTGCTCTATGGCGGCTCGGTCAAGCCGAGCAATGCGGCCGAGCTGATGAACGTCGCCAATGTCGACGGCGCGCTCGTCGGCGGCGCCAGCCTCAAGGCCGAGGATTTCCTGGCGATCGCGCGCGCCTGCGCCTGATCTGAGCAACGAGATCAAATTCGCGGGTGGCATGGGCGGAAAGCCCATGCTATGGGCAGCGCCGATCCGCGGGATGCCGCCATCTTGGCAGGCGCCCGCGCCATACCCATTTCGAGTGCCATGCAGAACGTTCTCATCGTCATTCACCTGTTGATCGTGATCGCGCTGGTCGGCGTCGTGCTACTGCAGCGCTCGGAAGGCGGTGGCCTCGGCATGGGCTCGGGCGGTGGCGGCGGCGTCGGCGGTTTCATGACCGGCCGCGGCCAGGCCAACGCGCTGACGCGGGCCACGGCGATCCTCGCGGGCCTGTTCTTCATTACCTCGATCGCGCTTGCGATCATGGCGACGCATGGCCGTACGCAGCGCTCGATCATCGACGGCGCCCCGGCTCCGGCCGGCACGACTGCTCCGGCAGCCCCGAGCGGGCCGTCAGCTCCGAACGCGGGCGGGGTCTTCGACCAGCTGCAGCGGATGCAGAACCAACAAGGCGGCTCACAGCCGCCGCAGCCGGGCGCACCGACACGGTGACCGGAACGGGACAAGGGCAGGGGCCGGGAAACCGGCCCTTCTCTTTTGTGGACAAGCGCGAGGCGCAGGACTGGCCTGCACCGACCCGCTTAGCGCGCTTTCCGTTCGACCGAAATCGGTCGAACGATCAGAATTCGCGCCGACTTGAACTTCTGGAGCATGTTCCAATCGCAAAAGTGGTTCCCACTTTTGCGGAACATGCTCTGGCGAATCGAACTCTAGGCGTTAAAGGTGAACTCCCATGACGCGGTATGTTTTCATCACCGGCGGCGTGGTGTCCTCGCTTGGCAAAGGCCTGGCGGCGGCTGCTCTGGCTGCTCTCCTGCAGGCGCGTGGCTATAAGGTCCGCCTGCGCAAGCTCGACCCCTATCTCAATGTCGATCCGGGCACGATGAGCCCGTATCAGCACGGCGAGGTCTTCGTTACCGACGACGGCGCCGAGACCGATCTCGACCTCGGCCATTACGAGCGCTTCACCGGCCGGCCCTGCAACAAGGGCGACAACATCACCACCGGCCGCATCTACATGGACATCCTGACGCGCGAGCGCCGGGGCGACTATCTCGGCGCCACCATCCAGGTGATCCCGCACGTCACCAACGCCATCAAGGAATTCGTGCTCTCCGGCAATGACGGCTACGATTTCGTGCTGGTCGAGATCGGCGGCACGGTCGGCGACATCGAGAGCCTTCCCTTCCTCGAGGCGATCCGCCAGACCAACCAGCAATTGCCGCGCGGCCAGTGCATCTTCCTGCATCTGACGCTGCTGCCCTATATTCCGACCGCCGGCGAGCTGAAGACCAAGCCGACGCAGCATTCGGTCGCCGAATTGCGCTCGATCGGCATCCAGCCGGACATCCTGCTGTGCCGCACCGATCGCGAGATCCCGGTCGAGGAGCGGCGCAAGCTCGCGCTGTTCTGCAATGTCCGCGAGACGGCGGTGATCGAGGCGCGCGACGTCGCCTCGATCTACGACGTGCCGCTGTCTTACCATGCCGAAGGCCTCGACACCGAGGTGCTCGCAGCGTTCGGCCTGGACGACAAGACCGCGCCCGATATCAGCAACTGGCGGCGGATCTCCGAGCGGATCAAGAACCCGGAAGGCGAGGTCACCATCGCCATTGTCGGCAAGTATACCGGGATGAAGGACGCCTACAAGTCGCTGATCGAGGCGCTGACCCATGGCGGCATCGCCAACCGGGTCAAGGTCAATCTCGACTGGATCGAATCCGAGGTGTTTGAGAAGGAGGACCCGGCGCCCTTCCTCGAACATGTCCACGGCATCCTCGTCCCTGGCGGCTTCGGCCATCGCGGCGCCGAGGGCAAGATCAAGGCGGCGAGCTTCGCCAGGCAGCGCAAGGTACCCTATTTCGGCATCTGCTTCGGCATGCAGATGGCGGTGATCGAGGCGGCGCGCTCGCTCGCTGGGGTCAAGGACGCCAACTCGACCGAGTTCGGCCCGACCGAGCAGCCCGTCGTCGGCCTGATGACCGAGTGGATGCGCGGCAACGAGCTGGAGCAGCGCTTCTCCGGCGGCGATCTCGGTGGCACGATGCGGCTCGGCGCCTATCAGTCGAAGCTGTCGGAGGACACCAAGATCGCCAAGATCTACGGCTCGACCGCGATTTCGGAGCGGCATCGCCACCGCTACGAGGTCAATATGGGCTATCGCGAGATGCTCGAGGCCAAGGGCCTGCGCTTCAGCGGTGTCTCGCCCGACGGGCTGCTGCCGGAGACGGTCGAATATCCCGACCATCCCTGGTTCATCGGCGTGCAGTACCATCCCGAGCTCAAGTCGCGGCCCTTCGAGCCGCACCCGCTCTTCGCCAGCTTCGTCGAGGCGGCGGTGGTGCAGAGCCGCCTGGTCTGATCGCGCCCTTGGGGCGATTGTCGGCCTGATCGACACAAAGCGCGCTTCGCATCTTCTACGGAGGCGAGGCGTGCAATGCCGCTCCCATTCATACTGCGACAGTCTGGCGCGAGAGCGCCGCTGACGTATAGTGACCTCCTTGACCATCATGGCATGCGAGGGGCGGCAGCATGACGATCTCGATGGCCGGATTGCCGGCGTTCATTCTCTATTTCTGCGTCGGCTTCGCGCTGATCGCCGGCTTTGCCGCGGTCTATATGCGGCTCACAGCCCATGACGAGATCGCGCTGATCCGGGGCGGCAACCTCTCCGCCGCGATCGCCTTCGGCGGCAACCTGATCGGCTTTTCCGTGCCATTGGAGACGGCGATCGCGCAGGCGGCCAGCATCCCCGATCTTGTGATCTGGGCGGTGATCGCCATGGTGGTCCAGTTCGGCGCCTATGGCTTCGCCCGCATCGTCATCCCCGATCTGTCGCGCAAGATCGAGGAGGACCGAATTCCTTCCGCAGCCATGCTGGCGGTGATTGCTGTCCTCAGCGGCACGCTCGCTGCCGCCAGCATGACCTTGTAGGAGGGGCCGATGAAGCGCTCGACCCAGATCGGGCTCGCCGCCGCCGGCGTGGTGCTGGTCGCGACCTATTGGTCGCTCTCCGGCGGCGAGACCGACGATTCGCTGATCTACAACAATCTTTCCGAGTGCCGCGCCGCCAACCAGCTCAGCGCCAGCCAGTGCGAGCAGCGCTTCAACGAGGCCTCGGCCAATCATCTGCGCGACGCCAAGAAATTCACCAGCAGCGCCTCCTGCGAGCAGGAATACGGGGCCAGCGGCTGCCAGAGCGCGACTTGGAACAATGCCCAGGTCTTCATCCCGGCGCTGGCGGGGATCATGCTGGCGCGGCAGTTCATGTCCGGCGGCGGCGCAGCCCAGCCGCTGCTGCCTCCGACCAGCTCTGCTTGTCCGCCCGGCACGCGTCAGCCCGGCTCCGGCCGCCCTGAATGCGAGCAACCGGCGCGGAGTTCGTCCTCATCGTCCTCAGGCGGCTACTACGGCGGCAGCAGCAGCCGCTCGCGCGCCTATACCACCACGACGGGCCAGGCGATGGTCGCCCGCAACATCTCCTCGACCGGCATGGCGAGCACACCCAGTGTCGCGTCGCGCGGCGGCTTCGGTTCGTCCTCGCGCTCGTATTCCTCGTCTTCCTCGTCCTGAGACATCCTGTCAGGTGCTGATCACATGCAACGGCTTCGCGTAGCACCACGCAAGGACTGGCAGGCGGAGGTCGAACGCCTCGGCTTCGCCTATCATACCCTCGATGGCGAGACTTATTGGGACGAGAGCGTCGCTTACGCGTTCTCGCTGAGAGAGATCGAGGAGGGTATCGAGGCGCCGACGAGCGAGATCGAGGGCCTCTGCTTCGCCTTCGTCGAGCGCGCCCTCAAGGATGAGGAGATCCTGCGCCGGCTGGCGATTCCCGAAACACAGTGGGGGCTGATCCGCGACAGCTGGCAGCGCGGCGATCGCAATCTCTATGGCCGGCTCGATCTCGCCTATGACGGCAAGGGCCCTGCCAAGCTGCTCGAATACAATGCCGACACGCCGACCTCGCTGTTCGAGGCGGCCGTCGTCCAGTGGGACTGGCTCGAGCAGGCGATGGCGCGCGGGGCGATCTCGCGTGGCTGCGACCAGTTCAACTCGCTGCATGAGCGGCTGATCGCCGCCTTCGGCGGGCTACGCAATCCAAAACCCGAGCGCATGCACTTCACCTGCGTGCAAGGCAGCTTCGAGGACAAGGGCACGGTCGACTATCTGATCGACTGCGCCAGCCAGGCTGGGATCGACGCCCGCTTCACCTTCATCGAGGAGATCGGCCTGCTCGCGGACGGGCGCTTCTGCGACGGCGCCAGCCTGCCGATCGAGATGCTGTTCAAGCTCTATCCCTGGGAGTGGCTGTTCCATGAGCAGTACGCCTCGGCGCTCGCCGGCGCGCGCTGCCAGTTCGTCGAGCCGCCCTGGAAGGCGCTGGTCTCCAGCAAGGGGCTGCTGCCCTATCTCTGGGAGATGGCCCCCGGCCATCCCAATCTGCTGCCGGCCTATTTCGAAGGCGATCCGCGCTGCGCCGAGCTCGGCGCCAATCATGTCCGCAAGCCGCTCTATTCGCGCGAGGGCGCCAATGTGACGCTGGTCGAGGGCGGGGCGGTGCGCGACAGCGATGACGGTCCCTATGGCGCCGAGGGCTTCATCCTGCAGGCGACGGCGATGCTGCCGAATTTCGATGGCAATTATCCGGTGCTCGGCTCCTGGCTTGTCGCTTCGCAGCCTTGCGGGCTGGGGGTGCGCGAGGATACGACTCCGATCACCAAGAACACCTCGCGCTTCGTGCCGCATTTCATCGAGCCGTAGCGCCCAACGCCTACGGTTTGCCCATGCCTGAAGCCAATGCCCGCGGCCTCGACCACCTCGTGATCGGCACCGCCGATCTCGATGCAGCCGGCGCCTTCTATGCCGATCTCGGCTTCCGCGTCGGTGCGCGCAACCGCCATCCGTGGGGTACGGAGAACCGGATCGTCCAGTTCCCGGGAGCCTTCCTCGAATTGATCACGGTCGGCGATCCGACGCTGATCCCGCCGCCTGCGCCCCGGCGCTTCTCATTCGGCGCCTTCGTGCGCGACGCGCTGGCGCGCGGCGAGGGCATGTCGATGCTGGTGCTGGAAAGCCGCGATTCGGCCGGCGATGCCGAGGGTTTCCGCACCGCCGGCATCGGCGATTTCGAGCCCTTTTTCTTCGAGCGCCAGGCGCGCCGGCCTGACGGCAGCGAAGTCCGGGTCGCCTTCTCGCTCGCCTTCGCGGACAACCCGGCCGCCCCGGATTGCGGCTTTTTCGTCTGCCAGCAGCATGAGCCGCAGAACTTCTGGAACCCGGCCTTCCAGCAGCACGAGAACGGTACCAGTGCGCTGTCCGCCGTGTTCCTGGTGACGCCGGACCCGGCGGCGCAGACGGCTTTCCTCAGTGCCTTTTCGGGCGCTGAGAGTTTCGCGACGCCGGAGGCGGGCCTGCGCCTGCCGCTGCCGCGCGGGCGCCTCGAGGTGCTGACGCCGCACGCCGCGGCGGCAATGTTCGGCGACGAGAGCCGGGCAGAGACCCGCTTCGCCGGTTTCGCCGTGACGGTGCCGGAACTCGATGCCGTCGCGTCCGGACTGGCCGAGCGCGGCGTCGCTCATCACCGGGAGGGCGCGCGCATTGTCGTCCCAGCGGAGGCCGCTTTCGGCTGCGCGATCGTCTTCGAATTGGGCTGAGTTCGATCAGCGTCCCGGCGCTTCGGCGCCGGCATGAGCCGGGCCGTCGGGCAGGTTAGCCAGCAGGCCGAGCAAAGCGCGGTCGTGCAGCACGACCATGCGCTCCTTCGGCTTCAGCCAGATCGCCGCGTCCGCGATCGTCTCGGCATCGATCAGCTTGGCCTGGGCCACCGCGCGGTCGGGCTCGATCTCGCCACGCCGACGCGGCTGGACATGCGGCAGCATCGCTTCGTGCGTCGCGCGCAGCATCGGGTCGGCATGGAGGACAGTGAGCCCGTCGGCATCGTCGAAGCCGGCCTGCGCGAACTCGGCCTGCAGGGCGTTGGCGCGCAGGGCGATCGCCGGCGGATCGCCTTCCTCCGGTGTCATCAGCAACCCCCACCGCTTCAGCCAGAGGCCGAGCGCAAGATTGCCTGAGGCCCAGGAGAGCGGGATCGCCAGCACGAGGCCGACGATGGTGGGCGACATCCAGGCGAACAGCGTGGTCGCGATCATGAAGGCCGAGAGGCCTGCGACGAGGCCGAGCAGGGTGTGGGCGCGGTGCCGGCGGACGATGTCCTTGAAGGGGATCGAGCCGTCGTCGCGCCGCTGCGGATTCCAGCCGGTGTCGCGTCCGACCAGGATCTGGAAGACCGAGCCTGACTGGATCACCATCATGATCGGCGCGAAGAAGGCCGAGAACAGGATTTCCAGGATAGCCGAGAGGACGAGGCGGATGCCGCCGCCGCAGGCGCGTCTGAGCTTGCCGTCGAACAGCGTCAGCAGGAGGCCAAACAGCTTCGGCGCCAAAAGGATCGCCATGGTCAGGCCGAACAGATTGAGCGCGCGTTCGGGGTCGAAGCGTGGCCAGACCGGGAAGAGCCTGAACTCCTCGGTGAAATATTCGGGCCTGGCGTAATTGACCTGCAGCACGATCAGGATACCGACCACGAGCTGCATCAGCCAGAAGGGCGAGGCGAGATAGGCCATCATGCCGGTGGCGAAATGCTGGCGGGTCGAGAGCTTGAGGCCCTTGGCCCCGATGATGCGCGAATGCTGCAGATTGCCCTGGCACCAGCGCCGGTCGCGCGTGGCGATGTCGATCAGCGAGGGCGGGCTCTCCTCATAGGACCCCATCAGGTCGGGCAGCATGTAGACCGACCAGCCGGCCCGCCGGATCAGCGCCGCCTCGACGAAGTCGTGGCTGAGCACATGGCCGCCGAAGGGCGGCTTGCCCTTGAGGTCGGGCAGGCCGCAATGATCGGCGAAGGCCTTGGTGCGGATGATCGCGTTGTGGCCCCAGTAGTTGCCGTCGCGGCCGGACCAGATCGCCAGGCCGGTCGCGATCACCGGGCCGTAGACCCGCGCCGCAAACTGCTGCAGGCGCGCGAAGAAGGTGTTGCGGTTGATGATCAGCGGCAGCGACTGGATGATGCCGGCGTCGGGATCGGCCTCCATCGCCGCGGCGAGGCGCACGATGCAGGTGCCGGTCATCAGGCTGTCGGCATCGAGCACGACCATATGGGGATAGTGTCCGCCCCAGCGCGTGACGAAATCGGCGATGTTGCCGGCCTTGCGATGGTGGTTCTTCGGCCGGTGGCGATAATAGATGCGCGCATCCGGTCCGAGCCGCTGGCGCAGCGCCAGGAAGGCGCGCTCCTCGGCCACCCAGATGTCGGGATTGGTGGTGTCGGAAACGATGAAATAGTCGAAATTGGCGCCCAGGCCCGTCGCCTCGATCGATTCGCGGATCGCTGCCACCGCGGCGAAGGTCCGCGCCGTCGATTCGTTGTAGATCGGCATGACCACGACGGTCTTCTGCGTCAGCGTCTCGGCGCGCGGGCTCTTCACCATCCGGAAGAGCAGGGCGACGAAGCCGAGGATGGCGCTGGTAAAGGCGAGCGCGATCCAGGAGAAGTTCACCGTGAAGAGGACGAGCAGCACATACTGCAGGAAGGTCGTGCGGCTGACCGACACGACATGGTACATTTCGAAGGCGCCATAGGCGGTCAGCGCCCAGGCGCCGCCGAAGACGAAGGCCCTGGCCAGCCAGGGTGTGCGCCAGGCCTGCGGAGCAGCCGGCTTGCGTCCCTCCGAAGCCTTCCAGCTGCGGAAGGACTGCACCGGCATCTCCAGCCGGTTCTCGGGCGGAGTCGCCTCGACCGGAGCGGGATAGCCGGTCGCGACCTCGGTCTCGGCCGGGCGAGCAGCTAGGTCCACGGTCACCAGGTCCACCGATTGAGCAGAGTTTCCGAAACCGGCTGGCCACCGGCGTCGAGCACCAGGCGCAGTTCGGAGAGCGTGTCGCTGCCCGGGTCGACCTCGAAGGCGACGCGCATGGTCCGGCGCTCCGGAAAAGGCCATAGCCGCAAATTCTGGATCGTGCCCGGCGTCGCCGTGACATTGGCGCGGATCGCGGCGACGAGCGCGGGATCGCCGAGCCGGTCACCCGTGAAATCGACCAGGAAGCGGCGCCGGCGCGCCTGCGAGCCACGGCCCTGCCGGAGCCGGGTCGCGATGGCGAGCGGGGGACGTTCCGGCGGCTGCCAGCACCAGGCCTGGCGATAGGCGATCGTCGTCTCGCTGCCGGCCGCGATCGGCTGGCGTGGACGCCAATAGCTGATGATGTTGTCGTTGAGCTCGGATTCGCTGGGAATCTCGATGAGCTGGACCGAGCCCGGCCCCCACTCGCCGAGCGGCTCCATCCAGACGCTGGGGCGCAATTCGAAGCGCTGGTCGTCGTCGACGAAGGCGTTGGGTTCGCGCTCACGCTGGACCAGGCCGAAGCCGCGCGGGTTGGAATCCTGGAAGGACGAGACCTGCAGATTGGCGGGATTGCTCAGCGGCCGGTAGATCCATTCGCCGTTGCCGGTGAGCATCTGCACGCCGGAGACCTCATGCACCGACGGGCGCAGATCGTCGAAGCTGCGCCGGCTCTGCGGCGCGGAGAGGAATGTGCCCATTACGCAGCCGAAGCCGACATGGTCGAGATTGGCGCGGGCGAACAATGTCATCTCGACATCGATGAAGGTGACGTCGCCAGGGCGCAGCGTCATGCGCACCGCGCCGGTGACGCTCTCGGAATCGAGCAGCGCATGGATAATCAGCACGCCGGCGGCCGGGCTCGGCCGCTCGATCCAGTAGGCGCGGAAGAACGGGATCTCCTCGCCGCGCGTTTCGCCCGGCCTCAGGATCAAAGCGCGGGCCAAAGCTCCGAAGTTCTGGCCTCGGGCGAGCGAGCGGAAGAAGGTCGCGCCCTGGAACAGGGCAAGCTCATAGGGACGCTCCAGACCGGCCGAGACGCGGAAGCCCGAGAACTGAAGATCGGCCCCGGCCGGCGGCGGCGTCACGCGGCCATAGGTGAACTTGCCGGGATCGAAGGCGACGCGCCTGACCACTTCGTCCTCGACCGTGAACAGGCTGACCGGGGAGGAGAAGACGTAGCCACGATGCAGCGGCTCGACGGTGAAGCCGCGATTCTCGCCAGCCCAGATCATGCCGGAGGGCTGCGCCCTGATGCCGACATACTGGTCAAAAGGCAGGGTGGCGTAGCCTTCCGGCAGGTCGGTCGCGACCAGCGGCACCATCGGCCGCCGGGAGAGGACGCGCGCGGCCTCGATCACCAGAGCAGGATCGAAACGCTGTCCTTCGGCGAGGACCGACTGCACCAGCCCGACCCATGTCGTCGGGGCCTGCGCCGCCGCGGGGCCGACGACAAACCGCGGCGCGATGGCGCCGGTCGCTGCAAGGCTCAAAAATCGACGGCGATTCAAGGATTTCGACATCAGTTCCAACTTGGGCCGGCAAAGCTCTGCCGCCATGCGCTTCTAGAGCATTTCGCGCGGGGCTGAAAAGCGCGGCGCAAGGCCAATAACGAAAAAAGGGAGGCTTTGCATGCAGGAATGCCATGTCGCAAACGAAGCCGTCTCGGGCGACCCGTTCAGGGCCAAGCTGATGGCATATCGTCCGCTGGGCTTTGCCAAATCCGCTCGCTATCGGCTATCCACCGCCGGTGCGGCATTTGCCGACGCCCGGGGACGACGGCCGGTCGTGGCCACGTTTCCTTTGCAGAGCATGTTTGACAGGACGATCATGACGGAAATGCAGCCCGCCCGGACCTGCCTCGCCATCGTGCTGGCGGCGGGCGAGGGAACTCGGATGAAATCGGCGCGGCCCAAGGTGCTGCACGAGGTGGCTGGCCGCTCGCTGCTCGGTCATGCCCTGGCTGCAGTCGCCGCCGCCGGCGCCGATGCGCTGGCCGTGGTGATCGGGCCCGACCGGCCCGACGTCGCCGCCGAAGTGAAGAAGCACGCGCCACACGCCGCGATCTTCGTCCAGGCTGAGCGCAAGGGTACGGCGCATGCTGTGCTCGCGGCCCGCGAGAGCTTGATCGACCAGCATGACGACGTCCTGGTCGCCTTCGCCGATACGCCGCTGGTACGGCCGGAGACCTTCATCGATCTGCGCAAGGCCCTGCATGGCGGCGCGTCCGTCGCGGCACTCGGCTTCGAGGCGCGCGATCCGGCCGGCTATGGCCGCTTCGTCACGCAGGATGGCGAATTGCAGGCAATCGTCGAGCACAAGGATGCCGACGAGGCGACGCGGGCGATCACGCTGTGCAATGCCGGGCTGATGGCGCTCGATGGCGGCAAGGCGCCCTTCATCCTCGACGCGATCGGCTGCGCCAATGCGCAGAACGAATACTATCTCACCGACGCCGTCGCGGTGGCGCGGGCACAGGGCCTGCGGGCAGTTGCGCGTGTCGCGCCCGAGGCCGAGGTGCAGGGCGTCAACGATCGGGCCCAGCTGGCGGCGGTCGAGGCCGATTTCCAGCGTCGCAAACGGCTGGAGGTGATGCTGGCCGGCGCGACGCTGATCGCGCCCGAGACCGTGTTCTTCAGCCATGACACGCAGATCGGCCGCGACGTCGTGATCGAGCCCAATGTGGTCTTCGGCAGGGGTGTGCGGGTCGCCGACAACGCCGTCATCCACGCCTTCTCGCATCTTGAAGGGGCGAGCGTCGGCCCTGCAGCCTCGATCGGTCCCTATGCCCGCTTGCGACCGGGAGCGGAGCTGGCAAAAGGCGTGCGGGTCGGCAACTTCGTCGAGATCAAGGCGGCGGCGATCGGCGAGGGCGCCAAGGTCAATCACCTGACCTATATCGGCGACGCTGAGGTCGGCGCGAACGCGAATATCGGTGCCGGCACGATCACCTGCAATTACGACGGGTTCTTCAAGAACAAGACGATCATCGGCGAAGGAGCCTTCATCGGCTCCAACTCGGCGCTGGTCGCGCCGGTGACGATCGGAGCGGGCGCCTATGTCGGTTCGGGCTCGGTCATCACCCGCGACGTTCAGCCCGACGCGCTTGCCGTCGCGCGCGGCCGGCAGATGGAGCGCGAGGGCTGGGCCTCAGCCTTCCGGGCGGCCGCCCAGGCTCGAAAAGCCCGGCAATAGGCGATTTGCAAGAGATTTCGTTCATAGTTCGACATTCAACGTGATTTCGCATTTGCCGGCTTGCGGCTTATTGCGATGCGCATCGACATCAACGGATGAGGCACATTCATGTGCGGGATCGTGGGCATTCTCGGCAAGCAGGCCGTCGCCGGACAGGTCGTCGAGGCGCTGCGGCGGCTCGAATATCGCGGCTATGACTCGGCCGGCGTCGCGACGCTCGAAGGCGGCCGGCTCAGCCGTCGCCGCGCCGAGGGCAAGCTCAAGAATCTCGAAGTGCGCCTCTCCAGCGAGCCCCTCGATGGCCTGATCGGCATCGGCCACACCCGCTGGGCGACGCATGGCAAGCCGACCGAGGCCAATGCCCATCCGCATGCCACCGAGAAGCTCGCGGTCGTCCATAACGGCATCATCGAGAACTTCTGCGAGCTCAAGGCCGAGCTCGAGGCCGACGGCCATGTCTTCGCCAGCGAGACCGACACGGAGGTCGTCGCCCATCTCGTCACCCGCGAGCTCGACCACGGCAAGGACCCGGTCGCGGCGGTCGGGGCTGCGCTGCCGCGTCTGCGCGGCGCCTTCGCGCTCGCCTTCCTCTTCGAGGGCCAGGAAGACCTCTTGATCGGCGCCCGCAAGGGCTCGCCGCTCGCAGTCGGCATCGGCGATGGCGAGATGTATCTCGGCTCGGACGCGCTGGCCTTGGCGCCCTTCACCAACCTGATCGCCTATCTCGACGAGGGCGACTGGGTGGTGCTCAACCGCAAGGGCGCGACCTTCTACGGCGCTGACGGGAGCCAGGTCGAGCGCCGCGCCCAGCGCGTCGCTGCCGGCGCCTTCCTGGTCGAGAAGGGCAACCATCATCACTTCATGGCCAAGGAGATCTACGAGCAGCCGGAAGTGGTCGGCCATACGCTGACGCATTATGTCGATATGGCGAAGGGCGTGACGCGGCTGCCCTTCGAGATGCCGTTCGACTGGAAGAACCTGTCGCGCCTCTCCGTCTCGGCCTGCGGCACGGCCTACTACGCCGGGCTCACCGCCAAATACTGGTTCGAGAAGCTGGCGCGCCTGCCGGTCGAGATCGATGTCGCCTCGGAGTTCCGCTATCGCGAGGCGCCGCTGCCAGCCAACGGGCTCGCGCTCTTCGTCTCGCAATCGGGCGAGACCGCCGACACGCTCGCCTGCCTGCGCTATGCACGCCAGGAAGGCCAGCACGTTATGTCGGTCGTCAACGTGCCGACCTCGACGATCGCGCGCGAGAGCGATGTCGTCGCTCCGACGCTGGCCGGTCCCGAGATCGGCGTCGCCTCGACCAAGGCCTTCACCTGCCAGTTGACCGCGCTCGCCGGCCTCGCCATCGCCGCCGCCCGCGCCCGCGGCACGCTCTCGGCTGAGGCGGAAGCGCGCTATGTCCAGGAGCTGATCGCGCTGCCCGGCCTGATGGCGCAGGCGCTGACGTTGGAGCCGGAGATCGAGAAGCTCGCCCGCAAGCTCTCTAGGGCGCGCGACGTGCTCTATCTCGGCCGCGGCACCGCCTTCCCGCTGGCGCTCGAAGGGGCGCTGAAGCTCAAGGAAATCAGCTACATCCATGCCGAAGGTTATCCGGCTGGCGAACTCAAGCACGGCCCGATCGCGCTGATCGACGAGGACATGCCGGTCGTCGTGATCGCGCCGCATGATGCGCTCTTCGAGAAGACCGCTTCGAACATGCAGGAGGTCGCTGCGCGCGGCGGCCGGATCATCCTCGTCACCGACGCCAAGGGCGCGGCCGAATGCGGCATCGTGCCGGAAGCGACCATCATCATGCCGGAGATGGACCCGCTCTTCGCGCCGATCGTCTACGCCGTGCCGATCCAGATGATCGCCTATCAAACGGCCGTCTTCATGGGCAAGGACGTCGACCAGCCGCGCAATCTGGCGAAGTCGGTCACGGTGGAGTGACCTAGCTGCCTTCTTCGGCCGGCTCCGGGCGGCTCGCGACATAGGTGCCGGCCGCGATCAGGCCGGCGCCGCTCAGCCAGAGCGCGATCGGCGGCGCGTCGCTCGCCGCCAGGATGACGAAGCTCAACAGCATCGAGCCGCAGGCGATGTATTTCGTCCTGCGGACGATCGCGCCCGTCTGCCGCCAGCGCACGACTTGCGGGCCGAGCCAGGGATGGTTGACCAGCCAAGTCTCGAAACGCGGCGAGGAACGCGAGAAGCACCAGGCGGCCGCGATCAGGAAGATCGTGCCGGGCATCAACGGCAGAATCAGCCCGATGATGCCGAGCAGCGTGCAGAGCCAGCCGGCAGCAAGATAGAGCGGCCGATGCCAGCGGCGCTGCGGTCTGGAAGGTTCGGACACGAAACTCGTCGATCCTGGCGAATCGGGGGTGGCCAGCGCCGCGCGCTCGGCTATCGTCTGATAGTGCGGCGCAATACGGTCAGGCCGCAAGAGCGGATGGAGACCCGGATCGTCGATGAATGCCCGCATGCCCGATCCGCGCCTCGTCGCCCAGCCCGATCTGCTCCGGCCGACCTTCGGCACCCGGCTCAGGCGCTATTTCCTGACCGGCCTGGTGCTGGCGGCGCCGCTCGCAATCACCGCCTCGGTGACCTGGTGGTTCATCAACCTGGTCGACGGCTTGGTGCGACCGCTG
>DASYHC010000144.1:0-54689 GCA_035998995.1 Allobosea sp.
AGCGTTTCACTACTCTTGTCGCGATGTCGTACGACCCCTCATCCGTCTCGGCTTCGCCGAGCCACCTTCTCCCGCAAGGGGAGAAGGGAAGTCCCTCCCAGATTCCCGTTCACCCAATTCCCTAAAAACCGTCGAAAATCGCGGGCGTCCCTGCTAGGACGGCGCCGCAACAGGGTTTTTGTAAAGTGCCGGCCATGCGCTCAAAGCTGGAGACCGTGATCGCGCCGTTCGAGCGCGAGGGCTTTTCGCGCGCCGAGCCGGCGATCCTGCAGCCGGTCGAGCCCTTTCTCGATCTCTCCGGCGAGGATATCCGCCGCCGCATCTTCCTGACGCAGGACGATGACGGCCGCGAATGGTGCCTGCGGCCGGAATACACCATCCCCGTTGCGCTGGCGCATATCGCCGCCCATGCCGGTGAGCCGGCGTCCTATGCCTATGCCGGCCCGGTCTTCCGCATGCGCGGCGCGAACGAACCGAGCGAATTCGCACAGGCCGGCCTTGAATCCTTCGGCCGCACGGATTTTGCTGCCGCCGACGCCGAGATCATGGCGCTGACCGTTGAAGCCGCCGCGGCCCTCGGCCTGACCCGGCCGCGTCTGCTGATGGGCGACGTCGCGCTGCTCACCGCGCTGCTCGACCGGCTCGGCGTGCCGCAGGCCGCTCGCCGCCGGCTGATGCGTGCTGTCGCGCAGGGCAAGGGCGCCGACGCCGTCGCTGCGCTCGAGCCGCCGCTGAACGAAGTCGAGCATGCTCATGCCGGGCTGCTCAAGGCGCTGGAAGGGCAGGACCCCAAGGCGGCGCGCGCCTTCGTCGAGGACGTGCTGTCGATTGCCGGTATCTCGACCGTCGGAGGCCGTTCGGCCGGTGACATCGCCGAGCGCTTCCTGGCGCGGGCGGCAGAGCGCGACAACCCCGTCAATGCCGAGGCGAGCGGCGTGATCGCCCATGCGTTGGCGATCGCCGGCGATCCCGATGGCGCGTCCGCCGCCCTGCGCAAGCTTGCCGGCGAGGCCGGACTCGACCTCTCCGCCGCGCTCGACGCCTTCGACGAGCGCACCGGCTTTCTCGCCGCGCGCGGCGTCGATGTCGCCAACATTTCCTTCTCGGCGGGCTTTGCCCGCAATCTCGACTACTACACCGGCTTCATCTTCGAACTGCACGATCCGGCTCGGCCGGACCTGAAGCCGATCGCCGGTGGCGGCCGCTATGACGGTGTGCTGCAGCGTCTGGGTGCGCCTGCGCCGGTGCCGGCCGTCGGCGCCTCGCTCTGGCTCGATCGTCTCGCGGGAGGCAAGGCATGAGCGGGACGATGACGCAGAATTCGACCACCGACGCGCCGCTGGTCCTCGCTGTGCCCTCGAAGGGGCGGCTGCAGGAGAACGCCACCGCCTTCTTCGGCCGTGCCGGCCTCTCCTTCGTGCAGGCGCGTGGCCAGCGCGAATATCGCGGCCAGATCGCCGGACTCGGCGGAGCCGAGGTCGCCTATCTCTCGGCCTCCGAGATCGTCGCCCAGCTTTCCTCTGGCGCTGCCCATCTCGGCATCACCGGCGAGGATCTGGTGCGCGAGCAGGTCGCCGATGCCGATGCGAGCATGGTGCTGCTGGCGCCGCTCGGCTTCGGCCAGGCCAATGTCGTCGTCGCCGTGCCGCAGGCCTGGATCGATGTCCGCACCATGGCCGATCTCGACGACGTCGCCGCGACCATGCGCGCCCGCACCGGCCGCAAGCTGCGCGTCGCCACCAAATATGTGAACCTGACCCGCCGCTTCTTCGCCAATCACGGCCTCGCCGATTACCGCATCGTCGAGAGCCTCGGCGCGACCGAGGGCGCCCCGGCCGCCGGTACCGCCGAGATCGTCGTCGACATCACCACCACCGGCGCGACGCTCTCGGCGAATGCGCTGAAAGTGCTCGATGACGGCGTGATCCTGGCCTCGGAGGCCAATCTCGTCGCTTCTGTGCGCGCGCCCTGGGGCCCGCAGGCGCGGGAGGCCGCGGCCGCCATCCTGTCGCGCATCGCGGCGGAGGAGGAGGCGCGCTCGCTGCGCGAGGTCCGCGCCGTGCTCAACGCCGTCTCGCCGCAGCGGCTCGGTGAGATCGCCCATCGGCTCGGTGCGCGCCTGCCCTTCGGCGCGGCCGGCAGCGACGGCGTCGTCACCCTGCATTGCCCGCGCAAGGCGGTGTTCCCGCTGGTCGAGGAACTGGGCAAGGCCGGGGCCGACGACATCACCGTGCGCACGCTCGACTATGTCTTCCGTCGCTCCAATCCGCTGATCGAGCGGCTGCTGGCGCGGATCTGACGCGCTTTCCGCCCGGCTGGAATCAGCCGAGCGGACAGAATTCGCGCAACTCAAGAAGTCGAACATGTCCTTATCGCAAAAGTGGCGCCCTCTTTTGCGGGACATGTTCTGACGCCGGATTCCCGACGCAATGTCGGGGTAACCAGCCCATGTGAGGCGATTTCGGTGCAAGTCGCACCAAGAGTGGTGCGATCGAGGCTTGCGCTCGCCACCGTGATCGGTGCAGTGGAAAGCGTCGGGTTCTCCTACGGGCCGTCGCGCTCTTTCCAATCGGGGTCTGGACCAGTTGAATACGCAGTCGCGCCTTGGCCTCCTGGCCGCCCTCGTTCTCTCGGTGTCGCCCTTGCTGGTGAGCGATGCGCTCGCCCAGAGCCGTCAGCGGATGCCTCCGCGCGGTGAGCAGCCGGGCGGGGAGGCTCCGCCGCCGAAGCAGGAGAAGAATTTCCCGCTCGACGCTTCCTGGACGGCGATCCAGATGAACGGCAAGCCGATCACCGGCTACCGCGCGACGCTGAAGGTCGATTCCAACCTGCGCGGCACGGGCTTCGGCGGCTGCAACACCTTCTCGGCCTCTGCCTATCCGCTGCGTCAGCAGGCCTTCGCCGTCGGCCCGATCGCGGTGACCAAGATGGCCTGCGACAAGGGCGCCTCGGATTTCGAGCGCGGCTATCTGATGGCGCTGCGCACCGCCCGGCAATGGGACATGGTCGAAGGCCGTCTCGTCATCAAGACGGGCTCCGGCGAAATCCGCTTCGACCGCGGAATCTGACGGGCGGCGCTCTTCCTTCTCCCCTTGCGGGAGAAGGTGGCGCGCAGCGCCGGATGAGGGGTCGCACAGGTCTTGAAAGCTTGAATGTCGGGCGCGTCGCTAACGATCGGTGTCGCGTGACCCCTCACCCTAACCCTCTCCCGCAAGGGGAGAGGGGACAGGTCGCGCCTACCCCGCCTCCGCCATGGCCTTCGCCTTCGGGCTGAAGGTGCCGTCGGCGTTCTTCTCCATCGTGACCAGCTGGTCGTGCATCTCGCGCAGTGTCGAGCGATGGCCGATCGAGATGATGCTGGTCTGCGGCAGCTCGCGCCGGATCACCGCATAGATCTCGCCTTCCAGCTTTTCGTCGAGCGAGGCGGTCGCCTCGTCGAGGAAGAGCCAGTCCGGCTTGGTCAGCAGGGCGCGAGCCACGGCAAGCCGCTGCTGCTCGCCGCCGGAGAGGCGCTGGCCCCAGAGATCGACCTCGTCGAGCCGATCGGCGAGATGGCTCAGCTTGACCTTCTCCATCGCCGCGTGGATCTCGGCGTCGCTGAAGGCGTCGGGCTCGGCCGGATAGGCCAGGGCGGCGCGCAGCGAGCCCTGCGGCAAATAGGGCCGCTGCGGCAGCACCAGCATGCGCTGTCCTTCCGGCGTCGCGACCTTGCCCTCCCCGAACGGCCAGATGCCGGCGAGCGCCCGGAACAAGGTCGACTTGCCCGAGCCCGAAGGGCCCATGACCAGCGTCGACTGCCCGGCGGGCAGCGTCAGGTTGGAGGCCTGCACGATCGGCTGCCCGTTCGGCAGGTTGAGCGCGAGCGTCTCGATCGTCGCGTCCTTCACCGGCTGCTCGACGATGTCAATCGCTGCGCCTTCGCCACCGGCGCCCTGCGCGTCCGCCTTGACGATCGCCTGTTCGAAGGTGGTCAGGCGATTGATCGAGGCGAGATAGGAGGCGATCGACTGGTAGCTGTTGATGAAGAACGACATCGCCGTCTCGACCCGGCCGAAGGCCGAGGCGACCTGCGTCAGCACGCCGAAGGCGATCTGCCCGCCGAAATAGTAGGGCGCGAGCAGGACGTAAGGGATGACGACGTTGGCCTGGTTGTAGGACAGGGTGAAGGTCGTCAGTTTCAGCTTGCGCCAGAGCAGGCGGTAGAAGTTGTCGACGATGCCGCCGAAGGTCTCGCCGAGATGGCGGCGCTCCGCGGTCTCGCCGCGCATCAGCGCGATCTGCTCGGAATATTCGCGCAGGCGGGCGAGGGCGAAGCGGAAGTTCGCCTCGCGCCGCTCCTGCTCGAACTCCAGCGAGATCAGCGGCTTGCCGATCAGGTGGGTGACCCAGGTCGCGATCGCGGCATAGATCAGCGTCGCCCAGAAGATGAAGCCGGGAATGACGATGTCGGTGCCCGGCACCGTGATGGCGACCGGAATCGACCACAGCACGATCGAGAACGACACCAGCGTCGAAACCTGGGTGATCAGCGTCAGCGAGAAGCTGTAGGTCTGGTTCAGGAAGGAGCGGGTGTCCTCCGAGATGCGCTGGTCCGGGTTGTCGGCCGTGCCGGCGAGCGAGATGCGGTAATGGTTGCCGTTGCCGAGCCAGCGCTTGTTGTATTCGGCCGCCATCCATTCGCGCCAGCGGATCAGCAGCACCGATTGCGCGACCGTCTCGATCAGGTAGCTGATCACCGAGATCGACGCCCAGACGCAGAAGACGTTGATGAGCTGCTCCCAGAAGACCGGCGCGTTCTTCTCCTGCAGGGCGTTGTTGAAGTCGCGGTAGAAGAAGTTGATGCGCAGCGAGATGCCGACCTGCGCCTGGTTGAGCACGATCAGGAAGACCACCAGCGCGACGGCGAAGGTGCCGAGCCGCATGCGGTAGCGGCCGAACGGTCCGAGATTGGCGATCTGCGGCTCGGATGACTCGAAATAGGGCGAGGCGATGCGGGCGATGCGCTGCACGACCGGTACGAAGGAGACCAGATAGATTAGGATGCCGAAGACGGCGACCGTCGTAGCGAGGCTGGCCGGCGGCGCGACCGCCTGCCAGGCGGTGGGCCAAAGCCCGATTTGGGCCATCAGCGTCCCGGCGCCGAAGAGGACGTACTCCGTACCGAAGATGCCGGAGAAGATCTTCAGGAAGAACGGGATGGTCGTCGCGCGGAAGGTGGCGAAGGCGAGCAATACGCCGACGACGCCAAGGCCGAGGATGCTGGCGCTGCCGCTTTGCTGGCTGACGACGAGCGCGATCACGGCAAGCGCAGCGATGGCGAAACTCAACAGGCGCATGGCGTCGTCCTTGTCGGGGAATCAGCGCGGGAGCCGCGCTGCGTAGGAGAGAGCGTTGTAGAGCAGCCCTGCGCACAAAAAAGGCCCGGCTCAAGGCCGGGCCGCGCTTTTTCAGCGTTTTGTGATGACCTCAGTCCTTGTCGACCGAATAGGCGCCGGCGCCGGCCGCGAACAGCACCAGGAAACCGCCCGCCACGGCGAGGTTCTTCATGAACAGCAATTGCTGCATCGGCTGCGCCCAGTTCATGTGGAACAGCACCGAGGCGGCGATGGTGAAGGCGAACAAGGCGAGGGCCGTGAGGCGGGTCTTGTAGCCGACCACGATCATCAGGCCGCCGATCAGCTCGACGATGATCACCAGCGGCAGCAGGATGCCGGGCACGCCGGCCGAGCCCATATAGGCTTGCGTTCCAGCATAGCCGTTGATCTTGGACCAGCCGCCGAGCACGAACATCAGGGCGAGCAGGATACGGCCGACCAGCTTGGCGGCATCGCCCAGGGCAGGGTTGTTCATCGAAGGACCCCCGAAAGCAGAGCGCGGCAGGATGCCGCACCTGTCGCGATCTAGGGCCTACAACCAAAGTCGACGCAAGCGCGGGGCATCACATGCCTGTGCAAAGCCGGCTCTCTTTACGCCGCAGCCCGCTTGATTGTCTGCTCGGAAGCACGTGCTTCGCCAATTGCTTCGGCAATCGAGGCGCGGACCGCCTCCCAGCTCAGCGAGAAGACGTGGAAGCCCTGGTCGGAGATGCGCTCCTCCGAAAAGTCCTTCATCACCCGCTGGATCAGCAGGTTGAGGTCGGCGCGACACTTGTGCAGGGTCGCGAGATCGCTGGCCTCCTGCGCCCGTGAGGAGATGTCGATCAGCTTGTCATTATAGGCGCTGACCCGGACCTTGCGGCGATTGCGAATCTGCAGCCGCAGCATCATCAGGCCGGAATAGGCGATCGTCAGCATCGAGATCATGAAGGTGATCTCGTCGCGATAGCGCACCAGCAGGAACGGCCTGGCGCCGTCGTAATAAGCCTTTGCACCGGCATGAATTGCCAGGGACGGGCCATTCTGCATCGGTCTGGCGATGCCCGCCGCGAGCGGCGTCCGGAAGGCGAGCCGCAACTGTTCGTCGAACAGGATGCGTGTCAGTTCCTCCACCGCGGAGTCCGGCACCTTGGCGCCGGCAACGAGATTGATGCCGATCGCCAGCGTCGGCGTGTCCTGCTCGGGGACGGGGGGATATCCCTGGTAGGTCCCCTGGCTGATCGTGCTTTCGGTTACGTACGGCTTCACCAGCCTGATTGCCGAGGCCTGCTCGACCGGCACGAAGAAAACACTGTCCCCACGCTGCTGCAGGCGTCGCATCAGGTCGACGGTCGCAGGATCGCGCAAGGCCCGGACGAAGGCGATCGCGTCGATGTCGCCGCGCTCCAACGCCGCAAAATTGTCGTTCACCGGTCCCGCGCTGATCTGAATTTCGGACAAGGGCAGGTCGTGGTGCTGTGCCAGGGCGAAGAAGTTCTGGTTTCCTGACGTACCCTCCGGCGGCAAGGCGAGGCGTTTGCCGACGAGGTCTCGCAAGTTCCGGATACCGGACGAGCGGCGCGTGATCAGCTGAAAGTGCTCGCGTGCCACGACCGCGACTGCCCTCACATTCGGGGCGGTCATGATGTCGGCCTGGACAGAGGCGAGAGCCGCCTTGCCGTCGGCAACCAGGCGCGCATTCGTCGCCGAGCCATCCGTGTGGACGATTTCGAGGCGGATGGTCTTCGACTGGCTGGCGACGAGATCGCGAACCTCGCCCATCAACTGATCGACATTGCCGCCCTTGCCGCCGACCGCGACCGACAGGGTCGTAGGCGGGCTGTCCCGGAAAGAGTACCAGCCACTGGCCAGTGCCCCTGCCACCGCCAGGAGCGCGATCGCGGCGTAGACGCCGCCAATCACGACAGATCGCCGAACCATCAATGATCTCCGCTCCGCCCGCTCAGCGGGTTTGGCCTCGTGGTCGCGCGCGCTGGCGAATGGCCGTTCCGACTCGCGGGGAGCTGGATAGTCGTGCGGTGCCCACAGTTGGGAGAACGTTGCGACAGCTGGCAAGATTATCCGGGCTCTTGCCGCCAAGATCTTGCGTGGTGTGACGAAAAAGGCCCGGCTTGCGCCGGGCCTTCCGTATCAATCGAGCTGGAGAGCTCGGACTTCTTATCAGAAGTCCATGCCGCCCATGCCGCCGCCGCCCATCGGGGGCATCGGGGCGTCCTTCTTCGGCGACTCGGCGATCATCGCCTCGGTGGTGATCAGCAGGCCAGCGATCGAAGCCGCGTCCTGGATCGCCGTGCGCACGACCTTGGTCGGGTCGATGATGCCGGCCTTGACCAGGTCGCCGTACTCGCCGGTCTGGGCGTTGTAGCCCCAGGCGTAGTCCTTCGACTCCAGCAGCTTGCCGATCACGACCGCGCCGTCATCGCCGGCGTTGTCGACGATCTGGCGGGCCGGGGCCGCGATCGCCTTGCGGACGATCTCGACGCCGGTCTTCTGGTCGTCGTTCTGGGTCTTGATCGACTTGACCGAGTTCAGGGCGCGCAGCAGGGCGACGCCGCCGCCCGGCAGGATGCCTTCTTCCACCGCAGCGCGGGTGGCGTTCAGGGCATCGTCAACGCGATCCTTCTTCTCCTTGACCTCGACCTCGGTCGCGCCGCCGACGCGGATGACCGCGACGCCGCCGGCGAGCTTGGCCAGACGCTCCTGGAGCTTCTCACGGTCGTAGTCCGAGGTGGTCTCCTCGATCTGCGCCTTGATCTGCGCGACGCGGCCCTCGATGTCCTTCTTCTTGCCGGCGCCGTCGATGATCGTGGTGTTCTCCTTCTCGATGCGCACCTTCTTGGCGCGGCCGAGCATGTTAAGCGTCACGGTCTCGAGCTTGATGCCGAGGTCTTCCGAGATCATCTGGCCGGCGGTCAGGATCGAGATGTCCTCGAGCATGGCCTTGCGGCGGTCACCGAAGCCCGGAGCCTTGACGGCCGCGACCTTCAGGCCGCCGCGGAGCTTGTTGACGACGAGCGTGGCGAGAGCCTCGCCCTCGACGTCCTCGGCGATGATCAGGAGCGGCTTGCCGGTCTGCACGACGGCCTCGAGGATCGGCAGCATCGCCTGGAGCGACGACAGCTTCTTCTCGAAGATGAGGATGTAGGGGTCCTCGAGCTCGGCGACCATCTTCTCGGCGTTGGTGATGAAGTACGGCGAGAGATAGCCACGGTCGAACTGCATGCCCTCGACGACGTCGAGCTCGGTGTCGGCGGTCTTGGCTTCCTCGACGGTGATGACACCCTCGTTGCCGACCTTCTGCATGGCGGTCGAGATCATCTTGCCGACCGACTCGTCGCCGTTGGCCGAGATGGTGCCGACCTGCGCGACTTCCGCGTTCGAGGTGACCTTCTTGGAGTTCTTCTTGAGGTCGGCGACGATGGCCTCGACGGCCAGGTCGATGCCGCGCTTCAGGTCCATCGGGTTCATGCCGGCCGCAACCGACTTGGCGCCTTCACGGACGATCGCCTGGGCGAGCACGGTGGCGGTGGTGGTGCCGTCGCCGGCATGGTCGTTCTGGCGCGAAGCGACTTCGCGGACCATCTGAGCGCCCATGTTCTCGAACTTGTCGGCGAGCTCGATCTCCTTGGCGACGGTGACGCCGTCCTTGGTGATGCGCGGGGCGCCGAACGACTTCTCGATCACGACGTTGCGGCCCTTCGGACCCAGCGTGACCTTCACGGCATTGGCGAGGATGTCCACGCCGCGCAGCATCTTGTCGCGGGCGTCGGTGGAAAAGCGAACTTCTTTGGCAGCCATGAGACTACTCCTGATTGGACTCTACGGAAGGGTGGTCGTCAGGCTGCTCAGCCGACGATGCCCATGATGTCGGATTCCTTCATGATCAGGAGATCCTGGCCGTCGATCTTGACCTCGGTGCCGCTCCACTTGCCGAAGAGGACGCGATCGCCCTTCTTGACATCGAGCGCGACCAGCTTGCCGGCGTCGTCGCGGGCGCCGGCGCCGACGGCGACGACTTCACCCTCTTGGGGCTTTTCCTTGGCGGTGTCGGGGATGATGATGCCACCCTTGGTCTTCTCTTCGCCATCAAGGCGACGGACCACAACGCGGTCATGCAGCGGACGGAACTTCATGGTTCTGTCTTCCTCTCGGATCGTATTCTGGACGGGCTCGTGGGCGGCCCGTGAATGGGGTCTGTTAGCAGTCTCACCAAGTGAGTGCTAACGGACGTCGCGGAGATAGGCCTGGGGTCAGCAGGAGTCAAGGAATCCGCTGCGCGAAAGGTGAACGCGACCAGCGGTCGCCCATCTGCGCTGCTGCGGCGGCACATTAAACCGGCTATCGTGGCGAGATGACGACGCCGGTAGCCGACCTCAAGCTCGACGACATCGCCCGCTCCTGCGTGGTGCTGCATGTGCGCATGACGGCACGAGCCGTGACCCGCGCTTATGACGAGGCGATGCGGCCGAGCGGCCTGAAGATCACCCAGTTCGTGCTGCTCTCGGCGCTCTCGACCGGCGCCTGGCGCTCGGTCACCGAGCTCGCCGACCGTTTCGCGCTGGAGCGGACCTCGCTGACGCGCAATCTGCAGCTGCTCGCCGCCGAGAGGCTGATCGAGCCTGTCGACTGCAAGGGCAGGGCGCTGACCTATGCCGTCACGGAGAAGGGACGAGCCGCGATCGAGGCGGCGATCCCCTACTGGCGCGCGGCGCAGGACAGAATCGAGGGCGGGCTCGGCCAGGAGCGCTGGAGCGAGACGCGTGACAATCTGAAAGCGATCCGGCGGGCGGCAAGGCAGGCCGGCTAGTACCGTCATTGCGAGGAGCAAAGCGACGAAGCAATCCAGGGGCGGCCGGGTGCAATGGCAAGTCCTCCTGGATTGCTTCGCTCCGCTCGCAATGACGGGTTGAGCGCTTGACCGCGACGCGCAGCCATCTCTATCGTGCATCTACACGATAGAGATGGAGTCGTCGCATGCCCCGCCAGGTCGGAGTCGTCAGCCGTGATGTCCTGCTCGCGGAGGACGGCGCATCCTTCCTGCGCGGGATCGTCGAGGGCCGCCACCCCGGCCCGCCCTTCGCCGACGCCATGGATTTCGACATCGCCGAAGTCGAGGAGGGCAGGGTGGTCTTCGTCGGCACGCCCTCGCCACGCTTCTTCAACCCGCTCGGCACGATCCATGGCGGCTGGATCGCGACGATCCTCGATTCCGCCATGGCCTGCGCCGTGCATTCGACGCTGCGGGTCGGCGAGGGCTACACCACGCTGGAGATGAAGCTGAACTATGTCCGCCCGGTCATGCCCGGCAACGGGCCGGTGCGCTGCGAGGGTAAGCTGATCCATCGCGGCGGCTCGGTCGCGACCAGCGAGGGCAGGCTGGTCGACGCGCAGGGCAAGCTGCTGGCGCACGGCACCGAGACCTGCATGATCTTCGGCGGCAAGCGCTGACGCTGCTCAGGCGCCGCGATAGGCGCCCGGACTCTCGCCCATCACCCGCCTGAAGCGCCGGTTGAAGGTCGAGAGATCGCCGAAGCCGCAATCGAAGGCGATGCCGGCGACCGGCTGGTCGGTCCGGCGCAACAGCAATGCCGCCCGGTGCAGGCGGGTGCGCAGCACATATTGATGCGGCGTCATCCCGACCAGCAGACGAAACGTCCGCAGGAAATGATAGGGGCTCATCGCCGCCTGCCGCGCCAGAGCGTCGAGCGAGAGCGCGTCCTCGCAATGCGCCTCGATATGGCGCAGCGCCCGCGTGATCCGGCGTTGGTCGCGGGCGCTGGGCATCTGAGCCGCAGGCTTTGCGCCCGACAGCACGCTCGCCACCGCTCCAGCGAGACGCACCGCGGTCTCCCCGAGCCTTTCGGGGTCGTCCGCAGCGATCTCCGCCGTCGCAACGAGCTTGGCGAGCTCGGGCAGTGGCGGCAAATGCGCGCGCGCGAAATCCGCTCGCCGAGCGCCCGGTACGGCCGCGACGACGCCTTCGAGCCAGGCCGGCTCGAACTGGAATGCGAGACAGCGGTCGCCGGCCGCATGCTCATGGCCGCATTCGAAGCAGGCGCCGCGATTGCCGAGCAGCAGCGAGCCCGGCGCCAGCACGGCGCTGCCTTGCGTCGAGCGATAACGGAACGAGCCGCTGCGGACGATGGCGATGCAGTGCTGCGGGTGCTCCTCCTGGTAGGCCCGGTCGTCCGGGCCGGCCGTGCAGACGATGTCGCTGACCCGCCAGCCGAGGCCTGACGCGAGGATATGTGCGGTGGCGGTCATGTCAGCGAGTTTAGCAGTTTTTCCCAAGCGCGGCCCGAGGCTCCGGGTCTAGCTGGGCGCCAATCTGATCCAGACGGAGCCCGATCATGACAGCAGCGCCATCGACGCTGGCCGATGTCCTTATCGCCGAGGGGCCGGCGCCCGAACTCGCCGACAAGCTCGCCCTCTATGGCCAGTTCGTCGGCGCCTGGACCATGGATGCGATTGTTCATACCGACGACGGCCAGCGCCATGAGGCCAAAGGCGAGATCCATTTCGGCTGGGTCCTCGGCGGCCGCGCCGTGCAGGATGTCTGGAACTTGCCGGGCTTCTTCCACGGCACGACGTTGCGTGTCTACGACCCCGGGCAAGACGCCTGGCACATCCGCTGGAACGACCCGCTCAAACAGTACTACACCCACCAGATCGGCCGCGCCGAAGGCGGGGATATCGTCCAGCACGGCAAGCTCGATGACGGCACGGCGATCCGCTGGCGCTTCACCGAGATCACTCCGGACTCGTTCCACTGGATCGGCGACCGCTCGCGCGATGAGGGCGCGAGCTGGCAGATCCAGGCCGATTTCCGGGCCAAGCGCATCAAAGCCTGAAAAGGGAGGAAGCAAGCCGTGTTCGATCACGTTTCCATCGGCGTTCGCGAGATCGCCCGCAGCAAGCGCTTCTACGACGCGGCGCTCGGCGCACTCGGCCATGATTGCCTCAGTGCGGACGAAAACTCGCTCGGCTATGGCAAGGGGGGCGTCGGGCTCTGGATCGGTGCGGTCGCCGCGCCGGTGCCGCCGGATCGCGACTCCAACCTGCATTTCTGCTTCGTCGCGCCGACGCGCCAGAGCGTCGACGCCTTCCATGCTGCGGCGCTGGCGGCGGGCGGCACCGACAACGGCAAGCCTGGCCTACGTGAATCCTATGGCCCCGACTATTACGCCGCCTTCGTCGTCGATCCCGACGGCTACCGGCTGGAGGCCTATTGCAGCAAGCCAGCCTAAGGCCGTTGCGGCGGATTAATGCTCGGGCGGCAGGTCATGCGCTGCCCATTCGCTGCGCGGGATCGCTTCGCCGACGCGAAACTGGAAGCCGGCGACCTTGCCGTTCGCTGCCATCTCGCAGCGGAAGCGCAGGCCGTACCATTGCTTGCGGCTACGGAAGGCCGCGCCCTCCGCTTCCAGGGCGGTCTTCGTCAGCTTGACGCCAGCCAGGGCGAAGGCGACGACGCGGTCCGGCTCGAACTCCGCTTTCCAGGCATGAATCTGGCTCATCGCCTCGAGATTGCAGAGCTGCTCGACGCGTTCGCTCGCCTCGAGCGTCTTCAACGCCTCGCGCGCCTCACGGCTGCGCGGATTGGCCAGCACGCTTTCGGAATGCAGCGTCCGGGCCGTGATCATCGCCGGCGGCTCGGCGGGTGGCGGAACGGGCGGAGTGGCCGGCTTCTCCGCAGGCGGTGGAGCCGGGGCCGTTTGTGGAGGCGCTGCGATCTCGGCCGCTAGCGGAGGAGCGGGTGCCGGAGCAGGCGCTGGCGGTGCTGCAGCAGGCGTCAGCTCCTCGGGCCCGACCAGTTCGACCTCGACGCTCGTCTCGATCGCCGGCGTGAAGCTGCTGATCGTTCGGATGGCGAGCAGGAGACCCAGCAGAAGATGGAAGCAGAGCGCGGCGGGAAGGCCGGGTTCGCGCAGGACGCGAGCAGCGGTGCCGGAGCGCTGCATAGTGGGATCAATCAGCCTTGGAGCGGAAGCTGGGCATGCGCGGTCGGTCGCTTCCTCGTGGTCCTGCAGCGCAAAAGTCCGACCAACCGGGCGATTTTGCGGCAGGTCAGCGTCGGCTGACCGCGAAGGCGCCGGCGACGATCAGCACCGCACCTGCCAGAGTGGTCCATAGTGGCACTTCACCGAAGACGAACCAACCGAGCAGGCTCGCCCAGACCAGCGCCGTGTATTCGATCGGCGCCAGCCGCGAGGCCGGCGCGCGGGCGAAGGCCGAGGTCAGCGAGAGATGCCCGGCGACGCCGAGCGCGCCGGCGCAGAGATAGGCGAGGAGATCGCCACCGCTCATCGGCATGAAGACGTAGTAGGCCGGCCAGGCCAGGCAGAGCGCCGGCCCGGCATTCTGGAACAGCACGATGATCGCGGGATGCTCCTTCACCGCGATCCGGCGCAGCAGGATCAGGTTGAAAGCATAGGAGATCGCCGAGAACAATGCGGCGGCGACACCGAGTTCGGCGCCGGTGACGCCGCCCTGCAGGCGCGGCCAGACCATCACCAGCATGCCGGCGATGCCGAAGCCGAGCGCCTGCAGGATGCGCCCGTCGAGCCGTTCCTTCAGGATCAGCGCGCCGAGCAGGGCGACGAAGACCGGGGCGAGGAAGGAGAGCGTCAGCGCCTCGGCGAGCGGCAGCACCGAGACTGAATAGAAGAAGCTGCCGGCGGTCAGGATCACCACCGGCACGCGCAACGAATTGCCGATCAGGCTGGCGCGCGTCGGAAAGGCAGGGCGCAGGAACGCCAGCACCACGACTGCGCAGAGGCCGCCCATGGCAAAGCGCATGAATAGCGCCATCAGGAACGGATGCTGCTGCATCTGCGCCTTGATCACCGCCTCCATCGCGGTGAGCAGTGCGATGCCGAACGCGGCCCGCAGCGCGGTATTGGGGTTCATGGCCGCGCCGCAGCGAGCGGCTTGCGAAAATGGTATTCCCAGGTCGAGGAGATGTCGGCGAGGTAGCGCTCGCCCGGCCAGCGCACGAAACCGAGCTTCTCGTAGAAGCGATGGCCACGGGCGAACTTGCTGTCCGACCACAGCATCATCTCGCCATAGCCGCCGGCCTCTGCGAAGGCGAGCGTCCGGGCGAACAGCGCCTGCCCCAGGCCGCTGCCGCGCTGGCTCGGATCGGCATAGACCTTGAACAGCTCGACCGCGTTCTGGTCCGGCACCGGGACAACCGCGATCGAGCCGGCGATGCGCCCGTCCGGCCCGTCCGCGACCCAGAGCTTGCCGCCCTTCTGCGCGTAATAGCTGGCGGGATGGCGCAGCTCCGGGAACTCCGACCAGTCGAAGAAACAGTTCGGATATTCGGCGAAGGTCGCAGCGATCAGGGTGGCGAGCGGCTCCGAATCGGCGTCGGTGGCGTCGCGAAGGGCGGGCAAGGCGGTCATGAGCTACCGCTTAGGGCCAAGGCGGCGCACTGGAAAGATGGGCCGCTCGCGCTCCTGCCATGCTATCGCAGCAATGCGAGCGCGGCATCCGCGGTCAGCTTGAGCGCCGCGACCGCGAGCAGCAGATAGCAGGCGAAGAACAGCCGCTTCTGGTCGAGCCGCTCATGCAGCCAGCGCCCCAGCCAGACGCCGAGCGGCGCGGCCGGCAATAGCGCGAGCGCGGCCCACAGCGCCTGCGGCTGCTTCAGGCCGAGCGCGATATAGGGCGGCAGCTTCAGGAGGTTGCCGAGCATGAAGAAGGCGATGGTGGTGCCGACGAAGGCGGTCTTGGGGAGCCCGCGCGCCAGCAGGTACATCGCCACCGGCGGGCCGCCGGCATGGGCGACGAACGTGGTGAAACCCGAGGTGGTGCCCGCGAGCAACGCCAAGGGGGGCGACACCGGAAGCTTGCCCGCCGGCGCGGTCCGTCCGCGCAGGAACCAGTGCGCCGTGAAGGCGAGGGTGACGAGGCCGATGATCAGGGTAACGATGCGCGCGTCGACGATGAGGAAGACCGCATAGCCGATCGCGATGCCGGCGATCAGGCCAGGGATCAGCCAGGCAAGGTCCTTCTTCGACCAGGTCGAGACGCCGAAGCTGCCGATGGCGAAGAGGTCCATCGCCGCGACCAGCAGCGCCACCATGATCGCTGCCTGCAGGGGATCGACGACGAGCGCCAGCAGCGGCACGCCGAGAATGGCGAGCCCGCCGCCGAAGGCGCCCTTGCCGATGCCGACGAGCAGGGTCGTGGTCCAGCCGACAAGGTAGAACAGCGGATCGCTAGGCATCGGCTCGGCCTATCGTGACTGGATAGCGCGAGATCGAGCCAGTTTCCGCTTGGACATGCGCGGTTTGGCGGTTAGGCGGAATCAGCGCAGTCATGCGCGACCGGCGTCGAGCTGGCAGGCCCCTTCGCGATGGCGTCATGACCGTTCTCCTGCCCTTCGTGATCAATGCCGGGCTGAACTTCCTCCTCGGGCTGCTCATCGCCTATTTCCTCGGCCCCGCCGAATTCGGCCGCTACGCCATCGGCGCGGCGATCCTCGTCCTGCTCAACACCGCGCTGCTCGACTGGATCAGGCTCTCGGCCGTCCGTTTCTACTCGCAGAGGAGCCGGGAGGACCAGCCGCAGATCCGGGCGACGCTGGACGTGCTGAGCGCCGGGATCACGATCGCGCTCTGCGGTCTCCTGGTCGCGGCCGTCGTCGCCGGCGTCGATTTCGGCCTGCCGGTGATGCTGGTGGCGGGCTCGGTGCTGGGCGGCATCTGCGCCGGCCTGTTCGACTATCACGGCGCCATTGCCAGGGCCCGCTTCCTCGACGCGGCCTATGCCCGACTGATCATCGTCAAGAACGTGCTGGCGCTGCTGCTGATGGTCGGCGGCGCCTGGTGGACGCGCGATGCGACGATCGTGATGTTCGGCGGCGTCGTCAGCGCCATGGCGGCGCTGCTGGCGGTGCGGCGCACCCTTGCCGACGCGCCGTTCGCCTGGTCGGCCGCGCAGCGCGACCTCGCGCTCGACTTCGCGCGCTATGCGTTGCCGATCGTCGGGGCGAATGCGATCTATTCGCTGATCCCGCTGCTCAACCGTTCGCTGCTTGCCGACGCCAACGGCTTCGCCGAGGCCGGCTATTTCTCGCTCGCCGCCGATATGGGCCTGCGCCTGTTCGGCATGCTCGCCTCGACGCTCGAGATCATCATGCTGCGCGAGGTGCTGCGGCTCGACGAGACCAAGGGCCGGCGGGCGGCTGAGAAGCGCATCGCCAGCAATTTCGTCATCGTGCTGATGGTCTCGCTGCCGGTTGCGGTCGGCTTCTTCCTGGTGCTGCCGGCTTTCGAGGCGTTGCTGGTGCCGGCGCAGTTCCACGGCCACTTCGCGGGTTATTTGCGGCTGCTGCTGCCGGGCCTCGTCGCGCTCGCCATCTTCGCCGCGGGGATCTACCCGGTCTTCCTGCTCGGCAAGCGCACCGGCCTGGTGACGCTGGCGGCCGTCACGGGTCTTTTCGCCAATCTCGCTCTGGTCTTCGCCGCCGGCGCGCTCGGGCCGGAGCGCTATGCGCTCGGCCAGACCCTCAGCTTCCTCGTCGTCCTCGCCATCACCGGTTGGGTCGGCCTGCGCTCGCTCCCGGTCAGCCCGAACTGGCGCGAGATCGGCATCGTCGTCGCGGCGGCGGTCGTCATGGCGGTAGCGGTCTGGCCGCTCTCCGGCCGGTTCGCTCCTCTACCCGAATTGCTGTTGCAGGGCGGCCTCGGCATCGCCGTCTATGGCGGGCTGATGCTGGCCTTCGACGTGGCCCGCTGCCGGACGCTGCTTCGGCTGTGGCTCGCCATGCGCAAGAGCAGAGGCAGGTCGGGCTGAGCTTGGTCTGACCGTTAACACGGGTCCAGCAACGTGAACGCGGCGTTTACTGCGTTTGCTCGCGGATCGCTAAGGTTAATCCCGGGAATTCGAGCGATTAAGCCGGTTTCGGAGCCGGTAGAGTCAACGATTCACCATTCATTTCAACGCATCGCCTCACGCTTCCAGCCAGTTGCGTTGAGAGAGTTGCGTCATGCGTGCGATCCGTTTCGTCCCCCTCGCTCTGCTCGCGGGGCTCGCCTTCCTGCCAGACCGGGCTGGCGCCCAGAGCTATTGGCGTCCCGCTGATCCGATGGTCACGCATTCGGCCGGCCGTGGCCAATATGGCGGCGGCTTCATCGAGATGCTGATGACTGGCCAGGACCCGACCAATTATGGCCGGGGCGGGGCGGTCTACAACCGGCCGCAGCGCGGCGCCTATGGCCAGCAGCCGGCGACGCGCCGCCTCTCCGACTACGAGGCGCCGGTTCCGATCCAGGGCGACCCGATGGAGCCGCGCCGCGAGCGCCGTTCGGCAGCACTCGGCGAGCCGATGCCGGCGGAGCGGCCGATCGCGCGCACCCTCGATCCGCGCTTCCAGAAGCAGGAGGTCGCCTATAGCGGCCCGCACAAGCCCGGCACCATCATCATCGACACGCCGCAGCGCTTCCTCTTCCTGGTCCAGCCGGGTGGCCGCGCGCTACGCTACGGCATCGGCGTCGGCCGTCCCGGCTTCGAATGGGCCGGGATGAAGGCTGTGACCCGCAAGGCCGAATGGCCGAGCTGGACGCCGCCGGCCGAGATGCTGAAGCGCCGGCCGGATTTGCCGCGCTTCATGGCCGGCGGTCCCGAAAACCCGATGGGCGCGCGTGCGCTCTATCTCGGCTCCTCGCTCTACCGCATCCACGGGACGAACGAGCCGAACACGATCGGCCAGGCGGTCTCCTCCGGCTGCATCCGCATGAACAACGAGGATGTCGTCGATCTCTACGAGCGCGTGCGCGTCGGCGCCAAGGTTTTGGTGATCTAAGGCGACCGATACCCTTCCGAACGAAAAGGCCCGCCTCTCGCCAGGCGGGCCTCGTCGTTTCAGGGGGCTGAGCGGCGCTCGGACCCAGTCGCTGCCTCCTCTACGGCCCCGCTGGTCGGGCGCGTGCCGGCGCGAATAGTGTCGATTACGGCGCGCAGCGGTGGCGCCATCTGCCGTTGGGCCGGAAAACAGAGGTAGTAGCCGGGGAAGGGCGCTGACCAGGGCTCCAGCAGTGGGACGAGGCGGCCTTCGGCGATGTGGGGCGCGATCAGCTGCTGGCTGGCGAAAGCGATGCCGACCCCATCGACCGCCGCCTGCACCCCGAAATCCTTCCTGCTGGAAATCAGAGGGCCATCGACGGCGACCTCGAACCATTTGCCGTTCTCCATGAACTCCCATTTGTAGGGGGTCTTCTGGCCCGGCCAGCGCCAGCCGATGCAGCGATGGCCCAGAAGGTCGCGGGGATGGGCCGGCGTCCCGTGCCGGGCGAGATAGTCCGGCGAAGCCACTGCGGTCTGGCGCAGGTCAGGACCGAGCTTCACTGCGATGAGGTCCTTGTCGATCACCTCCCCGAGCCGGATGGCGACGTCATAGCCCTCGGCCACGATGTTCACGACGGCATCGTCGAGAGTGATGTCGAGCACGATCTGCGGATAGGCGTCGCTGAAGGCACGCAGGATCGGCGTCAGGTAGAGGTCCGCCGCCGCCCGAAAGCAGTGCATCCGCACGGTACCGGCGGGATGAGCGCGGCGCTCGCTGGTCTCGCCCAACGCCTCCGCCAACTCCTCGACGGCGGGCTGCACCCGCTCGAACAGTTTCGCCCCCGCTTCGGTCAGGGAGACGCTGCGGGTGGTGCGATTGAACAAGCTGACTCCGACTCGCTCCTCGAGTGCGCGGACCATCTGGCTCAGCGCCGAGGATGACACGCCGAGGTTCTCGGCCGCCCGGCTGAAGTTCAGCGAACCGGCGACGGCCACGAAGGCACGGAGCTGATTGAAGTCTCCGGCAGACAAAAGGGAGATGTTCATGGGCGTCTCGATTGCGTAGCTCAACTTACAAGACTGATTAGTACGTGCGGCTTAAACACAGTGCTTTCTCAAAATTATACTCTGCTGGATGCCAATTTTGAAGGAAATCATAATGACGTCGAAAGACACACCCTCCACGGCAAGCATAGATGATTTGGTCGCCTTGGCGAAAATCTATTTCGACGCTGCCTATGCAATGGATGCCGACAGCTTCGCGGCGATCTTCAACCCCGCCGCCCTTGTCACCCGACGCGGCGATGGCGATAGCGTGGTGGTCACTCCCATTGCCGCCTGGCTCGATCTGGTCCAAACGCTGACGTCTCCTCAGGATGCCGGCAGCGTACGGGCCGACCAGATCCTCTCCATCGCCATGACCCGCGACATGGCGCTGCTCAAGCTGCGCTTGCGGATCCCGCCCCGCGAGGTGACCGACCTGCTGTCGTGCTTTTACCTCAACGGGCGCTGGCAAATCGTCCAGAAGGTGTTTGCTGCCGAGACCCTGGCCTGAAAGCTCTGCTGGGCCGATCCTGGGGCCTTGCTCTCCGTTCTCCAAAAAGGAAAAGGCCCGCCTGTCGCCAGGCGGGCCTCTTCATCTCTGGAGTGACCTAGCGGTGTTTAGGCCCACTCGTCGTCGCCGCCGAAGCCGCCCGAGCCGTCATCATAGCTGCCATCATCGTAGTTGGCGTCCTGATAGCTCGGCTCCTGCTGCGGTTCCGCCGCCGGCTGCTGGTCGGCGGCCGTCTGCGTATCCTTCGAGGCCTCGTTGTTCTGCGAGGCGTCCTTGTTGTCCGCGGCCTGCGCCGCCTCGGCCGGCTTGGCTTCGGCGCCGCTCTTGTTGCCGCTGAAGGCGTTCATCAGCATGTTGCCGGCGACCATGCCGCCGGCCACGCCGGCCGCCGTGGTCAGCGCACTCGCCATGAAGCCGCCGCCGCGGGCCGGAGGCTGCTGTGCCGCCTGATTCTGCCAGGGGCCCGGCGCTGCGCCCATGCCCTGCGGCGGCGCCATGCCTTGCTGGGGCGCTGCGGCCTGCCCGCCCCAGGGCGGCGAGGACGGCTGCGGCGCGCCGCGCTGCGGGAAGGACGGCACCGAGCCGGAGCGGGCCGGCTGGCTCGCGCCGCCGCCGAAGATGCCCGACAGGAAGCCGCCGGACTGCTGGGCAGGGGCGGGCGGTTGGCGGCGCAGCTGCTCGACCTCGGTCTGAGCCTGCTCGAGCTGAGCCTGCTGGTTGGCGAGCGCCTGCTCCTGCACATAGATCGATTGGGCCATCGCATAGACGGCATAGGGCTGCTCGCGCAGGCGATCGGCGATGAAACGTTCAGCCTCGGGGTCGCGGGGCTGGTTGGCCGCCTGGCGCAGGCGGTCGAAAATCCCGGCGATCACGTCGCGTTCTTGCGGCGTCATCGTCATCTCCTCTCATGTTGGACAGGGCGGTCGCCCTGTCGCCCCGAAAGGTGGTGACGGCTTATGACGCTATCAAGGCGTTGGCCCGGCGCCTTTCTGTCGCGCCGGCATCGGCTGATCGTCAGGCGTTGCCGACATTGACATAGGTGAAGCCGCGCTCGCGCATCTCGCTGGAGCGGTAGATGTTGCGCAGGTCGACCACGATGGGATGACGCAGCGCCGCCTTGACCCGGCCGAGGTCGAGTGCCCGGAAGGCGTCCCATTCGGTGACGATCACCAGCGCATCCGCTCCGTCGAGACAGGAATAGGCATCGGGCGCGTAGGTGATCTCCGGCATCAGCGGCTTGGCGCTCGCCATCGCCTCGGGATCATAGGCGACGATCTCGGCGCCGGCGTCGAGCAGCGCAGTTGCGATCGCGAGCGAGGGCGCCTCGCGCATGTCGTCGGTGTTCGGCTTGAAGGCGAGGCCGAGGATGGCGATGCGCTTGCCTCTGACCGAGCCGCCGCAAGCTGCGATGACCTTGCGCGCCATCGCTCGCTTGCGCTGGTCGTTGACCGCGACCACCGTCTCCACAAGGCGCAAGGGGCTTTCCATGTCCTGCGCCGTCTTGATCAGGGCGAGCGTGTCCTTCGGGAAGCAGGAGCCGCCATAGCCGGGCCCGGCATGCAGGAACTTGCCGCCGATGCGGTTGTCGAGGCCGATGCCGCGCGCCACCTCCTGGACATTAGCGCCGACCCGCTCGCACAGCTCGGCGATCTCGTTGATGAAAGTGATCTTGGTTGCGAGGAAGGCATTGCCGGCGTACTTGATCAGCTCCGATGTTCGCCGCGCGGTGAACAGGAGCGGGGCCGCATTGAGGTAGAGCGGCCGGTAGAGATCTTCCATCACCTTGCGGGCGCGATCGTCATCGGTTCCGATGACGATCCGGTCCGGGCGCTTGAAATCGGCGATCGCGGCGCCTTCGCGCAGGAACTCCGGGTTCGAGACGACTGCGAAGTCTGCGTCCGGCCGGGCATCGCGCATGATCCGCTCGACCTCGTCGCCGGTGCCGACCGGCACGGTCGACTTGGTCACGACGACGGTGAAGCCGTCGATCGCGGCGACCACGTCGCGCGCCGCCTGATGCACATAGGACAGGTCGGCATGGCCGTCGCCACGGCGCGAGGGTGTGCCGACCGCGATGAAGACGGCGTCGGCCGCCGCCACCGGCCCGGCAAGCTCCGTGGTGAAGGAGAGCCGCCCGGCGCGGACATTGCTGGCGACGAGATCCTCGAGGCCGGGTTCAAAGATCGGAATCTCGCCGCGCTTCAGCGCCGCGATCTTGCCGGCGTCGGTGTCGACGCAAGTCACCTCATGGCCGAAATCGGCGAAGCAGGCTCCGGAGACCAGGCCGACATAGCCTGAACCGATCATCGTCACGCGCATCTGGCGTTCTCATCGTCTCGTCGGCGGGCTGCCGACCGGCAGGGCGTAGCGCAAAACCGCGCCGAGGCAAATCGCTCCTGCGTGTCTCGCGTCTCCACGAGATATGGCGATGGCGGGTTACGCCGCCGTGACGATAGGTAAAAAGCCTGGCTATTCGGGCTTATGCCCCGTCATGCGGGAGAGGTTTCCGTTGTCTGGTTGATGTTTAGTGATCTGCCGGCGTCGGGAAGTTGTTTTGACGATCGTTTGGTTTTCAAGACAAAATACACGAAAGATAAGAAGTAGAATTTCTAAAATATTTATAAATCGAATCTTTTGTCTTTATATTGTCTCGATTGGACAGTTTATTTAGCGTTCCATCTCGGGGAGCGATTGAGAGGAGCAGATTCATGGCAGAGATCGTAGGAACGGTTGGACGCGATACACTTCGCGGGACGAGCGAGGGGGACCAGATCTGGGGACTCGCCGGCGATGACGATATCGATGGCGGCGCCGGGGACGATGTCGTCGATGCCGGAGCGGGCAATGATGTCGTCAGGAGCGCCAGCGGCCATGATCACCTCCATGGCGGCGATGGCTTCGACCGGCTGATCCTGGTCGGAACGGGCGGCGTGGTCGATGGCGGCGCCGGCTATGATTCACTCGTCCTCGAAGCCGCCTCGGCGACTGAAGACGTGACGTTCGATGGCGCGAGCGGTCATGGCATGATCGGCAGTGATCCCGCGACCGCACAGCAGATCGCCTTCCAGGATATCGAATGGGCTGTCGTCACGACCGGCGACGGCAACGATAACGTGATTGCCGGCGCGCTCGACCGCCTCATCGCCGATACCGGAGCGGGCGACGATCGCATCGAGGGCGGAGACGGGGCCGACGAGCTCTCGGGCGGTGCGGGCGATGACGAGCTGCATGGCGGGGATGGCGTCGACACGTTGAGAGGCGGAGCCGGCAACGACTGGATCACCGGCGGAGCCAGCTATGACAATCTGTCGGGCGATGACGGCGACGATATGTTGTTCGGCGGCGACGGCCTCGATTCGCTCCAGGGCGGTGCCGGCAACGATTATCTGAATGGCGGCGCCGACAACGACACGCTGGACGGCGGCGCTGGCGATGATGTCCTCCTGGGCGGGGCGGGCGATGACGTCATTGCGAGCTGGGAAGGCAGCGACGTCATCGACGGCGGCGAAGGGAACGACCGCATCACGCATCTCTCGCCGCGCGGGACCGAGCCCGAGGCCGCGACGATCAATGGCGGCGCAGGCGACGACTGGATTCGGGCAGATGCCAACGACACCGTCAATGGCGGGGAAGGCAGTGACCGTCTCGTGTTCGGGCTAGGCGATCTCACTGGCCCGCTTCATTTCGACGCGACGCTAGGCTGGATTTCGGGCGGGCCGACCTATGCCAGTATCGAGAGTTTCGCGCTGGAAAGCGGGGCTTATGACGACACGCTGCGCGGTGCCGATGGCAATGACCGCTTCTCCGCCAACGCCGGCAACGATGTCTTGGAAGGCCGTGGCGGCGATGACGAGCTGATCGGCGGCTTTGGCGACGACCGCCTGAGCGGTGGCGCAGGCAATGACCGGCTGGTCGGTCAGCCGGGTGCCGATGAGCTGAGCGGCGGTGCCGGCGCCGACGTGTTTCACTGGAGCGTCAGTTACGATGTCGCCAGCAGTGTCGATCGCGTCGTCGATTTCGACGCCGCGCAAGGCGATGTCCTGAGTTTCCTCATCGACGCCAACGGCGATCTCGCCTCGATCCGCGACTACGATGATTTTCTGGCCGCTTCGCGCGACACGGAGGCAGGCGTCCTCGTCACGCTCGACGGTTTCGAGGATGCCGCCGTGCTGATTGAGGGCGTGTCCCTCGCGGAGATTTCCGCCGCCAACTTGGCCTTCACCGCCATCGACTTCTGAGCCGTGCGGCGCAGCTGCGGCCTGCGCGATGTCTACGATCCTACGTAACGAGGCGCCCGCAGCGATGCCGGCGCCTCGTCCTTGACGGTGATCCGCCAGGTCTCAGATGTCGTCGGGCGGCAGCGGCGCGTCGGTCTCGTCGAGCTCCGTTTCGCCGATCGGATTGCGGTTCAGCACGACCACGGGCGTGCCGGTCGGGACCCGGCTGTGGAGGTCGATGATGTCCTGGTTGAACAGGCGGATGCAGCCGGAGGACACCGCCTTGCCGATCGACCAGGGCTCGCTGGTGCCGTGGATGCGGTAGAGCGTGTCCTGGCTGCCCTGATAGAGATAGAGCGCACGCGCGCCGAGCGGGTTCTCGATGCCGCCGGCCATGCCGCCGGCCCAACGCGCGTTCCGCTCCGGCTCGCGGGCGATCATGGCGGCGGTGGGCGTCCAGCGCGGCCATTCGGCCTTGCGGGCGACAGTGGCGCGGCCGCGCCAGGACATGCCCTGCTTGCCGACGCCGATGCCGTAGCGGATGGCACGGCCGTTCTCGCGGACCAGATAGAGGTAGCGCGCCGAGGTATCGACTACGATCGTGCCGGGTCTTTCCGGGGTCCGGTAGTCGACTTCCTGGCGCAGGAAGCGCGTGTCGACCTCGTCGATGTCGGTCGCCGGCAGCGGATGGCGCTCATCCGGCCGCTCGTCATACATCGACAGGAAGGCCGCGTTCTGATGGACCGGCGCACGCGCCTCGAAGGACTGCTGCGGACCGGTGACGCACCCGGCCAGGCCGACGGGCACGAAGGCCGAGGCCATCGTCAGGAAGCGGCGGCGGGAACAGGTGGCGGAGGCATCAGGCTGGGAGGACATAACTCGGCTCTTCGTAGGGCGGCTGGCAGCGGAAACATGCGAATTGCCGACAAGTTCCAATGAATTCTCGCCGGCTGACCCTTTCCACTTCACGGTCTCGCGTGGCGTCGGGGTGAAAAGTATGTGGCGAAATAATGGCCGACGCAGAGCGTGGCTCTATTGCCACAGTGCGACATGCTGACAGTGCATGTCGGCAGATGCGATCGGCGAGCGATTGCCCTGATAAGTTGAGAAAGGAGAGTTTCTGCCCGTTTTTAAGTCATTCCGTAGAGGAATCGAGGACTTTTTAAAGGGCTTTTAACCGTTGCTGGCAAAGCTTTTTAAGCCTTGTCGGCTTCGGTGCCTGCTCATGCCGAAACTTTAAGCGCCGGTCACATCTCAAGCCGAGCGGAAGCGCGAGTAAAAACATGAAATCGATCCGCTTCAAGGTTTTGGCGATGCTGGGCATCATCGTCGCCGGTGCGGTTCTTTCGGCGGCGTTGAGCCTCTATGCGTTGTCGCGCTCGAGCGATCTCAATGCGCGCTCCGATGTCCAGGGCGAGATCGCGCTGGTCACCGAGCGGATCAACACCCAGGTCTTCGCTGTGGTGATGGATTCCCGCGGCATCTACATGTCGAAGGACGCCAAGGAGGCGGAGGCCTTCGCCAAGCCGAAGGAGGCGCGCTTCCCGGTGATGCGCAAGCTCGCCGCTGATCTGGTCGCCCTTGTGCCGGCGCAGGAGCGCGAGACCGCGCTCAAGCTGCAGAAATCGGTCGAAGAGTTCATCGCCTTCCGCAGCGAGACGATTCGGCTCGGCCGCGAGGTCTCGACCGCTGCCGCGAACCAGCAGGGCAACAACGATCTGAATCGCGCCAATCGCAAGGCGCTGAACGACCAGCTCGTCGCCTTTGGCAAGCGCAACGAAGACGTCGGCACTCGGCTTGCCGACGAGGCGGCTGCCTTCACCCGCCAGGTCCAGTGGATCCTGCCATCGGTGCTGCTGGCCGCGCTGCTGGCCTCGATCGCGGCGGCGATCCTGTTCGCGCAGCGATCGATCACGCGTCCGCTGCTCGATCTCAGCGCGAGCATGAACAGCCTCACCGCCGGCGAGACCGCGATCACGGTTCCCCACACCAAGCGGCAGGACGAGATCGGCGACATGGCGCGGGCCGTCGCGGTGCTGCGCCAGAGCACCGAGCAGGTCGCGCTGCTGCAGGAACAGGAGCGTGCCGCCGCGGCGGAAAGGATTCGTTCCGCCGACGCGATGTCCGTCGTGGTTTCCGATGTCGGCGAGGTGGTCGCGGCGGCTGCGGCCGGCGATTTCTCGGCGCGGCTTCAGGTCGAGGATGCCGACGAGCAGATGCAGAAGCTGGTCGCCGGCATCAACGAGATCAACGCTGTCGTCGATTCGGCGACGACCGAGTTTGTCGAGGTGCTGCAGGCGCTGGCGGCGGGCGATCTGACCCGCCAGGTGCCATCGGCCTATCGCGGCCGTTTCGCCGAGCTCAAGGAAGCGGTCAACGAGACGATCACGCGCCTGTCGGAGACAGTCTCGACGATCCAGATGACCGCTTCGGAGGTCGGCATCGCTGCCCGCGAGATCAACATGGGCGCGGACGACCTGTCGAAGCGGACCGAGGAGCAGGCCTCCTCGCTGGAGGAGACCGCGGCGACGACGGAAGAGCTTGCGGCCTCGGTGAAAGCCTCCGCCCAGGGCGCGCGCCAGGCGGCTGCGATCGCCGAGGAGGCGATGAAGGCGGCCCAGGATGGCGGCGCCATCGCCGGCGAGGCGGTCAGCGCCATGGCCAGGATTGAGGAGGCCTCGCGCAAGATCTCCGACATCATCCGCGTCATCGACGACATCGCCTTCCAGACCAATCTGCTCGCGCTCAATGCCGCGGTCGAGGCGGCCCGGGCCGGCGATGCCGGCAAGGGCTTCGCCGTGGTCGCCAGCGAGGTGCGGACCCTGGCCCAACGCTCGAGCGAGGCGGCCAAGGACATTTCGGGGCTGATCTCGTCCTCCAACACCGAGGTCGAGCAGGGCGTCAAACTGGTGCGCCGGGCCGGCGATTCGCTGGAGAAGATCCTCGCTGCCTCGCAGAAGGTCACCGGCACGATCCAGGAGATCTCGGCCGCCTCGGCCGAGCAGGCACATGGCATCGACGAGATGAGCCAGGCGGTCGCACATCTCGACGAGATGACGCAGGCTAACGCGGCGCTGGCCGAGCAGAGCGCCGCTTCGGCCGGAGCGCTCACCGGCCGGATCGGCGAGCTCAACACGCTGGTCGCGAGCTTCCGCACCGGCAGCGGCCTCACCGCAGCAGCGGGGACGGGGGTCGCTTCCGCCGGCTCCGTGATGCGTCCGCCCGCGAAGGCCGCAGCCAGGGCGCCGGCCCGCGCCGCCGCTCCGCCCCATCCGGCCGGCCCGGCCGATCGCGGCAGCGGCCAGGCTCCCGAACCGGAGCGCCTGCGCCAGCTCGCCGAAGCCGCCTTCGCCCAGAGCAAGGTCACCGCGCCGCAGCGCGAGAGCATGCCCGCCCGCAAGGCCGCCAATGGCCGCGCCAGCGATGCCGGCTGGGAGGAGTTCTGAGCGGGCGCTCAGGCCGAGCGCTGGCTCGGCGTCTCGGCGGCGAGCATGGCCGCCGCCATCTGGTCGTAGAGCTCGGTCCACGCAGCCCTTGCCTGCGCCGTGAATTCGGCTCCCAGCGAGGTCTCCAGCGTCCAGATGAGGGCGCTGCGGACCGCATCGTAGTGACTGGGTCGAACGCCGTAGTCGCGATGGCGTTCGCCGAGGCGCGTGAGCAGGGCAGTGAGGCCAGCGGGATCGTTCAGCATGGCGAGCGCGACCGTCAGCGTTTCCATCAGCTTGACCGCCTGGACCTCGATATCGGTCTTGAACAGCGCGCGCGTGCTGGGTGCCGTGGTGAACAGCCGCTCGTAGAACAGGCAAGCGGTCTCGATCTTGCGCCGATGCAGCTGCGCGAAGTTCGACCGGATCAGGGCGATATCCTGCGGCGTCACGACCTCCCTCCTTCTGAGCGAGGCATCATGAGGGATCGCTGCAGGAATTCTCCGCCAGGGCGGGCAAAAATGCAACTCAGAGTTAGCGAATCGTTGCTGCGCGACGGCCGCTAATGTTCCGTTGCTGTCTGGCCGGCACCGCTGGTCAGGCCGAGCCTCTCGCGGGCGGACCAGCGCGCCACCATCAGCACGGCGACGACCGCAAGCCCGGTCGCGAGGCCGATCCAGATGCCGGCGCCGGCGAGCGGCGTCAGGAAGCCGAGCGCGGCCGAGAGCGGCAGGCCGATCCCCCAATAGCCGATGCCGGCGAACAGCATCGGCACGCGCGTATCGCGCAGGCCGCGCAGGATCGAGACGCCGACCACCTGCACGCCGTCGACGATCTGGAAGATCGCGCCGTAGAACAGGAACAGCACCGCCATCTCAGCCACTTCGGCCGCGCGCGGCTTGCTGGCATCGAGGAACGGCACGACGAGCCAGTGCGGAACCAGCAGCATCACGAGGGCAGTGAAGCACATGAAGGCAGTGGCGAGCCCGAGCGCCGTCGTGCCCGCCCGGGTGATGCCCTGGCTGTCGCCGGCGCCGAAAGCGTGGCCGACCCTGACCGTTCCGGCCTGGCCAATGCCCATCGGCACCATGAAGCACAGCGAGGCGATCTGGATCGCGATCGCATGGGCGGCGAGCGAGCTCGGGCCGAGCAGTCCCATCAGGAAGGCGGCGCCGTTGAAAATCCAGACCTCGAAGCCGACCGTGATGCCGATCGGCAGGCCCATCCGCCAGAAGGCGCGGTAGCGGCTCCAGTCCGGCCGCCAGAACCGGCCGAACAGGCGGTAGCGCCGGAAGCGCCGGTCCAGCGAGACCACCATTGCGAGACCGGCGAACATCAGGGTCGAGGCCAGTGCCGTCGCCAGCCCCGAGCCGGGCAGGCCGAGCGCCGGGATACCGAGCCGTCCGAACATCAGCACCCAGTTGGCGAAGGCGTTGAATACGACCGCGAAGAGCACGGTCACGAAGACCCAGAACGGCCGTTGCAGCGCCGCCAGGAAGCCGCGCAGGACGAGGTAGCAAAAGAAGGGCAGGAGGCCCCATTGCAGCGTGTGCAGATAGGAGGCGGCTGCTTGCGCCAGCGCCGGGCTCTGGCCCATCGCCGTGAGGATCGTCTCGGCCTGCCAGAGGCAGAGCCACATCGGCCCGGCCATGGTCGCAGCCACCCAGAAGCCCTGCCGCACGGTGCGGCGCACGTCGCGCACCGAATGCCGGTTGCGCCCGAGTTCGATCGCGACCATCGGCGCGACGGCCGCCATCACGCCGATGCCGAAGATCAGGAAGGCCATGTAGAGATTGGAGGCGAGCGCGCCGGCGGCCAGAGCGTCCGGGCTGAGATGACCCATCATGATCACGTCGGTCGCCGTCATCGCCGTCTGGGCGACATTGGTCAGCACCATCGGCCAGCTCAAGGCCAGCATGGCTTTGACCTCGGTGAGCCAGGGGCTCGCCGACCGGTAGGGCAGGGCGATCTGCGACATGATGGCTGCCTTTTATCTGGGCAGCTTGCTTCTTCAAAGGCCTCGCCGCGCTTGGTCGGGCCGCGCCTTGCGCGTGGCGCGCTGCCGGTCCGCGTCGCGCCGCGGATTCTGCCTCTTGCGCGCGCTGCCCGGTTCCTGCCTGCTGGGCATCTGAACTGACGCACGCCTACGGAGAGACGACGCAATGAGCACCAATCTGCGGATCGATGGGGAGCGCCTGCTCTCGCGGCTGGCGGCCCTGTCGCGGATCGGAGCGACGCCGGAGGGCGGCTGCAGGCGCCTCGCGCTGACTGATGAGGACAAAGCGGGGCGCGACTGGTTGGTCGGCGAGTTGAAGGCGCTCGGCCTCGATGTCCGCGTCGATGCGATCGGCAACATCGTTGGCATTCTGAAGGGCCAGGAGGACGGGCCGGCGGTGATCATGGGCTCGCATATCGACACGGTTGGCACCGGTGGCCGCTTCGACGGCGCGCTCGGCGTGATCGGCGGCGTCGAGGTGCTGGCGGCCCTGCGCGATGCTGGCGTGACGCCCAAGCGCGACATGGCGGTGATCGCCTTCACCAATGAGGAGGGCGCGCGCTTCCATCCCGACATGCTCGGCTCCTATGTCTGGGCCGGCGGAATGAGCGTCGAGGCCGCCCATGCCGAGCTCGATTCCGACGGCGCCGTGCTCGGGACCGAGTTGAAGCGCATCGGCTATCATGGGCCGGAGCAGCCCGGCTTCCTGCCGGCGCATGCCTATCTCGAACTGCATATCGAGCAGGGGCCGGTGCTGGAGAGCGAAGGCGGAGGGCTGGGGGCCGTCACCGGCATCCAGGCGATCTGTTGGCTCGAATTGACCCTGACGGGCAGGCCGAGCCATGCCGGCACCACCCCGATGCGCTACCGCAAGGACCCCGGCCTCGCCGCGGCGCGGATCAACATCTTCGCCAACGAACTGACCAAAACGATCCCGGGCCAGCTCGCCAATTCCGGCGTGATTCGCGTGAAGCCGGGCAACGTCAACGTCGTGCCCGAGACCGTGGTGATGACGCTCGATCTGCGCAATCCGCTCGATGCGCCGCTGGCCGAAGCGGAGGCGGCTGTGCGCAAGTTCTGCGCCGAACTCTCGGCGCGCGACGACATCGCCATCAGCTTCCGTGATCTCGCCCGCTTCCCGGCGACGCCCTTCGCCGAGGAGCTGATCGCCGGCGTCGAGGCGAGCGCCGCCGAATTCGGCCTGCCGATCCGCCGGATGATTTCGGGTGCTGGCCATGACGCGCAGATGATGTCGCGCCTCTGCCCGACCGCGATGGTCTTCATCCCCTCGATTGGCGGGCTCTCGCACAACCCGGCCGAGCTCAGCAGCGACGACGACATGGTCGCCGGCGCCAATGTCCTGCTCAGCGCCGCCTGGCGCGCCGCCAACGCCTGACGGGGATGTTCCAATGACCACCATCGCTTCGCTGTCCGCCGCCGAGCTGGGCGGCCTCTACGCTGCGCGTGAGCTCTCGCCGGTCGAGGTCGCCAGGGACGCGCTCGCCCGCATCGAGCGCTTCGAACCGGAGGTGAACGCCTTCGTCGTCCGTGACGAGCCCGTGACGCTCGCCATGGCGCAGGCTGCCGAGGCGCGCTGGCTCAAGGGCGAGGCGCTTGGCCCCCTCGACGGCGTGCCGGTAACGATCAAGGACAATCTCGGGGTCGCCGGCTGGCCGATGCGGCGCGGCTCGGCGATCGCTTCCGATGCGCCATTCCAGCAGGACGCTCCGGCGACGGCGCGGCTGCGCGAGGCCGGCTGCGTCTTCCTCGGCAAGACCACCATGCCGGAATATGGCTGGAAGGGCGTCGGCGATTCGCCGCTCTCCGGCATCACCCGCAATCCCTGGGACGTCTCCACCGGTCCCGGAGGCTCCTCCTCGGGAGCTGCCGTCGCCGCCGCGCTCAATCTCGGCTGCATCCATCTCGGCACCGACGGTGCCGGATCGGTGCGCATCCCTGCCGCCTTCTGCGGCGTCTTCGGGCTGAAGCCGACCTATGGCCGCGTGCCGGCCTGGCCCGCCTCGGTGATGGGCTTCCTCGCCCATCTCGGCCCGCTCACCCGCACCGTGCGCGACTCGGCCCTCGCGATGAATGCGATCGGCCGCCCCGATGCGCGCGACATGACCGCCTTCAAGGACGCCCCGCCCGATTTCACGGCGGAACTCGACCGCGGCGTGCGCGGGCTGCGCATCGCCTGGTCGCCGCGCCTCGGCGGCGATGCTCTGGTCGATCCTGAGATCGCGGCGCTGACGCATGCGGCGGCGCTGACCTTCCGCGATCTCGGCGCGACCGTCGAGGAGGTCGACCCCGGTTTCGATGACCCGATCGCGACGCTGACGACGCTCTGGTCAGCCGGCGCGGCGCTGGCGCTGCGCAGCACCGATGCCGCGGGGCGCGCGCAGATGGACCCTGGCCTCGTCGCGGCTGCCGAGATCGGCGAGGCGATAGACAGCGCGGCCTATGTCGATGCCCTGCTGTACCAGCGCAATGCGCTCGCCTACCAGATGGCGCAGTTCCATGAGCGCTTCGACCTGCTGCTGACGCCGACGCTGCCGCTGCCGGCCTTCGCCGTCGGCCGCAACACGCCCGAGCATGGCGGCTATGGCGAGGACTGGACGCGCTGGACGCCGCTGACCTACCCCTTCAACATCACTCAGCAGCCGGCTGCGGCCGTGCCCTGTGGGCTGACCTCGGCCGGGTTGCCGGCGAGCCTGCAGATCGTCGGCGCCTTCGGACAGGATGCGCTGGTCATGCAGGCGGCTGCATCGTTGGAATCTGTGCGCCCGTTCGCGCGTGTCGATGCACCGATCAAATCGATTTAAGCGGATCGGCGCAATTTTCTGCGCCGGCCTCCCGGCTTTGCGTGTCGTTTGCTTGCAAACGATGTCGTGAGCCGCAAACCGGTTCCGTTTGGCACGAACCCTGCAGGGTCAATTCTTGTCGTAGCGACCCGTCAAGCGTGTTGTCAGGTGCAGATTTTTCTGCCCACACTCTAGGCAAGGTCGCCCGATCAGAGGCCGCCGCTTCAGGGGAGAGTACAAGATGGACCGCAGGAATTTTCTGAAGACCGCCGCCGGGACCGGCGTTCTGGCAGCGACCGGCGGCCTCGCCATGCCGGCGCTGTCGCAAGGCGCGGCTGCCAAGACCCTGCGCTTTGTGCCGCAGGCCAATCTCGCCAATTTCGACCCGATCTGGGGAACGCAATACGTCGTCCGCAACGCTGCGCTGCTCGTCTGGGACACGCTTTACGGTATCGATGACAAGTTCCAGCCTAAGCGCCAGATGGCAGAGGGCGAGGAGGTCTCGGCCGACGGCCTGACCTGGACCTTCAAGCTCCGTTCCGGCCTGAAATTCCATGACGGCACCCCCGTGCTCGCCAAGGACGTGGTGGCGAGCCTGATCCGCTGGTCGGCTCGCGATCCGATGGGCCTGATGATCCGCGCCATCCAGAACGAGATCACCGCGGTCGACGACCGGACCTTCAAATGGGTGCTCAAGCAGCCCTATCCGAAGATGCTGTTCGCGCTCGCCAAGAACAATTCGCCCTGCACCTTCATCATGCCGGAGCGGATCGCCAAGACCGATCCGTTCACGCAGATCACCGAATATGTCGGCTCCGGGCCGATGAAGTTCCTGCGCAACGAATGGGTGCCGGGGGCCAAGGCGGTCTTTGAAAAGTTCGCCGACTATGCGCCGCGCGAGGAAGCCCCCTCCTGGCTCGCTGGCGGCAAGAAGATGCTGCTCGACCGCGTCGAATGGGTGATCATCCCCGATGCCGCCACCGCCGCTGCCGCGCTGCAGAGCGGCGAGGTCGACTGGTGGGAGACCGCGCTCTCCGACCTGGTGCCGGTGCTCAAGGGCCATAAGGACGTCAACGTCGATATCGGCGACCCGCTCGGCAATATTGGCGCCTTCCGGATGAACCACCTGCATCCGCCCTTCAACAATCTGAAGGTGCGCCAGGCGGTGCTGACCGCACTGAACCAGGAAGACTACATGCGCGCGATCGTCGGCGACGACGACAAGCTCTGGAAGCCGATGGCGAGCTTCTTCACCCCTGGCACCCCGCTCTATACCGAAGAGGGCGGCGAGATGCTGAAAATGAAGAACGTAGCCGCCGCCAAGAAGCTGCTGGCGGAGTCGGGCTACAAGGACGAGCCAGTGATCTGTGTGGTGGCGCAGGACATGGCCGCCACCAAGTCGATGGGCGACGTCACCGCCGAACTGCTCAAGAGCATCGGCATGAAGGTCGAGTTCGTCGCCACCGACTGGGGTACGGTCGGCGCCCGGCGCGCCCAGAAGACGCCTCCGAGCCAGGGCGGCTGGAGCATGTTCCATACCTGGCATGCCGGTGCCGACTGCGTGAATCCGGCCTCCTATACCGCGATCCGCGCCAATGGCGACAAGGCCTGGTTCGGCTGGCCTGACGTGCCCGACGTCGAGAAGGAGGTCACCAACTGGTTCAACGCCAAGGACCTCGCCGAGGAGAAGGCGGTGATGGGCCGCCTCAACAAGGCAGCCGTCCAGAACGTCGTCTATGCGCCGACCGGCTTCTATCTCGGCTACCAGGCCTGGCGAAAGAACGTGCAGGGCGTGACCAGCGGACCGTTCCCGGTGTTCTGGGGCGTGTCGAAGGCCTGAGAGCGAGCAAGCGCGAGCCCCGGCCTTTGGCGGGGGCTCGGCTCCAACAACGCCCGCCGGGCCTGTCGGGACTTCAGATCCTGATCGGCCCGGCACCAGCAGCGGCAACTCAGGATTTCGATGCTCTCATTCATCGTCAGACGCATCATCACGACGATCCCCGTCATGGCTTTCGTGGCGCTGTTCGTCTTCTCGCTCCTCTACATTGCGCCAGGCGATCCGGCGGCCGTGATCGCCGGCGACCAGGCCTCGCCCGCCGATGTCGAGCGCATTCGCCAGAGCCTCGGGCTCGACAGGCCTTATCTCGTCCGTTTCGGCGAATGGTTCTTCCGGGTGCTGCAGGGCGACCTCGGCACCTCGATCTTCACCTCGCTGCCGGTGACGCAACTGATCGGTCAGCGCATCGAGCCAACCTTGTCGCTGATGGTGCTGACGCTGATCCTGGCGGTTTCGATCGCCGTGCCGCTCGGCGTTATCGCTGCCTGGAAGGCCGGTACCTGGGTCGATCGCGCCGTGGTCGGCTTCGCTGTCTTCGGCTTCTCGGTTCCGGTCTTCGTGATCGGCTATCTGCTCGCCTATGTCTTCGCGCTCAAGCTCGACTGGGTGCCGGTGCAGGGCTACACGCCGATCTCGCAGGGCATCTGGCCCTGGTTCAAGAACCTGATCCTGCCCTCGATCACGCTGGGCACGGTCTATATCGCGCTGATCGCGCGCATCACCCGCGCCACCATGCTCGAGGTGCTGCAGCAGGACTATGTCCGCACGGCCCAGGCCAAGGGCGTCGGCAACCGTGACGTGCTGTTCCTGCATTCGCTGAAGAACGCAGCGGTGCCGGTCGTCACCATCATCGGCATCGGCGTCGCGCTTCTCATCGGCGGCGCCGTCGTCACCGAGAGCGTCTTCGCCATTCCGGGCCTCGGCCGGCTGACGCTCGATGCGATCCTGCGCCGCGACTATCCGGTCATCCAGGGCGTCGTGCTGATCTTCTCCTTCGTCTACGTGCTGGTGAACCTGGCCGTCGACCTGATCTACACCCTCGTCGATCCGAGGATACGCTATTGACCGCTCCAGCTGCCCCACTGCCTCTGGCGGATGAAATCGGCGCGGGCGTCAAGCCGCCCAAGCGCTCCTATCTGCGCAAGCACCCTTCTGTCGCGATCGGCGGCTTCCTCCTGCTGCTGATGATCTTCATCGCCGTCTTCGCCCCGCTGCTCTTCACGGTCGATCCGACGGCGATCGCCACCTCCAGGCGCACACGCGTGCCGTCCGAATTGTACTGGTTCGGCACCGACATGCTCGGCCGAGACATCTATTCGCGCGTCGTCTACGGGGCGCGCGTCTCGCTGATCGTCGGCTTCTCGGTGGCGATCCTGGCCTCGGTCGCAGGGCTCGCGATCGGGTTGTTTTCCGGCTTCGTGCGCTGGGCCGACGGCATCGTCATGCGCATCATCGACGGCATGATGTCTATCCCGCCGATCCTGCTCGCCATCGCCCTGATGGCGCTGACGCGCGGCTCGGTCGGCAACGTCATCATCGCGATCACCATCGCCGAGATCCCGCGCGTCGCCCGCCTGGTGCGCAGCGTGGTGCTCTCCCTGCGCGAGCAGCCCTATGTCGAGGCGGCGATCTCGAACGGCGCCCGCGTGCCGCGCATCATCATCAAGCACATCCTGCCCAACACGATCGCGCCGATGACGGTGCAGGCGACCTATATCTGCGCCAGCGCTATGATCATCGAGGCGATCCTGTCCTTCATCGGTGCCGGCGTGCCGCCGGCGACGCCGTCCTGGGGCAACATCATGGCCGAGGGCAGGGCGCTCTGGCAGGTCAGGCCGCACATCGTTTTCTTTCCGGCGCTGTTCCTGTCGATCACCGTTCTCGCCGTGAACCTGCTCGGCGACGGCCTTCGCGACTCGCTCGATCCGCGGCTGGCCAAGAGCATCTGAGGTCTCGGAGATGCTCCCTCCAGCCCTCATCCTGAGGAGGCCGCGTCTGCGGCCGTATCGAAGGATGCTCCAGCTGGTTCTTGAGCCTCCTAGAGCGTCCTTCGAGACGCCATTCCTGACGGAATGGCTCCTCAGGATGAGGGTTCACAGGGCATATGCGACGGCGCTGTCCTGGGGAGGGACATGTCGCCTTGCGCAGAGAGGCCCCAATCAAGCCGACGCCCCCGCACTAGCCGCGCAGGTCGACGACGACGTCGCCGGACACCGCGTCGGTGACGCCGAGACCGCCGCCTTGATCCTCAAGCGTGTCGCGGAAGCTGTTCAGCGTCGCGATCATCTGGTCGCGGGCGCCCTTCAGCGTGGCAAGGTCGGCCCATTCGCCGATCAGGCAATAGGAACGATCGCCGGTCTTGATGATGTGGCCCCTTGCGAGACCGGGCCAGTTGGCTTTGCCCTGGCGATGGGCATCGAGGAATTCATCCTCACGTCCCGGCTTGATGCGGAAGCGGACGACATTGAACGTGGCCATGGCCTTGATCCGCAGCTCGATGCTGCCTCGGCAGCCGCGGCCGGCGGGTCCGGACCGAGCCCAGAGGAAACGCCCGACGCTATTGCCGTAACGGCAACTGCGCAATGGCGCACAGGGATGACGCAGCACATCTGCAGTGGCAGCCCTCGTTAACGACCAAGCACAGCAGGAGCCTTTGCCATGCCTCGCATTCTGACCGTCGGTGCAGCCCAGCTCGGGCCGATCCAGCGCGAGGAGAGCCGTGGCTCTGCCGTCGCTCGGATGATCGAGCTGATGCGGCAGGCGAAGTCGAATGGCTGCGACCTCGTCGTCTATCCCGAAGCGGCGCTGACCGCCTTCTTTCCGCATTGGTGGATGGATGACGATGCTGAGATCGACAGCTATTTTGAAAGCGCCATGCCCTCGAACGAGACGGCGCCGCTCTTCGCCGAGGCCGAGCGGCTCGGCATCGGCTTTCATCTCGGCTATCCCGAGCTCGCCTTCGAGGACGGACGCAAGCGCCGCTTCAACACCGCGATCATCGTCGACAAATCAGGCAGGATCGTCGGCAAATACCGCAAGATCCATCTGCCGGGGCATCCCGAGCACCGGCCGGACGCTGTCTTCCAGAATCTCGAGAAGCGCTATTTCGAGACCGGAAATCTCGGCTGGCCGGTCTGGGAGACCATGGGCGGCCGGCTTGGCATGATGATCTGCAACGATCGCCGCTGGCCCGAGAGCTATCGCGTCATGGGCCTGCAAGGCGTCGAGATGATCGTGCTCGGTTACAATACGCCCAAGCACAACCCGCCGGCGCCAGCGCATGACCGACTCGGCAATTTCCACAATCAGCTCGTCATGCAGGCCGGCGCCTATCAGAACGCGACCTGGGTGGTCGGCGTCGCCAAGGCCGGGCTGGAAGCCGGCGTCGACCAGATCGGCGGCTCCTGCATCATCGCACCGACCGGCGAAGTGGTGGCGCAGGCGGTGACCGAGGATGACGAGCTCGTTGTCGCTCGCTGCGATCTCGACCTCGGCAACAGCTACAAGACCTCGACCTTCAACTTCGCGAGGCATCGCGAGCCGCAATGCTACGGCATGATCGTCGAGCGCAAGGGCGCGGTGATCGGGTGAGCGCGGTCGGCGCATGCGTCGCATTCCTGGGGCGCGGCCGAGAACCGGCTCTGATCCGGCCAAGGGCTCCCCGAAGCTGCGCCGTGCTCGTCGAGTCGACGGCCGCAGCGCCTCGACAGGAGCGATGACATGATCCCCGAGCCGCTGAACAAGAAATTCTTCGTTTCGGATGACCCCGCTGACCAGGCCGACATCGCCTACCACAATATGGCCGCACGCGGCCTCTCGGGTGGGCCTCAGAACGGCGGCATGTCGCATGTCCAGCGTATCCATCTCGATGTCGGACAGCACTATTTCCGCTTCTGCGATTCGAAGCGTTTCACCAAAGGCTGGAAAGATGCCGCCTCCGGCTGCTGGTGGGCGGACTACGAGGTGTTCGTGAAGGTGAAGCAGGCGGCGCAGCGCCAGGGCACGATCCAACGCTACGCCAAGAGTATCCGCTCGTCGCGGCTCGCCTATGCCGCCAAGCTCTATTTCGCCATTCCCTATGAATGGGGCGATTGCGGTTCGCTGGTGATCGCCCGGCTCAACGTCCGGCTCGACGCTTATAAGGGGCGCGGGCTTCCCGCCTATTACAATCGTGATCCGCACAAGGCCGACAAGCGGGATGGCAAGGCCGACTACGTTCCGATCCAGGATCCGACCATCTCGCAGCTCTACATTCCGGGCTTGCGAGGTCGCCTCAAGACCGTCTTTACCATCATCCAGAAGGGCGATACGGCCAGTTTCGCCTGAATGCGAAGCATCCGCCGCCCGGTTTCCCAGGGAGCTGTCATGACTCACGATCTCATCCTCAAGGGCGGCAGGGTCATCGACCCGTCGCAGAAGCATGACGGTGTGGTCGATGTCGCCTTCACCGACGGGAAAGTCTCGGGCTTCGGCAAGGACCTGAAGGGTGCCAAGGAGATCCGCGACGTCTCCGGCTACATCGTCACGCCCGGCCTGATCGACCTGCACACCCATGTCTACTGGGGCGGCACCTCGCTGGGCATCGACGCCGACGAGTTCTGCCGCGCTTCGGGCGTCACCACCTCGGTCGATACCGGCTCGGCCGGCCCCGGCAACTGGCCGGGCTTCCGCAAGCATGTGATCGAGAAGAGCCAGGCCCGCATCCTCGCCTATCTCCATGTCTCGCATGCCGGCATCTACGGCTTCGACCACCGCGTCATGGTCGGCGAGAGCGGCGATCTCCGGCTGATGAACCCGATCGACTGCGTCGAGGTCGCTGACAAGAACCGCGACCTGATCGTCGGCATCAAGGTCCGGGTCGGCCTGCATGCCTCGGGGACATCGGGCACCGTGCCGCTCAATATCGCGCTGCAGGTCGCCAACGAGGTCGGCATGCCGCTGATGTGCCATATCGACCATCCGCCGCCGTCCTATGAGGAAGTCATCGGCATGCTGCGCCCCGGCGACGTGCTGACCCACGCCTTCCGGCCCTTCCCGAATGCGCCCTCGACTGCACAGGGCACGGTGAAGCCTGAGGTGCTCGCCGCCCGCAAGCGCGGCGTCATCTTCGATATCGGCCACGGCAAGGGCTCGTTCTCGTTCAAGACGACGCGCGCCATGCTCGCCAACGGCTTTGAGCCGGATGTGATCTCCTCCGACGTGCACAAGCTCTGCATCGACGGCCCGGCCTATGACCAGGTCACCACCATGTCGAAGTTCCTCTGCATGGGCATGAGCCTGAACAACGTCATCGCCGCCTCGACCGTGAACGCAGCGACGGCGCTGAAGCGGATGGAATACGGCTCGCTCAAGGTCGGCTCGCTCGGCGATGCGACGGTGCTGACTGTCAAGGAAGGCAAGTTCGACTATGTTGACGTCGTCGGCGAGCACCTGATCGGCGATCGCAAGATCGTCTCCGAGGGCGTGGTGCTGAAGGGCGCCTGGTGGCATCCCAAGCGCAGCAACAAGTTCAAGAAGGTCGAGGCGGCGTAGGACACAAGCGTCATTCTCGGGGGAAGCAAAGCGCAGGCCCGAGAATCTCATGAGGAGAAGGCGCCGTAAGAGCCTCCTCAGGCCTGAGATGCTCGGGGCAAGCCCGAGCATGACGCAGGATCGCTCTCATGAGCATGTCCCCACCCTCCTGGCGCGCCATGGCCGCCGCCGACCTGCCGGCCGTCATGGCCGTGGCGGCAAAGGTGCACCCTGACTACCCGGAAGGCGAGGCGGTTTTCGCCGAGCGGCTCGCGCTTCATCCCGCCGGCTGCCTCGTATTGGCCGGTGGGGAGGGGCTCGGCGGCTATGTGCTGAGCCACCCCTGGCGGCTAGGACAGGTGCCGGCGCTCGACAGCCTGCTCGGCGCGGTGCCTGATGATGCCGACGCCTATTACATCCACGACCTTGCTTTGCTGCCGACCGCGCGCGGCGGTGGCGCCGCCTCGGCCTGCGTCGATCGATTGGTGGCGCATGCCCGCGCCGAAGGCTTTGCCCGCATGGCCTTGGTCGCCGTCGGCAACTCGGCCGGCTTCTGGCGTCGCCAGGGTTTTCGTGAAGCGCATGACGAAGCCCTTGCCCGCAAGCTTGCGAGCTATGACAGTGCGGCCCGCTATATGATCCGCGATCTGAAAGACGATGGGAGAAACGCATGAGTGCCGATGACAAGCTCAAGGAGCTGGGCCTGACCTTGCCGGACGTGCCGACCCCGGTCGCGACCTATGTCAGCTTCAAGCGCGTCGGCGACTTCATCTACCTTTCCGGCCAGGGCCCGAAGCGCGCCGACGGCACCTATCCGACCGGCAAGGTCGGCGCCGATGTCTCGATCGAGGAAGCCTATGAGCATGCCAAGCAGACCGGCCTCGGCCTGCTGGCGGCGATGAAGAAGGCCGCCGGCTCGCTCGACAAGATCGAGGTGGTGAAGCTGCTCGGCATGGTCAACGCCGCGCCCGATTTCGCCCAGCATCCCAAGGTCATCAATGGCTGCTCGGACCTGTTCGTCGCCGTGCTCGGCGACAATGGCCGCCATGCCCGCTCCGCCGTCGGCATGGGCTCGCTGCCCAACAACATGACCGTCGAGATCGAAGTCATCGTGCGGGTGCTGCCGTGACGACCGCGCTCGCTGAAGAGATCGCCCGCGTCTACGGCACGCCGGCCGTCGTCATCGACCTCGACAAGGTCGAGGCCAATATCGCCCGGCTCCAGGCCGCCTGCGACGCCGCCGGCATCGCCAACCGCCCGCATATCAAGACGCATAAATCGCCCGAGCTGGCCCGGCTCCAGGTCGCCGCCGGCGCGCGCGGCATCACCTGCCAGAAGCTCGGCGAGGCCGAGGTCATGGCCGATGGCGGCATCGACGACATCCTGATCAGCTACAACATTCTGGGCGAGGAGAAGCTCGGTCGCCTCGGCGCGCTCCAGCGTCGCGTCCGGATGATCGTCGCGGCAGACAACCCCGTCACGATCGCCGGCCTGCCCAAGGCCGCCGAGATCGCCGGGCGTAATCTCGAGGTCGTGGTCGAATGCGACACTGGCCGCAAGCGTGCTGGCGTCGAGACCCCCGGCGAGGCGGTCGAATTGGCCAAACAGATCGCCGCGTCCAAGGGCCTGACCTTCGCCGGCTTCCTGATGTACCCGCCGGAGACCGGCTGGCCGGCGACGCAGGACTTCCTCGACACCGCCAATGCCGGCCTGCGCGAGGCCGGTCTCGAAGCCGGCATCATCTCGACCGGCGGCTCGCCCAATATCCCGAACATCGGCAAGCTCAAGGGCTCAACCGAGCATCGCTCGGGAACCTCGATCTTCAACGACCGCATGCAGATCGCGGCGGGGGTGGCGGAACTCGAAGACTGCGCGCTGACGGTCTACGCGACGGTGGTCAGCCGGGCCGGGCCGGAGCGCGGCATCCTCGATTCAGGCTCGAAGACGCTGACCAGCGACAAGGGCAATCTCGAGGGGCACGGCTACATCCTCGAATACCCGCTGGCGAAGATCGCGCAATTCGCCGAGGAGCACGGCTTCCTCGACCTCTCCGGCAGCAATGAGCGGCCCAACGTCGGCGAGATCGTCCGCGTGGTGCCGAACCATGTCTGCGTCGTCGTCAACATGGTCGACCGGCTGGTGACTGTGCGCGGCGACAAGCTGATCGGCGAGCTGCCGGTGGCGGCGAGGGGTAAGCTGACCTGAAGCCCAAGCGTCATGCTCGGGCTTGACCCGAGCATCTCATTCCGGAGGGGGCTCCTGATGGCGCCTCCTCGTCCTGAGATTCTCGGGTCTGCGCTTCGCTTCGCCCGAGAATGACGCCTACAGAGCGTACCCCTTCCCGCGATCCTCCAGGAAGGCGACCAGATCCTGCCGGACCAGCTCGATATGGTCGACGAGGAGGCGACTGGCTTCCTTCATCGCCCCCGCGCGGCAGAGCCGGATCAGCTCGTTGTGCTCGGTCCGCGCCCGTTCGATCGACGAGTTGCGCTGCAATTGCAGGCGCGTGTAACGATCGCTGGTCTGCAATAGCCCGGCCACGATCGATAGCGTGCGCGGCTGTGTCGCCCTTGCATAGAGCGCCATGTGGAAATCGGCGTTGAGCAGGCCCCAGCGGCTGATGTCGCGCGCTGCCATCGCTTCCTCGAACGCAGCCTCCATACCCGCGACGGCGGCGAAGTCCTCTGCCGTCAGCGCCGGCACCGAGCTCGCCAGCAGCCGCGGTTCGAGCAGCTTCCTCAGCTCGAAGACGTCGTTGATCTCGTCCAGGGACAGGCCTGAAACGATCGCGCCCTTGTGCGGCACGATCCTGACGAAGCCCTCCGCCTCAAGCTGGAACAGCGCCTCGCGCACCGGGATGCGGCTGACCTCATAGGCCTGCGCCAGCGCGTCCTGCCGCAATTGCGAGCCGGCCGGATAGCTGCCGGCGAGGATCTCCTGGCGGAGGCGGTCGACGATCGCCGAGGACAGAGTGCGGTGCTTCAGGGGAGGGGACATTGCACACACCCTAGCTGATCGCGTTGCGAAAAACCATTGACACGTAGATTTTATACAATCTACAACACGGTCAGGGGAAGGCAAGCATGAACAACGAAGCTGTCGCGGCGAAAAGCCGTTCCATGGCCGTGCCGGAGGCGATCGTCGCTGTGTCCGGGCGCCTGCTCCGGGTCGAGCATCGCGCCATCCAGGGGCTGATGTTCCTGCTCGCGGCGCTGATCCTGCTCAACGTCGTCACGCGCTATACCGGCTATCCGATCTACTGGATCGACGAATCCGCGGTTTACAGCGTCGTCTGGCTCACATTCATCGGCGCTTCCGCGATGACACGCATGCGGCTCGACTTCGCGGTGACCATGCTGACCGAGCGCTTCTCGGAGCGCGGTGCCGCGATCTTCCGGGTGATCGCGACGCTCGGCGTCGTCCTGTTCGGCATCAGCCTCGGCGTGATGTGCTGGCTCTGGCTCGATCCTGTCGGCATCGCCCAGGCTGGGTTCGACGCCAAGGAATTCGCCGCCGGGTCCTTCAACTTCATCTACACCGAGCGGACCCAGACCCTGAACTGGCCGACCTGGGTGATCTACCTGATCATGCCGGTCTTCGCGGTGTCGATGACGCTGCATGCGCTGGCGAACCTGTTCGAGGATCTCGGCCTCGTCGCGAAGCAGGAACTGCCGGGTTTCGCCGCCAATGCCGACGGGGTGGTGAACTGATGGCACTCACGATTGGAGCCTTCTTCGGCATCATGCTGGCCGGCGTGCCGATCGCGCTGTGCCTGTGCCTCGGCGCCCTCATCTACATGGCGGCGACCGGCAACATGCAGCTCCTGCCGAACTACCCGCTGCAGATGTTCGGCGGCGTCGACAGCTACGGGCTGATCGCGATCCCGCTCTTCATCCTGATCGGCGAGATCATGAATGGCGGCGGCATCACCCGCCGCATCGTCGACCTCGCCATGGCCTTCGTCGGCTCGCTCAAGGGCGGGCTGGCCTATGTCAACATCCTCGCCAACATGTTCGTCTCCTCGATCCTCGGCTCGGCGACGGCCCAGGTCGCGATCATGGCGCAGGTCATGGTCCCCGAGATGGAGCGCAAGGGCTACGACAAGGATTTCGCCGCCGGCCTCACCGCCTATGGCGGCATGCTCGGCCCGATCATCCCGCCCTCTGTGATGTTCGTCGTCTATGCCGTGCTGGCCCAGGTCTCGGTCAGCGACATGCTGATGTCCGGCATCGTGCCGGGCGTGCTGCTGACGCTGCTGTTCTTCCTCGTCATCGCCGGCATGGGCTTCGTCTACAACTATCCGGCCGGCGACAAGCTCTCCCTGCGCGAGCGGGTCAAGATCGTGCTGGGCGCCGCGCCGACGCTGCTGATCCCGATCGTGATCGTCGGCTCGATCCTCGGCGGCTTCGCCAATGCGACGGAAGCGGCCGCGGTCGGCTCGGTCGCGGCGGCGCTGATCGGTTGCTACTGGACCAAGGAGCTCAAATTCAAGCAGATGCCGCAGATGATGCTGCGCGCCGGCGTCTACTCGGCGATCGTGCTCTTCCTCGTCGCCGCTGCCGCCGTGTTCTCCTGGGTGCTGGTCTACGGCAAGGTCCCGCAGGCCGTCGCCGCCTCGATCCAGGCGATCGCCAAGGATCCGGTGACATTCATGCTGCTGGTCAACGTCATCCTGCTGGTCATCGGCACGGTGATCGACGGCATTCCCGGCCTGATCATGACGGTACCGATCCTGCTGCCGATAGCGACCGAGGTCTACAACATCGACCCCCGCCATTTTGGCGTGGTCGTGGTGATCAACCTCGTGCTCGGCCTGCTCTCGCCGCCGGTCGGCCTGTGCTTCTTCGTCGCCGCCGCGGTGACGGGGGCCAAGCCCGGCAGGATGTTCATGGTGACGCTGCCCTTCTTCATCATCTCCTGCGTCCTCCTGGTCCTGCTCTCGATCTACCCATGGCTCTCGCTGGCCCTGGTGAAGTGAACCCGTCCGCCAACCAATAAGGGGAGTACCGTCATGACCATTTCACGCCGCCATCTGATCGCCGCCGCCGCGACCCTGCCGATCGCCAAGCCCGCGCTGCTGCTCGCCCAGAGCAAGGATCTGCGCCTGGGCATCCTGACCCCGAACGGTCACCCCTGGAACGTCGCGGCCGTCAAGGTCGGCGAGCGCCTCAAGGCCGAGACCAATGGCCGGCTGAACCTGACGGTCTTCCACTCCGGCCAGCTCGGCAACGAGGCGGCGATGCTGCAGCAGATGCAGTCCGGCGCGCTCGACATGGGCTGGATCATGGCGGCCGAGCTCGGCTCGCGCGTGCCGGCGATCGGCGCGATCACCGCGCCCTATATCGTCGACTCCACCGCCAAGATCGCCAAGCTGGTGCGTGATCCCGTCGCGATGAAGCTGTTCGACGTGCTGCCGCGCGAGACCGGCTGCGTCGGAATGGCCTGGGGCATCACCGGCATGCGCGCCGTCTTCGCCGCCAAGGAGATCGACGGTATCTCCGGGATCAAGGGCATGAAGCTGCGCATCAACCCGACCCCGGTCTATCGCGACTTCTACCAGCTGCTCGGCGCCGCCCCGACCCCGATCCCGACCCCGCAGGTCTTCGACGCGATGACCAACGGCCAGGTCGACGGGCTCGAGGCCGACCTCGAGTTCTCCTGGAACCAGCGCTTCGACAAGGTTTCCAAGACCATCCTGCAGATGAACGCGATCTTCATGCCGGTGATAGCGCTCGCCTCCGGCCGCGTCTGGCAGGGCATGCCGGCGGCTGACCGCGAATTGATCCAGAAGACGGTCCGCGCCGCGCTCGACGAGCAGATCGACGCGCTCGCCGTCAACGAGCCCAAGCTGGTCGAGCAGTTCAAGGCGGCCGGCGCCAACTTCAAGATCGCCAACCCCAAGGATGCCGAGGCGGTCGTCGCCGAGTTCGACAAGATCTGGCTGCCCAAGGCGCCGGTGCTCGCCGACCTGCGCAAGGCCGGCAAGTCGATCACCGCCTGATCTCAGGCTATCATCCTGGCTGCGGGCGTTTCGCTCGCAGCCGCATTCCTCCCGTGAGCGGACACCTGCCATGACCAAGAACATCTTCAGCGGCACCATCCCCGCTTTGATGAGCCCCTGCACCGCCTCGGGCGATGTCGATTACGCCGAGCTGGTGCGCACCGGCCGCCATCTGATCGACGCCGGCATGTCGGCGGTGGTCTATTGCGGCTCGATGGGCGACTGGCCGCTGCTCACCGACGAGCAGCGCATGGAGGGTGTCGAGGCCCTGGTGAAGGGCGGCATCCCGCTGATCGTCGGCACAGGCGCGCAGAATCCGAAGCGCGCTGCCGCGCTCGCCGCCCATGCCAAGAAGGCCGGGGCGCAAGGGTTGATGGTCATCCCGCGCGTGCTCTCGCGCGGCTCCTCGCTCCAGGCCCAGCGCGCCCATTTCGAAGGCATCCTGGAAGCGGCGGTCGACCTGCCGTCGGTGATCTACAACAGCCCCTATTACGGCTACGAGACCAAGGCCGACCTGTTTTTCGCGTTGAACAAGCAGTTCCCGCATCTCGTCGGCTTCAAGGAGTTCGGCGGCGGCGCGGCGCTGACCTATGCGGCCGAGCACATCACCAATCGCGATTCGAAGCTGACCCTGATGGTCGGCGTCGACACGCAGGTCACGCACGGCTTCATCCGCTGCGGCGCCGGCGGCGCGATCACCGGCATCGGCAATGCGCTGCCGAAGGAAGTGCTGCACCTCGTCGCGCTCTCGCAGAAGGCCGCCGCAGGCGATCCGCAGGCCGAGCGCGACGCGCTCGAGCTGGAGCGGGCGCTGTACGTACTGTCGTCCTTCGACGAGGGTGTCGACCTCGTGCTCTATTACAAGCACCTGATGGTGCTGGAAGGTCACAAGGCCTATGAGCGCCATTTCAACGACGCCGACAGGCTCACCGACGCCCAGCGCAACTATGTCGAGACCGAATGGCGCCGCTTCAAGAGCTGGTACGCCAAGTGGGCGGCCGAGGGGCGGGCGGCGAAGGCGGCGTGACTTGAGTCGTCTTTCCGGGGCAGGCCGTAGGCCTGAGCCCGGAACCTATGAACACCGCACTTTATCGTCATGGTCGGGCTTGTCCCGACCATCCACGTCTTCGCCTTACTGATCGAGCGGAGTGTTCAAGACGTGGATGCTCGCCACAAGGGCGAGCATGACGAACTGGATCAACGTCGTGATCATGGGTTCCGGGCTCGCCGCTACGCGGCGCCCCGGAATGACGGGCACTACTCCGGATGCCGCGCGTTCCACGCCTCGGCGTATTCCGCGCACAGCCGGTCGAGCTCGGCCCGGTCGGTGACGCCGGCAGGCCGCGCCCTTGACGGCGAAGCCTGCTGGAACGGCACGGAACGCTGATGCGCCACCCGCCAGATCCGGCGCAGTTCGGCGAGCGGATCGGCATGGTCGTCGACCCTGATGTCGAAGCTCGGCACCGGCTCGCTCGCCCAGATCCTGATCGCGCAGGACTGCCGGCCGCGCTTGTCGCCGCCGGCCTTTTCGCCGGCTTCGAGCGCCACCAGCAGCCGTTCGTCGAAGTCGAGCCCTGAGTTCTCGACATAGGCCTTCAGCGTCTCCTGGACGACTTCCGGACCGGCCAGCATGTTGCCGGCGACCGAGACCTGCGGTCCGTTCACCGCCCCGCACCAGTCGATGCAGGCATTGCCGGTATAGGACGCCGTGCGGCCGTCGCGGTCGATCAGGTGGAATTGCCGATGCGCCCGGCCCTCATCGGCCGCGGTCAGGTTGGCGATGATCTCGACCGAGGAGCGCCCTTCCTGAAGCAGCCTGAGGCCATCGATGCCGTAGAGCGGGTTGACGAAGGCTTGCGTCGCGATCGCGCCGACACGGCCGCAGCCATAGGGCACGCGCGCGCCGACGGCGAAGGCGCAGGTCGAGACGGCGACGCCATAGGCGCCGGTCGCGGCATCGCGCGCGACGATTGACCAGGTCATAGGCTTATTCCTCAGCGGCCGGCGGCGTAGGCCTGCATCAGACGCGGGGTCGCCGCGGCGCGCAAGAGGCCGTTGGCGCTCTTCTCGGCAGCGGTCAGACGTCCGACCGTCCAGGCCGGCGCCCGCTCCAGCTCATGTCCGCGGCGGATAAGATCGGCCAGAACAGCCTCGCCGACGCTCTTTTCGACTGCGAGATGCCCCGGCCGCGCCTCGCGCGGATAGAAAGTCGAGGGGAAGTGCTGGGTGTGGAACAGCGGCAGGTCGATCGCCTCCTGCAGATTGAGGCCGTGATGCACCCGGCGCAGGAACATGCCGAGCTGCCATTGCTCCTGCTGGTCGCCGCCCGGCGTGCCGAAGGCGAGGCGCGGCTGTCCGTTCTCGAAGGCGATGGTCGGCGTCAGGGTCGTGCGCGGGCGCTTGCCTGGCGCGAGCGAGGAGGGCAGGCCCTCTTCGAGGAAGAAGGCCTGGGCGCGCGAGTTCAGCGGGAAGCCGAGCTCCGGGATCACCGGCGAGGATTGCAGCCAGCCGCCCGAGGGCGTCGCCGCAACCATGTTGCCCCAGCGGTCGATCACGTCGATATGGACGGTGTCGCCGCGCTGCGAGGAGGCGACCATCGAGGCGAGCGTCGGCTCGCCGACCGTCGCACCGCCCGCCGCGCCATGCTGACCGGCGATCCGGATATTGGCGAGCGCCTGCGCGACCTGCGCTTCGAAACCGGCTACAGCGCCGGGGCGGATCTCCAGCGAAGCCTCGTTGCCGATCAGCGCGCGCCGGCCGCGGGCGTAGTCCTCCGAGAGCAGCGTCGCCAGCGGCACCTTCACGAAATCCGGATCGCCGTAATAGGCCTCGCGATCGGCGAAGGCGAGCTTCATCGCCTCGGCGACATGGTGGATGAACTCCGGGCTGGCCGGCCCCATCGCCGAGAGGTCGATGCCCTCGAGGATCTTCAGCGTCTGCAGGAAGACAGGGCCCTGGCCCCAGGGGCCGATCTTGAACACCTCCCAGTCATGATAGGTCACGCTCGCCGGTGCCTCGTAATGCGGCGTCCAGCCGGCCATATCCTGCGCGGTCAGCAGTCCCTTGTGCCGGCGCCCGGTCGAATCCATCGGCGCTTCCGTGCGGCAGAAGGCGTCCATCGCCTCGGCGACGAAGCCCTTGTACCAGGCATCGTATGCGGCCTGGATCTGCTTTTGCCGGTCGCCGCCGGCAGCCTCCGCCTCGACGAGGATGCGCTTGTAGGTGTTGGCGGCTGCCGGGTTGCGGAAGAGTTCGCGCGCCTTCGGGGCATTGCCGCCAGGGAGATAGACCGCGCCCGAAGTCGACCATTCATTCGTGAAGAGGTCGCTGAGGCCCGCGATCGTGTCGGAGACGCGCGGCAGCATCGGGTGGCCGTTCTCGAAATAGCCGATCGCCGGCTCCAGCACCTCGCGCAAAGGCAGGCGGCCATGGTCGCGCAGCATCGTCATCCAGCCGCCGAAGGCGCCGGGAATCACGGTCGAGAGCAGGCCGTCGCCGGGGATGATGTCGATGCCGAGGTCCTTATAGGCCTTGATCGTCGCAGCGGCCGGCGCCGGCCCCTGGGCGCAGAGCACCTCGACCTTCCTGGTCTCGGCCGAATAGAACACCGCCGGCATGTCGCCGGCCGGGCCGACGAGGTGCGGCTCGACCACCTGCAGCACGAAGGCGGCGGCGGCGCAGGCGTCGAAGGCGTTGCCGCCCTTTTCCAGCATCGCCATGCCCGATGCAGTCGCGAGCCAATGCGTCGAGGTGACGACGCCGAAGGTGCCGAGGATCTCGGGGCGGGTGGTGAACATCGGGGTATCCACTGGTTGTTGAAAAAATCGGCTCTGGGGCGGATCGCGTTTCCTACCTTCAGCCCTCATCCTGAGGAGCGTTCCGCAGGAGCGCGTCTCGAAGGATGCTCCAGTTGGTTCCGGAGCTTTCTGGAGCATCCTTCGAGACACGCCTACGGCGCTCCTCAGGATGAGGGCTGAGAAGGGAACAAGGACTCGTAACAGCATGGGAGAGCATGACGGCTGCTGGCTCTACATTCTCCGCTGCAGTGACGGTAGCTTCTACACCGGAACGACCAGGATCGATGTTGAGACAAGGGTCGGGCAGCACAATGCCGGTCTCTATCCTTATAGTTACACGTTCAAGCGACGGCCGGTGGTCTTGGTGTTTGCGGAAAACTTTCAGAGCATCACTGACGCCATTGCCATGGAGCGCCGGGTCAAGGGTTGGTCGCGCGCAAAGAAGCAAGCCATGATTGAAGGCTACTGGGGTCTCCTGCCTGAACTGGCCAAGCGTAGAACCTGAACCGTTCGGTATCTCCAGCGCCGGCAGTTCCCTAGCTTTCTGGAGCACCCTTCGAGACGCCGCTGCGCGGCTCCTCAGGATGAGGGCTGAGGAAGAAGGCAGCACTCACTGCTCCTTCGGATCGAGCGCGTCGCGCAGGCCGTCGCCGAGCAGGTTGAAGCCGAGGACCGCCAGGAAGATGGCGATGCCGGGCGCCACCGACATCCACGGCGCCTGCTCCATAAAATTCTTGGCGACGTTGAGCATCTGGCCCCAGGACGGGGAGGGCGGCTGCTGGCCGAGGCCGAGGAAGGAGAGGGCGGCTTCGAGGATGATCGCCTGCGCCATGAACAGCGTCGCCTGCACGATGATCGGCGAGAGCGTATTGGGCAGGACGTGGATCAGCATCAGGCGCAGATCGCGCGCGCCGACCGAGCGTGCGCCCTCGACGAAATCCTCGGCCTTGACGGTCATCACCTGGCCGCGCACCAGCCGGATGAAGATCGGCACTGCCGAGAGGCCGATCGCAATCATCGCATTGGTGAGCGATGGGCCGAGGATCGCGGCGAAGGCGATGGCGAGGATCAGGAACGGGCAGGCGAGCAGCGCCTCGGTCACGCGCGAGATCACGATGTCGACCCAGCCGCCATACCAGCCGGCGGCAAGGCCGAACGGAATGCCGATCGCCAGCGCGATCGAGACCGAGACGATACCGGCGAGCAGCGAGGTCTGCGCGCCATAGAACAGGCGCGAAACCTGATCGCGGCCGAGCTCGTCGGTGCCGAACCAGTAGAGCTCCGAGGGCGGCTTGCGGATGGCGAGGAAGTTCGACTTCAGCGGGTCGGCCAGCGGCAGGATCGGCGCCAGGATCGCGAGCAGGACGAAGGTCAGGACGAGGGCTCCGCCGATCAGCGCCGAGCGGTTGCGGATCAGCCGTCGCAGTACTCCAGGGCGCGCTTGCAAGGGGCCGGCGGCGCCGGTCTCGGTCACGGCGCTCATCAGGCGTTCCTCAGGCGCGGATTGGCGAGGATATAGAGCACGTCGGCGAGCAGGTTCATCAGGATGAAGCCGAGCGCAGTGCACAGCACCACGCCCTGGACGACGCCATAGTCGCGGTTGAAAACGGCATCGACGATCAGCTTGCCGAAGCCGGGGATGGTGAAGACCTGCTCGGTCAGCACGGCGCCTGCCAGCAATTCACCGAACAGCAGTGTCGACAGCGTGATGATGGGAATGAGTGCGTTGCGCAGCGCATGGCGGTTGACCACGGTTTGCTCGTCGAGCCCCTTGGCGCGGGCGGTGCGGACATAGTCGGAGCGCAGCACTTCCAGCATGGCCGAGCGGGTATGGCGCATGATGAACGCCGATAGTCCGCCGCCGAGCACGAAGGCCGGCATGATCAGGCGTTCGATCGCGGCCTTGGGGTCGACGAAGATCGATTCGAAGCCCGAGGCCGGCAGCCATTTCAGCTCCACGGCGACGACGAGGATCAGCATGATGCCGAGCCAGAAGTTGGGGATCGAGAGGCCGGACAGCGCGAGCGCGCTCGCCGAATAGTCGACGATCGTGCCTTTGCGTCGCGCCGCGATGATCCCGGCCGGGAGCCCGATCACCAGCGCGATGATGATCGAGGCCGTGGCGAGCTGGATCGTCACCGGCAGCTTCTGCAGGATGAGGCTCAGCACCGGCTCGCCGGTGCGCAGCGAGCGCCCGAAATCGCCCTGGATCACCTGGCCGAGCCAGGCGAAGAACTGCACCACGATCGGATCGTCCATCCGGTAGATCTGGCGCAGGCGGGCGATCACCTCGGGATCGCGCTCCTCGCCGGCGATGACGAGGAACGGATCGCCCGGCAATGCCCTTTGCAGGGCGAAGACGAACAGCGACACTAAAAAGAGTGTCGGGATCGCGATCAGGACGCGGCGGCCGATCAGCGCGAACATGGCTGCCTTCTCCCTCCCCCCGCTTGCGGTGGGGAGGGCTGGGGTGGGGGGCAGCGCCGCTTGGCGAAACGATTCAGGATGGAGTTCTGGCTTTCCGGCCCTCCATCCCGAACCCTTCCCCACCGCAAGCGGGAGGAAGGGGACTTGTCGGCGCATCCCGCAGAACAGGCCATGGGGCCAATCACGACCGCTTCAATCCCGAGAGCCGGATCATCCCGTCGGGATTGATCACGAAGCCCTGGAGGTTTGAACGCAGCGCGAAGAAGACGGTCTGGTTGTAGAGATAGACGATAGGCAGTTCGTCCTGCAGGATCTTCTGGGCCGCGTCATAGCGCTTCTTGCGCTCGGCGACGTCGTAGAGCGTGCGGGCCTCGTCGAGCAGCTTGTCGACCTCGGCGTTTGAGTAGCGCCCGTCGTTCTGGTTGCCCTTGGTCGTGACGAACTGATGGATGTTGCCATCCGGGTCGATGCGGCCGGACCAGCCGATCCGGCTCATCTGGAACTTGCCCTGCTGCTGGTCGCGCAACTGACTGGCGAATTCGGTCGAGCGGATCTGGACGTCGATGCCGACCTCCTGCGCCATCGCCTGGATGACCTGGCCGAGCTGGGCGTCGACCGGATTATTGGTGACGAAGAGCTCGACGCTGACCTTGGCGACCCCGGCCTCCTTGAGCAGGGCCTTGGCCTTGGCGACGTCGCGCTCCGGCACGGGCAGGGCGGCGGAGAGATACTGATTGCCCGGGTTGAAGGGCTGGTTCATCGGCGCATAGAGCCCCTCGAACACGACCTGGCTCAGCACTTTCCGGTCGATCGACAGCGACAGCGCCTGCCTGACGCGCTTGTCCTTGCCCATCGGCTGGTTGGCGGCGTCCGTATGGTTGGTGTTGATGGTGATGCCCTGATAGCCGAGATTCGCGGTGCTCTGAACCTTGAGGCTCTTATCGCCCTGGGCCGATTTCACATCGGTCGGCGCCAGCCGCTCCAGCATGTCGAGCTCGCCGGCGCGCAGGTTCGCGAGACGGACCGTGGTGTCGGGAATGGCGCGATAGACGATCCGGTCGAACTGGTATTTGTCGGCTTCCCAGTGCCCCTTGAACTTGTCGAGCACGATGCGGTCGTTCTGGACCCGCTCGACGAATTGATAGGGGCCGGAGCAGATCGGCTTGGCGGTGATGTCGGGGCCGAGGCTCTTCGGCGACAGCATCATGCCGGCGCGATCGGTGAGCTGGGCGAGCAGCGTCGCATCGGGGCGCTTCAGCTTGAGGACGAGCGTCGCCGGATCGGGAGCGCTGACGCTCTCGACCGAGGCGAGCTCCGATTTCCGCAGCGAATCCGGCAGCGTCATCGCCCGTTCGAGATTGGCCTTGGCCGCTTCGGCGTTGAAGGTCTCGCCGTCATGGAACTTGGCGTCGGTCCTGAGCTTCATCGTCAACGTCAGCCCGTCGCCTGAGAACGACCACTCGGTCGCAAGGCGCGGGATGATCTTCAGCTCCGGATCGATGTCGACGAGCCGGTCGCATAGTCCCATGAAGACGATACGGCCGACAAAAGTGCGGGCCTTGTGCGGATCGAGCATATCGGGGTCCTCCTGGAGCCCGATCCGCAAGGTCGATGGTGATTGGGCTTGCGCCGGAAGCGCGGCGAGGCCGAGCATGGCTGCAGACGCCAGCAGAACGATATGTTTCATGGTTGTTCCCCTCATTGTTGTTTTGCTTTGATGTCGCCCGGCCGGTGCCCGTCGCTCTTCGGCGATTCCGGGAACTCCGCCGGTCATTCTCACTTGGTCCCATTCGGGACCAAGTTGGCGCATTTCAAGGTGATCGTCGATAGGTTCGTCTTGCCCCTGTCGAGCGTTGCTCGAACATTCCACGGCAACGCGATTGGTGCAATGGATACAGTATGACGAATGCCAGTCGCCGGCGCCTGCATGGCACCAGGGCAGCCAAAGGCTGTCGCCGCTCGCGCTAATTCTGGTATGCAAGATTTTGGCTGGCTGTCGCAAATGAATGATGGCGCGGCACAGGAAAGGTCTGACGATGCTGCTGGGTGTGATTGCCGACGACATGACGGGCGCAACCGATGTCGCCCTGATGCTGAACCGCGCGGGTATGCGCACGGTCCAGGTCATCGGCGCGCCGGCTGCCGGCGCAAAACTGCCCGAAGCCGATGCCGTCGTCGTCGCGCTGAAATCGCGCACCAATCCTGTCGCCGAGGCCGTGGCGGATTCGCTCGCCGCCTGCGAGGCGCTGCTCGCCGCCGGCTCCAGGCAGATCCTGTTCAAGTACTGCTCGACCTTCGATTCGACCGCCAAGGGCAATATCGGCCCGGTCGCGGATGCGCTGATGCAGCGCCTCAATGCTCATCAAGCCATCGTCTGCCCGGCCTTCCCGGCGAATGGCCGCTCGATCTTCCAGGGTTATCTCTTCGTCGGCGAGGTGCCGCTGCACGAGAGCTCGATGAAGGACCACCCGCTGACGCCGATGCGGGATTCCAACCTGATGCGTTTGATGGGCCCCCAGACCGTGCACAAGGTCGGGCTCGCCTCCTATGCCGCCGTCAACCAGGGCGCCGCTGCCGTGCGCAAGCGCCTGGCTGAGCTGGCGGCGGACGGCGTGCGCTATGTCGTCACTGACGCGCTCGACAATGGCCATCTGATGGTGCTCGGCGAGGCCGTTTCCGACCATGTCCTGCTCACCGGCGGCTCCGGGATCGCGATGGGCCTGCCCGAGAATTTCCGCAAGGCGGGGCTCTTGCCCTGGCGCGAGACCGCGACGCATCTCGCCGCGCCGACCGGCCGCGCCGGCGTCATTTCCGGCAGCTGCTCGGCGGCGACGCGCGGCCAGATCAAGGCGGCGCTCGCGGTCGGGATCCCGGCGCTGAAGGTCGATCCGCTGGCGCTCGCTGGCGGCCAGCAGACGGCGAAGGAACTGGCGGACTGGGCCTTGGCGCAGC
>DASYHC010000050.1:0-22637 GCA_035998995.1 Allobosea sp.
CCCCGGGGCGATGCTCTACAATGCGCTCGGCGTCGGCCCGACCGTGCGCGAGATGCTGCGCGAGGCCTGCATCGGGCGAACCTCCGAGGTCGACTGGGCTGCCTTCCGTCGTGGCGGCAGGCTCTTCCCGGTCGCGGAGATGTATCGCAGCATGCTCGCGAGCCTGTTCACGCCGGAGCGGCTGGCGGCGTTGAAAGCCCAGGCCGATTTCCTGATCGCGATCTCGCGGCCGCCGCGCTTCTGGCCATTGCCGGTCATCACCACGATCGGCATCGGCGCCTACCAGCTCGAAAAGCGCCTGCGCCGGCCGGTTCATCCGACCGTCGGGCGCAAGCTTGGCTTCCGGCCCGATCTGATCCGCATCGCCGACTGCGCCGATCCCGAGCAACTGGTCGATGCGCTGATGGCGAGCGCCGCCGTGCCGCCCTTCATGCCGGCCGGGAATATCGGCGCCCGCGCCGCGCTCGATGGCGGCCTGGTCGACAGTGCTCCGGCCTGGGCGCTCGCCGAGATGGAGGCTGCTGGCGAACAGACGCTGGTGCTGCTGACCCGCCCCTTCGCCGAGGTGCCGCAGGTTACAAACCGCACCTATGTCCGGCCCTCGCAGGTGATCCCGGTCAGCCAGTTCACCATCCGCAACTGGGATGGCATCCGCTTCGCCTACGAGCTCGGGGTGAGGGATGGCGAGGCATTTTTGAGAGCGATGGAGCGGCGGAAGGCGGGGTAGCCTCCACTCTCCACCGTCATTGCGAGCGCAGCGAAGCAATCCAGGAAGACTTGCCGCAGCACTCTGCCGCCCCTGGATTGCTTTGTCGCTACGCTCCTCGCAATGACTGAAACACGTAGTGCATGAAGGCCTGTTTTCATCCGCGGCAGCCTTCGGCTACGAATCCTCTTCCTTCCGCCGGATCCCCCGATGGCCTTGATCAACCTCACCGCCTCAGCTTCGAACCTGCACGCCGGCCTGCTTGCCCGCCGCTTCAGCGCCAGTGACCTGCTCGAAGCGACCTTCGCCCGCATCGACGCGCTAAACCCGTCCCTCAACGCCATCGTCGCGCAGGATCGCGATGCCGCGCGAGCAATGGCGACGGAGTCGGACCGGCGCATCGCAGCCGGTGAGGCGCGCCCACTCGAAGGCCTGCCGATCACGATCAAGGACGCGTTCGACGTCGCCGGCCTGCCCTCCTCCGGCGGCCTTCCCGCTTACAAGGAGCGCATCCCGCAGGAGGATGCCGCGGCCGTTGCCCGCCTGCGCGCGGCCGGCGCGGTCATCCTCGGCAAGACCATGGTTCCGGTCTTCTCCGGGGATTTCCAGAGCTACAATCCCGCCCACGGCATCACCAACAATCCCTGGAACGCCGAGTATTCGCCCGGCGGCTCCTCAGGCGGGGCGGCGGTCGCGGTCGCGACGGGGATGAGCGCCTTCGAGCTCGGCTCCGATCTCGGCTCCTCGATCCGCTGGCCGGCGCAGGCCTGCGGCGTTTTCGGCCTCAAGACCAGCTGGGGCATCGTCTCGACCTGGGGGCTGATCCCGCCGCCACCGGAGCGGCGCACCTTGCGCAATGCCGACCTCGTCGTCGCCGGCCCGATCGCCCGGGCGACCGAGGACCTCGACCTGATCCTGCCGGTGCTGATCGGCCCGCGCGATCCGAATGTCGTGGGAGCGGCCCTGCCCGCCCCGCGCAGGGCGGAAGCGAAGGGCCTGCGCGTCGCGATCTGGGCGCAGGAGCCGTTCGCGCCGGTGACCCGCGAGGTCTCGGATGCGGTGCGCGAAGCCGGACGGCGCCTCGCCGAAGCCGGCGCGATCGTCGACGAGACCGCCCGCCCCGGCTTCCGCTTCACCGAGGCCTATGAGGTCTACGCGCTCTTGAACCACGCGGTCGTCGCCTACGGCCTGCCGCCGAAGGTCCGCGCCCGCATCCAGTCGCAAGCGGCGAAGTTCGCGCCGGGCGATCTCTCGCATCAGGCGCTGCAGGCGCGCGGCGCGCGGATGACGCCCGGGCTCTACCAGCAGCTCCACCAGCGCCGCCTCGCGCTGAAGCGGCAATGGGCCCGCTTCTTCCAGAACTACGATGTGCTGCTCTGCCCGCCCGCACCGGTCGCAAGCCAGAAGCACGACCACCTGCCGGATTTCCACGCCCGCCGGCTCGACATCAACGGCGTGGAGCGCCCCTATCTCGACTTCCTGTGCTGGGCGAGCCTCGCCACCGGCGCCGACCTGCCCTCGCTGAGCGCGCCGGTCGCTCTCTCGCAGGCTGGCTTGCCGACCGGCGTCCAGATCATCGCCCCCTTTGGCGAGGACCGGACAGCGATCGCGGTCGGAGCGATGCTCGGTAAGCTGGGCGGCGGCTATCGCGTGCCGCCCATCGCTGCGGTCTAGCCCTTCAGCCAATCCGCCAGCGACGGCCGGCGATTGCCGTCGCGTCCGATCGTCTCCGGTGCGGCAAGCATGGCGTTGAGCACCGCCTCCTGCGTTGCCTCGGCTGCGGCGCGGAAGGGCAGGTCGATCCGGTTCTCGTTCAGCACGGTGAGCGGCACGAGATCGGCCTCGTCGAAATGCGCGATCCGGCCTGCGGTCGAGAAGGCGATGGCGATATCGCCGCTGCCATTGCCCCAGAAAGCGCCGAGCCGCGCCAGGCCGGCGCCGCAGCGCCGGGCGATACGGGTCAGCTGCCGGCTCTCCAAAGGCAGGTCGGTCGCCAGGATGATGATGACCGAGCCGCGCTCCGGCGGTTGAACTGCACTCGCGACAGGCGGCGCTGGACGGCGCCCATCCGGCAGGACGAGATCGCCGGCATTGCCGAAATTCGCCTGCACCAGCACGCCAACAGTAAAGCTGCGGCCGTCGAGCTGGATCAGGCGCGAAGCGGTGCCGATGCCGCTCTTGAAGCCGAAGGCGCTCATGCCGGTGCCGGCGCCGACCGCGCCCTCCAACACCAGCCCGCTGCTGGCCGCATCGAGCGCCGCTTCCGCCTCCTCTACCGTCAGACGCCGGGCGCGGATGTCGGACAGGAAACCGTCATTGCATTCGAGCACCAGCGAATTGACAGTGCCGGTACTGCGGCCGATCTCTGGATTGCTGGCGAGCGCCCGCCCCACCAGCGCCTCGATACCAACCGAGACAGAGAAGGTGTTGCCGAGCAGGATCGGCGTCTCGATCTGGCCGAGCTCGGCGAGCTGCATCAGCCCGGCGCTCTTGCCGAAGCCGTTGATGACATCGACGCCCGCTCTGACCTTCTCGCGGAAGAGATCGCCCTGATGCGGCCGCACCGCGGTGAAGCCGGTGAGGATGTCGTCCTCGCGCAGGGTCAGGTGGCCGACAGCGACGCCGGCGACGTCGGTGATCGCGTTGAGCGGGCCCGGCGGCAGCGTGCCGCAGACCAGGCCGTAATCGCGCGCCCGTTTGCTCAAGGTCTTCCCCCGTCCCAGTGCCGCTAGATTGACGTGTTGAACACGGCCTCGATGGCGTGGCCATCGGGATCAATGACGAAGGCGGCATAATAATGCGGCCCGTAATGCGCCCGCAGCCCCGGCGCGCCATTGTCGCGTCCGCCATGTTGAAGCGCAGCGCGATGGAATTCGTCGACGGCTGCGCGACCGGGCGCGGCGAAGGCGACATGGAAACCCGGCCCGGGCGGCCGCGGCCCGTCGTGACGATGCTTCAGCGCCAGCGCATCGCCACCACCTGGAACGCCATAGCCAACCGCCTGATTAGGCTCACCGGGCCGAAGATCGCTCCAGACCCTGACATAGCCTAGCGCTGCAAGTGCCGCATCGTAGAACGCGACAGCGCGCTCGATATCCGTGACACCGAGAGAGAGGTGATGCAGCATGCCCCGGCTCGCCTCGCTCACGCCGCGGCCTTGACCTTCGCCACCGTGACACGCTGCCGTCCACCAGCCAGCTCCTCGCGCAGCACCAGCCGCTCGTCCGCGGCGAGTATGCCGAGAGGCACGTCATGGTCCGGCATGACCGCGGTCGCCGACTTGTTGAGGAAGACGATGACCGGGCGGTTGCCAGCAGCGGCCCAGCGGCGCAGCTGGGTGAGATAGGGCTCCTTGCGCCAGGCTTGCGGCGCGCCGGGATCGAGCTGGACGAACAGCCAGTTCGTCGCCGGGTCCATGGTCAGCACGAAGCGCGCCTTGTCCGGCTTCCATTCCGGGCCGAGGAAGGTCTGGGTCATCCAGAGGCAGAAGAAGGCGCGGCAATGGTCCGGCCGCGTCGCATGGATGCCGCAGCCCCGGCCCGGCAGGCAGTGCTTGCACCAGCTGCCGGCGACGCTTTCCACCGCCGGCACATCGTAAACCTTGCAGCACAACGTGCAGCTGCCGCAGTCGCGGCCGGGAGCCGGCTGGTTCACCATACGGGCGGGATCGATCATGCAGGCTCTCTCGAAAGCGCGCGGAACCATGCGCATCGCGGTGGCGGCTGGCAAGCCGGTTTGGAAGGGTTCGAAGGAAAGCAGGCTCTCTTGTTCCTCGCTTTCAACTACTCGCGTCATCCCGGGCTCAGCGCAGCGGAGAACCAGGATCTATGCCGGAACGGTTCAGGAATGGATCCCCGATCGTCACCGCTTCGCAGCTTGCCCAGGATGACCGGATAGGCGGAGAATAAGCCGCCTCAAGATTCCGACGCGCAGGCCCTGCCCCGCGCCAGACTCTGCCCCGCTCTGCAGGAAAATCGCTCAGCGCTTGCGCGGATCGCGGTCTATGCTCGCATAAACGACGCATAAGCATCGGGAGCCGGAAATGCTGACCAACCTCGCCGTCCGTGACATCGAGACGCTCGTCCACCCCTATACCAACCTGGCCACCCATCGCGAGGTCGGCCCGCTGGTGCTGGAGCGCGGCAAGGGCGTGTTCGTCTACGACACCGCCGGCAAGGACTATATCGAGGGCATGGCCGGCCTCTGGTGCACCTCGCTAGGCTATTCCAACCAGGAGCTGGCCGAGACCGCCTATGAGCAGCTGAAGAAGCTGCCCTTCACCCATCTCTTCTCCGGCCGCAGCCATGATCCGGCGATCGAATTGGCCGAGAAGCTGAAGGAGATCGCCCCGGTGCCGATCTCCAAGGTGTTCTACGGCGCCTCCGGCTCGGACGCCAACGACACCCAGGTCAAGCTGGTCTGGTACATGAACAATGCGCTCGGCCGCCCGAAGAAGAAGAAGATCATCTCGCGGCTCAAGGCCTATCACGGCGTCACCGTCGCCTCGGCCTCGCTGACCGGCCTGCCGGCCAACCACACCGATTTCGACCTGCCGATCCCGAACGTCCTGCACACCTCCTGCCCGCATCACTACCGCTTCGCGCAAGCAGGCGAGAGCGAGCTCGACTTCTCGGCGCGCCTCGCCGCCGAGCTCGACGAGATGATCCAGCGCGAGGGGCCGGACACGGTCGCCGCCTTCATCGCCGAGCCGGTGATGGGCGCCGGCGGCGCGGTCACCCCGCCCGAGGGCTATTTCGAGGCGATCAACGCCGTGCTGGCGAAATACGATGTCCTGTTCATCTCCGACGAGGTCATCACCGGCTTCGGCCGCACCGGCGAGATGTTCGGCACCACCACCTACAAGATGAAGGCCGACACACTCTCCTGCGCCAAGGCGCTGACCTCGGCCTATTTCCCACTCTCCGCCGTGCTGATCAACGAGCCGGTCTATGAGGTGCTCGTCGACCAGAGCAAGAAGATCGGTACCTTCGGCCACGGCAACACCTATGCCGGCCACCCGGTCGGCTGCGCCGTCGCTGTCAAGACGCTGGAGATCTACCAGCGCGACCGGATCATCGAGCATGTCCGGAAGGTCGCGCCGAAGTTCCTGCAGCGCCTGACCAAGCTCGCCGAGCACCCGCTGATCGGCGAAGCCCGCGGCGTCGGCCTGATCGGCGGCATCGAGTTCGTCAAGGACAAGGCGAGCAAGGCCCAGTTCGAGGCCAAGAAGGGCGTCGCCCTGAAGTCGACCAACTTCGCCCAGGAAGAGGGCCTGATCCTGCGCGCGCTGGGCGGCGACCGCGTCGCCTTCTGCCCGCCGCTGGTGATCAGCGAGGCCGAGATCAACGAGCTCTTCGACCGCTACGAGCGCGCGCTCGCCAAGACGCTCGACTGTGTCAAGGCGGAAGGCCTGATGGCGGGGTGAAGGCGAGCGCAGGAACCACGACGTCATGCTCGCCCTTGTGGCGAGCATCCACGTCTTGGGCACCGCATGCAATTGAGGAAGACGTGGATGGTCGGGACAAGCCCGACCATGACGGAAAAGTGGCCAGCGCTGATTTCAGCCACCCCAGCGAAACTGTGCCAAAGCTGACCAAAGCCTCGGTGTGACAATGAAAACGTCACGACAAATTCAAAATGCCGCCGCCAGCCGGACCCGATCGGCAGCGACATTGGCGGTGCTGGCGGCCCAGGAACCGCCGGCGCCCACAACCGGAAACCGAGGATCATGTCTACGCATAAGCCGCGCCACCCCGCGCACCGTTCCGCCAGCTTCCATGATGCCAGCGCACGTGAGGCCTATGCATCGCGCTTCCGCCCGATCGCGATTCCTGCCATTGTCGCGGGAACCCGCTGGGGCCCGGCCGCGTTGACCTCGCAGCACAGGGACGTTCCGGCGCTCCTGCGCAACGGTTTCGAAGATTGATACCACGACCTCCGACTGAGACCCAAAATGCTTGACCGGCGCAGAGTTCTTCAGACTCTCGCCGGTCTTTTTTTGTCCAGCGTCGGGCTCGGCGGCTACGCCTATGCCTGGGAGCCGACGCATCAGGGCGTGACCCGCTACAGGCTGCAACCGGCGAACTGGCCCCAAGGGCAGCGGCTGCGGCTCGCCATGATCTCGGACCTGCATGTCGGCGGCCCGCATATGCCGGTCGCACGTGTCCGCGAGATCGTCGAACAGACCAATGCGCTGAAGCCGGACCTGACCTTGCTGGTCGGCGATTTCGTCGCCAGCCGCGCTCGTCGCGCCGACGACCCCGCCCCGGCGGAATGGGCCGCCGAACTCGCCCGCCTGGCGGCGCCGTCCGGCCGCTTCGCCGTGCTCGGCAATCACGACTGGTGGCAGGATGAGCGCGCTCAGCGCGAACTCAAGGGGCCGACCCAGTCCACAATCGCGCTCGAGGATGCAGGCATTCCCGTCCTGGAAAACCGGGCGGTCAGGCTCGAAACCGGTGCCGGGCCGCTCTGGATCGCGGGGCTCGGCGACCAGGAAGCCTTCGTCCTGCGCCGTCGCCCGCGCGGCCTGCGCTACGGCCTCGACGATTTGCCGGCCACGCTCGCGATGATCGGCGACGATGCGCCGGTGATCCTACTGGCGCACGAGCCTGACATCTTCGCCAGGGTGCCCGCCCGCGTTGCACTGACGCTTTCGGGCCATACCCATGGCGGCCAGGTCAGGCTGTTCGGCTGGTCGCCGATCGTGCCATCGCGCTACGGCAATCGCTATGCCTATGGCCATGTCCGGGAGAATGGCCGCGATCTCGTCGTCTCGGCCGGGCTCGGCACCAGCAAGCTGCCGATCCGGCTGGGCGCGCCACCAGAGATCGTTTTCATCGAGCTGGGGTGAAGGCGACGCCGCAGCGTCGCCCGATCAACGAACGATGACCTTCCCGCCGACCTGGGCGCGGTTGTAGAGGTCGATCGCATCGATATTGCGCATCCGGATGCAGCCGGACGAGGCCGAGCGGCCAATCGTCTCCGGCTCATTGGTGCCGTGGATGCGATAAAGCGTGTCCTTGCCGTTCTGGTAGAGATAGAGCGCGCGGGCGCCGAGCGGGTTCTCCGGCCCGCCCTCCATGCCGCCGGCGCGCGGCGCCAGATGCGGCCAGCGCGCGATCATCTCGGCCGGCGGCGTCCAGCGCGGCCACTCGGCCTTGCGCTGCATCACCGCGGTGCCGGTCCAGCCGAAGGCCTCGTCGCCGGTGGCGACGCCGTAGCGGATCGCCTTCTTGTTCGGCAGAACGAAGTAGAGGTACTTCTCGGTGGTATCGACCACGATCGTGCCGGGCTCTTCGCCGGTCGGATCTGTGATCTCGTAAGGCAGATGCGTGATCTGTGTCTCGAAATTCGGCACCAGCGCCATGTATTCGGCATCGCGCGCCGAGAGTGATGGCGCATGAACCGTCTTGTACTGACAGGCGCCAAGAAGCACCGACAGGCCGAGCACCGCAACGAAAGTCTGCTTCATGGTTTCCACCGCCGGCACCGAAACAGTGCTCGTTATGATGAATGCTTCGTTAAAAAACGGTGACCCGACAAGGCACGGCCCGGGTCGAACACAACCCGGTCTTACGGCTCAATCGTCTTGCAGGCAATGAAGTTCCCGCCTTGCTCTGGCGTCTTGCTGCATTGCAGTGACAATATGGTCACGCTTGCGGGCTACCTCCTTCGGCCAGCTTCGCGACTATCGGAGACTTGCGCGTGACGACGCTGCTGATCAGCCATCCTTCCAGTCTTCGCCACGCCACGCCACCGGGCCATCCCGAACGCGCCGACCGCATCCGCGCAGTCGAAGAGGCCTTGGCGGACGAGCGATTCGCGCTGCTGCAACGCGTCGAGGCGCCGGAGGGCACGCTCGCCCAGGTCGAGCTCTGCCATCCGGCCGCCTATGCGCGGGCGATCGTCGAGGCGTCGCCGCAGGAGGGGTTGGTCCAGGTCGATGCCGATACCATCATGTCGCCGGGCACGCTCGCCGCTGCCCTGCACGGCGTCGGCGCCGCCGTCCACGCCGTCGACGAGGTTATGACCCGGCGCGCGACCAACGCCTTCAGCGCCATGCGCCCGCCCGGCCACCATGCCGAGAGCGACAAGGCGATGGGCTTCTGCTTCTTCAACAGTGCCGCCATCGCCGCGCGCCATGCGCAGAAGGCTCACGGCGCCGAGCGCGTCGTCATCGTCGACTGGGATGTCCATCACGGCAACGGTACGCAGGAGATCTTCTGGCGCGACGCCAGCGTGCTCTACGCTTCGACCCATGAAATGCCGCTCTACCCCGGCACCGGCGCATCCTCCGAGCGCGGCCAGCACGGCACGATCGTCAATGCCCCGCTTCGGGCCGGCGACGGCACCGATGTCTTCCGCGACGCCTTCGAGAGCGCGATCCTGCCGCGGCTCGCGGCCTTCGCGCCGGACCTGGTGATCATCTCGGCCGGCTTCGACGCGCATTGGCGCGACCCGCTCGCCAACATCAACCTGAAGGAAGCGGATTTCGCCTGGGCGACGCAAAAGCTGATGGAGATCGCCGATCGCCATGCCGGCGGGCGGCTCGTCTCGATCCTGGAAGGCGGCTACGACCTCGAAGGCCTGTCGAAATCGACCGCCGCCCATGTCACCGCGCTGATGCGCGGCTGACCGCCGTCCTCACTCCAGCGGCGCGGTCTCGGCGATCTCGATGCCGAAGCCGGAAAGGCCGACGAAGGCGCGGGTCGAGGACGCCAGGTTGACGATCGAGGCGACGCCGAGATCGCGCAGGATCTGGGCGCCGAGGCCGACCTCGCGCCATTGTTGCGAACGCAGCGCGTCCGAGCCTTCCTCGCCCTCGACGCTCTTGATCGGCACGCCGGCCGAGCCGTCGCGCAGATAGACCAGCACGCCCTTGCCCTCCTGCTGGAAGCGGCGCAGCACGCACTGGATCGAGGAGGCGCCGCCGAGCACGTCGGCGACGACATTGGCGCGGTGCAGACGAGCCGGCACCTTCTCGCCATCGCCGAGCTTGCCCATGACAAAGGCGAAATGCTGGGTGTCGTCGAAAGGCGTCACATAGACATGGCCGGTCATCTCGCCGAACTCGGTCTTGACCGGGAAGGAATGCACGCGCTCGACCAGCTTCTCGCGCGCCTGGCGATAGGCGATCAGGTCGGCGACGGTGATCTGCTTGAGGTTGTGCTTCTGGGCGAAGGCGGTGATCTGCGCGCCCTTCATCACCGTGCCGTCATCATTGGCGAGTTCGCAGATCACGCCGACCGGCGGCAGATCGGCGAGCTTGCAGAGGTCGACCGCAGCCTCGGTATGGCCCGAGCGCATCAGCACGCCACCGTCCTTGGCGATCAGCGGAAAGACATGGCCCGGCCGGACGAAATCGGCGGCGCCCATATTGCCGTTGGCTAGCGCCCTGACCGTGTTGGTGCGCTGCTCAGCCGAGATGCCGGTAGTCAGCCCGTGCTTGACGTCAACGGTGATGGTGAAGGCGGTGCCGAGCGGGGCGTCATTCGACGAGACCATCGGGTCGAGCCGCAGGCGGCGCGCCTCGCCCGACGTCAGCGGCGCGCAGACGATGCCGCAGGTGTTGCGAATGATGAAGGCCATCTTCTCCGGCGTGCAGAGCGAGGCGGCGACGATGAGATCGCCCTCGTTCTCGCGATCGTCGTCATCGGTGACGATGACGATCTCGCCACGCGCGAAGGCTTCGACGGTCTCGGCGACATTGCTTGCGGTCATGGCAGCCTCGCGCGGGCCCTGCAGGCCCAGAAAATCGTTGGGGGTGACGGCGCCGCCGGTCGCGGCGGCGATGCGCTCGGCGCTCTCGCGCGAGATCCAGGCAGTGGGATCGTTGCAGAGCGCGGTGACGCTGGCCGGGGACAGGCCGACCTGTCGCGCAAAGGCGCTGCGCGCGGTTTTGGTTTGCTGGAGCCAGACGTCGAGCTTCATGAGATGAAGCTAGTGCGCCTTCGCTTCATTATCAATGAATGTCGGATAATTTTTCAGCGACACTGAAATCATAGCCGCTTCGCCATGGTCGGGCTTGACCCGACCATCTCGGAAGCCAGCTAGCTGGTCACGAGATTCTCGGGACAAGCCCGAGAATGACGCCTTTGGTCACCCCTCGAATGGCCAGCGCGGCTCGATCACGCCGACCTGAGCGCGGTGACGCAAGAACTGATCTGCAAGCACGCAAGCGACCATGGCCTCGCCGACCGGCACGGCACGAATGCCGACGCAGGGGTCGTGCCGGCCCTTGGTGAACATCTCGGTCTCCCCGCCAGTGCGATTCACCGTCGCCCGCGGCGACAGGATCGAGGAGGTCGGCTTGACCGCGAAGCGCGCGACGATCGGCTGGCCGGTCGAGATGCCGCCGAGGACGCCGCCGGCATGGTTCGACAGGAACAGCGGCTTGCCGTCATTGCCGGCGCGCATCTCGTCGGCATTCTCCTCGCCAGAGAGCTCTGCCGCGCCGAAACCATCGCCGATCTCGACGCCCTTGACCGCGTTGATGCTCATCAGCGCCGCGGCGAGTTCGGCGTCCACCTTGCCGTAGATCGGCGCGCCCAGACCCGCCGGCACGCCCTCGGCGACGATCTCCAGCACCGCCCCGATCGAGGAACCGGACTTGCGGATGCCGTCGAGATAATCGGCGAAGCGCTCGGCCGCCTTCGCATCCGGGCAGAAGAACGGGTTGTTGCCGACCTCGTCCCAGTCCCAGTTGCCGCGGTCGATCTTGTGCGGCCCCATCTGGACGAGAGCGCCGCGCACGACCATGCCCGGCACGACCTTGCGGGCGATCGCCCCGGCCGCGACCCGCATCGCCGTCTCGCGGGCGGAGGAGCGGCCACCGCCGCGATAGTCGCGGATGCCGTATTTCACGTCATAGGTGAAATCGGCATGGCCGGGCCGGTACTTGTCCTTGATCTCGGAATAGTCCTTCGAGCGCTGGTCGACATTGTCGATCATCAGCCCGATCGAAGTGCCGGTGGTGACCTGCTCGCCATCGCTCTCCCGCGCGAAGACGCCGGAGATGATGCGGACCTGGTCCGGTTCCTGGCGCTGCGTCGTATAGCGCGACTGGCCGGGCCGGCGCTTGTCGAGGTCGCGCTGGATCTCGGCCTCGCTCAGCGGGATCAGCGGCGGGCAGCCATCGACGACGCAGCCGATCGCAGGACCATGGCTCTCGCCGAAGGTGGTGACGCGGAAGAGATGGCCGAAAGTGTTGTGCGACATGGAAGCCTGATGTGTGACGTAGCAGGCTTTTAGGCGGGAAAGCCAAAACGTGGAAGTCCATAGGCGCGGGCAGCGTCCCACTTGGCAAGCGGAAGCATCTTACCTAAATTATGACCAATTATTTGGTCAGGAGCGAGATCATGAAATCTGTCGCCCTTGCTGAGGCCAAGGCTCATCTGAGTGCGCTGATTGACGCCGTGGAAGCCGGCGAGAGCATCTCGATCACCCGCCACGGCAAGCCCGTCGCACAACTGATAGCGGCGGAGAAGCCCCCAAAGCCGCTCGATATCGCCAAGCTGCGCGCGCATCTGGCCACGATGCCGATGCAGGAAGAGGACGGCGGTGAATTCATGCGCCGCATCCGTGACGAAGCGCGCTATTGAAACTCTACCTCGACACCTCGCTCGTCGTCACCGCGCTGGTCACGGAACCGAGCTCCGCAGTCATCGTCGAATGGCTCGAGCGACAAAGCTCTCATCGTTTCGTGATCAGCGACTGGGTCGTCGCCGAGTTCTCCGCGGCATTGTCCGTCAAACTGCGGTCGAACCGGCTCCATGCCGAGGCGCAGGAGCGCGCGCTCGCAATGCTGGCCGATCTGATGACCAGCGAGTTCGAATGCCTTCCCGTGGCGAGAGAGCATTTTCGTCAAGCCGCCGCCTTCTGCAACCGCAGCTTCGTTGGGTTGCGAGCGGGTGATGCGCTTCATCTCGCAATCGCCGCCAGTTCTACCCTCAAGCTTTGCACCCGCGACAGGCTCCAGGCCGAAGCCGGCGCCGGGCTCGGCGTATTGACCGAGTTCGTGCCCTCGTTGCCGTAACAGCCGGCCGCCTCAGTGCCCGGCCATCGGCGCCGCCGGCACGGCCGGCGCGCCTTCCCAGCGCGTGTTGGCCGGCAGGTTCTCGCCCTTCATGATCACGGTGAGCAGGCCGATCTGGGCGTAGTCGCCGACATGGGTGTCGTAGAGCACGGTCGCCCCGGCGCCGACACAGACGCCCTTGCCGAGCGTGACCCGACCGACCTTCATCACCCGGTCCTCGTAGAGATGGGTCTGCAGCGCCGAATGGGCGTTGACCGTGCAGAAATCGCCGACCTTGATGCAGTCGAACTCGGTGATATCGGTGGAATCCAGCCAGACGCCCTGCCCGTACTGCGCGCCGAACAGGCGCAGGAACCAGGGCAGGAACGGCGTGCCGCGCAGATAATCGAACAGCACCTTGCCGCCCAGGCCCCAATAGAGCACGGAAACCGCCTCGGTCCGCATCGCCCAGAACGACCACATCGGCTTCATCACGGGCTTGTAGACGCCCATCAGCAGCCATTTCATCAAGGCGCAGATCAGCGCCTGGGTGATGGCGATCAGCACGGCGCAGCCCATGAAGGCGAGCGCCAGGCCGGCCCAGTCGCGGTCGAAGATCTTCTGCTGCAGCACGAGGTCGACCGCGAGCGTGCCGAAGGTGATGAACAGCATCGCCGGGAAAGAGGTGTGCAGCGCCTCGAAACCGGCACGCGCCAGCTTCTTGCCCGTCGAAGGCTTGTAGGTCCAGTCGGCGCCGAGATCGACCTTCTGCCGCGTCGGCAGCTTGATCGGCGGCGATCCGAACCAGGTGTCGCCGGGCGACATCATATCGTTGGCCGGCGGCTTCGACTTGATGCCGATCAGCACCTTGTCGGGAATGACGGCGCCGGGCGGCACCACCGCGTCGTTGCCGACGAAGACCTGCTCGCCGGTACGGGTCATGTCGAGGCGCATGTAGCCACGCCGCATGTCCTCGTCGCCGAAGATCACCTCATCGGCGATGAAGTTGCCGGCGCCGATCCCGGTGATGTCGTAGCGGCCGGAGAGATTGGTCGAAATCTCTGCCCCGGAGCCGATGCGCGCACCCATCATCCGGTACCAGAAGCGCATATAGATCGTCGCGAACAGCGAGGACAGCGTCTCCAGCGTCACCTCGGTCGCCAGCGCCACCGTCCATTTGCGGGCGTAGAAGCCGGAATGGATCGAATAGGTGCCGGAGGAGACGCGCGGCAGGATCGCCCAGCGCAGCGCGCAAATCAGGAAGACCGTGACGGTGATGAGCCCGATCGCCGTCGGCCAGGTCAGGATCGGCAGATACCAGAGATAGCTGACGTCGGACCAGGTCGCGACCCAGTTGTCGATCCTGTCGAACAACCAGAATGCCGGGAAGATCGGCAGGAGGCTGATCGGCGGCAGCGCGATCAGCATCACCACGTAGAACAGCGTCATCGCCGCCCGCCGCCCGGCGCTCGCTTCCGCCTGAGGCGGCAGGGCCTCGACATCGACCATGCCGGTCTTGCGGGCGGGCGAGCCGTCCCAGATCTCGGCCGTGCCGATGGTCGCGCCTGGCGCGATCGCGGTCAGGTCGCCGATCTCGGCATGGTCGCCGACATGACAGTTATGGCCGAACACCACCGAGGACCCCGCATAGACATCCTTGCCGATCTTGATACGACCGATGATGAAATCAGAGCCGATCGCCTCGGCATTGGCGAAGGTGGTCTTCGATCCCAGCGTCGTGCCGTCGCCGAGCTCGATCAGGTCGACCGCGCCGGCCTCGTAGTCGGAGATGATGACGTCGCTCCCGACCTTGGCGCCGAGCAGGCGCCAGTAGAAGCGCATCACCGGCGTGCCCTGCAGCCATTTGATGTGCACGAGCCCGGCGACGCGCGAGGCGAACCACCAGCGGAAATAATAGACGCCCCAGAGCGGGTAGGTGCCGGGCTTCGTCCGGCCGAGCACCAGCCATTTCAGGCCGATGGAGATCAGGCCGGTGCTGATGGTGATCGCGACATAGATGCCGAGCAAGGCGAAGACCTGCGCCATCGCCGACAATTCTTCGCCCGAGAGCAGCATGTAGCTGACGAAGATGCCGAGCCATTGCGCCGTCGACAGGCTGATGATGATCGGCAGCGCGACCGCCTGCGCCAGTCCGCAGAGGAAGCGGCGCCGGAGCGGTGGCGGCGTGAAGGAGAGGTCCTGCTCGGCCTGGATGCCGCGCGAATCCAGCAGCGCCGCCATCGCCCGCAAGGTGCGCGCGCCATAGACGTCCTGCAGGGTGATGCCGGCATAGGCCGGCGTCTCGCGCACGATCGAGATGAAGCGTGCGGCCAGCAGCGAATGGCCGCCGAGATCGACGAAGAAATCGGCATCGAGCGGCAGCGCCTGCGCGCCGAGCACGCGCTTGGCCGCGTCGAGCAGCGCGGCCTCGGTCTCGTTGCGCGGCGGCTCCTGCTCGCCGCTCGCGGCCGGCGCCGTCAATGGCGCGGCCTTCAGCATCTTGCGGTCGACCTTGCCGGAGACCATGCGCGGCAGCGAGCCGATCGGCTCGAAATGCGCGGGGATCATGTAGGGCGGCAGCTTCTCGCGCAACGAAGCGCGCAGCACCTTGCCCTCGATCTGCACCCCGGGCTCGCCGACCAGGAAGGCGACGAGCCGCTCGATCCCGTCATCACTGCGCAGCACGACGGCTGCCTGGGAGATGCCGGCCTCGTCCGAGAGCGCCGTCTCGATCTCGCCGAGCTCGACGCGGAAGCCGCGGATCTTGACCTGATCGTCGATGCGTCCGTGGAAGACGATGTTGCCGTTCTCGTCGAGGCTGACGGCATCGCCCGAGCGGTAGAGGATTGGATCGCTGCCACTTCCGCCGAACGGGTTGGCGATGAACTTCTCGGCCGTCAGCTCCGGCCTTAAGTGATAGCCCTTGGCGACGCCGGGACCGCCGATCAGCAATTCGCCCTGCTGGCCGACACCGGTCAGCTTCATCTCATCGTCGACGATATAGGCGGTGTAGTTCGGGATCGGCTTGCCGATCGTCACCGTCTCGCCCGGCTCGACCGGGGCGGCGGTCGCCACCACCGTCGCTTCCGTCGGCCCGTAGGTGTTGAAGATGCGCCGGCCCGGCTTCGACCATTTCTGCACGATCGAAGGCGGCAGCGCCTCGCCGCCGAGCAGGATCAGCGTCAGCGAGGGCACGTCGGCCGGCAGGATGCCGAGCAGGGTCGGCACCGTGTCGATCACGGTGACGCCGGCCTCGCTCAGGAGCGCCGGCAGCTTCTCGGCGTCGCCCATCATCTGCGGCGTCGCGACGAACAGGGTCGCGCCGACGAGATAAGGCGTCCAGATCTCCTCCATCGACAGGTCGAAGGCGACCGAGGCGCCTTGGAAAACGATGTCCTCCGGCCCCATGCCGTAGAGCGCGTTCCCCGAGCGCAGGAAATGGCAGATGTTGTGCTGGCTGATGACGATCGCCTTGGGCGTGCCGGTCGAGCCCGAGGTATAGATCAGATAGGCCGGATGGTCGGGCGTCAGCCCGGCGGGCCTTGTCGGCATCGGCTTGCCGTCGCTCGCCTCGGCGAGCTGCTGCGGGCACCAGACCGTGCGTTCGGTGGCTGCGGCGCGCACCTTCCAATCCGTCTGCGTCACGAGCCCCTTGGCGCTGGCATCGTTGAGGCAGATGGCGATGCGCTCGACCGGCGCCTCGGCGTCGAAAGGGAGCCAGGCGGCGCCCGACAGCGTGATCGCGATCTGCGCCACCAGCAATTCGATGCCGCGCGGCATCCACAGGCCGACCATGTCGCCCGGGCCGACGCCCGCGAGCGCTAGGCCCCTCGCCTGCGCCTGCGCCTGCGCCCAGACCTGCGCGTAGCTCAGCCGTTGCTCGCCGCAGATCATCGCCGGATGATCGGGACGTGCAGCTACGCTCGCGGCGAAAATCTCGGCGAGCACCTCGTCGCGCAGCAGCTCTGGCCGCTTCTCGCCTGCCAGCATCGCGAGCGCCGTCGCGCCGGAATCGGCAGTGTCGGCAGAAACTGTGGTGATGTCGTTCATCCTGCCCCGCTGCAGGCCTCGGAACCCGTGCGCCCCGAGCCCGCACCTCACGCCGGACGCCCGCCTCCCCGCGGCGACGCGTCGACCTCATCTCCGACCAGACATCCGCAGCCGCGCGGAAGCTCGCCTGCCGGCCGTTCCTGCGCAGATGTGACTGAACCGGGGCTGAACAGCAAGCGCGAAGGTGAGGTGCGGTTAAGTGCCTCCCCGCCGGCCGCCGCCGGCCGTCACATCCAGTTCGCCTTGCCGTTCTCGACCACGAGGATCTTGCCCTGCCAGATCTCGACGCGAGCCGCATCGGCCGTGCCGACCGCGCCGATCAGCGCCAGCACCGCCCGCGCCACACCGCCATGGCTGACCATCACCGTGTCCGGCGCGAGCCCTTCGAGCACCGGCCGGATGCGCTCGGCCAGCATGCGGTAGCTCTCGCCGCCGGGGGGCACGAAGCCCCATTTGTCGCGCTCGCGGGCTTGGGCGCGCTCACGCTCGCTCGCATTCGCGCTCTTGCGAATCTCGCGCCAGGTGAAGCCTTCCCAGTCGCCGAAGGTCAGTTCGCGCAGGCGCTCGTCGATACGGAACGCTTCGGGCGGCAGGTCGAGCTCGCGGCGCAGGATCGTCATCGTCTCCCGCGCCCGCTCCATCGGCGAACAGAGATAGTCGACGGTCGCGTAATCGGGGGTCAGCGCCTTGAGCCGACGCGCCGCCTCCTCCGCCTGCATACGGCCGAGCGCGTTGAGCGGGATGTCCTTGCCGCCCTGCAACCGCCCCTCGCGATTCCAATCGGTTTCGCCATGGCGGACGAGGAAGAGGCGACCGGGAATCGTCAGAGGCATCATGCCCGCCTCATGCACGCTGGCAGCACCTACGTCAAAGCGGCGAAAGCACCGCAGGGGCTTACCCTCGCCGTCTCGTGAGCTTTGTGGTGGCCGCGCCGGGCAGCCCTGTGTAAGAGGCAGCCTCCAGCAGCAACTCGATCGCCGCATGACCGCCACGCTGACATTGCCGGATGGCCGCAGGCTCGACCTCGGCGGAAGGCCCCTGCTGATGGGCGTGGTCAACGTCACCCCGGATTCCTTTTCCGATGGCGGTCTCTTCGCCGATCCCGCCGTGGCGGTCGCGCATGGGCTGACGCTGGCGCGGCAGGGCGCCGATATTGTCGATGTCGGCGGCGAGTCGACACGGCCGGACCATACCCGCCTCGATGCGGCCAGCGAGCTCGCACGGGTCATGCCTGTCATCACCGGCATCGCCGCGCAGAGCGACATCCCGATCTCGATCGACACCTACAAGGCCGAGGTCGCCGAGGCCGCGCTGAAAGCCGGCGCCTCGATCGTCAACGACGTCTGGGGGGCGCAGCGCGACCCCGCCATCGCCGGCGTCGCGGCGCGCCATGGCGCTCCCATCGTCCTGATGCACAACCGCGAAGAGGTCGATCCCGAGATCGACATCCTCAACGAGGTCCTGCGCTTCCTCGAGCGCTCGATCGCGATCGCCATCGAAGCCGGCGTGCCGCGCAGCCAGATCGTCGTCGATCCCGGCATCGGCCGCTTCGGCAAGACCGCCGAGCAGTCGCTGCTGCTGATGAAGCAGCTGCGCCGCCTCGGCGAGCTCGGCTGCCCGGTCCTACTCGGCGCCTCGCGCAAATCGGTGCTCGGCCACGTCATCGGCAAGACGGTCCCGGCTCAGCGCGTCGCCGCCAGCATCGCCGCGCATCTCTACGGCGTCACCCAAGGCGCCGCCATCATCCGCGCCCACGACGTCGACGAGCATGTCGACGCCTTGAAAATCTGGGCGGCGATCGGAGCAGCACAATGAGCGCGACCGGACAGATCTTCATCGAGGCGCTCGACCTCTACGCCTATCATGGCCATTTTGCCGAGGAGGGGCGGCTCGGCCAGCGCTTCTCGATGGACCTCGTGCTCGACTGCGACCTGCGGGCCTCCTCGCTCAGCGACGACATCGCCGACACCGTCGACTATGGCGAGGTCGTCGGCCTGGTGACGCGCACCTTCTCGGCCAAGCGCTTCAAGCTGCTTGAGGCGGCGGCGCGGGCGCTTGCTGTCGCGATCCTGGCGGAATACCCGACGGTGACCCGTGTCGCCGTCACCTTGCGCAAGCCGGCACCACCCATTCCAGGCCGGATGGAATCAGTCGGCATCAAGCTGGACTTCACGCGGTGAGCATTGCGGCGACGCTTGGTCTCGGCGGCAATCTCGGCGATCCCGTCGCTGCCTTCGCCGCGGCGCTGACGCGATTGCGCGCTCATGCCGCCGTCGCGCTCAAGGCCACCTCCTCGGTCTGGCGCACCGCCCCCTGGGGCAAGCTCGACCAGCCGGAATTCCGCAACATGGCGGTTCTGATCGAAACCACGCTCTCGGCCGAGGATCTGCTTGCGCTCTGCCTCGATATCGAGCGCCAGAGCGGTCGCGAGCGGCGCGAGCGCTGGGGCCCGCGCACGCTCGACATCGACATCCTGACCTATGGCGACGAGACGATCGACCGGCCCGGCCTGCAAATCCCGCATCCACGCATCGCCGAGCGCGCCTTCGTGCTGGCGCCGCTGGCGGAGATTGCATCGGAGATCAAGGTCGGAAGCCGTGATGTCGGCACGCTCTTCGCGGCAATCGCAAGCGACGACGTCAGCCGCGATGCCGAAGGCACGACGCGGCTGAAAAAGATGCTGGCAGCTCAGCCGGGCTAAGCCCTCACTCGCCCTTGTCGAGCGAGATGTCCGGCGCGGTCGGCACCTTCATCCCAACGACATGGTAGCCGGCGTCGACATGCATGATCTCGCCGGTGATGCCGCGCGACATGTCGGAGACCAGGAAGACTGCGGTCTCGCCGACCTCCTCGATGGTTACGGTGCGGCGCAGCGGCGAGTTGTACTCGTTCCACTTCAGGATGTAGCGGAAATCGCCGATGCCCGAGGCCGCCAGCGTCTTGATCGGCCCGGCCGAGATCGCGTTGACGCGGATCTTCTGCGGGCCGAGATCGGCGGCGAGATACTGCACGCTCGATTCCAGCGCGGCCTTGGCGACGCCCATGACGTTGTAGTGCGGCATCCACTTCTCGGCGCCGTAATAGGTCAGCGTCAGCAGCGAACCGCCATCGGGCATCAGCTTCTCGGCGCGCTGGGTGATCGCCGTGAAGGAATAGCAGGAGATCAGCAGCGACTTCGAGAAATTGGCCTCGGTCGTGTCGACATAGCGGCCGGTCAGCTCGTCCTTGTCGGAGAAGGCGATGCAGTGGACGACGAAGTCGAGCTTGCCCCAGAGCTTCTCGATCTCGGCGAAGACCGCGTCGATCGTCGCCCCGTCGGTGACATCGCAATGGCCGACGACATGACCGCCAAGCTGCTGCGCCAGCGGCTCGACCCGCTTCTTCAAGGCATCGCCCTGATAGGTGAAGGCGAGCTCGGCGCCGGCATCCGCGGCGGCCTTGGCGATGCCCCAGGCGATCGAGCGGTTGTTGGCGACGCCCATGACGAGACCGCGCTTGCCCCGCAGGAGGTTGGCGGTCGGGGCGGCGCTGCTGGATTCGGGCATCTGAGACCTTCGAACTGGACGAACCGGCAAAAGAGAACCGGACGGTCTCATAACCGAGGCAGTCGAAGGGTGGAAGCGTCCTGTGCCGAAATCCTGTTCAGGCGCCTCAGCCCGCGCGCGCCTTCATCAGTGCGGTCAGCTCGGCATCCTCGGCCGGCATCTCGATATCGATCGAGACGAAGAGGTCGCCATGCTCGCCCTTCTTCGCGCCCGGCAGCCCCTTGCCGCGCAGGCGGAACTGGCGCGCCGTGCCGGTCATCGCCGGCACGTTCATCTCCACGGCGCCCCCCAGCGTCGGCACATGGATCGGCCCGCCCAGCACCGCCGTCGCCAGCGGCACCGCGACGCGCGCGCGCAAATTGATGCCGTCGATGGTGAAGCGGGAATCGGGTTTCACCTTGATCGTCATCAGCACGTCGCCGGCCTCGCCGGTGAGCGGATGAGTCTGGCCGAGGCCGCGCAGGCGCATGACCTTGCCGTCGGCGACACCCTCGGGGATCGTCACCTCGACCTCGCGCCCGCCGGGCAGCTTCACCCGGCGCGTGCCGCCATTGACCGCTTCGGCCAGGCCGATTTCCAGCGTGAAGCTCTGCTCCGGCGGCTTCTGCGGCGCGCTCTGCCGGCCCCGGGCACCGCCGCGCCTGGCGGCCTCGCCGAAGAGCGAGCCGAAGATGTCGGCGGGGTCGAAGCCGGGATCGCCGCCACGGCCGAAAGGCGCGCCGCCGCCGTCGAAATTGAACTCGAAGCCGCCATGCTGCGCCCCGCGGCGTCCCGCGCCCATGCCCTCGAAACCGGAGAAGCGCGGCTTGCCCTCGGCATCGATCTCGCCGCGGTCGAATTGCTTGCGCTTGTCGGCGTCGCCGAGGACCTCATAGGCGGTGTTCAGCTCGGAGAATTTCTCCTGCGCCTTCGGGTCTCCCTGATTGCGGTCGGGGTGCAGATCCTTGGCGCGGCGGCGATAAGCCTTCTTGATCTCGGCCTCGTCAGCCGATTTCGCCACGCCCAGAACCTGATACGGATCACGCATTCAAACACACCCTCGGAGGCTTCGTATTCCGCCGTAGCGGAACCGCCTCCTACATGGGAAGACTGTGGCGCAGTTGCAACAGCCTCAGGCCGCGCCTTTCCAGGGTTTTGCGTCCTTCACAGCCCATTCGCCGCCGGATGGGCGGCAGGCTGTGCCCTGCAGCTTCACCGGACCGGTCTGCAGGCTCATCGAGGCCAGGAAGGCACGGCAGATCTCGTCCGATTTCAGGAACGGCCCGCCAACCGGGGTGAACGTCCCCTTCATGCCGCTCTGGGCATTGTCCCAGGAGACCGGCGCGCCATTTCCCTGCGGGTCGAGCGCCAGCGCCAGCGCGCCCTCAGCCCGGCGCCAGTCCTCGGTGCCGAGATCGGGCGCGAGCGCAACGAGCGGACTCTTGCCCTCGACGGCGCGCGCCGGCAGCACCGAGGCGGTGGTCATCGCGACCTCATCCTCCGCCTTGGTCGACAAGCCCATGATCGGGAAGGAGACCGAGCAGCCGGCCGAACCCAGCGCCAGCAGGACGAGGCCGGCGAGCGATGCCCCGCGTGCAAGGGGACTGCGCTCATGCGGCCTCTGGCTCCGCTGGCCGCGGGGCTTATATATGACTGCCAACTCAAATCGCATTACGGATCGCGCTCGCCCGACGCTTCCTGAAACTACCGAGGATTAAGCACGTGAATGCGTTAATGAGCGGTGACTTCACCGAAGCGAGCGAGCCCTTCGCCCTGTTCGAAAGCTGGCTGGAGGAGGCCAAGGCCTCCGAGCCGAACGACCCCAACGGCATGGCGCTCTCGACCGTCGACGCCGACGGCCTGCCCAATGTCCGCATGGTCCTGCTCAACGGCCGCAGCCCCGACGGCTTCGTCTTCTACACCAACACCCAGAGCCAGAAGGGCGAGGAGCTCGCCGGCCAGCCCAAGGCAGCCGCGCTGTTCCATTGGAAGAGCCTGCGCCGGCAGGTCCGCATCCGCGGCCCGGTCAGCCGTGTCAGCGACGCCGAGGCCGATGCCTATTTCCAGTCGCGCCCGCGCGACAGCAGGATCGGCGCCTGGGCCTCGCAGCAATCGCGGCCGCTGGAAAGCCGGTTCGCACTTGAAAAGGCCGTGGCGAGCTATGCCCTGAAATTCGGTGTCGGCGAGGTGCCGCGCCCGCCGCACTGGACCGGCTTCCGCATCGCCCCCGTCTATATGGAATTCTGGCGCGACGGCGCCTTCCGCCTGCACGACCGCATCGTCTTCCACCGCGACGCGCCTGGCGACGCCTGGACGAAGACCCGGCTCTATCCCTGAGGATCGC
>DASYHC010000052.1:0-17082 GCA_035998995.1 Allobosea sp.
TGGCGTCGACGTCGCGATCGAGGAACTCGATCACGGCGAGCGGGGCGTTGTCGCCGAAGCGGAAGCCCGCCTTCATGATGCGCAGATAGCCGCCATTGCGCTCCTTGTAGCGCGGGCCGAGAACCGCGAAGAGCTTGCCGACCAAAGCGACGTCCTTGATCTGCGCGATCGCCTGGCGGCGGGCGTGCAGGTCGCCGCGCTTGCCCAGCGTGACCAGCTTCTCGACGACCGGACGCAGATCTTTCGCCTTCGGCAGCGTGGTGGTGATCTGCTCGTGCTTGATCAGGGCCTGGGCCATGTTCGCGAACATCGCCTGGCGATGCTCGGCCGTGCGGTTGAAACGACGACCGCGGAAACCGTGACGCATGATTGGCTCCTTCGTTGCTTACGGCCGCCGTGCCACGGAACGGCCGTCCTTTATGCTCCGGCGCATCTCACGCCGGGCCGAAAGGCGCAGGCGGATGCCTGCGCCGTCTTGCCTCAGTAGTGCTCTTCGAAGCGCTTCGCCAGCTCTTCGATGTTCTCCGGCGGCCAGCCCTGCACGTCCATGCCGAGGTGGAGGCCCATGGTGGCGAGCACTTCCTTGATCTCGTTCAGCGACTTGCGGCCGAAGTTCGGGGTGCGCAGCATCTCGCCCTCCGACTTCTGGATGAGGTCGCCGATATAGACGATGTTGTCGTTCTTCAGGCAGTTCGCCGAACGGACCGACAGTTCGAGCTCGTCGACCTTCTTGAGCAGGGCCGGGTTGAACGGCAGCTGCGGCGCGGTCGAGACGGCCTCTTCCTTGCGCGGCTCTTCGAAGGTGATGAAGACGGCGAGTTGGTCCTGCAGGATGCGGGCGGCGAGCGCCAGCGCGTCCTCGGGCGAAACCGAGCCGTTGGTCTCGATCTGCATGGTCAGCATGTCGCGGTCGAGGTTCTGGCCCTCGCGGGTGTTCTCGACGCGGTAGGAGACCTTCTTGACCGGCGAGTAGAGGCTGTCGACCGGGATCAGGCCGATCGGCGCGTCCTCGGGACGGTTCTGCTCGGACGGGACGTAGCCCTTGCCGGTGTTGACCGTGAACTCCATGCGGATCTCGGCCCCGTCGTCGAGCGTGCAGAGCACGAGCTCGGGGTTGAGGATCGAGACGTCGCCGATGGTGTTGATGTCGCCGGCGGTGACGGCGCCCGGGCCGGTCTTGCGCAGGGTCATGCGCTTGGGACCCTCGCCCTGCATCTTGATGGCGATCGCCTTGATGTTCAGGACGATGTCGGTGACGTCCTCGCGCACGCCCGGGATCGACGAGAACTCATGCAGCACGCCGTCGATCTGGACGGCGGTGACGGCAGCGCCCTGGAGCGAGGAGAGCAGCACGCGGCGCAGCGCATTGCCGAGCGTCATGCCGAAGCCGCGCTCGAGCGGACGCGCGATCACGGTGGCCTGACGCTTCGGGTCGTCTCCGACCTTGACTTCGAGCTTGTTCGGCTTGGACAGATCCTGCCAGTTCTTGCTGATCACGACCGCACTCCTGGTGCTTCAATAATGGCGGCGGCGGGCCGCCCCGTACCGGCGCCCGCCCCTGCGGGCGCCGCTTCGATCCGGCGCTGGCTTTAGACGCGGCGGCGCTTGCGCGGCCGGCAGCCATTGTGCGGGATCGGCGTCACGTCGCGGATCGAGGTGACGGTGAAGCCGGCGGCCTGCAGCGCGCGCAGCGCCGACTCGCGGCCCGAACCGGGACCGGTGACCTCGACCTCGAGGGTGCGCATGCCGTGCTCGGCAGCCTTGCGGGCAGCGTCCTCAGCCGCAACCTGGGCGGCATAGGGGGTCGACTTGCGCGAACCCTTGAACCCCATCGTGCCGGCGGACGACCACGAGATCGTGTTGCCCTGCGCGTCGGTGATGGTGATCATGGTGTTGTTGAACGAGGCGTTCACATGCGCGACGCCGGAAACGATGTTCTTGCGTTCGCGACGACGGACGCGTTGGGCTTCCTTGGCCATAGTCTCTTTCTTCCATCCTTCAGGCGCGCCCGTGATGCCAGGCGCTGGGGATATCGCCTGCCCGCGAGCGGATCAGGCGACGCAAAATAATGCAGCGGGCCGGTTGTCCGGCCCGCCGAAGCTCACTTCTTCTTGCCGGCGATCGGCTTCGCCTTGCCCTTGCGGGTGCGGGCGTTGGTGTGGGTGCGCTGGCCGCGCACCGGCAGCGAGCGGCGATGGCGCAGGCCGCGATAGCAGCCGAGGTCCATCAGGCGCTTGATGTTCATCGAGACTTCGCGACGCAGATCGCCCTCGACGAGATAGTCGCGGTCGATCGTCTCGCGGATCTGGAGCACCTCGGCGTCGGTCAGCTGGTTGACCCGGCGCTCGGCGGCGATGCCGACCTTCTCGCAGATCTCCTGGGCCTTGTGGGCGCCGATGCCGTGAATGTACTGCAGACCGATGACGACGCGCTTGCCGGTCGGAATGTTGACGCCCGCGATACGAGCCATGTTCTTCACCTCTCCATGCGGTCGCAACGCCGGGCGTCGCGACAATGACAAGAACTCCGCGTCCGGTGGAGGCCGGCCCTTGCGGAGCGTTGAACCCGATCCATGCGAGAAAGCGACGTCGACCCTTCTTGCGAAGGCATCGGCATCGCTCATCTGAAACCGGATGGCCGGCTGTTAGTCGGTTGGGCGCGTCCTGTCAACCCAGGCGCGCCCGCCCTTGCTGCCCTTACTTCTTCACCAGCGGGCACTTGCTCTCCGACAGAGGCGCAATGATCTCCGCCGCCGGGATCTTGCGGACCACCTTGAAATAGTCCCACGGCGCCTTCGAATCTGACGGAGCCTTCGCCTCGACCAGCAGCATGTCGTTCAGCAGCCGGCCGTCCTCGCGAACCTTGGCGCCGGGCGCGTAGAAGTCGTCGACCGGCAGCTCCTTCATCTTGGCCGCGACCGCCGGTCCCGTTGCCGTGCCGGCCGCCTTCACCGCCTTGAGATAGTGCAGCACCGAGGAATAGACGCTGGCCTGGATCATGCCCGGCATCTTCTTGGTCCGCGCCAAATAGCGATCGGCAAAGGCGCGGCTCGGCTTGTCGGCGTCGTGATAGTAGGCGGTCGTGGTGATCAGCCCCTTCGCCTTGTCGAGGCCGAGCCCGTGCACGTCGCTCAGCACCACGACCATGGCGGCGAGCTTCTGGCCGCCGTCGACCAGGCCGAATTCGCCGGCCTGCTTGATCGAGTTGATCGTGTCGGTTCCGGCATTGGCGAAGGCGACAATCTTGGCCTTGGAGGCCTGCGCCTGCAGCAGGAAGGACGAGAAGTCCGGCGTCGAGAGCGGCGCACGCACCGTGCCCAGCGTCTTGCCCTTGTTGGCCGCGACGATCGCCTCGATATCGGCGGTGAGCTGGTGGCCGAAGGCATAGTCGGCGGCGATGATGTACCAGCTGTCGCCACCTTCGCGCAGGATCGACAGCGCCGTGCCCTTGGCCGAGGTCGCCGTGTCGAAGGTCCACATGAAGCCGGTGGCGCTGCAGTCCTCGTTGAAGAGCCGCGTCGTCGCCGGCCCGTTGTAGAGCGTGACCTTCTGCTTCTCCTTGGCGATGCCGGCGACTGCGAGCGCCACCGCCGAATTCGTCAGGTCGGCGATCGCGGTGACGCCGTCGACATCGTACCAGCGCCGCGCCAGGCCGGCGGCGACGTCCGGCTTGTTCTGGTGGTCGCCCGAGACGATCTCGATCGGCTTGCCCAGCACCGAGCCGCCGAAATCCTCGATCGCGAGCTTGGCCGCCTCGACCGAGCCGAGACCGCCGAACTCGGCATAATTGCCCGATTGGTCGTTGAGGATGCCGATCTTGACCGCGTCCTGCGCCCGCGCGGTCGCCGCAGTCGCCAGCAGCGCAGCCGCCACAAGGCAAGCAACCCGTTTCATGCTGTCCTCCCGTTTGCCGGTCGGTCGGCCAGCCGGCGATGGCTGATGCCACCGGCCTAAGGCTGCCGCCGCCATGTCTTGGCCGCTACCGGCCTCAGCGGAGTTCAGTCGGCGGGAGAAGATGTGTCAATTGCAACCGCGGCGCGCGAAACCGCGCCTGCGCTGGCGCAAATGCGCACGGCACATGGGGCTGAGCCAGCCCCCGGGCCCAAGCCTTGCGATCGATATCGTCGAGGCATATGCTCCGACATATGCCAACAGCCGGAGTGACGCGAATGAACGAGATTCGACATGTCAGGCTGTTTCGCAATGGTCGCAATCAGGCTGTTCGCATCCCTGTCGAGTTCGAGCTTCCCGGGGATGAAGCCCTGATGCGCCGCGATGGCGACCGTCTCGTCATCGAGCCTTTAACGAAACGGGGTCTGTCCGCCCTCCTCGCCAGCCTGGAACCGCTCGACGAGGCCTTCCCGGAGATCGTCGATCCCTCGCCGGCGCCGGAACGCGACCTTTGACGCGCTATCTGCTCGACACCAACATCATCTCCGATCTGGTGCGCCAGCCGCAGGGCCGTGCTGCGAAACGCATCGCGGAGATCGGCGACCACCAAATCCTGACGAGCGTGATCGTCGCAGCCGAATTGCGCTATGGCTGCAGGAAAGCCGGCTCGGCGCGCCTGTCGGCAACCGTCGAAGCTCTGCTTTTTGAGATCGCGACGATTCCGTTCGACGAGGCCGCCTCGCGTGCCTATGCCGATCTGCGCACAGCCCTCGAAGCAAGGGGCCAGCCGATCGGCGGCAACGACATGCTCATTGCCGCGCAGGCTCTGGCGCTCGGGTGCGTCATGGTCACGGCGAACACTGACGAATTCGCCCGCGTCGACGGGCTCAAGGTCGAGAACTGGCTGCCCTGAGCTCTGCCCCCTCACCGCTTGCGTACGAACTCCGTGCGCAGCACCAGCCCCTTGATGCTCTCGTGGCGGCAGTCGATCTCCTCGGGATTGTCGGTCAGCCGGATCGAGCGGATCACCGTGCCCTGCTTCAGGGTCTGGCCGGCGCCCTTGACCTTGAGGTCCTTGATCAGCGTCACCGCGTCTCCATCGGCCAGGATGTTGCCGGAGGCGTCGCGGACCTCGAGCTTCTGCGCCGCCGCGGCTGCCAGTTCCGAGGCCGGGCGCCACTCGCCGGTCGCCTCGTCGTACACATAGTCGTCATCGCCATCGGCCATGGGCTCGGCTCCTTCGCCAAGAAAAAACCGCGCGGCGAGAACCGCGCGGCCTCTGAATTTCCAATCGGGCTGGTGATCAGCCCGCCAGCGCCTTCTCGATCGCCGAGGAGACGTCGTCGATCGGCTGCATGCCGTCGATCGGCGTAAGCTGGCCGCGCCTCTCGTAATAGGGCGCGACGATCGCGGTATCGCGGTTATAGGCCTCGAGCCGGGTCTTGAAGACCTCCGGGTCATCATCCTTGCGGACCGGCTGGCCGGCGGCCTTGGCTTCCTCCGCCCGGCGCACGATCCGGTCGACGAGCTTGCTCTGGTCGACCCTGAGCTCCAGCACCTTGTCGAGCTTCAGCCCCTTGCCGGCGAGCATCGTGTCGAGCGCTTCGGCCTGGGCCAGGGTGCGCGGGAAGCCGTCGAGGATGAAGCCCTTCTTGGCATCGGCTTCTTCGATCCGGTCGGCGACGATGCCGATGACGATCTCGTCCGAGACCAGCCCGCCGGCATCCATAACTGACTTGGCCTTGAGTCCGATCGGTGTGCCCGCCGCCACCGCGGCACGCAGCATGTCGCCGGTCGAAAGCTGCGGAATGCCGTGCTTCACGACGATCCGCGTTGCCTGAGTGCCCTTCCCCGCCCCGGGCGGTCCCAGGAATATCAGCCTCATCAGCGCCTTGCCCCCCTCAACTTCGCCTTCTTGACCAGGCCCTCATACTGATGGGCCAGGAGATGGCCGTGGACTTGCGCCACGGTGTCCATCGTCGTCGTCACCACGATCAGCAGCGAGGTGCCGCCGAGCAGGATGATCGGAATCTGGGCATAGGTGATCATGAACTCGGGAATCAAGCAGACGATAGTCAAATAGGCGGCGCCGAGGACGGTGATGCGGGTCAGCACACGGTCGATATGCTCGGCGGTGCGCTCGCCCGGACGGATGCCGGGCATGAAGCCGCCATGCTTCTTGAGATTGTCCGCCGTCTCGACCGGATTGAACACGATCGCGGTGTAAAAGAAGCAGAAGAAGATGATCAGCGCCGCATAGAGGAACATGAACAGCGGCCGGCCATGCGCGAGATAGGTCGCCATCGTCGACAGGATGCCGGTGCCGCCGGAAGCCTGCGAGAAGCTGGCGATCGTGGTCGGCAGCAGCAGCAGCGAGGAGGCGAAGATCGGCGGAATCACGCCGGCGGTGTTGAGCTTCAGCGGCAGGAACGAGGTCTGGCCCTCATACATGCGGTTGCCGACCTGGCGCTTGGGATAGTTGATCAGCAAGCGGCGCTGGGCGCGCTCGACGAACACCACGAAGGCGATGACGCAGACCGCCATGACCAGCACCAGCAGCAGCAGGCCGGTCGAGATCGCGCCCTGGCGGCCGAGTTCGAGCGTCTGGGCCAGCTGCGCCGGGAACTCGGCGATGATGCCGGCGAAGATGATCATCGAGGTGCCGTTGCCGATGCCGCGGCTGGTGATCTGCTCACCGAGCCAGAGCAGGAACATCGTGCCGCCGACCAGCGTGATCGTGGTCGAGATCAGGAAGAACGGCCCGGGTTCGAGCACGAGATTGCCCGAGCCCTGAAGACCCACGCCGATGCCCCAGGCCTGGAACAGCGCCAGAACCAGCGTGAGATAGCGCGTGTACTGGTTGAGGATCTTGCGGCCCTGCTCGCCTTCCTTCTTCAGCGCCTCGAAGGTCGGGACGACGCTGGAGAGCAGCTGGATGATGATCGAGGCCGAGATGTACGGCATGATCGCCAGCGCGAAGATCGCGAGCCGGCCGACCGCGCCGCCGGAAAACATGTTGAACAGGCCGAGCACGCCCGACTGGGTCTGCTTGAACAGGTCGGCGACCGCATCCGGATTCATGCCGGGCAGCGGGATATAGGTGCCGAGCCGGTAGACGATCAGCGCCCCCAGCGTGAACCAGATCCGCTTCTTCAGTTCGTCGGCCTTGGCCAGCGCGCCGAAGTTCAGGTTTGCCGCAAGCTGTTCAGCCGCCGATGCCATGCGTCCGGTCCTTGGGTGATTCTCTGGTCTAGACAGTCGAACGGCGGCCAAGGCTTCGGGCCCGGCCGCCGCTCGCGTTAGTCATGTAAGCGTGGAAGTCACGCCTGTGAAGCGGCAGCCGCCAGGATCTTGACCGTGCCGCCAGCCTTCTCGATCGCCTCGACGGCCGACTTCGACGCACCGGCCACCTCGAAGGCGAGCTTTGCCTTGAGCTCGCCGACGCCGAGGATCTTGACGCCGTCGCGCGCCGCCTTCGAGATGACGCCGGCAGAAACCAGCGACTCGATGGTGACGGTGCCTTCGAGCTTGCCGGCCTCGACGGCCTGCTGGATGCGGCCGAGATTGACCTCGTTCAGCTCGCGAGCGAACAGGTTGTGGAAGCCACGCTTCGGCAGGCGCCGATAGAGCGGCATCTGGCCGCCTTCGAAGCCCTTGACCGCGACGCCAGCGCGAGCCTTCTGGCCCTTGACGCCACGCCCGCCGGTCTTGCCCTTGCCGGAGCCGATGCCGCGGCCGACGCGGATGCGCGACTTGGTCGCGCCTTCGTTGTCACGAATGTCTGTGAGTTTCATGGTTCGCCCCTCCTCACTTCGCGTCGACGACGCGGACGAGGTGCTTGACCTTCTCGACCATGCCACGCACGGCCGGCGTGTCCTGCAGGGTCGATTGGCGGCGGATCTTGTTCAGGCCGAGACCGATCAGGGTCTGGCGCTGCGAGGCGTCGCGACGGATCGGGCTACCGATCTGCTCGACGACGAGGGTCTTCTCAGCTTTTGCCATCGAACCCTCCTCACACTTCGGCCGCAACGTCGGTGCCGGCATCGCGACGACGCGTCTGCAGGGCCGAAACCTTGAGCGAGCGACGAGCCGCCACGCTACGCGGCGAATCCTCGTTCTTCAGCGCGTCGAAGGTGGCGCGCACGAGATTGTACGGGTTCGACGAGCCGAGCGACTTCGACACGACGTCCTGCATACCGACCGCCTCGAAGACGGCGCGCATAGGGCCGCCGGCGATGATGCCGGTACCGGCAGGCGCAGCGCGCAGGATGACCTTGCCGGCGCCATGACGGCCATGGACGTCATGATGCAGCGTGCGGCCATCGCGCAGCGGGACGCGAACGAGGCCACGCTTGGCGGCTTCCGTCGCCTTGCGGATCGCCTCAGGCACTTCACGGGCCTTGCCGTGGCCGAAGCCGACGCGGCCCTTCTGGTCGCCGACGACGACGAGGGCAGCAAAGCCGAAGCGACGGCCGCCCTTCACCACCTTGGCGACGCGGTTGATGTGGACCAGGCGGTCCACGAATTCAGAATCGCGCTCTTCGCGGTTCTGACGGTCACGAGGTTCTCTCGCCATGTCTTCCTCTTACTTGCGCGGACGGTACCGATCGTGGCCCGCCGCTCGCTCGAGCGCTCCGGAATGGAGCGACTTTCCAAATGCGACATGCGGGAAGCCGCGAGGCCTCCCGCATCCCGCGGTGTTCAACCAATCAGAAGCTCAGCCCGCCTTCGCGAGCGGCCTCGGCCAGCGCCTTGACGCGGCCATGGTACATGTAAGCGCCACGGTCGAACACGACCTCCTTGACGCCGGCCTTGATGGCCCGCTCGGCAATGATCTTGCCGATCTGGGCCGCGGCCTCGACATTCGCGCCCGACTTGATGTCGGCGCGGATATCCTTGTCCATCGACGAGGCCGAGGCGAGCGTCAGCCCCTTCGCATCGTCGATGACCTGCGCGTAGATCTGCTTGCCGGTGCGGTGCACCGACAGGCGGGCGCGGCCATTGGCCACCGCCTTGATCGCGCGGCGGACGCGGGCCTTGCGGCGCGCAGTCGCAACTGTCTGCTTGCTCATGGCTCGCGTCCTTACTTCTTCTTGCCTTCCTTGCGGAAGATGAATTCGCCGGCGTACTTGACGCCCTTGCCCTTGTAGGGCTCGGGACCGCGATAGTCGCGGATCTCGGCGGCGGTCTGGCCGACGACCTGCTTGTCGATGCCGACAACGACGATTTCCGTCGGCTTCGGTGTCGTGATCGTCACCCCAGCCGGGATTTCGTAGTCGATGTCGTGGCTGTAGCCGAGCGAGAGCTTCAGGACCTTGCCGGCGACCGCGGCCTTGTAGCCGACGCCGTTGATCTCGAGCTTCTTCTCGAATCCGGCCGTCGTGCCAACGACCAGGTTGTTGATGCGGGCACGCGAGGTGCCCCAGAGCGCGCGGGCGCGCTTGGTCTGGGAACGCGGCTGGACGGCGATGGCGCCGTTCTCCAGAGCGACCGAGACCTCCTCGGGAACCTCGAAGGACAATTCGCCCTTCGCGCCCTTGATCTTGACCAGCTGGCCCGAGACGTTGGCGGTGACGCCAGCGGGGACCGAGACGGGCTTCTTACCGATACGAGACATTGGATCTCTCCTGATGAGCAGCTGTGCGTGAAAGGTCAGAAGACCTTGCAGAGCACTTCGCCGCCCACGTTCTGCTCGCGGGCAAGGTGATCGGACATCACGCCGCGGGGCGTGGAGACGATGGTGACGCCGAGGCCGTCGGCCACGCGCGGCATGGTCTCGACCGAGGAGTAAACGCGACGGCCGGGCTTCGACACGCGCGAGATCGACCGGATGACCGGCTGTCCCTCGTGGTACTTCAGCTCGATGTCGAACTCGGTACGGCCATTGCCGAACTCGGTGGTCGAATAGCCACGGATGTAGCCTTCCGACGCCAGCACGTCGAGGACGCGGGCGCGCAGCTTGGAGCCCGGGGTCGTGACGCGCGACTTGCGCCGCATCTGCGCATTGCGGATGCGGGTCAGCATATCGCCAAGCGGATCGATGATCGCCATGATGCTACCTCCTCACCAGCTCGACTTGACGAGGCCGGGAACCAGCCCCTTGTTGCCGAGCTCGCGCAGAGCAACGCGCGACATCTTCAGCTTGCGATAGAACGCGCGCGGGCGGCCGGTGACTTCGCAACGGTTGCGCACGCGGATGCCGGCGGAATTGCGCGGCAGTTCGGCCAGCTTCAGGCGAGCGAGGAAACGCTCGTCCATCGACTGGTTCTCGTCATTGGCGATCGCGAGAAGACGCGCACGACGGCCCGCGAATTTCTTCACGAGCGCCTTGCGGTGGTTGTTCTTCTCGACGGAGCTCTTCTTAGCCATCGATATCTCCTGGTTTCCGCGTATGAGCCCGAAGGCTCACTGCCGGAACGGGAAGTTGAAGTGCTTGAGCAGGGCGCGAGCCTCGTCATCCGACTTCGCAGTCGTGCAGACGATCACGTCCATACCCCAGACCTGGTCGACCTTGTCGTAGTTGATCTCGGGGAACACGATGTGCTCCTTGATCCCGAGCGCGAAATTGCCGCGCCCGTCGAACGACTTCGCATTGAGGCCACGGAAGTCGCGCACCCGCGGAAGAGCAATGGTGACGAGCCGGTCGACGAACTCGTACATCTTGGTCTTGCGCAGCGTGACCTTGCAGCCCACCGCCATGTTCTCGCGCAGCTTGAAGCCGGCGATGGCGAGGCGGGACTTGGTGATGACCGGCTTCTGACCGGCAATCATGGCGAGGTCGCCGGCGGCGTTGTCGACCTTCTTGCGGTCGGCCGTAGCTTCGCCCACGCCCATGTTGATGACGACCTTTTCGAGGGTCGGCACTTCCATGACGTTCTTGTAGCCGAATTCCTTGATCATCGCGGGACGGACGACGTCCTCGTAATGCTTCTTCAAACGCGGCGAGAGAGCCGCCTGCTGATTATCAGCCATCGATCAGATCCCCCGAACGCTTGGCGAAACGGACCTTGCGGCCGTCATCGAGCACCTTGAAGCCGACGCGGGTCGGCTTGCCGTCCTTCGGATCGGCGACGGCCAGATTCGACAGGTCGATCGTGGCTTCCTTGCTGATGATGCCGCCCTCGGACTGGGCGGTCGCCTTGGTGTGCTTCTTCACCAGGTTCACGCCGCGCACGACGGCGCGGGCGTCCTTCGGCAGGACCTGGAGCACTTCGCCGTTCTTGCCCTTGTCGCGGCCGGCGAGCACGACGACCTTGTCGCCCTTCTTGATCTTCGCAGCCATCACAGCACCTCGGGAGCGAGCGAAATGATCTTCATGTGGTTCTTGGCGCGCAGCTCGCGCGGAACCGGTCCGAAGATGCGGGTGCCCACCGGCTCCTTCTGGTTGTTGATCAGCACGGCCGCATTGCGGTCGAAGCGGATCACCGAACCATCGGGACGCTTGATGTCCTTGGCCGTGCGAACGACGATCGCCTTCATGACGTCGCCCTTCTTCACGCGGCCGCGCGGGATGGCTTCCTTGATGGAAACCACGATAATGTCGCCGATGCGGGCATAGCGCCGCTTCGAGCCGCCGAGAACCTTGATGCACATCACGCGGCGGGCGCCGGAATTGTCGGCGACCTCGAGATTGGTCTGCACCTGGATCATGGCCTTGATCCTTCCATCTGTGTATCAGCGCGGTTTCCGGACAAAGGCGTTATGCCTGAGCCCGGACTACGACTGACGGGGGTCGATCGCCCCCTGGCCTCAATGATTTGGCTTACGCCTTGGGGGCGTTTTCGAGCACAACCCAGCTTTTCAGCTTGGAAATGGGCTTCGACTCCTCGATCCAAACCGAGTCACCGACCTTGAACGACCCCGCCTCGTCATGGGCGTGATAGTTCTTCGAACGGCGCACCGTCTTCTTGAGGAGCGGGTGCGTATAACGCCGCTCGACCTTGACCACAACTGTTTTGTTTTGCTTGTCGCTGACGACGACGCCCTGCAGCACGCGCTTCGGCATAATCGATCTCCTCAGGCGCTCGCCGTAGCGGTCTTGGACCGCTGCAGCGTCTTGATGCGGGCGATGTCCTTGCGCACCTCGGTGACTCGAGCGGTATTCTCGAGCTGACCGGTGGCGCGCTGGAAACGCAGGTTGAACTGCTCCTTCTTGAGCTTGAGAAGCTCGTCCTGGAGCTGGTCCGTGCTCATCACCTTGAGGTCGGACAGGCGTTGCGTAGCTTTCATGTCGCCCTCCTTACTCGGCGATGCGCTGGATGAAACGGGTCTTGATCGGCAGCTTGGCGGCGCCGAGACGGAGCGCCTCGCGGGCGATATCCTCCGGCACGCCGTCGAGCTCGAACATGATCCGGCCCGGCTTGACCTTGGCCGCCCAGAACTCGGGCGAACCCTTGCCCTTACCCATGCGGACTTCGGTCGGCTTCTTCGAGACCGGCACGTCCGGGAAGATCCGGATCCAGACTCGGCCCGCGCGCTTCATGGCGCGGGTGATGGCACGACGGGCCGCCTCGATCTGGCGGGCCGTGACGCGCTCCGGCTCCTGGGCCTTCAGGCCGAACTGGCCGAAGTTGAGGTCCGTACCGCCCTTGGCGACGCCGGAAATGCGTCCCTTGAACTGCTTACGGAACTTAGTGCGCTTTGGTTGCAGCATGGCTCTTCTCGATCAGCCTTACGCAGCCTGCTCGCGACGTTCGCGACGCTCACCACCCGAGCGGCCGCCCTCGTCCGAGAGGCGCTTGTCCTGGGCCATCGGGTCGTGTTCGAGGATCTCGCCCTTGAAGATCCAGACCTTGATCCCGCACGTGCCGTAGGTCGTGAAGGCAGTGGCGACGCCGTAATCGACGTCGGCGCGCAGCGTATGCAGCGGCACGCGGCCCTCACGGTACCATTCGAGGCGCGCGATTTCCGCGCCGCCGAGACGGCCCGAGCAGTTGATGCGAATGCCCTCGGCGCCGAGACGCATCGCCGACTGCACGGCGCGCTTCATGGCGCGACGGAAGGCGACGCGGCGCTCGAGCTGCTGAGCGATCGAGTCGGCGACCAGGGTCGCGTCGATCTCGGGCTTGCGCACCTCGACAATGTTGATCGTCACGTCGGCGTTCGTCAGCTTCGCAACCGTCTTGCGCAGCTTCTCGATGTCGGCGCCCTTCTTGCCGATCACCACGCCCGGACGAGCCGAGTGGATGGTGACGCGGCACTTTTTGTGCGGACGCTCGATGATGATCTTCGAGACGGCGGCCTGCTTCAGCAGCTTCATCAGGGCGGCGCGAATGGCCATATCCTCATGGAGCAGCTTGCCGTACTCGCCCTTGTTGGCGAACCAGCGCGAATCCCAGGTCCGGTTGATGCCGAGACGAAGGCCGATCGGATTGATTTTCTGACCCATCGTTCTCTCCTCAGGCCTTCGCCGCCTGAACTTCGCGCACCACGATCGTGATGTTGGCGAAGGGCTTCATGATGCGGGCGCCACGGCCGCGGGCGCGGGCATGGAAGCGCTTCATGACGAGCGCCTTGCCGACGAAGGCTTGCGAGACGACCAGGTCGTCGACGTCGAGATCATGATTGTTCTCGGCGTTGGCAATCGCGCTCTGCAGGCACTTGCGCACATCGGTCGAGATCCGCTTGCGCGAGAACTCGAGATCGGCGAGCGCGGTCGAGACCTTCTTGCCGCGGATGAGCTGGGCGAGAAGGTTCAGCTTCTGCGGGGAGACGCGCAGGTTGCGCGCGACCGCCTTGGCCTCGTTCTCGGGCAGCGCACGGGGGGCGGAGGGCTTACCCATGGCTTACTTCCTCTTCGCCTTCTTGTCGGCAGCGTGGCCGGGGAAGGTGCGCGTCGGCGAGAACTCGCCGAACTTGTGGCCCACCATCTCCTCGGAGACGTTCACCGGCACATGCTTGTGGCCGTTGTAGACGCCGAACGTCAGACCGACGAACTGCGGGAGGATCGTGGAGCGGCGGCTCCAGATCTTGATGACTTCCGACCGGCTCGCCGAACGGGCGACCTCGGCCTTCTTCAGGAGGTATCCGTCGACGAACGGACCTTTCCAAAGCGAACGCGCCATGACGGACCTCAGTTCTTCTTCTTGCGGGCGTGACGGCTCGACACGATGAACGTATCGGTCCGCTTGTTCGAGCGGGTCTTCTTGCCCTTGGTCGGCAGACCCCAGGGCGTGACCGGATGACGGCCGCCCGAGGTGCGGCCTTCGCCGCCGCCGTGCGGGTGATCGACCGGGTTCATCGACACGCCGCGATTGTGCGGACGCTTGCCCAGCCAGCGATTGCGGCCGGCCTTGCCGATGTTGATGTTCATGTGGTCGGGGTTCGAGACCGCGCCCACGGTAGCGTAGCACAGGCCGCTGATCAGGCGCTGCTCGCCCGAGTTCAGGCGGACGATGACGTAGCCCTGGTCACGGCCGACGATCTGGGCGTAGTTGCCCGCCGAGCGCGCCAGCGCCCCGCCCTTGCCGATCTTGAGCTCGACATTGTGGACGATCGTGCCGATCGGCAGCGAGCCCATCGGGGCGGCGTTGCCGGGCTTCACGTCGACGCTGTCGCCGGCGACGACGGTGTCGCCCACGGCCAGGCGCTGCGGCGCCAGGATGTAGGAGAGCTCGCCGTCCTGATACTTGATCAGGGCGATGAAGGCGGTGCGGTTCGGATCATACTCGATCCGCTCCACGGTCGCCGGGATACCGGCCTTGCCGCGACGCTTGAAGTCGATCAGGCGCAGCGTGCGCTTGTGGCCACCGCCGCGGAAGCGGACGGTGATGCGGCCGAGGTTGTTGCGGCCGCCCGAGGACGACTTGCCCTCGGTCAGCGCCTTGACCGGCTTGCCCTTGTAGAGCTCGCTGCGGTCGACGATCACGAGCTGGCGAAGGCTCGGCGTGATCGGCTTGAAACTTTTCAAAGCCATGATGACGATCCTTCTCAGAGGCCCGTGGTGACGTCGATGGAGTGGCCCTCTTCGAGGGTCACGACCGCCTTCTTGACGTCAGAGCGCTGGCCGAGACGGCCGCGGAAGACCTTGACCTTGCCCTCGGTGACGAGCGTGTTGACGCTCACCACCTTGACGTCGAACAGCTTCTCGACGGCCGCCTTGATCTGCGGCTTGGTCGCGGTCTTGGCGACCTTGAAGACGACCTTGTTGTGCTCGGAGAGCATCGTCGCCTTCTCGGTGATCACGGGGCCGACGATGACGTCGTAGTGCCGCGGATCGAGGTTCTTGGACTGGCTCATTTGAAGCGCGCCTCCAGCGCGTCGACAGCCGAGCGCGTCAGCACGAGCTTGTCGCGACGCAGGATGTCATAGACGTTGATGCCCTGGACCGGCAGGACGTCGACGTTCGGGATCGAACGCGCCGCCAGGCCGAAGTTCACATCGATCTCGGCGCCGCCGATCACCAGCGCGCTCGACAGGTCGAGCTTGCCGAAATGACCGAGCAGGATCTTGGTCTTCGGCTCCGCGAGCTTCGCGTCGTCGATGATGATCAGACCGGCATCCTTGGCCTTCGACGAAAGCGCATGGCGCAGGGCCAGGGCCTTCACCTTCTTCGGCAGCTCGTGCGCATGGTCACGAACAACCGGGCCGAAGGCCTTGCCACCGCCGCGGAACTGCGGAGCGGAAGCCGCGCCGTGGCGAGCGCCGCCGGTGCCCTTCTGCTTGTAGATCTTCTTGCGGGTGCGGTCGACTTCCGAGCGGCCCTTGGTCTTGTGCGTGCCGGCGCGGCGCTTGGCGAGCTGGTAGCGCACCATGCGGGCGAGCAGGTCGGCGCGCGGCTCGAGGCCGAAGATCGCATCCGACAGCTCGAGCGAGCCGGCGTTACCGCCTTCAAGAGTGACGATATCGAGTTTCATCACACGTTCTCCTCAGCCTGGGCCGCAGGAGCCTCGACAGTTTCGGCCTTGCTCTCGCCGGAAACCTTGAACTTGCCCGGCAGCGGGGCGTCCTTCGGCAGCGTGCGCTTGACCGCATCGCGGACGTGGATCCAGCCGCCGGCGACACCGGGGACGGCGCCTTCGACCAGGATCAGGCCGCGCTCGGCGTCCGTCTGAACGACGCGCAGGTTCTGCGTGGTGACGCGCTCGGCACCGAGATGGCCCGGCATCTTCTTGTTCTTGAAGGTCTTGCCCGGGTCCTGACGGCCACCGGTCGAACCGATCGAGCGATGCGAGATCGAGACACCGTGCGTGGCGCGCAGACCGCCGAAGTTCCAGCGCTTCATGCCGCCGGCAAAGCCCTTGCCGGTGGTCGTGCCGGAGACGTCGACGAACTGGCCGACGACGAAGTGGTCGGCGGTCAGCTCGGCGCCGACCGGAATCAACGCGTCGTCGCTGACGCGGAACTCGACGATCTTCTGCTTCGGCTCGACCTTGGCCACGGCGAAATGGCCGCGCTGCGCCTTCGAGACGTTCTTGACCTTGGCCAAGCCCGACCCGAGCTGCACGGCGACATAGCCGTTCTTCTCGATCGTGCGATGCGCGACGACCTGGCAGTTGTCGAGCTTCAGCACGGTGACCGGGATGTGCTCGCCGGCATCCGTGAAGATGCGGGTCATCCCGACTTTCTGTGCAATCACACCGGAACGCATCGGTGCATACCTTCCTTTGGGGTCATGTCCATCCGGGGGCACCGGAAACAGAGGACCCGTTTAATCGGATCAGAGCTTGATTTCGACGTCGACGCCGGCGGCGAGATCAAGCTTCATGAGGGCGTCGACCGTCTGGGGGGTCGGATCGACGATATCGAGAACCCGCTTGTGGGTCCGCATCTCGAACTGCTCGCGCGACTTCTTGTCGATGTGGGGCGAGCGGTTGACGGTGAACTTCTCGATCAGGGTCGGCAGCGGAATCGGGCCGCGGACCTGAGCGCCGGTGCGCTTCGCCGTCGAGACGATCTCGCGCGTCGACGCATCGAGGATACGATGGTCGAACGCCTTGAGGCGGATCCGGATATTCTGACCGTTCATGGTCTTGTTGTCTCCGTGACGTGAAAAGGCGAAAGCCCCGAAGGGCTCCCGCCCTCAGATCAGCCTGCTTACTCGATGATGGTCGCGACGACGCCGGCGCCGACGGTGCGTCCGCCTTCGCGGATGGCGAAGCGCAGCTTCTCTTCCATCGCGATCGGCACGATCAGGTGCACTTCCATGGCGATGTTGTCGCCAGGCATCACCATCTCGGTGCCCTCAGGCAGG
>DASYHC010000093.1:0-22981 GCA_035998995.1 Allobosea sp.
GTTCATCTCGCTGTCGTCCATGCCGCGCGCGGTAATGTGCGGCGCCATCCGTACGCCGACCCGCTCGCCGCCGACCTCGGCCGCGACCGCGGTCGCGACCTCCTGGAGGAAGCGCACGCGGTTCCCGATCGGCCCGCCATACTCATCCGTACGCTGGTTGGAGGAGCGGCGCAGGAACTGGTCGATCAGATAGCCATTGGCGCCGTGGATCTCGACGCCGTCGAAACCGGCTGACATCGCATTGGCCGCGGCCCGGCGATAATCGCGGACGATGGCGCGGATTTCCGCGACCGAGAGTTCGCGCGGCGGCGTGCAGTCGACCATGCGACCGACACCATCGGCGCCGACCACCCAGACCTGCGCACCCGAGCCGACCGCGGACGGCGCGACCGGCTTGCCGTCGGCATGGAAGCTCTCATGCGACATCCGCCCGACATGCCAGAGCTGCGCGACGATGCGCCCGCCGGCCCGGTGCACCGCCTCGGTCACCAGCCGCCAGCCGGCGACCTGCTCGGCCGAATGCAGGCCCGGGGTGAAGGAGTAGCCCTTGCCTTGCGGCGTGATCTGCGTCGCCTCGCTAACGATCATCGCGGCGCTGGCGCGCTGGGCGTAATAACGCGCCATCATCTCGTTCGGCACGTCGCCCGGCTGGGTCGAGCGGGCGCGGGTCATCGGCGCCATCACGATGCGATGCGGCAATTGCAGCGCGCCGGCGCGATAGGCGGTGAACAGGGGCTGATGCTGGGTCATGACGGGTTCGCTCCAGTGTCGGGGTTGAGGAGAATTCAGTGCGCGGCCGCTTCGGGATCGTCGAAGACGACCTCGATCAGCGGCCCGGACGGCAGGCGCAGGAAGATCCGCCGCTCGGCGATCTCGGGCAGGTCCATCAGGCTGTGCGGAACGCCGAGACGTTCGAGGCGGGTACGAAAGGCGTCGTAATCGTCGCGGTGGAAGCCGACATGGTCGATGGCTTCGAGCGTCGGTCCGAAGCCTTCGGGATAGAACCCGCGGCCCGAGCCGATCAGGTGGACCACAGGCTTGCCCTGCGCATAGAGCCAGGCGCCCGGAATGTGCCGGATCGACTGCGGTCGCTCGCCCTCATCGAGATCGAAGACAGCGCGAAGAAACTGCGCTGCGCCGGCGACGTCGGCAGTCCGGAAGGTGACGTGATCGAGATGCATGGCCGGCAGCTCCGCTCTGATCGGAGGCCATCATCTAGGTGTCGTGTCACGATTGAAAAAGTTGCTTCAGTTTGATCTATTTTCAATTATTATTTGATAATGCTCTCACTCGTCGACCTCCGCTTCCTCCTGCGTACCGTTGAGGCTGGTAGCCTGACCGGCGCCGCCGGCCAGCTCGACGTCACACCTGCCGCCGTCAGCGCCGCGATCAAGCGGCTCGAAGCCCATTACGGGGCGCGGCTGCTGGAACGCTCGACCCGCAGCCTGCGCCTGACACCGGAAGGGGCCGCCGTGCGCGATGCCGCCGAACGGGCCTTCGCCGCGCTCGCCGAGGCGGAAGCCGGTTTGAATCAAGACCCGCGCGCGCTCGAAGGCACGATCCGCCTGGCCGCGCCGTCCGACCTGTCGCGCAGCTGGCTGCTCGGCTGGCTCGACGAGTTCCTGGCCCAGCATCCACGCCTGCATCTGGCATTAACGCCGTCGGATACGACCCACGATCTGCTGCGCGACGCTGTCGACCTCTCGATCCGCTATGGCGATCTGCCGGATTCGCGGCTAGTGGCGCGCAAGCTCGCTGAGTTCCGGCGCATCGTCTGTGCCGCGCCGTCCTATCTCGCCGCACATGGCACACCGGCGACACCGCAGGATCTCGCTGGACACAACTGCCTGACGCTGCACCTGTCCGGCCGCGCCCATTCGACCTGGCGCTTCCGCGGCGGCCGTGGCGAGATTGCCGTGCGGGTGCGCGGCGATCGCAGCTCGGATGATGGCTGGATCGTCAGGCAATGGGCATTGCGCGGCGTCGGCATCGTCCAGAAGGCCGCGCTCGACGTGATCGGCGATCTGAATGAAGGTCGGTTGGTGCAGCTGTTTCCCGAGTACGCGAGTGATCCCGTACCGGTGCACGCGCTTTATCTCGGCGTACGCTACCAGCCATTGCGTGTCCGCAAGCTGATCGACTTTCTCGCCGGCAAGTTCGTCACCCTTCCGCAGCAGGAATAGGCCGTTCATCCACTAACGGCTCAAAACTGCATATCGCCCTGGCTAAGCTCTTGCGCGTCACGCTCGGCTTCGATTGTATGAGTGTATCCACTATTACAATGGCGGCGGATCGTCGCCCGGCTGTGAGCGATCGGAATGAGCTTCACCTCCAGAACCGCGGCGGCGACAGCACAGGACGAGGCCTATCGTGCCATTCTCCAGGACATCCGCAGCGGGCGCTATCAACCCGGCGAGCGCCTGATCCCGGAGACGATCGCGCGCGACCTCGCCATGAGCCGCATGCCGGTGCGCGAGGCCTTCCAGCGCCTCGCCAATGAGGGGCTCGTCCTCATCCGCCCCAATCGCGGCTGCATCGTCTCGGGTCTCACCGTCGAGGAAATCTACGAGCTCTTCGAGATCCGTTCGGTGCTGGAAGGGCTTGCCGTGCGCCTGGCCATGCCGCGCTTCGATGCCGCCGGGCTGGCCGAGCTCGACGACCATGTCGCCCGCATGCACCGCGCCGGCGCGGCCGGCGGCGCCGACTGGCTCACGAGGCACCAGGAATTCCACGCCTATATCTGCGGGCTGAGCCAGCGCCCCAAATTGATCGCCCAGATCGCGGCTCTGCACATCGCCGTCGAGCCGTATATGCGCGTCTGGCTGCACCATGTCGCCCAACCCGCCCATGCCACCGAGCGCCAGGACGAGATCGTCGAAGCGATCAGGACGGGCGACGCCGACCACGCCGAGGCTGTGATGCGCGACCACGTCCTGCGCACCGCGCCGCGCCTCGCCGAGTTCCTGCGCAAGCGCGGTCAGGCGGCTGGAGTGTCCTCGACCTTGCCGGCAAGCACGCAGCCCTGAACCGAACGATTGAGCGGCTCGCCAGAAGGCCGCAATGCCGAGGGACGCCCGTGGCTCAACCAGAACAACGAGGGGATCAACCATGGATCGACGCCAGTTCCTGAAAGCTTCCGCCGCGACGGCCTTCCTGCCGGCGGCGCCGCATCTCGCCACGGCGCAGGACAACAAGATCCTGCGCTTCGTGCCCTATTCCGACGTCGCGATCATCGACCCGATCTGGACCAATGGTTATTCGACCCGCACCCATGCCCTGCTGGTCTGGGACACGCTCTACGGGCTCGACGACCAGTTCCAGCCGCAGCCGCAAATGGTCGAAGGCCATGTCGTCGAGGATGACGGCAAGCGCTGGACGCTGACGCTGCGGCCCGGTCTCGTCTTCCACGATGGCAGCAAGGTGCTGGCGCGCGACGCCGTCGCCTCGATCAAGCGCTGGGGTGCCCGCGACACCTTCGGCCAGGCGCTGATGGCTGCGACTGACGAGCTTTCGGCGCCGGATGACCGCACCATCGTCTTTCGCCTGAAGACGCCCTTCCCGCAGCTGCCGGCGGCGCTCGCCCGCCCGAGCGCGCTGGTCGCCGCGATCATGCCGGAGCGCCTCGCCGCGACCGACCCATTCAAGCAGATTCCGGAGGCGATCGGCAGCGGCCCCTATCGCTATCTCGCGGCCGACCGCATCGCCGGTGCCCGCCATGTCTACGCCCGGCACGAGGGCTACGTCCCGCGCCAGGGCACGCCGAGCTTCACCGCCGGGCCGCGCACGCCCTATCTCGACCGCGTCGAATTCACCGTGATGCCCGATGCCGCGACCGCGGTTGCGGCGCTGCAGACCGGCGCGGTCGACTGGGTTGAGCAGCCGATCATCGACCTGCTGCCGCTGCTGCGAAAGGATCCGAACATCACGGTCGAGGTCAAGGACCGGACCGGCATGGCCGGGCAGCTCCGGCTCAATCATCTACAGCCGCCGTTCAACAACCCGGCGATCCGCCGCGTCATCCTCCAGGCGATCGACCAGGAGGAGTGCATGAACGCGGTCTGCGGCGGCGATCCGCAGGTCGAGCGCGGCAGCATCGGCTTCTTCCCGAACAATTCGCCAATGGCGTCCGACGTCGCAGCCAAGACGCTGAAGGGTCCGAAGGATTTCGGCAAGCTCAAGCAGGAGCTCGCCGCCGCCGGCTATAAGGGCGAGCGCGCCGTTTTCCTTGCGGCGCAGGACGTGCCGCGCATCTCTCTGGTCTGTGATGTCGCCGCCGACGCGCTGCGCAAGATCGGCGTCAATGTCGACTTCGTCGCGGCCGACTGGGGGACCGTCCTGCAGCGCATCGGCAACCGCAGCCCGGTCGAGCAGGGTGGCTGGAGCTGCTACGTCACCTATTGGGCAGGGCTCGATCTCGGCTCGCCGGCGACCAGTTCACCCCTGCGCGGCAACGGCGCCAAGGGCAGCCCGGGCTGGCCCGACAGCCCACAGATCGAGGCGCTGCGCGCCCGTTTCCTGACCGCCGCCGACGCCACCGAGCAGAAGGCGGTCGCCCGCGAGATCGAGCTGCAGGCGATGCAGGACGTGCCCTATGTCCCCGCCGGCCAATACCTCCAGCCGGTCGCCTACCGCAAGAATCTCACCGGCATGCTGAACGGCGTCCCGGTCTTCACCAATCTGCGCAAGGGCTGACCGCCCTTCGTTCCACTCCCAGAGGGCCGGCGACAAACGCCGGCCATGCCCCACGAAAGCTAGTCCATGCGTGATCTTGAGCTTCCCGGTCGGTCCCTCGCCATCAGCCGCAATGCGATGGCGGCGACCTCGCATTCCGCCTCGACGCTCGCTGCGCTCGACATCATGAAGGCCGGCGGCAACGCGATCGATGCGGCGATTGCCGCATGCGCCGTGCAATGCGTCGTCGAAGCCGGCTCGACCGGCGTCGGCGGCGACTGCTTCGTGCTCTATTCGCGTGGCGGCTCGACCGACATCCTCGCCTATAACGGCTCGGGCCGCACGCCCGCCGCCGCGACGCTGGATTGGTACGCGAAGGCCGGCATCACCACGCTGGAGCGGCATTCGCCGCATGTCGTCACCGTGCCCGGCGCGATCGACGCCTGGACCCGGCTCAACAAGGACCACGGCCGCCTGCCGCTCGCCGAAGTCTTCGCGCCTGCCATCACTTATGCCCGCGACGGCTATGCGCTGACCCCGCGCGTCGCCTACGACCTCGCCGCCCAGTACGAGCTGCTGATCAAGGATGCCAATGCCGCCGCGACCTTCCTCGTCGACGGCAAGGCTCCGCCGGCCGGGACGGTCCAGCGCCAGCCGGCGCTCGCCGATACGCTTGAAGCCATCGGCCGCGAAGGCCGCGACGCCTTCTATCGCGGCGAGATCGCCCGGGAGATGGTCGACTACCTCAAGGCTGCCGGCGGCCTGCACACGACGGACGACTTTGCCGCCGCCGAGGGCGAATACGTCGCGCCGATCAGCGCCAGCTTCCGTGGCCGCACCGTCTATGAGTGCCCGCCCAACGGCCAGGGCGTCATCGCGCTGCTGATCATGAAGATCCTCGAGCGTTTCAAGCCAAAGGGCGGGCCGCTCGCGGTCGAGAACCTGCATATCGAGCTGGAAGCGACCCGCCTCGCCTATGCCGCGCGCGACCGCTTCCTCGCCGACCCCAACAAGGCCGAAGTTCCGGTCGAGCATCTGCTCTCGGACAAGCTAGCCGACGAGCTCGCCGGGATGATCGATCCTGATCACGCACTCGATCCGCTGCCGGTCATCCCCGGCGGCGCCGAGCACAAGGACACGGTCTACATCAGCGTCGTCGACAAGGACCGCAACGCGGTCTCCTTCATCAACTCGATCTTCTCGCCCTATGGCAGCGGGCTGATGACCAAGAAATCCGGCGTGCTCTTCCATAATCGCGGCCAGAGCTTCGTGCTGAAAGAGGGTCACCCCAACGCGATCGCCCCGCGCAAGCGGCCGATGCACACCATCATCCCCGGCATGCTGGCCGAGAACGGCCGCGTCGTCATGCCCTTCGGCGTGATGGGCGGGCACTACCAGGCGATGGGCCACGCCCATTTCCTGGCCAAGCTGTTCGACCATGGCCTCGACCTGCAGGAAGCGATCGACCTGCCGCGTCTGTTCCCGCTGCCGGGCACGAACACGGTCGAGGCGGAAGCGCGCCTGCGCGACAGCGTCGGCGCGGCCCTCACCGCGCGCGGTTTCAAGGTCGAAGTGCCGAAATCGCCGATGGGCGGCGCCCAGGCGATCTGGATCGACTGGGAGAAGGGCACGCTGACCGGCGGCTCCGACCCGCGCAAGGATGGCTGCGCCCTCGGCTATTGAGCGTCGCCTTTCAGGCGAGGTGGCAGGCGATCTCCAGCTCGCCCTCGTGCCGCAGCGCCGGCGCCTCGGTACGGCAACGCTCGACGGCTTGTGAGCAGCGCGGATGGAAGGCACAGCCCGGCGGCGGCGCGATCGGGCTCGGCACTTCGCCCGACATCGGCCGGCGCTGGCGGTTCGGCTTCTCGACATCGGGAATCGTGTCGAGGAGGAGCCGCGTATAGGGATGGCGCGGCCGGCCGAACACCTCTTCGGCCGGGCCGCTCTCGACGAAGCGGCCGAGATACATGATGGCGAGATGGTCCGACATGTGCCGAACCACCGAGAGATTATGACTGATGAAGAGATAGGTCAGCCCGAACTCCTTTTGCAGCCGGACCATCAGGTTGAGGATCTGCGCCTGAACTGACACGTCGAGCGCCGAGGTCGGCTCGTCGCAGACCAGGAAATCCGCCTCGGTCGCCAGCGCGCGGGCGATCGAGATGCGCTGGCGCTGGCCGCCGGAGAATTCATGCGGGAAGCGGTTCGCATCCGCGCGCGACAGGCCGACGATTTCGAGGAGATCGCCCACGCGGGTCGCCGTCTCGCTCTCGTCCTTGCGCAGCTTCAATTCGCGGATCGGCTCGGCGATGATGTCGCCGACGCGCCAGCGCGGGTTGAGCGAGGCGTAAGGGTCCTGGAAGATCATCTGCACCCGCGGCGGCCCGAAGGAGCCGTCGGCGCGCTTGATGTCCTTGAAATCGAGCATGCCCTGTGTCGGCCGCTGCAGCCCGACGACCATGCGCGCCAGCGTCGACTTCCCGCAGCCGGATTCGCCGACGATGCTGAAGGTGGTGCCGCGCTGGACGCTGAAGGAGACGTTCTCGACCGCGCGCAGCACGCGGCGCGGCTCGTGCGAGAACAGCCGCGACAGCGCAGGCGCCGAGACGTCGAAGCGGCAGGAGGCGGAGGTGACCTCAAGGATGGTGTTCGCCTCAGCCATGGGCCGCCTCCTGGAGCGGGAAATGGCAGGCCGCGGCATGGCCTGACACCGGCAGGCCGGGTTTGGTCTGGCGGCAGAGATCGCTGGCGAAGCCGCAGCGCGGATTGAAGGCGCAGCCGGTCGGGATCGCGTTCAAACGCGGCATCGCTCCGTCGATCTGGTTGAGATGGGCGTTGCGGCGGTGGACGCTCGGGATCGAGGCCATCAGCCCGGCGGTATAGGGATGGTGCGGCCGGCGCGTCACCTCCTCGACCGGACCGATTTCGACGACGCGCCCGGCATACATCACCGCGACCCGGTCGGCCGTCTCGGCGATCACGCCCATATCGTGCGTCACCAGCATGATCGCGGTGCCATGCTCACGGCAGAGCCGCCTCAGCAGCGTCGTAATCTGCGCCTGGATGGATACGTCGAGTGCCGTCGTCGGCTCGTCGGCGATAATCAGCGTAGGCTCGGCGCAGAGCGCGAGCGCGATGACGACGCGCTGGCGCATGCCACCGGAGAACTGGTGCGGGTAATGATCGATCCGCGTCTCGGCGGCGGGGATGCCGACTTCCTTGAGCAGATCGAGCGCGCGCTTGCGCGCCTCGGCCTTGCTGACCGGCAGATGCGTGGTGATGGTCTCGACCAGCTGCTCGCCGACGGTCAGCAGCGGGTGCAGCGAAGTCAGCGGATCCTGGAAGATCGCGCCGATCCGGCGGCCGCGCAGTTTGCGCATCGCCTCTGCCGGCAGATTGTCGATGCGCTGACCCGACAGCTTGATCTCGCCGCCGGCCAGCCGTCCCGGCGGATCGAGCAGGCCGATCACCGCCGTGCCGGTCAGCGACTTGCCGGCGCCGGACTCGCCGACCACGCCCAAAATCTCACCCGGCGCGATCTCGAAGGAGACGCCGTCGAGCGCCGTCAGCGGGCCGCGCCGCCCGTCGAAGACGATGCGCAGGTCCTGCACCGAGAGCAGCGCTGGCTGGGCGTTCACGCGGCATCCTCCTTGCGTTCGATCGGGTAGCTGGACGAGAAGATCTCGTTCATCGGCGGATGGCCCAAGGTGCGCTCCGGATAGCGCGCCATCACGCCCTCGAACTGCGTCTGGGCGCGGATATTGTCGGCGGCCTCGTCCTGGCCGGGGATGGCCCGGTCCTCCATGACGAAGCGCCCGTCGATCACCACGGTCGAAAAGTCGCGGCCATGGCCGGTCAGCATCATCGTCTGGATGGGATCGATCACCTGCCCGCTATGCGGCCGGTCGAATGCGAAGACGGTGATGTCGGCGCGCGACCCCGGCTGGAGGCGGCCCAGATCGGGCCGCCGCAGCGCATTCGCGCCGCCGATGGTGGCAGCGTCGTAATAGTCCTCGGAGCGCACGGCGCCGACATTGCCGGCCATGGTGCGGGAAAGGATCATGCCGGTCTGCAGGTTCATCACCATGTCCGGCGGGGCGGTATCGGTACCCATGGCGATGTTGAGGCCCATGGCACGATAACTGCCGAAATGATTGATGCTGCCGCCATGCCGGCCTGAGACGAGCGGGCAGTGGACGATGCTGGCGCCGGAATCGCGGATGATTTCGAGGTCGCGGCCGGGCCGCTCGACCAGCCGGCTGCCGGAGACGACAGTGCCATGTGGCAGCAGACAGCGCTCATTGAGGAAGCCGAGGCTCTCCAGCCATTCCGGCGGGCTCATGCCGTGCTGGGCGAGCACGAGAGCGTATTCGATCTTCGACTGGCAGCAGTGGAGCCGGACGGGCACGTCGAGTTCGCGCGCCGCGGCAGCGGTACGGCGCAGTAATTCCGCCGTCGAGGTCTCGATGCGATCGGGCGCGAACATCGCGCGGATCAGCCCGCCGGCAGCACCTTCATGACGCCCCGCGAAATCGATGGCGGCGTCGAGCTCGGCGAGGCCGCGGGGCTCGTCGTAATGGGTGACGACGCGCCCATCGGCCTCGACCAGCTGGTTGCCGGTGCGATAGGCCGGGCCGAGATAGGCGCGCAGGCCGAGATCGGCGGCCGCTTCCGCGGCGTCCTCGAACTCCTGCACCGTCTCGCCCCAGGCGCGATAGAACAGCGAGGCGATCGGCAGCGCCGTGGTGATGCCGTTGCGGATCAGCTGGGAGAAGGCATAGCGCTTCTGGAAGGCCAGCTCCTCGCGCGTATACATCTCGTAGGGACCGGCTTCGAGATAGCTGCGCGGCCAGACGCGGCCCTTCTTCCAGGCCGGCTGATTGTCATAGCCGAGAATGGTGGTGTCGAGGTCCGAGAGCGCGTCGCAATCGATGAAGCCCGGCCCGATCAGGGCGTGGCCGTAGTCGAGGCGGCGGGCAACCTCGCCCGGGAAGACGTGGCCGACGAAGACGACCTCGCCGTCCTCGAACACGACCTCGCCGTTCTCATAGAGGCAGTGGCGGCCGTCCTTGTGGCCGACCAGCCAGCGCGCGGTCATCAGGATGCGACCTTGCGGCCGCTGCTTGGCTTGCAGGGTCACGGCGCGGTCCTGACCGAGACGCCGTCGCGAGCGACGATTTTGCCGCGCTTGATCACGCGGCGGTTCATCGGGCGCGTTGCGACGGCCTCGGCGATCGACTCGCTCGGCAGCAGGACGAGGTCGGCGACGCAGCCGACCTCGAGCCCATAGCCCTCGATCTCCATCACCTTGGCGCCCTCGGTGGTGCAGACGTCGAGCGCCAGCCTGACCTCATCGTCGCGGCGGAAATTATTGCGCAGGCCGACGAACATCGCCCGCTCCAGCATGTCGGCATTGCCATAGGGGCTCCAGGTGTCGCGGATGCCGTCGGAGCCGGAGCAGACGCGCACGCCGGCCTGCAGCAGCTTCTTCACCGGAGGGGCTGGGCGGCTCGCCGGCGCCGTCGTCATGATCGCGATGTCGAGCTCGGCCAGTTGCTCGACCAGCGGATCGATCAGCGCCGGGTCGGGCGTGCCAAGACAGAAGGCGTGGCTGACCGTGACCTTACCGGTCATGTCGAGCGCACGGGTGCGCTCGATGATCAGGTCGAGCGAGAAGGCGCCGACTTCGCCCGGCTCGTGCAGATGGATGTCGAGCGGCTTGCCATAGCGCTGGCAGAGGCCGAAGACGGCATCGAGATGGCCCTTGGGATCGCGGTCGATCGTGCAGGGGTCGAGCCCCCCGACGATCTCGCAGCCGGCCTTCATCGCCTCGTCCATCAGTTCGAGCGTGCCCGGGCGGCGCAGCAGCCCCGATTGCGGGAAAGCGACCAGCTCGATGTCGACGATGTCGCGATAGGCGTCGCGCGTCTTCATCACGCCCTCGACACCCCATAGGCCGTGCTCAGTGTCGACATCGACATGGCTGCGGATATGGGTTGAGCCCTTCAGCGAAGAGAGGATGCTCTGGCGGGCGGACTGGCGCTCGGGATCGATGTCGAGCCGCTTCTTGTTCTCCCGCTCATTGTCGATCTTGTCGAGCAGCCTGGGGCCGACCTCGTTGGTGTACCAGGGCAGGCCCAAAAGGCTCTTGTCGAGATGGGTGTGGGCCTCGACCAGACCTGGGATGACGATCTCGCCTTTGCCATCCTCGACCGCGACGCCGGCGGGTGCGGAGAGGTTCGCACCGACCTGGCTGATCTTGCCATTCTCGATCAGCAGGTCGACGGCCTTGCCGGCATAGGGGCGGACATTGCGGAGCAGCAGGGAGGCGGTCATAGCAGGCGTATCCTCTCTTGATCAGTCGTCATGGTCGGGCTTGACCCGACCATCTCGGAAACCAGCGCCCTCTCGTCATGAGTTTCTCGGGTCTTCGCTTCGCTGCGCCCGAGAATGACGCTGTGATTCATGCGCATCTTCACCTCAGCTTCGGGTTCAGCGCGTCGCGCAGCCAGTCGCCGAGCAGGTTCACCGAGAGCACGATCAGGCCGAGCTGGAGCGAGGGGAAGACGACGAGCCACCAGGAGCCGGAGAACAGATACTGGTTGCCGATGCGGATCAGCGTGCCGAGGGAGGGCTGGGTGATCGGCATGCCGACGCCAAGGAAGGACAGGGTCGCTTCCGATAGGATGGCGAGGCCGAGATTGAGCGTGGCTGCGACCATCACCGGGGTCAGCGTGTTCGGCAGGATGTGCCGGCGCATGATCCGCCCGGCCGGCACCTTGATGATCCGCGCCGCCAGCACATACTCCTTGCGCCGCTCGACCATGGTCGAGGCGCGCACGGTGCGGGCGTACTGCACCCAGCTCGTCAGCGCGATCGAGACGACGAGCACCGCCGCGGCGAAGGGATCGCGCAGGCCGGGCGGCAGCAATTCGCGGAAGATCGCCGAGACCAGGATCGCCATCAGCAGCGTCGGGATCGACAGCACGGTATCGCCGAGCCGCATCAGCAGATTGTCGATCCGCCCGCCATAGAAGCCGGCGGTGAGACCGATCGTGACGCCGATCAGCATCGAGACCATGACGGCCGAGAAGCCGATGATCAGCGAAACCCGCGTACCGTAGAGAATGGCGGAGAAGACGTCGCGCCCTTGCGGGTCGGTGCCGAGCAGGAAGGGCCATTCGCCGTCCGCCGACCAGATCGGCGGAATCTCGGCCTTGTCGATGAAGATCTGGGCGAGGTCGTGCGGGTTCTGCGGCGCGATCAGCGGGCAGAACAAGGCGGTCAGGATCAGCAGCGCCAGCACCAGCGTCGAGAGCCAGGCCGCCGGCGTGCGCCGAAAACTCCAGCCGATATCGCTGTCGAGGAAGCGGCGCAGGCGGCCGGGCTTGGCGGCAGCTTCAGCGGGCATTGGCGCCTCCGGTGAGCGCGTCCTCGCGCAGCCGCGGATCGACCCAGGCATAGGTCAGGTCGACCAGCGTGTTGAGCGAGACGAAGATGAAGGAGACGACGATCAGATAGGCCGCCATCACCGGGATATCGACGAAGGTGACGGCCTGGACGAAGAGCATGCCCATGCCCGGCCATTGGAACACCGTCTCGGTGACCAGCGCGAAGGCGATCAGGTTGCCGATCTGCAGGCCAGTCACCGTGATCACCGGCATCAGGCAGTTGCGCAAAGCGTGGCGGAAGTTCACGGCGCGGGCCGGCAGGCCGCGCGCCCGGGCGAAGCGGATGAAGTCGGTCCGCATCGTCTCCAGCATCTCGGCGCGCACCAGCCGCATCACCAGCGTGATCTGGAACAGCGAGAGCGTGATGCCGGGCAGGATCAACGCGCGACGCCCCGATGGCGTCAGGAAGCCGGTGCTCCACCAGCCCAGCTGGACGACCTCACCGCGGCCGAAGGCCGGCAGCCAATGCAGGTTTACCGAGAACACCAGGATGAACAGGATGCCGAGCGCGAAGCTCGGCAGCGAGACGCCGAGCACCGAGACGAATTGCAGCGCCTTGGCAAGCAGGCTGTCCCGGCGGATCGCGGTGTAGACCCCGAGCGGAATGCCGACCGCCAGCGACAGGAAGGTCGCGACCAGCACCAGCTCGAAAGTCGCCGGGAAGCGCTCGGCGATCAGCGTGAACACCTCCTGCTGATTGCGATAGGAGATGCCGAAATCGCCGCGGACGGCGTTGCCGACGAAGGTCGCGAACTGCAGCACGAAGCCCTTGTCGAGCCCGAGCCTGGTTCGCAATTCGTCGCGCTGCTGCTGGCTCGCCTGCTCGTTCAGCATCAATTCGACGGGATCGCCGACGAAGCGGAAGGTCAGGAATGCGAGGAACGCCACCGCCAGCATGACGCCGGCGGCATTGACGAAGCGCTTGAACAGGAAGGCTGGCATCGTCGTTCGACTCCCTTGGGCTGCGCGAACCCGGCCTGTCATTCCGGGACTTCGCGCAGCGAAGAACCCGGAACCCACGACTGGGTCGCATGAGTCAGAGCGGCGGTCGCGGGCACTCGCCCGGTCGTGGGTTCCGGGTTCGCGCCTGCGGCGCGCCCCGGAATGACAGGGGCGTCACTTCATCATGGTCAGCCACAGGCGCGGCTTGTTGTCCGAAGCCTGGACCGTCGAGGCGACCGTGTTGCGCATCGCCCAGGCCATCGGCTGCTGGTGCAGCGGGATGAAGAGCTGCTCGGCCTTGGCGATCTTCAGCGCTTCCTTCATCAGCTCGATGCGCTTTGGCGTATCGAGCTCGACGCCGGCCTTGTCGACCAGCGCGTCGATGCGCGGATCGCCCCAATTGCCCCAGTTGAACACGCCGCCCGTTCCGCTCTTGGAACGCAGCACCTGCACCAGGATCGAGTAGGCGTCGATCATCGGCTCATTGGCCCAGCCGAACGAGATCACGTCGAAATCGCCCTTCACCCGCTTGGGCGTCTGCTGGCTGCGCGGCGCGAGGCTGAGGTTCGGCTTGAGGCCGACGCGCGACCACATCGCCGCGACCGCCTGGCAGAACTCCTCCTCATTGACGAGCGAGTCGCTCTGGCAGTTCATCAGGAAGGAGAAGCCGTTGGGATAACCGGCATCGGCGAGCAGCTTCTTGGCGCCGGCGAGGTCGAAGGGCAGGCGCTGGTCCTGCGAGGGCTCGTAGCCGGGGATCGCCGGGGCGACGAGCGCGCCGGTGTTGCGCGAGAGGCCGCGCATCGCCCGCTTCTGCACCGCATCGATGTCGATGGCGCGATAGAGCGCCTCGCGCACTTTGATGTCCTTGAAGGGGTTCTTCTCCTTGACGTCGCTCTCGACCAGCTTGTCGGTCAGGTTGAAGGCGAAGAAGACCGAGCGCAGTTCGTTAGTCTGCAGCACCTTGACCTCGGTCGAGGCCTGCAGGCGCGGCAGGTCCTGCAGTGGCGCGACATTGGTGTAGTCGATTTCGCCTGACAGCATCGCCGCGACGCGGGTCGAGGACGAAGTGATCGGCGTGAACTCGATCACGTCGATATTGTGCTGCGGGTTGTCCCACCAGTCGGGGTTCTTGGCGAAGACGGTCTTGGCGTCGGCGCGGCGGCTCTCGATCTTGAACGGACCGGTGCCGTTGGCGTTGTCGGTGGCGTAGCCCTTCACGCCCTTGCCGGAGTCGGTGGGGAGCAGCGAGTTGTTCGCCTCCATCCACTCCTTGTCGAAGATGAAGATGTTGGTGAGGTCGTTGAGCAGCAGCGGATAGGGGCCGTTGACCTCGAGCTCGACCGTGTAGTCGTCGATCTTCTTCGCGCTCTTATAGGCCGGCAGGTTGCCCTTGAGCGGCGAGGTCTCGTGGGTGACGCGCGCCAGCGAGGCGATGACGTCGTCGGCGGTGAACGGGTTGCCGTTGTGGAATTTGACGTTCCTACGCAGCTTGAAGCGCCAGGTCGTGGGATTCACCGTCTCCCAGGATTCGGCCAGCGCCGGCTCGATCTTGAGATCGCCGGTATAGCGCACCAGCCCTTCATAGACGTGGTTCAGCACCGCGAGCGTGAAGGTCTCGCCGTAGGAATAGGGGTCGAGCGAGGCGATCTCGCGCGACGCTCCCCATTTCAGCGTCTTGGCTTCGACCGCGCCGTTCAGCGCGAAGGCGGCGACTGCCGCCAGCAACCAGGCCTTCTTCATCGAACTCTCTCCCCTTCTCGTTGCTCGCCGGCCCGCCTTGCGCACCGGGGAATGCCGTTCACTTGCCGCCCCTGCGATCATCGTGGCGCTTTGCGCGCCATCTCGTGTGCGATCTTTGAGCAAACTTGCATACGATACAAGAACAGTATTGTATGCGATTATTGAAGACAAGCGGAAACTCGATTCATGCCGCACCCTGCCCGCCCACCCACAGCGACCAAGCCTCGATCCAACGGCAAGATGGCCGAGCGGCATGCGCCCGGCTCCCGGGCCCAGGCCGTCTACAAGGCGCTGCGGCGCGCCATCATCGAGCAGGCACTGAAGCCAGGCGTGAAGCTGCCGGAGGACTCGATCGGCGAGCAGCTCGGCGTCAGCCGCACCCTGGTGCGCGAGGCCTTCGGGCGGCTCGCGATCGAAGGGCTGGTCGAGCTCAAGCCCAACCGCGGCGCCAATGTCGCCTATCCGACGCTGGAGGAAGCGCGCGACGTCTTCGAGGTCCGCCGCGGGCTGGAGCGCCTCGTCGCCGAGAACCTCGCCGGCAGACTGACCCCGGCGCAATCGGCCGAGCTCGAGGCGCATGTGCGGCTCGAAGAGAAGGCGCATGAACAGGACGGGCCGGAATCGATCCGCCTCTCCGGCGAGTTCCACATCAGGCTCGCCGAGATGACCGGCAACGCCCTGCTGCTGCGTTATGTCCAGGAGGCCTCGTCGCGCTGCTCGCTGATCCTGGCGATCTATGGCCGGCCGCACTCCTCCGAATGCGCCGTCTCCGAGCACCGCCAGCTGATCGAGGCGCTGCGTGCCGGCGACGCCGCCCGCGCCGCCGCGCTGATGGACCATCACCTGCAATCCGTCGTCACCCGCGCCTTGCTGGCGCCGCGCGGCGAACGCGACCTCCGCGACGTGCTCGCACCCTATGCCCTGAGTGAAGGATTGACCCCATCGTGACCCAGACGCTGACGCAGGACCGGTCGGCCGCCGCCGAGATCGTCACCTTCGACTTCGCCGCGCTGACGCCGCGCGAGCGCTACAAGCTGCTGATCGGCGCGGTGGTGCCGCGCCCGATCGCGCTGGTGACCACGATCGACGCCAATGGCGTCGTCAACGCCGCGCCGTTCTCCTTCTTCAACTGCCTCTCGGCCGATCCGGCGATCCTGGCGCTCGGCGTCGAGTACCGCCAGACCGGCGGGCAGAAGGACACCGGCCGCAATGTCCGCGAGACCCTCGCCTTCACCGTCAACATCGTCTCCGACGCACTGCTCGACGGCATGAACGCCTGCGCCGTGCCGTTCGAGCCGGGCACGGACGAGCTCGCCGAAGCCGGCCTTTCCGCCATGCCCGGCGCCAAGGTGCCCTGCCCCTGGATCGGCCAGGCGCCGGCCGCCTTCGAATGCCGCCACCACACCACGCTCGGCATCGGCAATTCGCGCGAGATCATCCTGGGCGAGGTCGTCTACGCCCATTTCCGCGCCGACACGGTCGATACGCTGAAGCACTATGTCGATCCCGTCGCGCTCGACGCGATCGGCCGCATGGGCGGGCATGGCTACGCCACGACGCGCGACTATTTCGACCTGCCGACCATGTCCGTCGCCGATTGGCGCGGCGACCGCTCCAAGGCGCGGCGTACGCGCCCAGGCAAGCGCTGAGCGAATGCGCCACCTGCTCAGGAGCGGTTGACCCGGACAGGATTTCCGCCAGCAATGCGGCCTCGAAAAATCACTCCAACGAGGCCCCCATGAACAAGCACGTCTCCGGCATCGATGCCAACAAGCTCGACAGGCTGGCCGAGGTCGCGATCAAGGTAGGCCTCAACCTGCAGCCGGGGCAGGACCTGTTCCTGACCGCCCCGGTCGCAGCACTGCCGCTGGTTCGGCGCATCGCCGAGCACGCCTACAAGGCCGGCGCCGGCCTCGTCACGCCGATCCTTTCCGACGAGGCGCTGACGCTGGCGCGCTATCGCTTCGGGCAGGATGCCAGCTTCGACCGCGCCCCGTCCTGGCTCTATGAGGGTGTCGGCAAGGCCTTCGCGGCCAACACCGCCCGCCTCGCCATCGTCGGCGACAATCCGATGCTGCTCGCAGAGCAGGACCCGGCCAAGGTCGCCCGTGCCAACAAGGCGAACTCGATCGCCTACCAGCCGGCGCTGGAGAAGATCGCCAATTTCGACATCAACTGGAACATCGTCTCCTATCCCGGCGCGGCCTGGGCGAGCCAGGTCTTCCCGGGCGATGCCGAGGAGGTCGCGGTCGCCCGGCTCGCCGAGGCGATCTTCGCGGCATCGCGCGTCGATCGCGACGATCCGATTGCGGCCTGGGCGGAGCATAACGCCGCGCTGGCGCAGCGGACCAGATGGCTGAACGGCCAGCGCTTTTCCGCGCTGCACTTCACCGGGCCGGGCACCGACCTCACGATCGGCCTCGCCGACGGCCATGAGTGGGAAGGCGGCGCCTCGACCGCGAAGAACGGCGTTACCTGCAATGCCAATATCCCGACCGAAGAGGTCTTCACGACCCCGCACGCCCGCCGCGTCGAGGGCCATGTCTCCTCGACCAAGCCGCTCTCCTACCAGGGCACGCTGATCGACAATATTCAGGTGCGCTTCGAAGGCGGCCGCATCGTCGAGGCCAAGGCGAGCCGCGGCGAGGAGGTGCTGAACAAGGTGCTCGACACCGACGAGGGCGCGCGCCGGCTTGGCGAGGTCGCGCTGGTGCCGCATTCCTCGCCGATCTCGCAGAGCGGCATCCTGTTCTACAACACGCTCTTCGACGAGAACGCCTCCTGCCACATCGCGCTCGGCCAGTGCTATTCGAAGTGCTTCATCGACGGCACCAAGCTGACGCCGGAGCAGATCGCGGCGCAGGGCGGTAACCGTAGCCTGATCCATATCGACTGGATGATCGGCTCCGGGGAGGTCGACATCGACGGGATCAAGCCGGACGGCAGCCGAGTCGCGGTCTTCCGCAAGGGCGAATGGGCCTAACCACCCGTAACTCTCGTCATTGCGAGCGCAGCGAAGCAATCCAGAGCCTTAGCGCTCTGCCGTTCCTGGATTGCTTCGTCGCTTTGCTCCTCGCAATGACGGAGAGCGCAGTCTCGCAGCAAACACCTTAGCCGATCCGCCCCAGCGCCTGCTCGATCGCGGCGAAGATCTCCTCGATCTCGGCGGATGCAATCACCAGCGGCGGCGACAGTACAAGCGTGTCGCCGGCATTGCGGATCAGCACGCCGGCATCGAGGCAGAGCGTGTTCGCCTCGCCGCCCCTGGCGCCATCGGCGCCGGGACGCGGTGCGAGATCGATCGCGCAGAGCAGGCCGGCGGTGCGGATGTCGACGACATGCGGCGCCCCGTTCAGCCGGTGCGCCCGCTCTTCCCAGAGCGGCAGCACCTTGGCGAGCCCACCCAGAATGTCCTGCTCGGCGAAGACGTCGAGCGTCGCCAGGCCAGCGGCGCAGGCGAGCGGGTGGGCCGAATAGGTATAGCCGTGGAAGAGCTCGATCGCCTCGGGCGGGCCGGCCATGAAGGCCTCGTAGACATGGCCGGCGACGAGGACGCCGCCCATCGGCACCGCGCCATTGGTCATGCCCTTGGCGCAGCTCATCAGGTCCGGCCTGACGCCATAGGCCTGCGCCGCGAAGGGACTGCCCAGCCGGCCGAAGCCGGTGATGACCTCATCGAAGATCAGCAGGATGCCATGCTTGTCGCAGATCGCGCGCAGGCGTTCGAGATAGCCCTTCGGCGGCGGATAGACCCCGCCCGAGCCGGTCACCGGCTCGACAATGACAGCGGCAACTGTCGCGGGATCATGGATCTGCAGCAGCGTCTCCAGCGCCTCGGCCGCGGCGAGTCCGCCTTCCGGTCGGCCGCGCGAGAAGGCCATGGTCGCGCGGTTATAAGGCAGAGGCAGATGCGCGACATCAGGCAGGAGCGGCCCGAAGGCGGCTTTGTGCCGGCCGATCCCAGACACTGAAAGCCCGCCCCAGCCCATGCCGTGATAGCCCTTGGCCCGGCCGATCAGCTTGGTGCGCGAGGCCTGTCCGCGGGCTTGATGATAGGCGCGCGCGATCTTGAGGGCGGTATCGACCGCTTCCGAGCCGGAATTGACGAAGAAGACATGCTCGATCCCCTCCGGCGCAAAGTCAGTGAGCCGGGCCGCATAGGCCTGCGCATCGGGATGGCTCATCTTGAAGGAGGAGACGAAGTCGAGCCGGCCGGCGGCTTCGCGGATCGCTTCGGTGATCTTGGCCTGGCCGTGCCCGGCATTGACGCACCAGAGCCCCGCCATGCCGTCGAGCACCCGTCGCCCGCCCGGCGTGATGTAGTGCATGCCTTCCGCCCGCTCGAACAGCAGCGGCGCCTGCCGGAAGGCGCGCATCGGCGTGAACGGCATCCAGAATGCATCGGGAGCGTTGTCGCGGCGGCTTTCGGTGGCAAATGCATGCGCGGTCATCGGCGGGTCCTCGCTATGAACAGTCGCATAGTGTCTTTCTTAAATCTAAAAGACAATAGTGAGAATGCCTGAATAGCGCGGCCGGCGCTTTGATCTCTTCAACCCTCATCCTGAGGAGCGCTCCCTAGGAGCGCGTCTCGAAGGGTGCTACAGGAGGCTCCGGAACCAGCTGGAACATCCTTCGAGACGCAAGCTGCGCTTGCTCCTCAGGATGAGGGCTCGTTTCAGTCCAGCCCGTCTGGCCTGCGCAATTGCATGGCGCGCTGGAGATGGCTCCGCATCAGGGCGCTGGCGAGCTGGAGGTCGCCGGCCTCGATCGTCGAAAGTATCTGCAGGTGCTCGCGACTGTTCACCACGACGCGCTCATAGCCATAGGTCCAGTCATAGTTGGAAAGCCGACGCATCTGGTTCTGCCGGCGGATGGCGGAGTGGATGAAGCGGTTGCCCGAGGCCGCCGCCAGCCCCTCGTGGAAGTCCGCGTTCATCTCGTAGAAGCCGATCGCCGAGCTTTCCTTCCAGGGCTGCGACAGCGTCAGCTCGTGCCTGGTGCGCATCTCGTCGATCCAGCCCTGGTCGAGCGAGAAGCCGGGCTCGAGGAAGACCATCGGCTCGATTAGCAGGCGGAAGCGATAGCGCTCATCATGAGCCGACTGGTCGCGCGGCTCGTGCAGGAAGCGCCAGCCATAGCCGCGCTTGCGCTCGACCATGTCGAGATCGGCGAGCCGCGCCATCAGGCGCTGCACCTCGGGCCGGCCGAGATCATAGCGCCGCATCAGTTCGAGCTCGGAGATCTCGTCGGGCAGGCGCCCGCCATGCCGGTCCTGCGCCACCTTGACCATGACGAGCTCGGTCGCGTCGGCGCCCGGGCCGTGATCGGTGAGAGCCTCGGGCGCACTCAGCAGTTCGACGCCCTTGTTCGGATGCCGGCGCACCAGCCCCTGTCGGGCGAGATGATCGATCGCGGCACGCACCGGCGTGCGCGAGACGTTGAGGCGCCTTGCCGCGCTGTTCTCGTTGAGCCAGGCGCCAGCTTCGAGCCCGTCCTCGCGGACCATGCGGAGAATTCGCTCGGCAATCTCCTGCTGCAATCGTGTCGGCGTCATCATCGAAAGGCTCTTGATTGTCTTAGTTTGAAATGAAATACATTGTAGCCAGATACAGCACCAGCGCGAACCTGCGGAGACCCGGCCATGGTCGAGCCCTTTCCCTTCGTCGATGTCTCCGGCACGCCCTATGAGCGCGGCCGCCAGCATGGTGCGGCGGTGCCGAAGCGCGTCAAGCGCTCGATCGAACTCTATGGCGGACAGCTCGGCGATCTCGGCTATGACGCCGCCGCCAAATCGCGCCTGATCGGCGAGTTCGCCCGCGAGATCGAGGCCTTCGGCAAACACTATGTCGAGGAGATGCGCGGCATCGCGGATGGCGCCGGCGTCGCGCTCGAAGACGTCATCATGATCAACGCCCGCACCGAGGTGATCGCCAAGGCGAAGCTCGAAAAGAGCAAGCCGGTCGGGGCAGAGGAGGAGCTGGACGACGGCTGCACCGGCGCGATCATCCTGCCCGAGCGCAGCGCCTCGGGCGAGCTGATCCACGGCCAGAACTGGGACTGGAAGGCCGAATGCGCCGAGACGGCGATCGTGCTGCGCGTGCGCCGCGATGATGGCCCGGACTTCCTGACCTTCGTCGAGGCCGGCGGCCTCGCCCGCTGCGGCATGAACGCCGCCGGCATCTCGATCACCGCCAATTATCTCGAAAGCGAGCGCGACTTCACCCAGGCCGGCGTGCCGCTCGCCTTGATCCGCCGCAAGGTGCTGGAGCAAGAGCATTTCGCCTACGCGATCAAGGCGGTCGCGACGACGCCGAAGGCCTGCTCGAACAACATGATGCTCTCGACCGTCGCCGGCTTCGGCATCGACTTCGAATGCGCGCCCGACGCCGCCTTCCCGCTCTATCCCGAGGATGGCCTGATCGTGCACGCCAACCATTGGGTCGGCCAGGTCGCGCTGACCAAGATCACCGATACCGGCACGCCGCGCGTGCCCGAGAGCTTCTACCGCGACTGGCGGGTCAGGAAGCAGCTCAACGAAGCCGGCCGCAAGCTCACGATCGATGATCTGAAGGAAGCCTTCTTCGACGATTTCCTGACGCCGCATTCGGTCTGCCGGCCGCCGCGCCTCAACGATACCGGGAATCTCTCGGCCACCGTCTCGATGGTGATCATGCAGCCGGCCAAGGGCACGATGGAGGTCGCGCCGCTGCCGGCCCTCAACCGCATCTTCACCCGCTATAGCCTCACCGACGAACCCATGACGCTGGCGCAAGCCGCCGAATAAGGCGGCACCGACAGCGTCCAAGCCAAAACCATAAGACAAGGGGAACCCGCCGATGCACAGCCGACGCCGCCTTTCCCTCGCCCTCGCCGGATTGGGCCTCGCGACCGCAGCCGCCTTGCCGGCCGCGGCCGCAGCCCTGCGCGTGCACCTCAACGCCGACATCCGCAGCATCAATCCCGGCGTCAACCGCGACGACAACACTGACTCGGTCGTCCTGCATGTCGTCGAGGGCCTCGTCGCCTATGGCGAGGATTCGGCGGTGAAGCCGCTGCTGGCCGAGACAATCGCGGTCTCGCCGGACGGCAAGAGCTACACTTTCACGCTGCGCAAGGGCGTGAAGTTCCACAACGGCGCCGAGCTGACCTCGGCCGACGTGGTCTGGAGCTGGAACCGCTACATGGACCCGAAGACCGACTGGCGCTGCCTGTCGGAGTTCGACGGCCGCGGCCGCGCCAAGGTCGAGGAGGTCACGGCGCTCGATCCCGCTACCGTCGTGTTCAAGCTGGACCAGCCAAGCTCGCTCTTCCTCGCCAATATCGCCCGCACCGACTGCGCGATGACCGCGATCCTGCACAAGGATTCGCTCAAGGCCGACGGCTCCTTCGACAAGCCGATCGGCACCGGCCCCTACAAGTTCGCCGAATGGAAGCGCGGCGAATTCATCCGCCTTTCCCGCAACGAGACCTATGCCAGCCTGCCGGGCGCGCCCGACGGCTATACCGGCGGCAAGCGCCCTCTCGTCGATGAAGTCCGCTTCATGGTGATTCCGGACGGCGCCACCGCCAAGGCGGCGCTGCTGAGCGGCAATATCGACATCGTCCCCGACGTCGCCAATGCCGAGGTGAAGGAGCTCAAGAAGGACCAGCGCGTCGGTCTCTCGATCACGCAGAACATGGGACTGGTCGGCATCCTCCTGCAGACCCGAGACCCGCTGCTCGGCAACGTCAAGCTGCGCCAGGCGATCGCGGCGGCGATCGACACCGAGGAACTCGTCGCCCAGGTCACCGACGGGCTCGGCAAGCGCAACAACTCGATCGTGCCGGCGATGTCGTCCTATTACGGGGCGGTCCAGGCCAAGGGCTACAAGCACGACCTCGCCGCGGCCAAGAAGCTGCTCCAGGAAGCCGGCTACAAGGGCGAGTCCCTGGTGATGCTGGCCAACAAGCGCTACCCGCAGAGCTTCGACGCCGCCGTGGTCTCGCAGCAGATGCTCCAGGCCGCCGGCATCAACGTTCAGATCGAAGTGCTGGAATGGGCGACGCAGCTCGATCGCTATTCGAAGGGCAACTACCAGCTCCAGGCCTTCCCCTATTCGGCCAGGCTCGACCCCGCCCTCTCCTTCGAATCCGTGACCGGCCCGAAGGCGACCCAGCCGCGTAAGGTCTGGGAC
>DASYHC010000119.1:0-62410 GCA_035998995.1 Allobosea sp.
CCGAAGCGGTTGGGATTCAGAGCCATTGCGAAGCGTCTTTCCGTAAGGTGTTCGACTGGGGGACTGGGCAGGCGATGTCAGCCATCCTTCAGCCCTCCGGCGGAGAGGCCGGCGACGATCTCGCGCTGGGCGAGGACGGTCAGCAGCAGGACGGGAAGCGTGACGAGCAGGGCGGCGGCCGCCAGCGGACCCCAGGAGATCTGCTCGAAGGTCAGCGAATTGTAGACGGCCGAAGGCAGCGTCCGGCTGTTCTTGCCGCCGAGCACCACCGAGAAGATGAAGTTGTTCCAGGAGAAGATGAAGGCGAGGATGCCGCCAACGACGATGCCGGGCCGGGCCAGCGGCAGCGCGACATGGCGGAAAGCCTGCCAGGTCGTGGCGCCGTCGATGCGGGCGGCGTCCTCCAACTCCATCGGAACGTTCTCGAAATACCCGATCATGATCCAGACGATGATCGGGATGGTGATGACGAGATGTGTGATCACCAGCGCGGTGATGGTGCCGACGAGGCCGGTGATCTGGAAGAGCAGGAAGAGCGGGATCAGGTAGGACAGCGCCGGCGTCATCCGCGCGACCAGGATCAGGATCGCGAATTTGTGGGCCTTGCCGCGGGCGATGCCGTAGCCGGCCGGCACGCCGACGGCGAGGCCGACCAGCACCGCCCCTCCCGTCACCAGGATCGAGTTCCAGAGATAGAGCGCAAAATTGTTCTTCTCGAACACGTCGAGATAATTGGCGAAGGTCGGCGGGTTCGGGATGAACACCGGCGGGAAGGCGGTGTTGTCGAGCTCGTTCTTGAACGAGAGCGAGATCATCCAGAGGAAGACCAGTACCGCCGGCGAGACCAGCACGAAGACCGAGGCGTAGAAGCCGAGCTTAGTGGCGAGCCGCTTCATCAGATCGTCTCCTCCTCAGCCCTCATCCTGAGGAGCGCCGCAGGCGCGTCTCGAAGGATGGTCCAGAAGGTTCTGGAGGCAGCTAGAGCATCCTTCGAGACGCCGCTGACGCGGCTCCTCAGGATGAGGGCTGAGTGTGTGAAACGTCCCGCCATCACGCGTTCCACTTCGACTTCTGGCGCGCATAGAGCAGCAGCAGCGACAGCATGATGATGATCACGAAGAAGATCACCACGACGGCGGAGGCGTAGCCGATCTTGTAGAACTGGAAGGCCTGCAGATAGAGGAAGATGTTGAGCGTCTCGGACGCCGTTCCCGGCCCGCCCTGGGTGATCACGAAGATCGTGTCGAAGGCTTTCAGCGCATCGATGGTGCGGATCACGATCGCGACCATGATGAAGGGCCAGACCAGCGGCAGCGTGATGTGGCGGAACATGTGCCAGGCATTTGCGCCGTCGATCAGCGCAGACTCGTAAGGTTCTCGCGGCAGCCCGGCCAAACCGCCGAGCACGATCAGCATGACCAGCGGCGTCCAGTGCCAGACCTCGACCAGGATCAGCGTCGGGATCACGGTATTGGGAGAGTAGACCCAGGCCTGCGGGCCGATGCCGACCAGCGAGAGCAGATAGTTCAGCACGCCGAGCTGGGGATGAAACATCATCGTCCAGACCAGCGCGACCGCCACCGGTGTCGCCATCATCGGCATGACGAAGATGGTGCGCAGCAGGCCGCGGAACGGGAACTCGCGATGGAAAACCAGGGCTGCCGCCGTGCCGAACAGGATCGGCAGCACCACCGCGAGCACGGTGAAGTAGAAGGTGTGCCCCATCGACTCGATGAAGCGTGGGTCGCGCAGAAGCTCGGCGAAGTTCTGCAGGCCGATGAATTCCTGGCCGCCACCGATCTTCCAGTCCTGCGTCGACATGTAGAGCGTGAACAGCCAGGGGAAGACGATCACGCTGGCGATGATCAGCACCGCCGGCAGCGAGAACAGCCAATAGCGTGGCGTGAAATCCCGCGAATCCGCCGCAGACATCTGCACCGGGCTCGTCAGGCTGCTGGCTGGCAGGGTGGTGCTGGTCATTGTCAGGAACCGTCATGCTCGGGCTTGACCCGAGCATCTCTTGGAAAATGCATTCTGGTCACGAGATGGCCGGGTCGGGCCCGGCCATGACGCGTAACGACTAGCCTCAGCCCTGCTCGCTCTTGACCAGCACCGGCGCGAAGGCCTCCGTCGCCTTCTTCAGCTCGGCTGCGACATCGGCGCCGCCGATCGCATTGGTCAGCGCCACCCCGAAGACGTCGCGGAACTCGGTGACCGGGACGATCTGCGGCAGCGCGGCGCGGGCGATCTTGGCCGAGTTCAGCAGGCAGTCGAAATACTGCTTGCCGAACTTCGACGCCTCGATCGTCGCGGTGTCGAGATAGGCCGAGGAGCGGGCCGGCGCGCCGGCACCCGCCTTCAGCATGGCGAGCTGCTGCACCTTGTTGGTGATGAACTGGATATAGAGCCAGGCCGCTTCCTTCTTCGCGGAGCCACGCGAGATGCCGATGCCGTCGCCGAACATGCCGGCATGATGCGCCTTGGGGCCCGGCGGGGTGACGCCGTAGCCGACCTTGCCGACGATGCGCGACTTGCTGGGATCCTCCAACGGCGTCGCAAAACCGATGCCGTCGAGCCACATCGCGGCGCGGCCCTGCATGAAGGTGGTCTGGCACTCGTTCCAGTTGAAGCCGACCTGGCCGACCGGGCCGGTGTCCTTGTTGAGCTTCTTGTAGAGCTCGCCGGCCCAGATCGCCTCCGGGGTATCGGTCAGGAGCTTGCCGTCGGCCGAGGTGGTCTCGACGCCCTGGCCGAGCAGCAGGCAGGCCCAGACCGGGACGTTGGCGTTCTTCAGCCCGCGCGAGACGAAGCCGGCGACGCCCTTGGCCGGGTCATGCAGCTTGGCGGCGGCGACCGCCATCTCGTCCATGGTCTTGGGGAAGGCGACACCCTTCGCGTCGAAGAGCTCCTTGTTGTAGTAGACCATCCAGTAGTCGACGAAATAGGGCAGCGTATCGAGCGCCCCGTCAGCCTGGCGGGCATAGGCCACAGCGCCGGCGCCGAAATCCTCGAAGTTGAAGTCGGGCGAGGTCAGCGACGCGTCCTTGATCATCGGCGAGAGGTCAGCGAACCACTTGCCCTTGGCCGCCATGCGCTTCTGCACGTGAAGCGAGATCGCGCTGACGTCGAAGCTCGGCTTGCCCGAGGCGAACTCGATCACCGCCTTCTGGCGCTGCTGCTGCTCCGGCACCTGCTCGGAGGAGACCTTGATGCCGGTGAGCTCGCTGAACTCCTTCTCGGCGGCCTGGAACAGGTCGGAGCGCGGGTTCTTGACCAGCAGCACGTCGATCGATTGGCCGGAGAAGCGCTTCCAGTTGAAGGCGGCCTGGGCGTGCGCCTCGCGCAGCACCAGCGGCGAAGCGATGGTGCCGGTCGCGCCGAGCGCGGCGGCGCCGCGCAACAGGCCACGCCGCGTCGGCTTGAAGATCTCGGTCATGGATGTCCTCCCCTGGACTGGTGCGCGGCCGTTGCGGGCCGTCTTGATGCGGTTCCGCCGGGCAGGCTCAACATGGCCTGCACCTGCCGGAATGGTGCGCACGCTAGTCCGGAACCAAGGCGGTTGCAAGCTAACATGTTGACGTGCACATAGTGATGCAACACGACCGGGTACTCGCTGCCGATGACCACTTCCACGCTTCCTCTTCGACCGCTTGGCCGCTCTGGCCTGGAGGTCACGACGCTCGGCTTCGGCGGCGCGCCGCTCGGCGATCTCTACGCCCATCTCGACGAAGCCGCTGCGATCACGACGGTCGAGGCGGCGCTCGCTTCCGGCATCAACCTGATCGACACCTCGCCGCTCTATGGCCACGGCCTCTCCGAGCACCGGATCGGCGCGGCTTTGCGGCGATCGAGACGAAAGGACGTTGTGATCTCGACCAAGGTCGGCCGCGTCGCCGAACCCTTCGCCGGCCGCGGCGATGGTTCAGGCTATCGCGGCGGCCTGCCGCATGGCTTACGCTTCGACTATTCCTATGACGGCGTCATGCGCTCACTGGAGCAGTCGGCGCTGCGCCTCGGCATCGACCGGATCGATGTCGTGCTGATCCACGATGTCGATGTCTGGACGCATGGGCAGAGCGCGATCGAGGCCCGCTTTGCGCAGGCCATGGACGGCGCCTATCGCGCGCTCGACAAGCTGCGCGCCGCCGGCACGGTCAAGGCAATCGGCGTCGGCGTCAACGAAGCCGAGATGTGCGAGCGCTTCGCCCGCGCCGGCGATTTCGACACGATGCTGCTCGCCGGGCGCTACTCGCTGCTGGAGCAGCCGGGGCTCGCCTCCTTCATGCCACTGGCGCAGCAAAAGGGCATCGGCCTGATGCTCGGCGGCGTCTTCAATTCCGGCATCCTCGCCACCGGCCCGGTCGCCGGCGCCAAATACAACTACCAGCCGGCACCGCCCGCGATCCTCGCCCGTGTTGCGGCGATCGAAGCGATTTGCACCCGCCATGGCGTGCCGCTGCGCCGCGCCGCCCTGCAATTCCCGCTCGGCCATCCGGCGGTGGCGAACCTGGTCATGGGCGCAGTCAAGCCGGAGGAGGTCGCCGATCAGGTCGCGGAGCTCTCAGCCCCGGTTCCGGCCGCCCTCTGGACAGCACTGAAAGCAGAGGGCCTGCTCGGCGCCGACGTTCCGGTCCCGGTCTGACGCCATGCGCATCGACGCCCATCAGCATTTCTGGAGCCTCGCCCGCGGCGATTATGGCTGGCTGACGCCGGCTCTGGGCGTCATCCATCGCGATTTCGGCCCTGCCGATCTCGGCCCGCTCCTCACTGCACACGGTATCGAACGCACCATCCTGGTCCAGGCGGCGCCGACTGAGGCCGAGACGGCCTATCTGCTCGACATCGCCGCGAAGACACCCTTCGTCGCCGGCGTCGTCGGGTGGACCGATTTCAATGCTCAGAAGGTGGGTGAGCAGATCGCAGCATTAGGCAGCGATCCGCTGCTCGTCGGCCTGCGGCCCATGGTGCAGGACATTGCGGACGACGATTGGCTGGCGCGCTCCGAGCTAGCACCCGCCTTCGACGCCATGATCGCGCATGGCCTCGTCTTCGACGCGCTGCTGAAGCCGCGCCATATCGCGCCGATGCTGAAGGTGCTGAAGCGGTACCCAGACCTCGCCTGTGTCATCGACCACGGCGCCAAGCCCGATCTCGTCAGCGGCGATCTCGCAGCCTGGCGCGACGGCATGAGCGCGCTCGCCGAACATCCCCGCCTGACCTGCAAGCTCTCCGGTCTCGTCACCGAGGCCGGGCCGGACTGGGCGCTGGAGACGCTCCGGCCGGTCGTCGAGCATCTCCTCGCCACCTTCGGTCCCGAACGATTGATATTCGGCAGCGACTGGCCGGTGGTGACGCTGCGCGCCCCCTATGCACAATGGTTCGAGGCGGCGGAAACGCTCCTTGCCGGCCTCACCGAAGCGCAACGCGCCGCCGTCTTCGGCGGCAATGCCCAAAAACTTTATCTCTAGCAGCGCGTGTGCGGCTGATGCCTATCGTCATTGCGAGGAGCGCAGCGACGAAGCAATCGAGGGGCGGCAGCGCTCTACGTCCCCCTCGATTGCTTCGCTGCGCTCGCAATGACGGCAGGACCGATCAATGGTGACATCAACATGCTGAAAAATATTGACCCGGTCCTCTCAGCCGACCTGCTCTGGGTGCTCGCCGCCATGGGGCATGGCGACGATCTCGCTTTGGTCGACGCCAACCACCCCGCCGAGAAGATCGCCCGCGCGACCACGAGCGGCCGGCTGGTGCGCCTACCCGGCCTCAGTATGGCGCGGGCGGCGCGCGCCATCCTCTCGGTGCTGCCGATCGACGACTTCGAGCCGCAGCCTGCAAGGCGCATGCTGGTCGTCGGCGATGCCGCGGCGATCCCTGAGGTGCAGACGCAGGTGCAGGCCGAGCTCGACCGGGCGCTCGGCCGCCCCGAGCCATTGGCCGGCATCGAGCGCTTCGCCTTCTACGAAGCGGCCAAGCAGGCCTTCGCCGTGGTGCAGGTCGGCGATCCCCGCCCCTATGGCTGTTTCCTGTTCCGCAAGGGCGTGATCGCGGGCGAGCCGGGCTGAGCGGCTCAACCCTGGCCGATCAAACCCAGAAGTCCGCCGGCGATCGCGATATTGGCAACGAAGCCGTTGATGCGATTGGCACGGTCCAGCCCCTGGTGATCCCAGAAATTATTGAACATCGGCGTCGCCGCGACGAGGAAAGCGAGCAGCATCAGCGCCGCCAGCGAGATCCGGATACCGCAGATGATCATCAGGCCGGCGATGATCTGCAAGGCGATGCCGAGCCAGAGCGTGATAGCCGGCAGCGGCACGCCGCGGGCGCCGATCAGGCTCGCCAGCAGGCCCCTGTTGACGATGTTGCGCAGGCCGGCGAAGGCGAAGGCCCCGCCCAGAAGCAGCCGCCCCGCGATGGCGGCGCTCTCCGCGCCAGCCAGAAAGATGTCCGGTCCCATGATCGCCCTCGTCCAGTGAAACGCGCTTCACAGGACGGCATCACCGCTGCAGCGCTTTCAACAAGGGACGAACCGGCTCGGCCTTTTGTGACATCCCGGCCAAAATTTCTTGATGTCAGCCGAATGCCAGCAATTGGCGCCTGCGCCAGAGGTTACGGCTTCGCGCCCGCCGCCCCCGGCATCGAGATCACCCGGCCATCCGGCAGTATGACGTCGCCGGGCTTCTGGCCCGGCCCGCAATCGCCGACGCGCTTGGCCTCGACCACGAGCTTGCGCTCCACCGGCCCCGCCTGGCCCGGCATGCCGGTGAGCGTGGTCACGCCTTCGGTCCGCACGGTCGCCTGGAAATCGCCGGTGACGACGCTGTTGCCAACGGCCTTGATCTGGCCGACCGTACACTCGGTCGCAACCGTATAGCCCGTCCCGGCCTTCTTGACCTCGACCTTGGAGCAGGCTCCGCCGGTCATCCCGCCCAACATGGCGCGATCAGTGCCCGGCCCGACGCATTGCTTGGCGACGGTCTCGCCCTCGGCGCCGACCGACTTGGTTTCCCACAATCCCGGCTTGCGCTGTGGAAGCTCCTGCGCGAAGGCCGGAACGGCCGCGAGCACGCTGGCTGCGACGGCGATGGCGATTGGCCTCATGCTGTGACTCCTCGGCTGTCCGTCCTGAACGATTCGGACGCAGACAGAGCCAGCGCGAACGGCGATTTTAGGGCATCGACCGCGCGGGGCGGCGTGACCTTACGTCAGGCAGCAGCCTTTTTGCGGGCGTCGAGCCAGACATGCTTGCGCCAGGTCGGCGGCAGGAGCCGGTCGCCGAGACCATAGCGCTCCTCCAGATCGATCAGGAAACGCTGCCCGGCATTCTTGGTCTTGCGGCTCTCATAGGCGGCGTTCACGGCGAAGACCTCGACCGGCTCCAGCCCGAGCATGCCCGGAAGCGCCTGGAATTCCGACAGCGTGTACTCACGATGGTGGCCGATGAACGGATTGCCCTCGTGGAAGAAGTAATCGAAGGTCTCGTGCACGGTCTTGCCGCGCAGAAGCCGCATCCGCATGTCGATTCGGGCGATATTGGGCGTGGACAGGCACAGCCGCCCGCCCGGAACGAGCGCATTTGCCATCGCGGTCAGCACCGGCTTCGGCGAATGGTCGAAATGCTCGATCGTCTCGAAGGCGACGGCGACGTCGAAGGTGGCGGACGGCAGCGGCGTCGCGAAGATGTCCGAGCGCTGGATCGCGATGCCGAGCTTGTCGAACAGCGCCAGACGGCGCCTGACCTCGTCCGGAAAGCCCGGGGTATCATCATCGGCATAGGGCAAGGTGTCGACCACGGTCACGGCGGTGCCGAGCGCATGCGCGACGACGAGATAGGCCGAGGTGCTGCCGCCGACATCGCAGAGCCGCCCGCCAGGATGCGCCGACAGCGCCGCAGCGATCTGCATGCGCGCGCTGATCATGGACTGATCGCCGAGAAGACGAAGGGCCTCGCTCATAGCCGCGTTGAAATCGGCCACCGGAATGTCGCGGCGGCGCAGGATTCTCTCGACTGTGGGATGCATGGCGTTGTTGAATCCGGCCGACGCCGAACGAGGGGACACGAGCCGAATGGTGCCCCTGGCCGGGATCGAACCAGCACTCCTTGCGGAACTCGATTTTGAGTCGAGCGCGTCTACCAATTCCGCCACAGGGGCCCCTTGCGGGCGGGCGGACTATAGCGATCGGCAAGGGCCGGTCAATCTCGCGTGAACGCCTTTTCCAACGGCATCGGCCCCATGGACGGATGGCCGCGCGCCAGCTAGAGCCCGGTCCGGTCAGATTGCGCCGCAAGCCGGCCGGATTGGGTTCTGAAGGGCAGCGATGTTCGAACGCCTCTACCTCTGGACGCTTTCACTCGCCGCGCGCCGCAGCGCGCAGGTCTGGCTTGCCGTCGTCGCCTTCATCGAGAGCTCCTTCTTCCTGATCCCGGCCGACGTGCTGTTCGTGCCGATGGCGCTGGCCAAGCCCGAGCGGGCCTATCGTCTCGCCTTGATCGCGACCGTGTTCTCGACACTGGGCGGCATCGCGGGCTATGCGCTCGGCTACTATGCCTTCGACGCGCTGGCGCGGCCGGTGCTCGCCTTCTACGGCAAGCTCGGCGCCTTCGAGCAATTGCGCGCCTGCGCCGGCCCCGACACGACACTGCTGCTGCTGACCACCTCGGGCCTGGCGCATCTGCCGCCGATCAAGGTGGTGACCATCCTGGCCGGCGCGGTCCATATCGGCCTCGGCTTCTTCGTCCTGTCCTGCATCCTGGCGCGCGGTGCCCGCTTCCTCGCCCTCGCCTTCCTGCTGCGCCGCTATGGCGAGACGATCCGGCACTTCATCGAGAAGCGGCTGAAGCTGATCGCACTTGGCGGCGCGGCTCTCCTGATCCTGCTCTATTTCGGCCTCAAGCTGCTGACAGGCTCGGGCCAGATGTTCTCCTGCTGAAGCGACCCATGACCGGCTTCCTTCCGCGCCTCCTCGCCGATCCCCGCCGCCTGATCGCCCTGATCGGGCTCGCGAGTCTCGCTCTCATCGCCGGCGCCTGGTTCTTCGAGCTGGTCCTGCACCTGCGCCCCTGCAAGCTCTGCCTCGAGCAGCGCGCGCCGCATTACGCCGTGATCGGCCTCACCACGCTCGCTCTGCTCTTTGCCCGCTCGCGCCGCCTCCAGATCGCGGCACTGATCGTGCTCGCCTTGCTGATGGCCTGGAGTACGGGGCTCGGCGTCTACCATTCCGGCGTGGAATGGGGCGTCTTCGCCGGCCCGAACGATTGCGGCGGCACGCCAGCTCCGGCGGCCGCCGGCGTCCAGGACCTGATGAAGCAGCTGCAGACGACACGCATCGTCTCCTGCACGGAAGCCGCCTGGCGCTTCCTCGGCCTCTCGCTCGCCGGCTGGAACGCGCTCGCCTCGCTCGCGCTGCTGGCCCTCGCGCTGCTCGGGCTCAAGAGCGCCGCGCAGCGTTCGGAATTCTCGCCGAACTAGACCGCCGAGACGACCGCCGGCTGCCCCGGCCGAGCCGGCGCACAACCGATCGTCGTCATCGGCGGTTGGAATGAGCGCGCGAATCATCTGTATTGCAGCAGAGAATCGAACGCTCGGGCCGCATTGCTGATGCGCGGCCGACAGTAAGCTCGCGTTAACCTGTATTAATCGATGGTCAACATATGACGATGCCGCTCAGACATCGACCGGCGCGGCAATGAACGTCGCAGGACAGGGTCCGGCCATACGTTCGGGAGGGTGCCCCCCGGCGCGGCGGCGCATGGTGATATCTGTCGTGGCCGGCTGCCTGAGCTTAGCCGTCGCAGGATGCGGCGAGCAAAGACTTGCCGAGTCCGAACTGGTGACGGCCTCCCGCTGGCTCTCGGTCGATCCGAGCCGGGCGATGGTCGTCCTGCCGCCCGGCGGTCCGCCGGTCATCGGCGTCACCCAACGCGGCTACGAGAACGCCATCGCGCAGACGATCTCGCTGGCGACGCGCGGCCGCGCGCCCGGCGAAAACAAGATCGAGGTCGCCTTCTTCACCGCGGCCGACCTGCCGGACAGCGCCGGTGTCGAAGGCAACCTGCTCAGGCTGCCGGGGATCGACGATTTCGCCGTCGCGCAGGACATGGAAGAGCGCCTGCCCGGCGTTGCCATGGCTCCATCGGCTGTCTTCGTCCAAAACAAATACGGGCCGTTCGGCTATGCCTTCGGCCGCGGCCCGGGTGGGGAAGCCTGCATCTACGCCTGGCAGCGCATTGCCGACGGCGACAGCATTTTCCGGCCGAGATCGGGCGCGGTCTCGGTTCGCATCCGCATCTGCGATCCCAAGGCGAGCGAAGCTGCGCTGCTGCGCCTGGCCTACGAGTATTCGCTCAACGCCTCGCTGCGACGCAGCGGCTGGAATCCGGCCGGGGATGCGCCGGCACCGGCGCCCGAACTGGGCCAGGCCGGAGCGCCGATCTATCCGCTGCTGCAGGCGCCGGAGGCTGCCGCGCCCCCACGGGCCGCCCGGCGGCGACCGGCGCGGGCTCCACACGCCGAAACCGATCGCTCCCGTGACCTGCAGCCGGTGCCGGACAGGCCGCTGGAAGGATACCCGACTGTTCCGCCGCCCCCCAAACCTTGAGGAAGCGAAGCGTCCCGAGCCGATGCGAACTGCAAGCTACGTCATCTTCTGGGCTATCGCGACGGCTGTCGTCGTCGCGCTGATCTCGCTGCCGATCAGCCTGCAGGCGCATCTGATCGCAGGGATGATCGTGGTCGGGGCGATGATCCTGCTCAAGTTTCTGCGGCCCTATGGCGTCTGGCGGCTGATCGCGCTCGGCCTCGGCACGGCGATGGTGCTGCGCTATGTCTACTGGCGCACGACGAGCACATTGCCGCCGGTCAACCAGCTCGAGGACTTTATCCCCGGCCTGATCCTCTATCTGGCCGAACTCTACAATATCGGCATGCTGTTCCTCAGCCTGTTCGTCGTGGCGATGCCGCTGCCGCGGCGCAAGAACGCGCCGCCGATTCCCGCTGACGCCCCAACGGTCGACGTCTTCGTGCCCTCCTACAACGAGGAGCCCGAGCTGCTGGCGACGACCCTCTCAGCAGCGCTCGCCATGGATTATCCGGCCGGCCGCCTGACGGTCTATCTGCTCGACGACGGCGGCACCGACGAGAAGTGCAATGCCGACAATTTCGTCGCCGCCAGCGCGGCGCGGGAGCGGCGAGCGACCCTGCAGAAACTCTGCGAGGGCCTCGGCGTCACCTATCTGACGCGCGAGCGCAATATCAGCGCCAAGGCCGGCAACCTCAACAACGGCCTCGCCAATTCCAGCGGTGACCTCGTCGTCGTCTTCGACGCCGACCATGCGCCGTCGCGCAACTTCCTGACCGAGACGATCGGCTATTTCGCCGAGGATCCGAAGCTGTTCCTGGTGCAGACGCCGCACTTCTTCATCAATCCCGACCCGCTGGAACGCAATCTCAAGACCTTCAAGGCGATGCCGTCCGAGAACGAGATGTTCTACGGCATCATCCAGCGCGGCCTCGACAAGTGGAACGCCTCGTTCTTCTGCGGCTCGGCCGCGGTGCTGCGCCGCATGGCGCTGCAGACGACCAGCGGCTTCTCCGGCCGCAGCATCACCGAGGATGCCGAGACCGCGATCACCCTGCACGCCACCGGCTGGAACAGCGTCTATGTCGACAAGCCGCTGATCGCCGGGCTCCAGCCCGCGACCTTCGCGAGCTTCATCGGCCAGCGCTCGCGCTGGGCGCAGGGCATGATGCAGATCCTGATCTACCACCGCCCGATGCTGAAAAGCGGCCTCTCGCTACCGCAGCGCCTGTGCTACTCCTCCTCGGCCCTGTTCTGGCTGTTCCCGTTCGTGCGCCTGACCTTCCTGGTTGCGCCGCTCTGCTATCTCTTCTTCGGCCTGGAGATCTTCACCGCCTCGGGCGCCGAGTTCATCGCCTATGTCTTCAGCTACATGGCCGTGAACCTGATGATGCAGAACTACCTTTATGGCCGCTATCGCTGGCCATGGATCTCCGAGCTCTACGAGTTTATCCAGTCGGTCTATCTGCTGCCGGCGGTGATCTCGGTCCTGCTCAACCCCGGCAAGCCGACCTTCAAGGTCACCGCCAAGAGCGAGGAGCTCGGAACACGGCGCATCTCCGAGCTCGGCCTGCCCTTCTTCATCATCTTCGCCGTGCTGGCGCTCGGCGTCGTCGCCACCTACTGGCGCACCATCGCCCAGCCCTACAATGCCGACACCACGCTCGTGGTCGGGCTCTGGAACATCCTCAACCTGCTGATGGCGGGCTGCGCGCTCGGCGTGGTCTCCGAACGGCCGGAAGGGCGTGGCGCCCGGCGTTTCCCGGTGAAGCGCCGCGGCGAGATCAGCATCGACGGTCGCACCGCGCCGGTCATCACCGAGAACGTCTCCGTCGACGGCGTCGCCATCCGGGTCCTGTCCAAGGGCTTCGACAAGCTGCCGGTGAACAGCATGGGCGAGATCACCGTCGAAACCTCGATCGCGATGCCGAAAGGGGCGCTGCCGGTACGCGTCGTCCGAATCGCCGCGGACGACAAGGGTCTGGTGCTCGGCTGCCGCTACGAACCGAGCGAGCCACTGCACAGCCGCATCATCGCCGACCTCGCCTTCTCGGATGCCGCGGTCTGGAGCAATTTCCAGAAGGCGCGGCGCCAGAACATGGGCGTCATCTATGGCACCTTGCGCTTCCTGCGTCTGGCCGTATTCCAGACCAGCCGCGGCCTGTCCTATTTCTTCGGCCTCGCTCGGTTCGCCCGCTCCAATCCTGCGCGGAGAGCGGCGGAATGAGGGCGCGTTTTCTTCCTATCCTGGCCGCAGCGGCGATCGTCCCCCTCACGAGCTTGGGCTTCAACTCCCGAGCGCAGGAGGCCCAGCCGGCGCCGCCGCGCGAGCCGGCACCGTTCATGATCGCGCCGCCGGCCCAGCAGCCGCCCGCCGCCAGCCCGGCCGAGCCCAGCCCGCTTGCTGTGCCGGTGCAGGCTGCGCCCGCCATTCCCACCAACTTCGCCTTCAAGCCGCTGCTGCCGGCCGCCCGCGTCACGCTCGAAGGCGAGAGCGATAGCCGAAGCTGGGCTTTCCACCTGACCCAGGACCAGGCCAGCGCCGATCTCAATCTCGATGTCGCCTTCCAGAATGCGCTGGTCGTGATGCCGGAAGCCTCACGCCTGACGGTGCGCATCAATGGCGAGCGCATCATGGAAGCGCCGATCGCCTCCTCCGACCGCCTGAAGCGGACCTCGACGGCAATCCGGAAGGGCCTGCTCCGGCCCGGCCAGAACACGATCCGCTTCGAGGCCGTGCAGCGCCACCGCACCGATTGCACCATCGCCTCCACCTATGAATTATGGACGCGCATCGACGGCGCCGGCACCCGCCTGTCCTTCCGGAATCCGGCGCAGCAATCGCGCCTGCGTAGCATCGACGACTTGCCGGCTGTCGGCGGCGACGAGACCGGGCAGACGACGATCCACATCGTCGCGCCGGGCGCGACGCGCGCCGTCGCGGCGAACAGCATCCTCGCTGTGGCGCAAGGCGTCTCGCTGCGCGGCCGCTACAGCCAGGCGGCGGTCAGGGTCTCCGAGCGATTGCCGGAGCGCATCCGGCCGGGCGTTCTGACCGTCCTGCTCGGCACGAGCAAAGAGCTGCGCGAGCTGCTCAGCACGCTGCCGGCCGAGGCGGGAGCCGGCAGCTTCCTCGGCTTCGTCGCCAATCCCGGGCTCGGGCCGGCCACTCTCCTCGTCACCGGCGAGACCTGGCCGGATCTCGAGGCGATCATAGCTAAGCTGCTGACCGGACCGGTCTCGCGACCGACCAACATCAACCGCAAGACGATGGACACGTCGAGCTGGCACGTGCCCGACGCGCCCTTCATTTCCGGCCGGCAGGTGCTGCGCTTCTCGGAGCTCGGCGTTTCCACCCAGGAATCCTCCGGCCGGCGCATGCGCGTGCGCACCGTCATCGCCATGCCCGGCGATTTCTATGCCAACGCCTATGGCGAGGCGACACTCTATCTCGACGGCGCCTATTCGGAGGAGGTCCTTCCCGGCTCGAGCCGCATCGAGATTTTCGTCAACGGCAATGTCGCGGCGACCGTGTCGCTCAATGCCGCCAATGGCGGGCTTTTCCAGCAATTCCCGATCACCGTATCGCTCCGGCACTTCCGGCCCGGGATCAACGAGATCTGGTTCGAGGCGGTCACGTTGACCCGATCTGACCTCGCCTGCGGGCCGGGCGCGACCCTGCCCGGCAAGAACCGCCTCGCCCTGTTCGACACGACCGCGCTGGCGATCCCGGACTTCGCCAAGATCGGGGTGAGCCCGAACCTCGCCGCCGTGGCCGGCACCGGCTTCCCCTATTCGATCGCTGCGCATGTCGGCCTGATCATCGGCCGGCAGGACCTGCCCAATCTCGGTGCCGCCGCGACCCTGCTCGCAAGGCTGGCCCAGCGTGCCGACAGGCCGCTGCCGATCGACCTCCTCGGCAGCGCGGCGACCGTCGGCAACCGCCCCGCCCTGATCGTCGGCGCCGCCGGCCAATTGCCGGCCGGGCTGCTGCCGCGCGTCGGCATCGCCGACAACATCCGCAACACCTGGCCGCAGCGCGCGGACGCGGTCGTGGTGATGCCGGAAACCGAAGGCACGGCTGTGTTCGACGCGGTGATCAACCGCTTCCAGGGCCGCCAGACGACGCCGGAGGATTCCGGCGGCGCCGCGCCGACCACCGAGGCGATCCGCGATCGCTGGCGCGGTTCGCTCGGCGGCCCCCTCGCGCGCTATTTCATCGGCTTCGACCAATGGCTGCAGCGAACCTTCGACCTGTCCTTCGCGCAGCTGCGCACGCCTTCGCGCGCACCCTCGCTCTATGAGCCGGCCGAAGGGGCCGAGCTGATCGCCGCCCAGGCGACCGACCCCGACACCCGCCAGGTCTGGACCGCCTTCGTGGTGCGCCAGGAGGAGGCTCTTGAGAAGAATATCGACAGGCTCGTAACCCCCGGCAACTGGGCCGCGATGGCAGGCAAGATCACCACTTTCCGCAGCGGGCAGGACAACCATGTCATCTCGGCGGACAGCACCAGCTTCGTCATGACCCGGGCTTTCAGCCTGACCAATATGCGCCTCGTCTTCGCCAACTGGATGTCGAGCAATATCGGCATCTATGCGCTGGCGCTGCTGGCGGCCTGCATCGCCCTCGGCGTCGGCACGTCCCTGATGCTCCGCCGTTTGGGGAGGCGCGAATGAAACGGCTTCGCGCTGCCCTGGCGGCAACCCTCTTCGGCTTCGTGTCCAGCGCGCAGGCGGCACTGCCGGCCGGCGCCTGGGAGCTCTACCGGCAGAAATTCGTGACCGCCGAGGGGCGTGTCATCGACGATGCCAATGGCGGCATTAGCCACAGCGAGAGCCAGGGCTACGGGCTGCTGCTCGCCTGCCTCGCCGGCGATCGCGGCAGCTTCGCCAGTATCCTCTCCTTCACCCGGACCGAGCTGCTGATCCGCGATGACGGTCTCGCCGCCTGGCGCTGGGACCCGAAGGCGACGCCCCGCGTCAGCGACATCAACAATGCCAGCGACGGCGACCTCCTCATCGCAGAGGCCCTCGCCTGCGCCGGCACGCTCTGGTCGATGCCGGCCTACACCAATGCAGCCCGCCAGATCGCGCGCTCGCTCGCCAAGGTCGCCCTGCTGAAGCGCGGCGGCCAGACTTGGCTGATGCCGGCAGCGAGGGGCTTCTCGGAGCAGGAGCGCCCGGACGGGCCGGTGATCAACCCGTCCTACTGGGTGTTCGAGACCTTCCCCGTCTTCGCCAAGCTCACTGGCGACCAGAGCTGGATACAGGTGCAGGCCAGTGGGCTGAAGCTGCTTGACGATCTCGCCAAGCGCAAGATGCCGGCCGCCGAGTGGCTCTCGATCAGGGGCGAGCCGAAGCCGGCCGAGGGCTTCCCGCCGCAGTTCGGCTATAACGCGCTGCGCATCCCGCTCTATCTCCTGCGGGCAGGCCTCGGCGACAGGCAACGGCTCGAGCCGTTCCGCCAAGCCTGGGCCAATGGCACCGCGATCATCGACGTGACGAGCGGCAAGCCGGTCGAGCCGCTGCCGGATGCCGGCTATCGCATCCTCAACGCTGCCATGGCCTGCGCGCTCGACCGCACACCGATCCCGGCCGAGCTGAAGACCTTCCAGCCGACACTCTACTACCCGTCGACGCTGCACCTGCTTGCCCTCTCGATGCTCAGCGAGAGGTATCCGCAATGCATGTGAAATCCGCGCTGATCGCGGTCGCAGCCTCCGGCGTCGCCTTCTACGCGCTCGGCCGCTACGGCCATGACCTCACCTGGCCGCAGGGGCCGGTGCCGGCCGTCCAGCAGGCGCAGGCCGAGACGCATCCCGACCCCGCGCAACCCGCGATGCCCGTTGCCGGGCAGGCCGAGACCGAGTTGGCTCAGGCCCCTTCCGCACCGGGGCGTCCCGCGACGCCGCCAGGGCAGCAACAGCGGGTCGACGAGACGGCCCTGCGCTATTTCGCCAGCCAGGGCGATACCCGCCGTTACGAGGCGGAGCTTGCCCGGCTGCGCGCGCTCTATCCGGAATGGAAGCCGCCGACCGATCTGAGCTCGTCGCTGCCGGCCGGCGATCCCGAGCTGGAACGGATCTGGCGGCTGTTCGCCGACGGCAAGTTCGGCGAGGCGCGCGCGGTGATCGCCCAGCGCAGCAGCGCCGACCCGAATTGGCAGGTTCCGGCCGACCTGACCGCCCAGCTCGACCGGGCCGAAGCCGGCCAGCGCCTGGTCAACGCCGCCAACGCCAAGCAATGGGAGCAGGTGATCCGGATCGGCACCGAGACGCCGGCGTTGCTGACCTGCGCGAATGTCGACGCGCTGTGGCGTGTGGCCGAGGCCTTCGTCCAGACCGGCGCGCCGGAACGCGCCCGCGACGCCTATGCCTATGTGCTGACCAACTGCACAAATCCGGCCGAGCGCGTCGGCACGATGCAGAAGGCGCTCGCGACCTTGTCCGAAACACAGCTCGCTCCGCTGTTGGCGCACGAACGACAGAGCGAGTTCTCCGGGATCCGCGACGAGATCGCGCGGCGGCGCGTCGGCAAGGCGGCGGATGATCCAACGCTGACGGCGACGCCGGAGGAACTGCGCCGGATCGAGGCGCTCGCCAATGCGGCGACGACGCCGGATGATCCGATCCTGCTCGGCTTCTATTTCTTCCGCCACAACGACCCGGCCAAGGCGCTGACCTGGTTCCAGACCGCACTGGCGCGCAATGGCGGCGCCAAGGCGGCGGAAGGGGCGGTGCTCGCGCTCGGCGCGCTGCAGAAATACCAGGAGGCGGAAACGCTCGGTGCGCAATGGCTCGAAGCCGGCCCGGCAAACCGGAAAGCCTATCTCGACGTCGCGACCGCGCTGATCGCCCAGGAACCGGCGCCGCGGCTCGAACGCGCCGTGATCGAACGCATCGCCAGGACGGTCGGCGTCGACCGCTACGCGCCGGGCGGCGCCGCCCTCGGCTGGTACGCCTATAATTCCGGGCAGATCGCACCCGCCGAGACCTGGTTCGAGACGGCGCTGTCATGGGATCGCGGCTATGAGCCCGCCGCCTACGGGCTTGCGCTCGTGCATCAGCGCCTGCGCGACCAGGCGGGCTTGCGCGCCATCATCGCCGAATGGCGTAGTCGCTCGCCGCGTATCGCCGACCTGCTGAACCCCGCGCGCAGGCGCGTTGAAACGCGAGAGGCGCGCCCTCCCTTGCCCGATGTCGGCCCGACCGATCGGCTGGTTCCCGCGCCCGAGCCCGTCGAGCGGGCACCGCGCCGCGTCGTTCGCACCGAGCCTGCGCCGAGAGCGAGCTATGAGGACGACGGTCTCGCCATCGCCACGACGCGCCGCTCCGCGCCCGAGCGCCCCCGCGACGGCTCCTGCGGCACGGGCATGACCGGGGCGGCGGCGCTCCAGCGCGGCTGGTGCCTGCTCAACCTGAAGCGGCCGGCGGCTGCGGCAGAGGCCTTCGCGGCGGCGATGCGCAGCGGCGATGCGCAGGTCGTGGCCGATGCCGCCACGGGCAAGACCTATGCGAAAATCCAGCAGGGGCTGACGGCGGAGGCCGGCGCCGCGGCCGCCAGCACCAACCTGCCTCCGGCCCGCAGCAAGGAGCTCCAGGCCCTGCTCCTGTCCGAGCGCTTCTACGCCCAATATGACGCCAAGGACTTCAACGGAGCGCTGATCACGCTGGGCGCACGGGCACGTTTTGCCTCCGAGAGCACCGACCTGATGCTGATGCGCGGCTGGTCCTATTTCAACCTCGGCCGCTTCGACGACGCCGCCCAGGTCTTCCAGGCGCTCTATCGGGCCAATGGCTCGCCGCAGGCGATGTCCGGCCTGACCGCGATCAAGGACATCACCCAGCGCAACCGCTACTGAGCTTCATTCCCCTCCGCGACGGTCCGGGACGCGGGGTAGCCGCCAGCATCATAACCACACAGAATACCCTATCCCCGATTTTGACTTGGACAGACTGGGATCGCCGTCCCCACTATCGCTCCAACAAGGAACGAGGGGACGAGACAATGAGAACGCATGCCGCCGGGCTGGCCGGCCTAATGCTGGTCGCAGGCCTGCAAGGCCAGGCTCTTGCCCAGGAGACGGTCCTCAGGGTCAGCTCCGGCGCCAGCAATGTCTCGACGCTCGATGCCCACCGCGCCAGCGCGACCGACGACAAGTCGCTGATCGGCTGGCTCTATAACGGCCTCGTCCGCTTCAAGCCCGGCAGCGCCGATCCCAAGGACCTCGAGCCCGATCTCGCCGAGCGCTGGGAGACCTCGCCGGACGGCAAGGTCTGGACCTTTCACCTACGCAAAGGCGTCAGGTTCCATGGCGACTGGGGCACGCTCAATGCCGACGACGTCGTCTATTCCCTGCAGCGCGCCGGCGATCCCAAGCGCTCGACCTTCTCCTCCGACTTCTCGGCGATCGACAAGGTGGAGAAGGTCGACGACCTCACCGTCCGCGTCACGCTGAAATATCCGGACGTCAACTTCCTCGGCCGCGTCTCCAACTACCATGGCGGCAACATCGTCAGCCGCAAGGCCGGCGAGGAGCTGGGCGACCGCTACGGCGCCAAGCCCGTCGGGACCGGGCCGTTCACCTTCGTCGAGCAGGTGACCCAGCAATATGTGAAGCTCGCCGCCAATCCCGATTATTTCCGCGGCAAGCCGAAGATCGACACGATCATGATGCGCGCCATTCCCTCGGACAGCGCGCGCGAACTCGCCTTCACCTCCGGCGAGCTCGACCTGTTCTACGGCAAGCGCGAGCAGCGCTGGGTCGATTCCGCCCGCAAGCGCCCCGGCTTCAATGTCGAGATCTTCCAGCCCGGCGAATACCGTTTGCTGCACATCAACCGCAGCCAGCCGCCGCTCGACGATATCCGCGTGCGCCGCGCCATCGCCGCCGCGGTCAATGTCGATGATCTCGTGCGCTATGTCGGCAAGGATGTCGGCCCAAGGGCTGCTCCGTCGTGCCGCCCGGCTATCTCGGCGAGGATTGCACGGTGCGCTACGGCTTCGACCTCGCCAAGGCCAAGGCCCTTTTGGCCGAGGCCGGCCACAAGGACGGCATCACCATCAAGGCAATCGTCTCCAACATCTCGGCGCAGCAGCCCTTCATGGAGATCATCCAGGCGCAGCTCGCCAAGGCCGGGATCAAGCTGGAGATGCAGGTCGTCGACCACGCGACCTATCAGAGCCAATCGCGCAAGAACCTCAGTGGCCTCGTCCTCTATGGCGCGGCGCGCTTCCCGATCGCCGACACCTATCTCAGCGAGTTCTTCCACTCGCGGGCCATTGTCGGCACGCCGACCGCAGCCACGAACTTCTCGCACTGCGCCATCGCCGACAAGGAGATCGAGGAGGCACGGGTCGCGCCGAACGCCGACGCACAGAAGGCGCTCTGGAAGGAGGCGCAGCGCAAGATCATGGACGATGTCTGCGCGATCCCCCTGTTCGAGCTGCGCCAGGTCTGGGCCCGCAGCGACAAGCTCGATTTCGGCTACGAGCTGAAGGGCGCGCTGAACCTCGCCCCGCCGATCACCGAGGCGACGACGCTGAAGGCGCGGTGAGGCCAGAGCAATTCTGATTGCTTTGTCCGCAAGGCCGTCATTGCGAGGAGCGTAGTGACGAAGCAATCCAGGGGCAGCAGAGCGAGCCCTCCTGGATTGCTTCGCTGCGCTCGCAATGACGATTCAGCCTGATCGATTAGCGACAAGCCCGACGATCAGGCCGGATTCGGCATCAGGATAGTCCGCGAGATTTCCGCGGCGGCCTCGCGCGCGCTTTCCAGGAAGGCGGCGACCAGCCGGGCATTGCGGCTGTCGCGGTTGCGGCAGAGCTGGAAGTCGAGCTGGAACTCCGGCTCGAAGCGGCGGATTGCGATCTTGTCGCGCAGGCCGCCGACGATCAGCGGATGCACCAGCGAGACGCCGACGCCGGCCGCGACGAATTCGCAGAGGGTCGGCGAGACGTTCGCGATCATCACCACCTCCGGCGTCACGCCATGGCCTTCGAGCACCCGGCTGATGCTGCGATGGGTGTGGCTCTCCGGATCGAAGGAGATGAACGGCACGCCGGCGAGATCGCGCGGGGTGATCACCTCCTTGGCCGTCAGCTTATGGCCGAGCGGCAGGATGCAGACCACCGGATGGCCCATCATCGGCTCGGCGGCGACATAGGGATTGTCGACCGGGGCGATGATCAGGCCGACATCGAGCCGGTGGGTGACGAGCGCATCGGAAATCCATTGCGAGCTGCGCGACTGGACCGAGCAGAACACGCCGGGCTGCCGCGCGAGGAAGCGGGAGGTCGCCTCCTGGATGAAGGAGCCGGAGAGCGCCGGCATCACTCCGATCAGGAGGCGGCTCTGCTCGTCGCGGCGGATCGCCTCGACCGCGTTCTCGACCTGGCGCACGCCCGCAAAAATCCGGTCGATCTCCTCATAGAGGCGCATGCCGCGCCGCGTCGCCACCAGCCGGCCCTTGACCCGGTCGAACAGGCGTAGAGCCGTATCCTCTTCGAGGTGGGCGATCAGCTTGCTCATCGCCGGCTGCGAGACGTTCATCATCTCGGCCGCGCGGCTGACGGTGCCGTATTCGATCACCGCCTTGAAGGCCTCGACCTGGCGCAGGTTGAGCCGCCTCACCATGGCATAACCCCTGGGAATAGAGTGCAGAGAAAAACGACTTTGACGAAATACAGTGTCCCTCCCTAACGTCAAAGGGCGAAGGGGATTTTCATGCGGCCGGACATCGTCGTCATCGGAGGGGGAACGGTCGGCGCCGCCATCGCCTATGGCCTTGCCCGCAAGCAGCAGAAGGTGCTGCTGCTCGACGGCGACGACGGCGATTTCCGCGCGGCGCGGGCGAATTTCGGGCTGGTCTGGCTGCAAGGCAAGGGCTTGGGCATGCCGGCCTATCAGGCCTTGACCCGCGACAGCATCGCGCTCTGGCGCGGCTTCACCGAGCAGCTCGAAACCGAGACGGCGATCGACCTGACCTATGAGCAGAATGGCGGCCTCGCCTTCTGCCTGGGCGAGGAAGCCTACGAGAAGCGCAAGCTCGACCTGCTGCGCCTCCATAACCAGCGCGGTGACGGCGAACCGGACTGGGAGATGCTCGACCGCCCGGCGCTGGCGAAGCTGCTGCCCAAGGTGGCGCTCGGTCCCGACGTCGCCGGCGCCAGCTTCGGCCGCCGCGACGGACACGCCAACCCCCTGCGGCTGCTGGCGGCGCTGCATGCCGGCGTCCTCCTCCATGGCGGCGCACTGCGCCATCGCGCCAAGGTGCAGCTGATCGAGCGTGTCGGCACCGACTTCAGGCTCGCGCTCGATGGCGAGACGCTCGAAGCGCCGCGGATCGTCATCGCCGCCGGGCTCGGCTCGCCTGAGCTGGCGCGCCAGGTCGGGCTCGACGTCCCCTTGCGACCGGAGCGCGGCCAGGTGCTGGTCACCGAGCGGCTCGCCCCCTTCCTGCCGCTGCCGGCGAGCGGCCTGCGCCAGACCGCCGAGGGCACGGTGATGATCGGCGCGACCAAGGACGATCCCGGCTACGACGTCTCGACCACCGGCGAGGCGGCGGCGCGGCTCAGCCGCAAGACGGTGCAGATCGTCCCCGCCTTGGCGAAGGCCGGCCTCGTCAGGCAATGGGCCGGGCTGCGCATCATGACGCCCGACAGCTACCCGATCTATGCGCAGTCGCAGAGCCATCCCGGCGCCTTCGTCGCGCTCTGCCATTCCGGCGTGACGCTCGCTGCTTTCCATGCCGAGGAACTTGCCTCGGCGATCGCAGCGGGCGGCCTGCCCGAGCGCTTTTCTCCCTTTCACCAGAGTCGGTTCGATGTTCCGCAAGCTGCATGATCCCGGGCCGCAGGCGGTCACCATCTTCATCGACGGACGTCCCGTCTTGGCTGAGCTTGGCGAGAGCGTTGCCGCGGTGCTGCTGCGCCAGCAGGAAGGCTGGAGCCGGACGACGCCGGTGTCGCAGAGCCCGCGCGCGCCCTATTGCATGATGGGCGTCTGCTTCGAATGCCTGGTCGAGATCGACGGCCAGGGCTCGGTGCAGAGCTGCCTGACGCCGGTCGCGGGCGGCATGCGCATCGTCCGCCAGCAGGGTCGCCGGAGCCTGTCGGCATGAGCGAGCACACCGATCTCCTGATAGTCGGCGCCGGCCCGGCCGGCATGGCCGCTGCCGTCACCGCCCGCCGCCATGGTCTTTCCGTCCGCGTCGTCGACGACCAGCCGGCGCCCGGCGGCCAGATCTGGCGGGGAATCGAGGCGGTCGCGGCGACGCCGCGCGCCAGACGACTCGGCGACAGCTACCTTTCCGGCGCCGAACGCGCCGCGGCCTTCCGCGCCTGCAGAGCGCTCTACGAGCCGGAAAGCCAGCTCTGGCAGATCGAACCGGGCTTCCGCGCCTTCGTCACGCGTGGCGGCAAGGCCCGTACGGTAACGGCGCAGGCGATCATCCTCGCCACCGGCGCGCAGGAACGGCCCATGCCCTTCCCGGGCTGGACCCTGCCCGGCGTGCTCACGGTCGGCGCCGCGCAGATCCTGCTGAAAACCGCCAATTCCGTGCCGGAGAAGTCGGTCTGGATCGCGGGCTGCGGGCCGCTGCCGCTGCTCTACATGACCCAGCTTCTGGCCGCGGGCGGCCGCATCGCCGGCTTCCTCGACACCACCCCGCGCGGACGTGTCGGAGCGGCGCTGCGCCATCTGCCGCAAGGTCTCGGGCGCCTCGGCGATCTCATCAAGGGCCTGTCCTGGTCGCTGGCGCTGCGCCGGACCGGCGTCCCCGTCATCCGTCATGTCACGGAGCTGCGTGCCGAAGGCGAAGGCCGACTGCAGCGCCTGCGCTACCGCACTGAGAGTGGACAGGAAGCCGAAGTTCCGGCCGAGGTGCTGCTCGTCCATGAGGGTGTGGTGCCGAACATCCACGCGCCGCTGGCGCTCGGCTGCGCGGTCAGCTGGCATGCCGGCCAGCACTGCTATGTCCCGGTGCTCGACGCCTGGGGCGAGAGCTCGCAGGCCAACATCTTTGTCGCCGGCGACGGCGCCGGCATCGGCGGAGCCGAGGCGGCCGAACCGCGCGGGCGGCTCGCGGCACTGCGGGTCGCAGCGAAGCTCGGCCGGCTCGGCGAAGCTGCGGCCGAAACCACCGCGGCGCCCGAGAGAAGCGCCCTCTCCAGCGCGCTCGCGCTGCGGCCCTTCCTCGATGCACTCTACGCGCCGCGCCCGCAGCTCTATGCTCCGCCCGACGAGACGCTGGTCTGCCGCTGCGAGGAGGTCACCGCGGGCGAATTGCGCGCCCGCGCGGTCGAAGGACGGCCCGGCCCCAACCAGCTCAAGGCCTTCACCCGCGCCGGCATGGGTCCCTGCCAGGGCCGGCAATGCGGCTACTCCATGGCCCATATCGTCGCGGCGGCGCAGGGCCGGTCCGTCGAGGAGGTCGGCTTCTACCGGATCAGGCCGCCTCTGAAGCCGGTGACGCTCGGCGAGCTTGCCAGCCTCGACGAGCAGGAGCCGGCGGCATGAGCGAGGCCGCATTCGACGTGGTCGTAGTCGGTGGCGGCCTGCACGGTCTCTCCGCCGCGCTGCATCTGGCGCGCGCCGGCCGCAAGGCCGCGCTGGTCGAGCGGCGCTGGACCGGCCGCCACGCCTCCGGCGCCACGGCGGCGGGCGTGCGCACCCTCGGCCGCGACCTCGCCGAGATCCCGATCTCGCTCGAAGCCATGGCGATGTGGCACCGGATCGAGACGATCGTCGGCGATACCTGCGGCTTCCACGCCCATGGCCAGCTGCGTGTTGCCGAGAAGGCCGAGCACATGCCGGCGCTGATCGAGCGACAGGCCCGCACCAGCGCCCTCGGCTACAGCCATGAGGAACTGATCGACGCCGCCGAGCTGCGCCGCCTCGTGCCGGCGCTGAGCCCGCATTGCGTCGGCGCGTTGATGGCGCGGCGCGACGGCGCCGCCGACCCGCATCGCACCATCGCCGCCTTCCGCCGCGCCTGCGAGGCCGAGGGCGTCGTCATCGCCGAGGGCTGCGGCGTCGAGGCAATCGACCGACAGGGCGACGACTGGTTGCTGGTTTGCGGCGACCGCCGCTTTCGCGCGCCGCAGGTCGTCAACGCTGCCGGCGCCTGGGCCGGGAGACTCGCCGCGCTGTTCGGCGATGCGATCCCGCTCGGCGTGCGCGCCTCGATGATGATCGTCACCGAGCGGCTCGCTCCGCTGCTCGACCCCGTCGTCAGCGTCGTCGGTCGGGCGCTCTCCTTCAAGCAGGCGGGCCAGGGCACGCTGGTGATCGGCGGCGGCCTGCAGGGCTCGGCCGATCTCGACCGCGAGCGCAGCACCGTCGATTTCCGTCAGCTCGCCCGAGGCGCGCGCGCCGCCAGCGATCTCTTCCCGGCCGTCCAGGGCGTGCGCATCGCCCGCTGCTGGACCGGGATCGAGGCCGAGACATCAGACCACATCCCCGTCATCGGCCTCTCTCCGAACGCGCCCGGCCTCGTCCATGCCTTCGGATTCTCCGGCCATGGCTTCCAGCTTGTGCCGGTCGTCGGCTCGATCCTGGCCGAGCTCATCAGCGAAGGCCGCACGCGCCGCGAGATCACCGCCTTCGCACCAGGTCGGCTGATGCAGGAAAGGGCGGTGGCATGATCGGCTATCTGGTCAGGCGCATATTGCTGGCCATCCCCACGCTGTTCGTGATGCTGACCGCGATCTTCGTGCTGGTGCGGCTGGTGCCGGGCGATGCCGCCTCGGTCATCCTCGGCGACCAGGCCAGCGCCGCCTCGCTCGCCGCGCTGCGCGAAAAACTCGGCCTCGACCAGCCGGTCCACGTCCAGTACCTCGCCTTCCTCGGCAAGATCCTGACCGGCGATTTCGGGGAGTCGCTGTCGAGCGGGCGCAGCGTCATCCGCGAGGTGCTGCTCGTCCTGCCCTCGACGATCGAACTGACCGTCGCCGCCATCACGATCGGCCTCATCTTCGGCCTGCCGCTCGGCGTCGCCGCCGCGCTCAGCCGCAATGGCTGGGTCGACTATGTCTCACGCGTCGTCTCGCTGGTCGGTCTGTCCTTTCCGGCCTTCGTTTCCGGCATTCTGATGCTGATCGTGTTTTCGATCCAGCTCGGCTGGTTCCCGGTGCTCGGCAACACCAGCGGCGCCGGCAGCTTCGCCGAGCGCATGCGGGCGCTGGCCCTGCCCGCGCTCAATCTCGGCATCATCATGACCGCCTATGTGATGCGCGTGACCCGCGCCGCCATGCTCGGCGTGCTGACCGAGGACTATATCCGCACCGCCCGCGCCAAGGGCGTCGGCCCGACCCAGCTCGTCGTCACCCATGCCCTGCGCAACGGGCTGATCCCGATCATCACCGTGGTCGGGCTCTATTTCGGCACGCTGATCGGCAATTCCGTGCTGACCGAGATCATCTTCAACCGGCCCGGCCTCGGCAAGCTGATCATCGGCGCGCTCAATGCCCGCGACTACACCCTGCTGCAGGGGCTGATGATCATCTTCGCGATCTGCGTGATCGTCGTGAACACGCTGACCGATCTCGCCTACGGCCTCGTCGATCCCAGGGTGAAGTACTCATGAGCGCCGCCGATACCCCCGTCGCGATCCAGCCCGGCGGCCTCTGGCTCGCCTTCACGCAGAACCGGCTCGCCTGGGTCGGTCTCGTCCTGCTGGCGCTGATTGTCTGCATCGCCCTGTTCGCGCCCTGGCTCGCCCCGCACGACCCGCTTGAGCAGAACATCGTGGCGCGGCTGGAGCCGCCTTCGGCCGAATTCTGGCTCGGCACCGATTCCTATGGTCGCGACGTGCTCTCGCGCCTGATCTACGGCGCCCGCATCTCGCTCTTCGTCGGCTTCGTCGCCATCCTGATCGCCATGCTGGTCGGCACTGCGATCGGCGTGCTCGCCGGCTATATCGGCGGCGTCTTCGACCAGCTCGTGATGGGCGTGCTCGACGTGCTGCTCGCCTTCCCGACCCTGCTGCTCGGTCTGATGATCGCCGCCATGCTCGGCGCCAGCCTGGAGAACCTGATCATCGCCATCGCGGTGACCGAGGTCGCGCCCTTCGCCCGCGTCGCCCGCGCGCCGACGATCACGCTGCGCCAGCGCGATTTCGTCGAGGCGAGCCGCTCCTATGGCTGCGGCCCGTTCCGGATCATGACCCGCCACATCCTGCCGAACATGATCTCGGACGTGGTGGTGATGAGCTCGCTCTGGCTGGCCTCGGCGATCCGCACCGAGGCCTCGCTCAGCTTCATCGGCCTCGGCGTGCCGCCGCCGGCGCCGACCTGGGGTGCGATGATCCGCGAAGGCTTCGAGAACATCCTCGACGCCTGGTGGCTCGCGGTCTTCCCGAGCCTTGCCATCCTTGCGACGGTGCTGGCGCTCAACCTGCTCGGCGATGCGCTGCGTGATGCCTCGGACCCGCGCTCACGGTCGCGTTGAGGAAGCCGGAGCTTACGGCTCCAGCTCGGAATCCCAGTAGAGATAGTCGAGCCAGCTCTCATGCAGATAGTTCGGCGGGAACAGCTTGCCGTTGCGGTGCAGATCGTTGATCGACGGCGCGAACGGCTTCTGCATCGGGATCATCCCGACCGCGGCCGGCATCTTGTCGCCCTTCATCAGATTGCAGGGCGAACAGGCCGCGACGACGTTCTCCCAGGTGGTGAGCCCGCCCTTGGAGCGCGGCACAACATGGTCGAAGGTCAATTCGTCGCGCGTGCCGCAATACTGGCAGGCGAAACGGTCGCGCAGGAAGACGTTGAAGCGGGTGAAGGCCGGGGTGCGCGAGGGCTTGATATAGGTCTTGAGCGAGACGACGGAGGGCAGCTTCATGTTGAAGCTCGGGCTACGCACCACCGTGTCGTATTCGGAGACGATGTTGACCCGGTCCATGAAGACCGCCTTGATCGCGTCCTGCCAGCTCCACAATGAGAGCGGGTAGTAGCTCAACGGCCGGAAATCCGCGTTGAGCACCAGCGCCGGACAACCGTCCGGCGAGGCCATCGGATGCATCACATGCGCCGTCACCCGTATCGCGCCTCCGCTTCCTGGGCTCGCACGAATCCTGCCGCATCAATGTAAGCGCGATGCGACAGGAATGTGAAGCGACGATGTTGCGGCGCGAATGCACATCCTCCGCAGGCGAAAGCCTACGGAGGCGGAACATCTGCGGAGGGTGAATCCAGGACGAGGCGCCCGGCCCGTGACCGGGCGCGGGAGCCGATCTCAGCGCGTCGGAATCGGCTTTTCGCCGCGATAATCGTAGAAGCCGCGCTTGGTCTTGCGGCCGAGCCAGCCGGCCTCGACATATTTCACCAGCAGCGGGCACGGCCGGTATTTCGAGTCGGCGAGGCCGTCATGCAGCACCTGCATCACCGACAGGCAGGTGTCGAGGCCGATGAAGTCGGCGAGCTGCAGCGGGCCCATCGGGTGATTCGCACCGAGCCGCATCGCCGTGTCGATCGCCTCGACCGAGCCGACGCCCTCATAGAGCGTGTAGACGGCCTCGTTGATCATCGGCAGCAGGATGCGGTTGACGATGAAGGCCGGGAAATCCTCGGAAACCGACGCGGTCTTGTGCAGGGAGGCGACGAAGTCCTTGGCGCGCTCGAAGGTGCCGTCGTCGGTCGCGATGCCGCGGATCAGCTCGACGAGCTGCATCAGCGGCACCGGATTCATGAAATGAATGCCGATGAAGTGCTCGGGGCGATCGGTCGCCGCGGCGAGCCGCGTGATCGAGATCGACGAGGTATTCGAAGCCAGGATCGCGTCAGGGCGCAGATGGGGGCAGACGGCGGTGAAGATCTTGCGCTTCACCTCCTCGCTCTCGGTCGCGGCCTCGATCACGAGGTCGCACGGACCGAGATCCTCCAGCTTCGGCGCCGAGACGATCCGCTTCATCGCCGTGCGGCGATCCTCATCGGCGATGGCGCCCTTGGCGACCTGCCGGGCCATGTTGCCGTCGATCGTCGCCAATGCCGCGTTGATGCGGTCCTCGGCAACGTCGTGCAGCCTGATGTCGAAGCCCGCGACCGAAGCGACATGGGCGATGCCATTGCCCATCTGCCCGGCTCCGATGATGCCGACGGTCTTGATCTGGTGATCCATGTGACGCTTCTGTTCCCCGAGGGAGCTGGCGCGAGCGGCTCATCGCCGCCCGCGGCGCGACTTGCTTTACCGGTTACTTGCCGGCCTTTTCGAGTTCTTTGTCGAGCTCGGGCAGGATGGTGAAGAGGTCGCCAACGAGGCCGTAATCGGCGATCTGGAAGATCGGCGCTTCCTCGTCCTTGTTGATGGCGACGATGACCTTCGAATCCTTCATGCCGGCGAGATGCTGGATCGCGCCGGAGATGCCGACCGCGACATAGAGCTCGGGAGCAACGACCTTGCCGGTCTGGCCGACCTGCCAGTCGTTCGGAGCATAGCCGGCGTCGACCGCGGCGCGCGAAGCGCCCATCGCCGCGCCGAGGCGATCGGCCACGGGCTCGATCACCTTGGCGAAGTTCTCGGCCGAAGCGAGCGCGCGCCCGCCCGAGACGATGATCTTGGCCGAGGCCAGCTCAGGCCGGTCGGACTTGGCGACCTCTTCGCCCTTGAAGGACGAGGTGCCGGGATTTTCTGCCGCCGAGACGCTCTCGATCGGGGCGCTGGCTGAGCCGTCGCCGGTCGCCTGGAAGGAAGCGCCACGCACGGTGATCACCTTCTTGGCGTCCGAGGACTGCACCGTCTGGATGGCGTTGCCGGCGTAGATCGGCCGCTCGAAGGTATCGGCCGAGACGACCTTGGTGACTTCCGAGACCTGCATCACGTCGAGCAAAGCGGCGACGCGTGGCATCACGTTCTTGCCGGTGGTGGTGCCGGGCGCGACCAGTGCGTCATAGTTAGGCGCGAGCGAGACGATCAGCGCGGCCAGCGGCTCGGCGAGGCGATGCTCATAGGAGGCATCGTCGGCGAGCAGCACCTTCTCGACGCCGTCGAGCTTGGCAGCAGCCTCGGCGACGGCCTTGGCGTCATGGCCGGCGACCAGGACATGCACGGGCGCGCCGAGATCCTTGGCGGCGCTCAGGGCCTTGCGGGTGGCCTCGTTGAGGCTCTTGTTGTCGTGCTTGGCGAGCAGCAGCGTGGTCATCAGATCACCCCGGCGGTCTTGAGCTTGGAGACGAGTTCGGCGGCATTGGCCACCTTGACGCCGGCGGAGCGTCCGGCCGGCTCGGCCGTCTTCAGTACCTTGAGGCGCGGCGAAACGTCGACGCCGAGTGTATCCGGCGAGGTCTCGTCGAGCGGCTTCTTCTTCGCCTTCATGATGTTGGGCAGCGAGGCATAGCGCGGCTCGTTCAGGCGAAGATCGGTGGTGACGATCGCCGGCAGCTTGAGCTGCACGGTCTGCAGGCCGCCATCGACCTCGCGGGTGACGTCGGCCGAGCCGCCGTCCAGCACGACCTTGGAGGCAAAGGTGCCTTGCGGCCAGCCGAGCAAAGCGGCGAGCATCTGGCCGGTCTGGTTGCTGTCGTCGTCGATCGCCTGCTTGCCGAGGATGACGAGTTCGGGCGTCTCCTGCTCGACGACCTTCTTCAGGAGCTTGGCGACGGCGAGCGGCTCGACCGTCGCATCGGTCTTCACCAGGATGCCGCGATCGGCGCCCATGGCGAGGCCGGTGCGGATCGTCTCGGCGGCCTGCGCCGGCCCGACCGACACCACGATCACTTCGGTGGCCTTGCCCGCTTCCTTGAGCCGCAGCGCCTCTTCGACGGCAATCTCGTCGAAGGGATTCATCGACATCTTCACATTGGCCAGTTCGACCCCGGAACCGTCGCCTTTAACGCGGATCTTCACGTTGTAGTCGACCACTCGCTTCACTGGCACAAGTATCTTCATAAGGGCGTCACCGGTTGCGGAAAGATGCGATCGGATGCCGATCCGCCGGCCAGGCGATGACCGGCATCGCGGCGCTCGGCTGAAATGCGGACGGACCGTAGCGACGGGGATTTGCGCTTGTCAACGCCATGAAAGTCACGGCAGCCCCCGCATGCCGCGGCCGAACAGGCGCAGCTCGCGCCGGATCAGCAGCGGCGTCAGCGCCGCACCGGCGCCGAGCCCGCCGAGATGCGCCCACCAGCCGACGGCGCCCTGCTGGTCGAACAGCGCCGAGAGCAGCTGGAACAGGATCCAGGCACCGAGCGCGTACATCGCCGGGATGTGCAGCGGGATCCATTTGAAGGCCAGGCCCCAGATTCGCACGCGCGGGTAGAGCATGAGGTAGGAGGCGATCACGCCGGAGATCGCGCCGGATGCGCCGATCAGCGGCTGTTCCGATTCGGGGTTCATCAGTGCATGCAGCAGCGCTCCCGCCATGCCGCAGAGCAGGAAGAAGACGAGAAAGCGCAAATGCCCCATCGCGTCCTCGACATTGTCGCCGAAGACCCAGAGGAACAGCATGTTGCCGATCAGATGGGCGAAGCTGGCATGCAGCATGATGCCAGTCATCAGCGTCAGCCAGGGCGGCGCCTTGAGCAGCTCCGGCGGCAATTGCGCCTCGCCGAACAACACGGCGGGGATCGTGCCGAAACCGGCCAGGACCGCGACCTCGCTCGCCTCGCTGGTCCAGTGCATCAGCATGAGCCGCAGCACGATGCAAAGCGCGATCAGGAAATAGGTGACATAGGCGACGCGGATGAAGCGCATCGGCACGCCGTCATGCAGCGGAACGAACATCGGATCAGCGGTTCTGGCCGGGCGTCCAGAGCACGTCGCCCCCAGCCCTGGCATTGAGGTGGCGCGAGGCGACGAAGAGGAAATCCGAGAGCCGGTTGATGAACTTCAGCGCCGGCTGGGCGACGCTCTCGCCCTCCTCCTGCGACAATTCGACCATCAGCCGTTCGGCCCGGCGGCTGACGGTACGGGCAAGATGCAGATGCGCCGAACCCGGCGTGCCGCCCGGCAGCACGAAGGAGCGCAGCGTCCCGAGCGGCCGGTTGAGCTGGTCGATCTCGGCTTCGAGCCGGTCGACCTGCGCCTGCACGATGCGCAGCGGCTCGACGGCCGGCTTCTCGCCGGTATCGGGCGAGGCCAGCTCTGCGCCGAGATCGAAAAGATCGTTCTGGATGCGGCCGAGCATCGCGTCGAGCTCGGCATCCTCGCCGGCGCAATGCAGCCGCGCCATGCCGATGCAGGCATTGGTCTCGTCGACCGTGCCATAGGCGGAGACGCGCAGATCGAATTTCGGCCGGCGTGCGCCGGTGGCGAGCGCCGTGGTGCCGTCGTCGCCGGTGCGGGTGTAGATGCGGTTGAGAACGACCATGCCCGAGTTATAGCGCGCTGCAGCATCGGCGGAAGGGGCAATCTCACCCCATCGCGAGGGGCAGAAGTCCCGGCTCCTTCAGCGTCTCCAGCGCGATCTCTGAACGCACCCGCGCGACGCTTTCATGCGGCAGCAGCACCTCGTTGACCAGGCGCGCCAGCTCCTTGAGATCGCCGACCGCGACCTTCAGCATGTAGTCGGCCTCGCCGGTCAACGCATGCGCCTCCAGCACAGCCGGCGTCAGCTTCACCAGGTCGCGGAAACGCCGGGCATTGTCGCGCGAATGAGTGTTGAGCGCGACATGGATGAAGACGGTGACGGAGAGCCCGATCGCCTCCGGATCGATCAGCGCGCGGTAGCCGCGTATAGCGCCCGAGTTTTCCAGCGCCTGCCGCCGCCGCGAAACCTGGCTGGCGGAGAGGCCGACGCGCTCGGCGAGGGCGCCATTGGTCAGCGAGGCGTCCTGCTGGAGGGCTTCGAGCAGGCGCCAGTCGAAAGCGTCGAGCTGCGGCATTTCGTGAGCCTTCCGGCGCTTACGTGCACGTTTCGTGCAAATTCAATCCGAGAGCTCGGGATTTTGCAAACCTTTTGCCGCACCGATGCGCGAGGATCGGTCAACGAATGATTTCAGGAGGACGCATATGGGACCGTTCCCGCACGATTCAGCCCCGCCGGCCATTTCCGACGCCAATCCGATGGGCACCGACGGCTTCGAGTTCGTCGAATACGCCCATCCCGAGCCGGAGAAGCTCGGCGCGCTGTTCGAGACCATGGGCTTCACCAAGGTGGCGAAGCACCGCTCGAAGAAGGTGACGCTCTATCGCCAGGGCGACGTCAATTTCATCGTCAACGCCGAGCCGGAATCCTTCGCGCAGGGCTTCGCCACCGAGCATGGCCCCTGCGCCTGCGCCATGGCTTTTCGCGTCGTCGACGCCAAGCACGCCTTCGAACGCGCGGTTTCGCTCGGTGCCGAACCCTATGAGAGCAAGGTCGGCCCCGGCGAACTACAGATTCCGGCGGTGAAGGGCATTGGCGGCTCGCTGCTCTATTTCGTCGACCACTATGGCGAGAAGGGCTCGATCTACGACGTCGACTTCGAATGGCTCGGCGAGACCGACCCGCATCCCGAGCAGGCCGGGATGTATTATCTCGACCACCTCACCCACAACGTCATGCGCGGCCGCATGGACCATTGGGCCGACTGGTATGGCGAGCTCTTCAATTTCCGCGAGATTCGCTTCTTCAACATCGAGGGCAAGCTGACCGGCCTGATCTCGCGGGCGCTGACCTCGCCCTGCGGCAAGATCCGCATCCCGATCAACGAATCCCTCGACGACAAGAGCCAGATCGAGGAGTACCTGCGCCAGTACAAGGGCGAGGGCATCCAGCATGTCGCGCTCGGCTCGCGCGACATCTATGCCAGCGTCGAGCGGCTCCGGCAGAACGGCCTGCCCTTCATGCCCTCGCCGCCCGAGACCTATTACGAGAAGGTCGACGGCCGCGTGGCGAACCATGGGGAGCCGGTCGCCCGACTGAAGGCCAACGGCATCCTGATCGACGGCGAGGGCGCGGTCGCGCTCGGCTCCAAGGAAGGCCGGATGAGCAAGGTGCTGCTGCAGATCTTCTCGGCCACAGTGGTCGGGCCGATCTTCTTCGAGTTCATCCAGCGCAAGGGCGATGACGGCTTCGGCGAGGGCAATTTCCGCGCTTTGTTCGAGTCGATCGAGGAAGACCAGATCCGCCGTGGCGTACTGAAACCGCAGGCGGCAGAGTAAGGCGTCTACGCCGCCAGTCGCGGCGCTGCCATCGCCTCGCGCAATGCCTGAGCGAAATGGCGCGCCGCGACTCCGGCCTGCGGCGCGATCACCAGCGCGACCGAGAGCTCGAACAGCGAAGGCAGGTTCGCGGACGGCTCCAGCCTACGCAAGGATGCAGGCGCGGCGCTTTCGGTGATCGCGGTGACGCACAGGCCCGCCTCCACCGCCGAGAGCAGCCCGGCCATGTGCGAGGACGAGAAGACCAGCCGGTACGCGCGCTCAGCCGCCTGCAGCGCATTCAGGATGCGCGGACGGGCGCGGCAGCCCTCGTTGAACAGGCCGAGCGGCAGAACCTCGCTGAGCTCCGGCCGGTGGCCGCGCGCCGCGATCCAGACCAGAGGCTCGCGCCTGAGCCGCTCGCCCTTGGGCCGGCCGGGGTCCTGGGTGATCACCGCAAGATCGAGCTCGCCGGCTGCCACCGCCGGCTCGATGCGCTTCGAGAGCTCGCAATGCACCTCGATCTCGACGCGCGGATGCTCCTCGGCAAAGCGCACGATAAGCGGCCTGAGATAGGCGTCGACATAGTCGTCGGGCAGGCCGATGCGCAGGCGGCCTACCGCCTTGTCGCCGTCGAGCTCGGCCCGCGCCTCGCGCTCGATCGCGAGCAGGCGGCGGGCCTGGGCGAGCAGCCGCTCCCCGGCTTCCGTGGGCGTGACGCCGCGACGCGAGCGTTCCAGCAGCTGTTTACCGAGCGCGGCCTCCAGGTCCTGGATGCGGCCTGAGACGGCCGATTGCGTGCGCCCGAGCTTTTGCCCAGCGGCGGTGAAACCGCCGGTCTCGGCAACGGCGACGAGCATGGCGAGCGCATCGAGATCGAGATGGGTCGACATCCCCACTCCATCGGAAATGGAAATAGATGAATCAAGATAATCCGTTTTTCCGATTGCTGGAAGCGCCTTATATTTGGGGCAATAGAACACCCCTCATCCTTCGAGACGCCGCTGCACGGCTCCTCAGAATGAAGGCTGTGAAATTCATCTCTGAAAGCCCGACCCATGTCCGCCCCGAGCCTTTCCGTGCCTGATCGTCCCGCCGCGCCGGCGCTGGGCATGTTCCTGACGCTGCTGCTCGGCGCGACCTGCATCGGCTTCTCCGGCATCTTCGTACGCTTCGCCGATGTCGGCCCGGCTGCGGCCGGCTTCTGGCGTATGGCTTTTGCACTGCCGGTGCTCGCCGCCTGGATGGCGCTGGAAGACCGGCGCGGACGGCCTGAGGGCGTGAGGCCCGGCGCCATGCTGCCGATCGCGCTCGCCGGCCTCGCCTTCGGCGTCGACGTCGTGCTCTACAACGCCTCGCTCGGCTTCACCTCGATCGCCAACGCCTCGCTGCTCGGTAATCTCTCGCCGGTCGGCGTCATCCTCGGCGGCTGGCTGCTGTTCGGCGAGAAGCCGACCCGGCGCATCCTCGGCGCGCTGCTGCTCGCCATCGGCGGCGCCGGCATGCTGGTGCTGCCGAAGCTCGGCGCAGCGGCTCCGCTCTCCGGCGGCATGCTCGGCGACGGCCTCGCCATCGGCGCCGCCTTCTCCTATGCCGCCTATATCCTCGCCGTGCGCCGCGCCCGCAACCGCGCCGCCGCCGGCCGGATCGGCCTGATCTCCAGCGCGATCTGCGCCGTGTTCTGCCTCGTCGCAGCGGTCGGCCTTAGCGAGACCATCCTGCCGCAGAGCCTGATCGGCTGGCTCGCCGTCGCCGCGCTCGGCCTGGTCTCGCACGCCATGGGCCAGGGCCTGATCACGCTGGCGCTCGGCCATTACGGGGCGAACGCCGCCTCGCTGGTGATGGTCTGGCCGGCGCTGGTCTCGGTGCTCGCCGCCTGGGCGATCTTCGCCGAGCAGCCCTCCCCCGCCCAGGCCTTCGGCGGCGTCGCGATCCTGGCGGCGGTGCTGATGGTGCGAAAGGGCTGAGCCGACGACCGCACAGAGGTCCTCAACGGCACCTCAAACCTGTTGCGACCCAAGTCAAATGACCGCTTGAACGCAAAGCAATTCGGCGCAGTATCCGATCAGCCTCGCCTCGAGGCTGAGGAGATCTGGCCATGCTCACCCGGATTGCCGCTTCAGTATTAGCCTGCCTCTTGGTCAGCGCGCCGGCCGGCGCACAATCGCGGCCCGCCGGCCAGCCGAGCGGAACCGTCAGCATCCGCCAGCTGCAAGTCGCCTTCATCGGCTCGGGTGCGATCGGCGGCGGCACGCTGCGCTTCAACAAGCGCAATTACGAGATCAGCGTCGGCGGGCTCGGAATCGGCGGCATCGGCGCCTCGCGCCTGACCGCGACCGGCTCGGTCTACAATCTGAGCAATCGGGAAGACTTCACCGGGGCCTATCTCCAGATCCGCGAGGGTTGGGCGGTCGGCGACGAAGGCCGCGGCACACTCTGGTTGCGCAACGCCAAGGGTGTGATCATGCGGCTCGCGACGAAACGCCGGGGCCTGCAACTCTCGCTCGGCGCCGACGGCGTCCTGATCGGCTTCAAGCAATAGATCACAGACATCCGGCAGGGCCGACGCTGCGGAGGGGTCGAGCCATCCCCCCGCAGCGCATTGCGGGCCGTCACTTGCCGGGTTCGTAGCGCAGGATCACCGTGCCGTTCTTGAGCGGCCGGCTCTCCAGCAGGTCGAGCTTCTGGCGCTCACCGCCCGCCTTGAAGAACAGGGTGCCGGCACCGAGCCGCACCGGCACCACCGCCAGCATCAGCTCGTCGACCTGCTTTTCCTTGAGCAAGGCGTCGCAGAGTTCCGCGCTGCCAAAAACCAGCACGTCCTTGCCTGGCGCCGCCCGGAGCTTGGCGATCTCGCCGACGATGTCGGCGGTGACGCGGGTGTTGTTCCAGTCAGAGCTTTGAACGCTGCGCGAGGCGACGAGCTTGGGCAGCGCGTTCATGTACCGTGTGACCTCGCTGTCCTCGTTGGCGTTGGCCGAGGTCCAGTACGCCTTCATTCCATCATGGGTCACGCGACCGAACACCAGCACCTGAGCGCGCTTGCCGAACTCCTTGCTGAGCGCATCGAGCTCCTCGCCCCAGGCGTCGTTATGAAACGACAGATCCCATTTCTCCGTGCCCTCGAAATAGCCGTCCAGCGTGACGAGGTTCCAGACGATCACCTTGGCCATCACATCCTCCATGCAGGCGCCGTGTCGCGCCCTCAAAACCGCTTGCGATTTGCAAGCAGTTGGCTTCTAGCGAAACCGATTGTAGAATGCAAGCGGTTTTGGAGACAGCCATGAAAGAGACCGGCCGCTCGGGCTGCCCGATCAACCTGACGCTCGAAATCCTCGGCGATCGCTGGAGCCTGATCGTCCTGCGCGACATGATGTTCGGCAATCGCCGGCATTTCCGCGAATTGCTGGCAAAATCGGACGAGGGCATCGCCTCGAATATCCTCGCCGACCGGCTGAAGCGCCTGCTCGAAAACGGGCTGATCTCGCGCCGCGATGACGCCTCCCACAAGCAGAAGGGCATCTACAGCCTGACCGAGATGGGGATTTCGCTGGTGCCGGTCTTCGCCGCCATGGCCGACTGGGGCCGGCGCTTCCTGCCGGTGACGCCGGAAATGTCGATCCGCGCCGAGATCCTCGCGGAAGGCGGCCCGGCCCTTTGGGAAAGGTTCATGGCGGAGCTGCGCTTCCTCCATCTTGATGCGCCACGGCCGGCGCAATCCGTGCTCGACGACCTCACTGCAGCCTATCGCGACGCGGTGGAGCGCAAGCGCGCGGCCGAGGCCGAACCTGAAGTGGCCTGAGGCAACGCCCGCCAAGCCATCTCGCATCTGGATTGATCAAAATCGCTCCTGAGACGTTTAGCCGGCAGGAGGGATGATCATGATGCGACATCATCTGGCGAAGGCCTTCGCCGCGGCGGCGCTCCTGGCGCTGGCGACGCCCGGGCTGGCCGAGCAGGAGACCGGCGGCGAGACTGAATTTCTCAACTCGATGGAAGGCCGTTTCAGCGGCAATGGCACGCTCCAGAACGCCAGCGGCAGCAGCCATTCGTTGACATGCACGTTCAACGGCGACCAGCAGGGCCCGCGCCTCAGCCTCGACGGCAGCTGCAGCGCGGCCGCGATCTTCAGCGCGACGATCAAGATCGAATTGCGCCACGATGCAAAGACCGGCCGCTACACCGGCACGTTCAAGGAGAGCACCGGCACGATCGCGAACCTCGCCGGCCAGCGGCAGGGCCAGCGATTGACGCTCGCCTTCAACGAGACCGCCGAGAGCGTCCGCCCCAACCCGCCGGCGACCCTGACAATCACCAGCCAGAAAGGTGGGGTCGCTTTGACCCTGCGCGGCAGCCAGCCTGGCAAGGGCCAGAATCTCGACCTGTCGCTGCGCGAGAACTGAGGCGATCCGAGCGCGACCGCAGGGCGGCCTAGCTATCCGGCCATTGCAGGAGATCGCCGACCCGGGTCGCGGAGTAGAGCCTGACGCTGCCGACCTCCGCCAGCTTCAGCACCGACAGATCGGGCACGAGGGCCTCGTCGAGCTCGACATGCGAGACCACGAAGACGGTGACGTCCCGTGGCAGCCATGCCAGCTCTGCCGCCACCTCGGCCAATGACTCGGACGTCGCGGGATCGGGCAGTTGCGGAAGGGCAGGTGCCCGCTTTGCCCAGAAATTCAGGAAAACCTGCGTCGGCAGCACATTGCGGCCGGCCAGATGCCGCAGCAGCAGGTGCGGATGCTCGACGAAGACATGCGCTTCGGCTGTGGGAACCGGCTGAAGCGCCCTGACCAGTCTCGCAAACCGCCAGGCACGGTCGACCGCGCCCGGACGCACCTCTTCGACCTGCGGAACGAGCAGCACGATCGCATTCGCAGGGATCTGTCTTGCGATCGCTTCGTAGGTCGCGTCGATCTGCTTGAGCGGAGACCAGAGATAGATCAGCAGCCCTGCCTTCAGGGCCACGATCGCAATCAGAAGCGCGGACACTGCCCTATCCGGCCCGACAGACTGCGGCGACGGCCCGCGCAGGTAGATCACTGCGATCGTCACGATAGCCGGGACCAGGCGACGATCTGCAGCGCCGACGCTCATCAGGTCTTTCGGCATGACGATGAACAGCAGGCCGCCTGCTAGCAGCCCGGCCAGCTCATGGCGGCCCGCACTCAGACCCCGCCGCCAGACCAGCAAGCCGACGACGCCCAAGACGAGCGCCGACAAGCCATATTCGAACGACAGGTTCGTCGTCTTGCCGATGGAGAAGACGCCTGTGACCTTGGTGATCAGATGCCATTCCGTCGGGCCTGACTGACCCGGCTCCATGACGAGCAGAAGCGCGCCCACCATAAGGGCCGACAGCCAGTGCGACCCGAGCAGCTTGGCGCTCTCGGCGAAGCGCCGCGCCCGCCAGTCGTCGCAGGCCGCGATCGTGAACATGCCGCAGCAGAAGCACACATAGAGCATCACCGGAAAGATGCTGATCAGGCACATCGCACCCAGGATAAGGGCTTGGCTGATGACGAAGCTGCTCGAAGGGGCCTTGTGCTGCTCGACTGCCCTGTGAAGCGCAACGAACATCACCCCGAGCCCGAGGATGTAGTTGAACAGCCCCCAATAGAGCGGCTCGGAATAGACCGCGAGGAGGATGACGAGAAGGATGGGAAGGTCCGTTCTCTCTCCCCGCGCCTGCCGGCACCAGACCGCGGCCAGGATATAGGCGCACACCGCCACGCAGATGAACGCCGTCAGCGCGACCGGCGGCGCCACGATCTTGCTCAGGACGCCGGCGAACACGTCGATGGCGAGGTTCGGATAAAGCCTGTCGCCGGCCTGGAAGAACTGCGCGACCGGGTCGTCGGCCAACAGCATCTCCCACAGGGTCACCCGGAAGAGATGGTTCGGCCCATCGACGAAGAAGGCGCCGCCCGAGACCAGGATGGGCAGGGTCGCCGCCAGCATGACGAGCGCCACATGCCCTAAAGGCGCGCCTTTCGCAGGCAGGGCAACAGCGCCGCGACCGTCCTGGTCCTGGCGGCTCGGCGCTCTCCCTGCGAGGACCTGATCTTCCATGGCGGAAGTGTAGGATGCCGCCTTCCGCCGATAGCAGCCGGGCAAGATAGGTAACTCATCATGGCGCGGGCGGCCGCTCCGATGCGCTACCTATCCGACCAAACCACCTCTACGGCCTCACTCCGCCGCCAGCCTCGGTGGCGGCAGCTTGCCTGCCATCGCCTTGGCGCTGGCTTCGCCCGGCGTCTCCTCCTCGCCGATCGCGGTCCAGCTGCTCTCATCCTCGGCCTTGCCGAAGAAGCGGCCGAAGATCCAGCCGGTCAGTCGGCCGAGATCGTCCATCACCACATAGAAGGACGGCACGAAGACGAGGCTGAGCACGGTGGAGACGATCAGGCCGCCGATCACGGCGATCGCCATCGGCGCGCGGAACTCGCCGCCATCGCCGACGCCATAGGCCGAGGGCAGCATGCCGGCGCCCATGGCGATCGTCGTCATCACGATCGGCCGCGCGCGCTTGCGCCCGGCTTCCAGCAGCGCGTGCAGGCGCTCCGAGCCGCGCCCGACCTCCTCCACCGCGAAATCGACCAGCATGATCGCGTTCTTGGTGACGATGCCCATCAGCATCAGCAGGCCGATATAGACCGGCATCGATACCGGGTTGTTGGTGGCGAGCAGCGCGATCACCACGCCGCCGAAGGAGAGCGGCAGCGAGAGCAGGATGGTGATCGGCTGGAACACCGAGCCGAACAGCAGGATCAGCACGGCGAGCACCAGCATCAGGCCGGTGGTCATCGCCTGCACGAAGCCCTGCACGACCTCGCCCTGGATCTCGGCGTCGCCGGTGGCGGCGATGCGCACGCCCTGCGGCAGGCCGACCTCCTTGACGATCTCGTGGAACTTGTCCTGCGCCGTGCCGAGCTCGAAGCCGCGCTTCAGATCGGCGCCGATCGTGGCGCGGCGCTCGCGGTCATAGCGGTCGATCGAGCTCGGCCCCTCGCCGAAGTCGATCTGCGCGACGGCTGTCAGCGGGATCGAGACGCCATTGGCATTGGTGACGCGCAGCGCCGCGATGTTGCGGATGTCGGTGCGGGCCTGCTCATCGAGCTGGACCCGGATCGGCACCAGCCGGTCGCCGGCGTTGAACTTGGCGAGGTTGGCGCCGATGTCGCCGATGGTGGCGACGCGGATGGCTTCCGAGATCGCCTCCGGTGTGACGCCGAGGCTCGCCGCCTGCTCAAGCTTCGGGGTGACGCGCAGCTCCGGGCGGCCCAGCGAGCCGGCCGAGGCGACGTTGAGATAGCCTTCGACCCGGCGCATGCGCGCCTCGATCTTCGCCACGGCTTCGTCGAGCGCGTCGCCGTCCTTGGACAGGATCGAGAACGCCATCTCGCGCTCGCCACGCTCGTTGACGTACCAGGCGCGCACATCAGGCACGGCGGCCAGCTTCTCGGCGATGGTGACCTTGAGTTCCTTCTGCGCGATGTCGCGCTCGGCCTTCGGCTTCAGCAGGATGAAGACCGCGGCGCGGCGCACCTCGCGCTGGCCGGTCGGCGAGGCGCCGCCGAGCACGAAGACGCGTGTCACCTCGGGGATCTCGCGCAGCCGGTCGACGATGGTGTCGGTGGCGACGCGGGTGTCCTCCAGCGTCGCGCCGGGCGGCAGCTCGACGCTGGCGACGACGCGCGAGGTGTCCTCGTCCGGGATGAAGCCGGTCGGCAGCAATTGCGTCGCCTGGATCGAGCCGATCAGGAAGGCGAAGCCGATCACCAAAGTGAGATAGGCGGTGTTGAACGGCATCGTCCGCCAGCGCCGCGAGCCATCGAAGCGCGGCAGCAGCGGGATACGCCGCTTCTTCAGCGAGGTTTCGAGCAACCAAGTGTAGCCGCGCATGATGAAGCCGTCCTTGGGCTCGTCATGCTTGACCGGCTTCATCAGATAGGCCGCCATCATCGGCGTGATCAGCCGCGCGACCAGCAGGGAGAACAGCACGGCGACTGCGACGGTGAGGCCGAACTGACGGAAATACTGGCCGGCGACACCACCCATGAACGAGACCGGCGCGAAGATCGCGACGATGGTCAGCGTGATCGCGATGACCGCGAGGCCGATCTCGTCGGCCGCCTCCATCGCGGCGCGATAGGGCGACTTGCCCATCTTCATGTGCCGGACGATGTTCTCGATCTCGACGATGGCGTCGTCGACCAGGATGCCGGTCACCAGGGTGATGCCGAGCAGGCTGACGAGGTTGAGCGAAAAGCCCATCAGCTCCATCGCCCAGAAGGTGGGGATGGCCGACAGCGGCAGCGCGATTGCGGTGATCAGCGTCGCCCGCCAGTTGCGCAGGAAGGCGAAGACGACGAGCACGGCGAGCGCCGCGCCCTCCAGCAGCGTCTCCATCGCCGCCTTGTAGTTGCCGTGGGTATAGGCGACGGCATCGTCGATCGGCTTGAGCTGGATTTCCGGATAGCGCTTGTTGAGATCGTCGATCCTGGCGGCGACGACGTCCTTGACCGAGAGCTCGCTCGACCCCTTCGAGCGGAACACGGCGAAGGAGACGACAGGCTGCTTGTCGAGCCGGCCGAAAGCGCGCGGCTCGGAATTGGCGTCCTCGACGCGGCCGAGCTCCTTCAGACGGACTTCGCGCCCGCCGGTGAGCTGAATCTTGCTGTCGGCGAGCTCGGCGACGGTCTTGGCGCCGGCAAGCGTACGGATCGCCTGTTCCTGGCCGCCGACTTCGCCGCGCCCACCGGCGAGATCGACATTGGTGGCGCGGATCTGGCGATTAACCTCGCCGGCGGTGGTGCCTAGCGCCAGCAAACGGTCTGGATCGAGCGAGATCCGGATCTCGCGATCGACGCCGCCATAGCGCTCGACCCGGCCGACGCCTTTCAGCCCCTGCAATTCGCGCGAGACGATATCGTCGACATGCCAGGAGAGCTGCTCCAGCGTCATGCCGGGCGAGGAGGCGCCATAGGTCAGGATCGACTGGCCCTCGACATCGATGCGCTGGATCACCGGCTCGTCGATAGTGCGCGGCAGATCGGCCCTGATCTTGGCGATCGCATCCTTGACGTCGTTGACGGCACGGTCGGTGTTGGTTTCGAGCCTGAACTCGACCAGCGTCACCGAAGAGCCGTCGGTCAGCGTCGACATCACATGCTTGACGCCGGTGATGTTGGCGACCGCATCCTCGACGCGCTTTGAGACCTGGCTCTCGAGTTCGGCCGGCGCGGCACCGGACTGGGTCACGGTCACCGAGATCAGCGGCACGTCGATGTTCGGGAAGCGCGTTACCGGCAGCTTCGAGAACGAGAGCAGCCCGAGCACGCAGAGCACGACGAAGAGCAGGATCGACGGAACCGGCTTGCGGATCGACCAGGCGGAGAAATTGACGTTCACGCGTGGCTCCCGTCAGTTCGCCGCGACCGGCGTGATCATGTCGCCGTCGCGCACGAAGGTGCCGGCGCGCGCCACCACGCTCTCGCCCTCGGCGAGGCCGGAGGCGATCTCGGCACGCCCGCCGCCGATCAGGCCGAGCGTGACCTTCTTGGTCGTCACCTTGCCGTCCTTGACGGCCTGCACCATGGCGCCACCGCGGGCATAGGTGATCGCCGACAGCGGCAGGACGATGCTGGTCTTGCGGCCGGTCTCGATCACGCCGCGCGCGAAGGAGCCGACGGCGACCGGCGGATTGCCGGTGAGCGCGATGCGCAGCTTGCCGAGGCGCGAGGCCCGGTCGACCTCGGGCGAGATCAGCCGGATGGCACCTGCGAGCGCCTTGTCGGAACCGGCCGGCGTGACCGCGACCGCCTGCCCGACCTTGAGATTGGCCAGTTCGACCTCAGCGACGTCGGCTTCGAGCTCGATCGCGCCATCGGCGATGATCTTGAACAGCGGCTCGGCCGCCGCCATTGTCGCCATGGCGCCGAGCCTGGCATTGCGGCGGCTGACGATGCCGGCCTTCGGCGCCTTGATCTCGGTGCGCGCCAGCCTGACCTCGATATCGCGGCCTTGTGCCTGCGACAGGGCAAGATCGGCCTGCGCCATCGCCAGCGCCTGCTTGGCCGAATTCAGCCGCGCCTGGCTGCCGCGGGCCACGGCGGCGCGCTGGTCGAAGGTCTCCAGGCTGGCATTGCCGCTGTCACGCAGTGCCTTGGTCCGATCGAAGGCGTTGTTGGCCTGAACGAGATTGGCTTCGGCCTCGACGATCTGCGCCTTGGCCTGGTCGATCGCGGCTTGCGCCTTGGCGCTCTGCGCCTCGTTCTGGGCGCGCTGCACTTCGAGCGTGGTGCGCGACAGCTTGGCCAGCACCTGGCCAGCGACGACGCGGTCGCCCTCCTCGGCAAGCAAGTCGGTGATGACGAAGCCATCGACCTCGGGCGTGACCAGCACCTCGTCGCGCGCGACCATCGAGCCGGAGACGACAACGCTCTGCACGATCTCGTCGCGCTTGGCCGAGGTCACGGTGATCGCCGGGCCGGTAGCGGACTGCTGGGCGGTGGCAGCGGAGGCCGGAGCCTGGGCGAAAACCGCTGCGGGCGCGCAGGCGAATGCGACGAGCGGCAGCAGGAACAGGGGCTTGAGCGAGACGGGCATGGTCGGTCTTCGTCTTTAAGGGGTTGGATCGCCGGCGGGCGGCAGCAGCATGGTCTGCGCCAGACCGCGCATCGCGGCGAACAGGGCATCGGCGCCGGAAGCGGCGTCGAAATCGGGGTCGACGGCGCGCCGGCAAAAGAAGCCGTCCGCCATCATGAACAACGCCGTCAGAAAGCGCGCTTGATCGAGATTGCTCGGCAGCTCGCCGCTTTGCTTGGCGGCTTCGACGGCGGCGGCGAGCCCCTGCTCGACCACCTCGTCGAAACTGGCGCAAATCCGCGCCATCTCCGGTGTGCGCGAGGCTTCCGCCCAGATCTGCAGGGCGATGACCGCCTTCTCGCGCGGCTTGCGCACCATGTGCTGGCGACCGAGTTCCTCGAGTTGGTCGAGCAAGCCGCCCTTGCCCGGATCGAGCTGGGCGAAGTCGGCCGCAACCTCGGTCCGGTCACGCTCGCTGATCCCGGCGATGATCGCATCCTTCGCCGGGAAATAGCGGTAGAGATTTCCCGGGCTCATTCCGGCCTCGACCGCGATGTCGTTCATCGTCGCGGCATGGAAGCCGGCGCGCGCGAAGACGCGCTCAGCCGCATCGAGGATGTGGACGTGGCGCTCGGAGAGGCCGCGCTCGGCCGAGAAGGAGGTGACGACCTGCGACATGCTACTTTGGAGGCATGAGAATGAACGTTCATTCTCATGCCTGAGCCTCACTCGAAAGTCAACCGGCGTTGTCACTGGAGGTTGCATTGCCGGAAGATTATTGATGGAAGATTGCACAGAGCATGCACGGCGCTGGCCTCGGCCATGCCGGCCATGGCGCATAATTTGCTTGCCGCAAAGGCCGGCAAACCGCATTTTAGGCGTGGTCCGGTGGGAGAATCCGGCCTCGGGAGCGCAATCGACCATCGCGATGAACGATCTGTCCTATCGCTTCCCGTCCCGTCGCCGGCTCCGCACTCGCCTCGGCAGCTTGCCGCCGCCGAAGAAGCCCGTGCTGATCGTGCTCCATCAGGAGCATTCGACGCCCGGCCGCGTCGGCCGCCTGATCGCCGAGCGCGGGCACGCACTCGATATCCGCAAGCCCCGTTTCGGCGACCCGCTGCCGCAGACCATGCGGGACCATGCCGGCGCGGTGATCTTCGGCGGGCCGATGAGCGCCAACGATCCCGACGATTTCGTCAAGGCCGAGACCGACTGGATCGGCACCTGCCTCAAGGAGGATGCGCCCTTTCTCGGTCTCTGCCTCGGCGCGCAGATGCTCGCCCGCCATCTCGGCGCGACCGTCTACACCCATGCCGACGGCCGGGCCGAGATCGGCTATTACCCGCTGAGCCTGACCGAGGCCGGCCATGCCGACGCCACGACCTCAGGCTGCATCTGGCCGGCAACCGTCTATCAGTGGCACCGTGAGGGCTTCGATTGCCCGACCGGCTCCGAATGCCTGGCGACCGGCGGCGACTTCCCGGTCCAGGCGATCCGCACCGGCAGCAAGGCCTATGGCCTGCAATTCCACCCCGAGGTGACGCTGGCGATGATGTGCCGCTGGTCGGTGCGCGCCCATGAGCGCACGCTGATGCCGGGCGCGCAATTGCGCCACCAGCATCTCGAGGGCTGGTATCAGTACGATCCGCCCGTGCGTGCGTGGCTCGACCGCTTTCTCGATCACTGGCTGAAAGAGCCGGCCGAGCAGGATTCCATCGCGTGACTCGCACTGTTGTGGTCCTCGGCGCCGGCATGGTCGGCGTCTCCTGCGCGCTCGCCTTGCAGAAGCGCGGCCTGAAGGTCACGCTGATCGACCGGCGCGAGCCCGGCCGCGAGACCTCCTATGGCAATGCCGGGGTGATCAGCCGCTCCTCGATCATGCCGCTCAACAATCCCGGGCTGTGGAAGAACCTGCCGAAATATCTCGGCAACCGGCATGCGGCGGTGCGCTACCGGCTCGGCCATCTCCTGGCCAATCCCGGCTGGATCCTCGGCTTCCTCAACGAGGCCAAGCCGGACCGGCTCAGCCACCGCGTCGCGGCGCTGGAAAGCCTGATCGCGCCGTCCCTGCCCCTGCACAAGCGCCTGATGACCGAGGCCGGCATCGCCTGGCGCCTGCGCGACACCGGCTTCCTCGAACTCTGGCGCAGCGAGGCCGGCCGGGCCGCCGCCGAGGCGCGCCGGAACTTTCTCGAAGATCACGGCGTGCGCGTCGAGGCACTCGACCGCCAGGCGCTCTCGGCGCTGGAGCCGAGCCTCAACCCGATCTTCTCGGCCGCCTTGCTGCACAAGGACAGCGCCTCGGTCGATTGGCCGGGCGCCGTCGTTGAGGCCTATGCGGCATTGTTCGCGGCCCGCGGCGGCACAATCCTGCGCGATGAGGTCACCGGCCTGTCGAAGCAGGGCGAAGGCTGGCGCGTTACCGCCAAGGGCGCGCAGCACGACGCCGATCTCGCGGTCGTCGCGCTCGGGCCATGGAGCGCCGACCTCTTACGGCCGCTCGGACTCAAGGTGCCGCTCAATGTCGAGCGCGGCTATCACCGCCATTACAAGCCGGCGCAGGGGCGCTTCCTCAACCGCCCGATCTACGATGTCGAGGCATCCTACATGCTGGCGCCGATGGAGCTCGGCCTGCGCCTGACCAGCGGCGTCGAGCTCGCCCATCGCGACGCCCCCGATGACCACGCCCAGATCGAGCAGGTGCTGCCGCGAGCGCGCGAGGCCTTCCCGCTGACGGACCCGGCCGAAGACACCACCTGGCGCGGCTCGCGCCCGACCTTGCCGGATTCGCTGCCGATGATCGGAGAGGCCCCGCGCAATCCTGGCCTCTGGCTCGCCTTCGGCAATCAGCATATCGGCTTCTCGACCGGGCCCGTGACGGGGGAGATCCTCGCCGCTCTGGTCTGCGGCGAAGCGGCTCCGGCCGACCCGGCGCCTTTCGCGCCGGGCCGCTATCTGTCCTAGGCGTCACGCCGACGCGCTCGGCCGCGCCGGGTCGCTGGTGACGGTCTTCGCGACGCTGTCACCGAGCCCGGACCAGTTGACCCTGGCCGTGCCGAGCATCAGCGCCGTCAGTGCGACGAAGGCGCCGATCGCCCCGGCGAGCAGGGCGAAATCCTCGGATTTCAAGAGCGCGTAGACCAGCCCGTAGCCGGTGGCGAGGATCAGCCCCAAGACCGCGCCGCGCACAAAACTGCGCAGGACGAGGCCGATATAGAGCGCGATCAGCGCCGTCGTCGCCGTTGCAGCGACGAGATAGGCGGTCAGGAAGCCGAGATGCTCGGCCAGCGACAGCAGCAGCACATAGAACAGCACCAGTGCAAAGCCGACAAGCGTGTACTGGACGGCGTGGAGGTTGTCGCGCGCCACCAGTTCCAGGCCGAACACGGCAAGGAAGACCGCACCGACGAACAGGATGCCGTATTTGATGGCGCGATCGACCAGCTGGTAAAGATCGACCGGCTGGTAGAAGCGGGCGCCGACGCCGCCGGCGAGGAAGGTCACATCGGCCCGCTTGTCATGGGTGAAGGCGAGCGGCAGGTTGCGCGCGAGATGCGAGACCCGCCAAGAGGCCGAGAAGCCGTTGGCGTCGATCACGCGATCATCCGGCAGATGCGCGCCCGAAAAACTCGGATGCTGCCAGTTCGAGCTCATCCGCAGCGCGCTGTTCTTGGCCAGCGGCACGATCGACAGGCTGCGCGAGCCGTTGAGGTCGAGCGCGACCGCGACTGAGAGCGGTTTGGTGAGATCAAGGTCGCGCAAGGCGGCATGGATGCCGTTGCCGTCGCGGATGCCGGCGCCCAAGGTCGGCTCGAACTCGATCGCTGCGCCATCGCGAAGCTGGGCGGTCGCGCGGTTCTTCAGGCCGCGGACATCGGCGACCCCGACGGCGAGCACGGCCTCGTTCCAGAGCGGCTGCACCGTCTCGGAGGTGATCGCCTTGAAATCGGGCGGCAGGAAGCGGGCATTGAGCGCGACCTTGCTGCGATAGACCGGCACGTCGAAGATCGAGCGCCGCCGGATCTCGGTCTGCGCCTCCGAAGAGGCCTGAAGATCATCCGGCAGGAAGACCGCGACCTCGCGCGTCGGCGCCGCATTGGCGATCTTGGGCGGCACCAGATAGGGCACCAGCAGGGCTGGCCCGCCGACGATCTGCTCGCGGCCCCAGGCCTCGCCGATCTCGCGGGCGGCCAGGTTGGCGGTGGCCGAGCGCTCGCCGCGCAAGCTGGACACGAACATCAGCGGGATCAGCAACAGCAGCGCCAGGAAGCCGATGACGAAGAATTTCAGGCCGGGACTGTGCCCGAACCGTCTCGGCGAGATGCCGAGCGACAAGACCGGTGGTTCAGGCTTGCTTTCGTTCTGTTGGCCTTGCTCTTGCGACATGATTCGCCCTCATGCAGTGACTTAGCGTCACGAGGAGAGCGCGGCGTCTTGTCGCGGGCGTGATCGAGTCGAGGCCGAAACCGGCGGAATCGGCGGCGGAATTGCGGAGAGGAGGCCGAGCCCCGGCGTCATTCTCGGGCGAAGCGTAGCGCAGACCCGAGAAACTCGGGACGATAAGGCGCCGGCTGCCGCCTCCTCCGGCCTGAGATGCTCGGGTCAAGCCCGAGCATGACGCGCTGCACGCAGCAGGCTCAGACCTGCCTTGCCACCATCATCTTCTTCACTTCCGCAATCGCCTTGGCCGGGTTGAGGCCCTTCGGGCAGGCGTTGGCGCAGTTCATGATGGTGTGGCAGCGATAGAGCCGGAACGGGTCCTCGAGATCGTCGAGGCGCTCGCCGGTGGCTTCGTCGCGCGAGTCGATCAGCCAGCGATAGGCCTGCAGCAGCGCGGCGGGACCGAGATAGCGATCACCGTTCCACCAATAGCTCGGGCAGGATGTCGAGCAACAGGCGCACAGGATGCACTCATAGAGGCCATCGAGCTTCTCGCGGTCGTCCTTGGCCTGCTTCCACTCTTTTTCGGGCGCCGGCGTCGTCGTCTTGAGCCAGGGCTCGATCGAGGCGTGCTGGGCGTAGAAGCGGGTCAGGTCCGGAACGAGGTCCTTGACCACCGGCATGTGCGGCAGCGGATAGATCGCGACCTTGCCCTTGCCCCCGCACTCGTCGATGCCGGTGGTGCAGGCGAGCCCGTTCTTGCCGTCCATGTTCATGGCGCAGGAACCGCAGATGCCCTCGCGGCAGGAGCGCCGGAAGGTCAGCGTCGGGTCGACCTTGTTCTTGATCCAGATCAGGGCGTCGAGCACCATCGGCCCGCAATCGTCGCGGTCGACATAATAGGTGTCGGTGCGCGGATTGGCGGTGTCGTCCGGGTTCCAGCGATAGATCTTGAACTCGGTGACCTTCTTGGCCCCGGCCGGCTTCGGCCAGGCCTTGCCCTCGGTCAGGCGGGAGTTCTGCGGGAGAGTGAATTCGGCCATCTGTCAGATCGTCCTCAGTACACCCGCGCCTTCGGCTTGATGTATTCGATGTCGTTCGAGAGCGTGTAGGTGTGCACCGGCCGATCATCGAGCGTGATGGTGCGCTTCTCGTCGTCGATCCAGGCGAGGGTGTGCTTCATCCAGTCCTTGTCGTCGCGGTCCGGATAGTCCTCGCGGGCATGGGCGCCGCGGCTCTCCGGACGCTGCAGCGCCGAGTCCATGGTGACCACCGCCTGGGTGATCAGGTTCTCGAACTCCAGCGTCTCGATCAGGTCCGAGTTCCAGATCAGCGAGCGATCGGTGGTGCCGATGTCGGTGATGCCGGCCCAGACCTCGTGGATCGCCTTGTGGCCCGCCTCCAGCGTCTCGCCGGTCCGATAGACGGCGCAATCGGACTGCATCGTCCGCTGCATCTTGTCGCGCAGCACCGCGGTCGGCGTGCCGCCCTTGGCGTTGCGGTACTTGTCGAGCCGGGTCAGCGAGAGATCGGCCGAGTTCGCCGGCAGTTCCGGCTGCTTCTCGCCGGCCTTGACCGTCTCGGCGCAGCGCAGGCCCGCGGCGCGGCCGAAGACCACGAGGTCGATCAGCGAGTTCGAGCCGAGGCGGTTGGCGCCGTGGACGGAGACGCAAGCGGCTTCGCCGATCGCCATCAGGCCGGGCACGACCCGGTCGGGATCGCCGTCGACCTTGGTCAGCACCTCGCCGTGGAAGTTCGTGGGGATGCCGCCCATGTTGTAGTGCACGGTCGGGATCACCGGGATCGGCTCGCGGGTGACGTCGACGCCGGCGAAGATCTTGGCGCTCTCCGAGATGCCGGGCAGGCGCTCGTGCAGGATCTTCGGGTCGAGATGGTCGAGATGCAGGTAGATGTGATCCTTGTCCTTGCCGACGCCGCGGCCGGCCCGGATCTCCATCGTCATCGAGCGTGAGACGACGTCGCGCGAGGCGAGGTCCTTGGCGGAGGGGGCATAGCGCTCCATGAAGCGCTCGCCCTCGGAATTGGTGAGGTAGCCGCCCTCGCCGCGGGCGCCCTCGGTGATCAGGCAGCCCGAGCCGTAGATGCCGGTCGGGTGGAACTGCACGAACTCCATGTCCTGCATCGGCAGGCCGGCGCGCAGCACCATGCCGCCGCCGTCGCCGGTGCAGGTATGGGCCGAGGTCGCCGAGAAATAGGCGCGGCCATAGCCGCCGGTCGCAAGAATCGTCTGCTGCGAGCGGAAGCGGTGCAGCGTGCCGTCATCGAGCTTGAGCGCGATCACGCCGCGGCAATGACCGTCCTCGTCCATGATCAGGTCGATGGCGAAGTACTCGATGAAGAATTCGGTGTTGTAGCGCAGCGCCTGGCCATAGAGCGTGTGCAGCATGGCGTGGCCGGTGCGGTCGGCGGCGGCGCAGGTGCGCTGGGCCGGCGGGCCGTTGCCGAAATCGGTGGTCATGCCGCCGAAGGGGCGCTGATAGATCTTGCCGCTCTCGGTGCGCGAGAACGGCACGCCCCAATGCTCGAGCTCATAGACGGCAGCCGGCGCGTTACGCACGAGATACTCGATCGCGTCCTGGTCGCCGAGCCAGTCCGACCCCTTGACGGTGTCGTACATGTGCCACTGCCAGGTGTCCTTGCCCATATTGCCGAGCGAGGCGGCGACGCCGCCCTGGGCCGCGACGGTGTGCGAGCGGGTCGGGAAGACCTTGCTGATGCAGGCGGTGCGCAGGCCGGCCTGCGAGCAGCCGACCGTGGCGCGCAAGCCGGCGCCGCCGGCGCCGACGACGACGACGTCGAAGGTGTGGTCGGTGATGGGGTAGGCCTGGCCGGTATAGGCCGGGAGGGGGCGGGCGCGGGTGATCGCCATGATCAGCCTCCGAACGAGATCTTCAGGAGCGCGAAGGCGCAGGCGGCGCCGACGGCGATCGCAAAGAAGGTGTTGGCCATCACGGCGACGAGCTTCAGCCCCTCATGATGGACGTAGTCCTCGATGACGACCTGCATGCCGAGGCGCATATGGACGGCGCCGGACACGACGAAAAGCAGCATCAGGATGGCGACGATCGGGTTCGACAGCGTCGCAATGGCGGCGCCATAGGGCTTGCCGATCAGCGAGATGACGACGCACAGGAAGGCGAGCGTCAGGATGACGTTGGCGACGCCCGTGACGCGCTGCAGCCAGAAATGGCCGGTGCCGGACTTGGCCGAGCCGAGGCCGCGAACGCGGCCGAGCGGGGTGCGCATCGAGGAGTTGGAGAGCATTGTCGTGTTCCTCAGCGCGTCAGGACGACGAGCCAGACCAGCACAGTGAGCACGCCAGAGGCGACGAGGTTGTACTTGGCCAGGTTCATACGGGTCTGCGGGTCGAAGCCGTAGCCGAGATCCCAGACGAAATGGCGCAAGCCCCCGACCATGTGATGCAGCAGCACGAAGGTGTAGCCGAACAGAACGAGGCGGCCGAGAATCGAGCCCGCGATCCACTGCGCGGTCTCATAGGCGGCTGGGCCGGATGCGGCCGCGATCAGCCAGAGCGCGATCAGCAGAGTGCCGCCATAGAGCGCCACGCCGGTGGCGCGGTGGGCGATCGAAGCCGCCATGGTCCAGGACCAGCGGTAAATCTGCAGATGCGGGGAAAGCGGGCGCGCCGCCGGTCTGGACTCGGCCAAGTTAGAACTCCCGACCCTTCAAGCTCACGAAGCGAAGATCGCTTGGTATCGTTCTAGAGTGAATGGCTGTCTAACGAAACCATCCTCGTGCTGCAATGCGGCAAGCGAATGGTCGGTTACAGAAAACCAGATCTGTAACTTTACCTGATCGCCACCGACGCGGCGGCCTGCCGGCGAAAAGCGCCTAAAGCCGGACAAGTGCCGCTCGCCACCTTCTCCAGGACCATATCGCAGCGGGCGAGGATCATCCATGAAACTGGGCATGAGCCTTCCACAATTTGACGCCGAACTGAACACCGATACGTGCGATCCCTACAACAATGCCGAGCTGACACTGACGCTGAAGCTTGGTTTCCGGCAGATCAATCCGGCCGCAGGCGCGGCCGACGGCACCTATCACGACTATGGCCGCGCCACCGCGCCGAACCGGAAGATCGTCAAATGGACGGTCGGCAGCTGGAATCTGTGGCGGAAGAATTTCGTCGACACCGCCGCCCGCTTCTGGAACGGCAAGTTCTGGCTCTCCAACAACTTCCCGGTCTACGAGATCGAGAAGAACGGCATCAAATATCGTCCCAACATCTGGTGCCTGTTCAAGATCGAGGATCGCGACATCGCGCTCGGCGGCCACCACCACGTCATCGACGTCGTCCGGCTCCACAGCAGCGAAACCTGGTTCGGCTCGCATTCCAAGCTCTATGATAGCCTCGACACCAACTCGGTGCAGAAAGGCACCGACAGCAAGGGCAAGGCGATCATGCAGCGCGCCCACGTCCATGAGGTCGGCCACCTGCTCGGGCTGGGCCATGTCGACATCGGCAAGGCGCATTGCCCACCTGGCGGCGACACCAACGCCTCCAACTGCTATGGCGTCGCCGACGTCGACAAGTACTCGGTCATGGGCCAGGGCATGCAGCTGCGCCTGGCGCACTCCATGCCCTGGCGCAAGGGGATGGTCGCGCTCTCCGGCAAGGGCAATGTGCTGACGGCGACCGATTGGGAGGCCAAGACGCAGCGCATCTACCCGCGTATCCCGGCGGAGGTCGCCACCAACGCCATGCTCACGCATCGGCCTTTGCGCAAATGACGGCCGTCAAGCCTGATCGGACCGTGATGATGCGAACCACCTCGCGAAACCTTTCCATGCTCATTCTCGTTCTCAGCGGGATGGCCGGACTTCTCGGCCCCGCCCACGCCACAGGAAAGCGCTGCCAGATGAACGCGATCGAACGCTCCAAATGCATCATCGAGGCGATCCTCGCCGATATCAGCCGCAGCTATACCCAGGTCGGTGGCGGCGGGATCAGCGCGATCAAGCAGAACTCGACCACGTCCTTCACCGTCTCGATCTCGCAGGAGGAACGCGTCGACCTCCTGACCTATGAGGCAAGCGTCGATGGCAAGGGCAAGGTCAGCGTCAAGAAGACGGGCGAAGGCACCCAGTCGCCCTGAAACCTTCGCGCCATCTCAGCGCGGCAGCAGGGCCCAGCAGTCGAAGTCGAGGATGACGCCGTCGGCATATTGGTCGGCGTGCTTCAGCGGATGTTCGTTGCAGGGCAGGTTCTTGGTCGCGACGAGCCGCAGGCGCAGCGCCCCGACATCCTCGCGCCCCGGCACCTCGGCCGTCTCCAGCACCTCGCTCCAGGCGAAGACCGTGTCGCTGGCGAAGAGCGGCGAGACATGCCGGCCGGCATTGATCGCGGCAATGTGGAAGGCGTTACCGAGCCCGTTGAAGGACAGGGCCCGCGCCAGGCTGATGACGTGGCCGCCATAGATCAGGCGCTTGCCGAAGCGGGTCTCGCGGGCACCATAACCGTCGAAATGCACCTTGGCGGTGTTCTGGTAGAGCCGGGTCGCGACCTGGTGCTCGGCTTCCTCGACGGTCATGCCATCGACATGGTCGATGCGCTCGCCCGCCCGATAGTCGCCCCAGCGGAAAGGCGAGCCGGCAAGCGCGTCGTCATAGGCGGCAAGCTGCAGCGGCGGGCAACCCTCGCCCAGCGCCTCCGGAGCGACGCTCTTCGGCAATTCCGGCACCTGCTCGAACGCCGCCGGCGTGCCCGGCTGGCGCTTGCGCACCAGCACCCAGCGGGCATAGCTCAGGACGATCTCATTGTGCTGGTTGCGGCCGATCGAGCGGACATAGACGATGCCGGCATCGCCGCCCGAGGTCTGCTTCAGCCCGATCACCTCGGACGTCGTCGAGAGCGTGTCGCCCGGAAAGACTGGCTTGAGGAAACGGCCATCGGCATAGCCGAGATTGGCGACCGCATTGAGCGAGATGTCCGGCACCGTCTTGCCGAAGACGATGTGGAAGACCAGGAGATCGTCGACCGGCGCGGCGGGATAGCCGATCGCCTTGGCGAAGGCATCGGAGGACTGCACCGCGAAGCGCGGCCCGTAGAGCGCGGTGTAGAGCGAGACGTCGCCAGCCGTGACCGTGCGCGGCGTCGCATGGATAATGGTCTCGCCGATCCGGAAATCCTCGAAGAAGCGGCCGGTATTGGTCTTGCTGGCGCTGACGATATCCGACATCCGATTCCTCCACGGCTGACCATCGGCATTGTGCGCCGCAGCGGAGGCGGCCGTCCAGCGCCACGACCGCCGGCTTTTCGTCTAGATCGAGCAAGTTGCCCTCACGGCAAGATGATCGCTAGGATTTGCCGGACCAAGCCAGCGGAGTTGCGCCATGCGTCTGCCGATTGCACTCGTCGCCTTGCTCGCAAGCCTGACCGTCACCGAAGCCCAGCAAGGGCGGCATCTGACGCCGATCAGCCGGACCGGGGAGGCCGTGACCGGCCAGGTCACGCTCTCGGCGACCGCGATCCGCTTTGCCAACGGCCGATCCCTGCCGCTCGCTTTGGTCGATGCAAACGCGCGCGGTGTCTTCGACAGCGCAGGCTCGGGAACGGTCACGGCCCGGATCTACCGCGTGACCAGCGCGGCTAATCCCGTCTTGCGCAACGGCAACACGCTCTGCGGCGCGCCCGTGACCCACCTTGTCGTCTACGAACCCTCGCCCGGCGGGGTGCATCTCAACTTCTATCAGGGCGCCGAGAGGCCGGCCGGGCGAGGCGCCGACAAGCTCTGCTTCTTCTCCGCCTATGAAGGCTGAGCGCCTCTTACAGAAACGCGCGCGGCCTCAAGCCGGCATGGAACCAGGTGATCATCGAATAGATGTCGTAGACCGGTAAACCTGTCGCCGCCTGCACGGCCGCCGCATAGGGCGGCATGTTGGTGCATTCGAGCACGATCGCGCCGACCTCGGGATGATCAGCGACCAGCCGCAGCGCTGCCTCGACCACGTCCTGCTCGGCGAGGTCGATATCCATCTCCTCCTTCTCGGCCCGGATCAGAACGCGGAAGAATTCGCGCCCGTTCTCGGTGCCGGTTACCGGCGTGTCGGCGGGGACGCCGACTGCTGTCAGATGCTGCGGCGTCAGCGTCACCGCCGAGACGGTGACGAGGCCGACGCGCTTGCCCGGCGGCAAGGTCGCCTGCACCCAGGGCACCTGCATCAGCGAGGAGGTCGCGACGGGAACGCCGACGGCCGAAGCGAGCTCCTGCTGAAACAGCGAGAGGAAGCCGCAATTGGTGGTGATCGCCTCGGCGCCGAGCCGGACCAGCTCCTGCGCCGCCGCGATGAAGTCGGGCAAGAGCCCGGCCGCGCCCTTCAGCACGACCTTCTCGGGACTCGCGCCGGAGACGACCTTGTAGAGCACCGGGAAGGGCCAGGTTTCGGCATTGCCCATGTCGCCGACGATGCGCGGGAAGCGCGCCTCCAGCATCAGCACGCCGAGTGGCGCGCCATAGACCGCCTTGCCGCCTCTGGCGATGCCCCGCTTGCTCATGCCGTGATCTCGACCAGCTTGGTCAGGTCGACATTGGCGCCGCAGACGAGGACGCCGAGGCGCTCGCCCGGCTGCGGCTTGTAGGAACCGCCGATCAGTGCGCCGAACGCCGCAGCGCCGCCCGGCTCGACCGCGAGGCGGAAATCGCGCCAAAGCAGCGCTTGAGCCTCGACGATCGCCGCATCCGGCACCAAGGCGACATGGTCGACCGCGTCCTTGCAGACGTCATAGACCAGCTGACCGACATTGCGGGCGCCGAGCGAATCCGCCGCGACCGAAGCGACGGTCACCGTCACCGGCCCCTTCGCCTCGAGCGCGGCCTGCAATGCGCGCGAGCCTTCCGGCTCGACACCGACGACCTTGACGCTGGTGCCGGCGAACCAGGCGGCGATTCCCGAGATCAAGCCGCCGCCGCCGACTGCGACCAGCACGGTGTCGAGATCGGGCTCCTGCTTGTGCCATTCGCGGCCGAGCGTGCCCTGGCCGGCGATCGTCTCCTTGGCCGAGAAGGGATGGATCTTCAGTGCCCCGGTCTCGGCCACGAACTGGTCGCAGGCCGCCTGCGCATCGTCATATTGCGCACCGCCGATCCGGACCTCGGCGCCGAAGCGGCGGATCGCCTCGATCTTGGCGGCCGGCGAGATCTCCGGCACGAAGATCGTCGCCTTGACGCCGCGCTTGCCGGCGGCATAGGCGACGGCGGCGCCATGGTTGCCGCCCGAGGCGGCGGCGACGCCGGCAGCAGGCACATCGAGCGAGAGCAGGTTGTTGAAGGCGCCGCGCGTCTTGAACGAGCCGGCATGCTGCAGGCATTCGAGCTTGAGCGAGACATCGGCGCGCGAGCCGAAGGCGCCGGTGCCGAGCCGCATCACCGGGGTGGTGCGGGCATGGCCGGCAATGCGATCGGCCGCGGCCTCGATCATCGGGCGCGGCACAGGCTTGTCTGTCATGGCGGTATCCTCGGCGAGGGAGCGATCCGCGAAGGTCCAGATCGCGATAAGTAGACCGTGGCTATCGCGTCCCGGCGGATCGGGAAAGGGCTTCCCGCGCCCGGCGGCAATGTGCCGGGCGACGACCAGCGCCGCGAGCGCGTCGAGGGCGTCATCGGCGGCTGCACCGCGCGGCGGTTTCGCATGAACGATGTCAGCCGGTAGCCCGGCCGCTAGCAGGAGAGCGCGGCGCTCGGCCATCCCCGCCGGATTGACCACGCCCTTGATCTTCTTCGGATGCACCAGCGGCGCGCCTCGCATGGTCCGGAAGGCAAGCTCGGGATGCGTCTCGAAGATGCGCTCGCGCCAACCGGCTTCAGCCCGCAGCAGTGCGTCGATCTCGCGGATGCGCGGGAAGAGATGGAAGCCCTGTTTCGACACCTTGCGCGGCGGCTCGGAGGTCGCCAGCGCCAGCCGGCAGGCCTCGCCATAGTCGGTGGCGTGGACCGCGCCGCGCGATGGGATCGAGAACACCGAGGATTGCCGTTCACCAAGTAGCGCACGCACCGCTTGCTCCGGTCCGCGCCCGGAGCCGATGATCCGATCCGGCAAGCCGATCGGCATGTCGACCGCGATCAGTTCCGGCACCAGCGGGCCGGCGAGCAGATCGTTCCAACGCGGGATTACGCGGAAGAACGGCGTTTCCTGCCCCGAGATGTCGGCGAACGCTGCGATCCAGCCCGCCTTGCAGCCATCGACACCCGCAATCCAGCCCATCGCACCCCGTCATCCGTCTTTCGCAGAACTGACATTGCATTGCGGCGCAGCTTAGTGTGCACTGCAGCGAACCCGGCGACCCTTCAAAATCCGGAGAGACAATATGACCGACATCCGTCCGCGCCGCAGCGTCCTCTATATGCCGGGCTCGAATGCCCGCGCGTTGGAAAAAGCCCGCGAGATCGCCGCCGATGCGCTGATACTCGACCTCGAGGACGCGGTCGCTCCGGACGCCAAGGAACTGGCGCGCGAGCAGGTCTGCGCTGCCGTGAAGGCCGGCGGCTACGGACGGCGCGAGCTGGTCATCCGCACCAACGGCATCGACACGCCCTGGTTCGACGCCGACCTCGCCGCTGCGGCCGAGGCCGGCCCCGACGCGATCCTGATCCCGAAGGTCTCCTCGCCCGAGACGCTGGTCGAGATCGGCCATCGCCTGACCGGGCTCTGGGCCAAGCCGGAGACGCGGGTCTGGGCGATGATCGAGACGCCGCTCGCCATTCTCGACTGCGAGAAGATCGCTCGCGCCGCCCGCGATCCCTCGACCCGCCTCGCCTGCTTCGTCCTCGGCACCAACGACCTCGCCAAGGAAACTCGCGCCCGCTTCGTGCCCGGCCGCGCGCCGATGCTGCCCTGGTTGACCACGGCGATCCTCGCCGCCCGCGCCCATGGCGTCGACGTCATTGACGGCGTCTACAACGACCTCAAGGACGAAGCCGGCTTCAAGGCCGAATGCGAGCAGGGCCGCGATCTCGGTTTCGACGGCAAGACCCTGATCCATCCGAACCAGGTCGCGGTGGCGAACACGGTTTTCGCGCCGGAGGAAAGCGAGCTGACCCGTGCCCGCGCCATCATTTCGGCCTTCGCTGAGCCCGCCAACGCCGACAAGGGCGCGATCCAGCTCGACGGCCGCATGGTCGAGCGCTTGCACGCCGAGATGGCCAAGCGGGTCGTCGCTCTGGCCGAGGCTATTGCGGCCTGATCACAACTGGCCGTCATTGCGAGCGCAGCGAAGCAATCCAGCAGGCGCAGAGCTCTGCCGCCCTGGATTGCTTCGTCGCTGCGCTCCTCGCAATGACGGTGAAGCGCCCTGTGGAAACGAAAAAGGCCGGGAGCAAGCTCCCGGCCTTTTTCAATGTCCGTCCAGTAGACTTCGCTCAAGCCGCCTTGCGCTGCTCGAACACGCCCTTGAATTCGCGCAGCTGCACGAGCTGGTCGTGCAGGCGCTTCTTCTCGGCCTCGTCATGCGAGCCGGCATGGCGGGTCTCGGCGGTCAGGATTTCCGCATCGAGGACGGCAGTGTCGACGTCCTCGAGGAAGCGGGCCTGCTCGGCCAGGATGGTGACGCTCGTCGCATTGACCTCGGCGAGGCCGCCCGAGACGAAGAACTCCTTGCCGTTGCTGGAATCGGTCTGGACCAGGACGATGCCGGGCTTCAGCACGGCGACGACCGGCGCATGACCGGCGAGCACGGTCATCTCGCCCTCGACCGACGGCACGATGACGCTGACGGCTTCGCCCGAGAACAGGATGCGCTCCGGCGAGACGAGTTCGAATGTGAAAGTGGCCATCGTAAAATCTCTCCAGGCTCGTCATGACCGGGCCTGACCCGACCATCCCTGAAACCAGTGTCTTCTCGTCCAGAGATTCTCGGGACAAGCCCGAGAATGACGCGTGTCACACCTCCCGGTCGGCCAAGGCCGACCGGAACGGCCCGTGAAACTTACGCCGCTTCGGCGGCCAGGCGCTGGGCCTTCTCGATCGCTTCTTCGATCGAGCCGACCATGTAGAAGGCAGCTTCCGGCAGGTGATCGTACTTGCCCTCGACCAGGCCCTTGAAGCCCTTGATCGTGTCTTCGAGCGCGACGAGCTTGCCCGGCGAACCGGTGAAGACTTCGGCGACGAAGAAGGGCTGCGACAGGAAGCGCTCGATCTTGCGAGCGCGGGCGACGGCGAGCTTGTCCTCTTCCGAGAGCTCGTCCATGCCCAGGATCGCGATGATGTCCTGCAGGGCCTTGTAGCGCTGGAGGATCTGCTGGACCTGGCGGGCGATATTGTAGTGCTCGTCACCGACGATCGCGGCCGAGAGCATGCGCGAGGTCGAGTCGAGCGGGTCGACCGCCGGGTAGATGCCCTTTTCCGCGATCGAGCGCGAGAGCACGGTCGTGGCGTCCAGGTGGGCGAAGGAGGTCGCGGGCGCCGGGTCGGTCAAGTCGTCGGCCGGCACGTAGATCGCCTGCACCGAGGTGATCGAGCCCTTGTTGGTGGTGGTGATGCGCTCCTGCAGATTGCCCATGTCCGTGGCGAGCGTCGGCTGATAGCCCACCGCCGACGGGATGCGGCCGAGCAGCGCGGACACTTCCGAGCCCGCCTGGGTGAAGCGGAAGATATTGTCGACGAAGAACAGCACGTCCTGGCCACGGTCGCGGAAGTCTTCCGCCACGGTCAGGCCGGACAGGGCGACGCGCATGCGGGCGCCCGGGGGCTCGTTCATCTGGCCGTAGACGAGGGCGCACTTCGAGCCTTCGCCGCCGCCCTTCTTGTTCACGCCCGACTCGATCATCTCGTGATAGAGGTCGTTGCCCTCGCGGGTGCGCTCGCCGACGCCGGCGAACACGGAATAACCACCGTGGGCCTTCGCGACGTTGTTGATCAGCTCCATGATCAGCACGGTCTTGCCGACGCCGGCGCCGCCGAACAGGCCGATCTTGCCGCCCTTGGCGTAGGGAGCCAGGAGGTCGACGACCTTGATGCCGGTGACCAGGATCTGCGCTTCCGTCGCCTGGTCAGCATAGCTCGGAGCCGGCTGGTGGATGCCGCGGGTGCTCGAGGTCTTGATCGGGCCGGCTTCGTCGACCGGCTCGCCGATGACGTTCATGATGCGGCCGAGGCACTCGTCGCCGACCGGAACCGCGATCGGCGCGCCGGTGTCGGTGACCGACTGGCCGCGAACCAGACCTTCGGTCGAGTCCATGGCGATGGTGCGGACGGTGTTCTCGCCGAGATGCTGGGCAACCTCGAGGACGAGGCGGTTGCCGAGGTTGTCGGTCTCGAGCGCGTTCAGGATCTCCGGCAGGACGCCGTCGAACTGCACGTCGACGACGGCGCCGATGACCTGGGCAACGCGGCCCGTGCCGGTGTTGGCGGGCTTGTCGGTCTTGGTCTTGGTAGCGGCTTTGGCCATGGTTCGAACCTCGGATTCGCGTTCAGCGTGTCGGATGGCCGGCACGCCGGCCCAAATTAGGCGGTTAGAGCGCTTCCGCGCCGGAGATGATCTCGATCAGTTCCTTGGTGATCATCGCCTGACGCGAGCGGTTGTAGAGCTGCGTCTGCTTCTTGATCATCTCGCCGGCGTTGCGCGTGGCGGAGTCCATCGCCGACATGCGCGCGCCCTGCTCGGAGGCGGCGTTTTCCAGGATCGCCCGCAGCACCTGCACCGTGAGGTTGCGCGGCAGCAGGGTCTCGAGGATCTCGCTCTCTTCCGGCTCGTATTCGTAGACGGCGCTCATCGTCTTGGTGCCGGCCGGGATCTCGGCCGGGATGATGCGCTGTGCCGTCGGGATCTGCGAGATCACCGACTTGAACTTCGAGAAGAACAGCGTCGCAACGTCGAACTCGCCGGCGGCGAAGCGCGTCAGGATGCTCTGCGCGATCGTCTCGGCATTGGCGAAGCCGAGCTGCTTGAAGGCGCGCAGGTCGATCACCTCGAGGATGTCGGCTGCGAACTGCCGGCGCAGGATGTCGTAACCCTTCTTGCCGACGCAGACGAACTTGACCGTCTTGCCTTCGGCCTTCAGCGCCAGCGCCTTGTCGCGGGCGAGGCGCGCGATCGAGGAGTTGAAGGCGCCGCACAGGCCACGCTCGGCCGTGCAGACCACGAGCAGGTGCACCTTGTCGGAGCCCGTCCCGCCGATCAGCTTCGGCGCGCTCGCCCCGGAGATGCCGGAAGCCAGGTTCGCCAGCACCGTCTCCATGCGCTCGGCATAGGGACGCGCCGCCTCGGCCGCGCTCTGGGCGCGACGCAGCTTGGCTGCCGCGACCATCTGCATGGCCTTGGTGATCTTCTGCGTCGCCTTCACCGAGGCGATGCGATTGCGTAGGTCCTTAAGGGACGGCATCCGGTCTTGATCCCCTATCCGTCAGTGCGAGGGCGCAACGACGAAGCAATCCAGAACTGGCGCAGCGGGGCTGGATTGCCTCGCTGCGCTCGCAAAGATCAGGCGAACGACTTGGCGTAGCCCTCGACGATACCCTTCAGCTTCGCGGCGTTCGCGTCCGAAAGGTCCTTCGAGGAGCCGATCTCGTTCAGCAGGTCGGCATGCTTGCCGCGGACCAGCGAGAGCAGCCCGTCCTCGAAGGCGCGGACCTTGTTGACTGGCAGCGGGTCGAGATAGCCGTTGACGCCGGCATAGATCACGACCGTCTGCTCTTCCATCTTCAGCGGCGAGAACTGGCCCTGCTTCAGGAGCTCGGTCAGGCGGGCGCCACGGTTGAGCAGGCGCTGCGTGACGGCGTCGAGGTCGGAGCCGAACTGGGCGAAGGCGGCCATCTCGCGATACT
>DASYHC010000137.1:0-110383 GCA_035998995.1 Allobosea sp.
GAGCGCGCGCTCGACGGCAAGCCCCTCGACCAGTCGGCGATCCAGGCGGCCAAGCACGCTGCGCTCGAAGGCTGCCGCCCAGCGACCGACGCGATCGCGAGCGAGTGGTACCGGCGCGAGATCCTCCCCGTCCATCTCGGCCGGCTGCTCGCCGGCGAGCCGCGCTGAGGAGGCGCCGATGGCCAAGCTTCCCATCCAGTTCCGCCTCAACGGCAGCGACCGCGCCACCTTCGTCGATCCGGCAAGCAACCTGCTCGACACGCTGCGGCGCGGGCTCGGCGATTTCGGCCCGAAATATGGCTGCGGCCAGGGCACCTGCGGCGTCTGCACCGTGCTGGTCGACGGTGAGCCGCAGCTCGCCTGCTTGACCCTCGCCGTGTCCTGCGAGGGTCGCCAGATCGAGACCACCTCCGGCATGGCCGACGGCCCGAACCTGCACCCGCTGCAGGACGCTTTCATGGACCATTTCGCCGCCCAATGCGGCTTCTGCACGCCGGGCATGCTGACCGCGGCGCGGGCGCTCTTGGCGAAAAACCCGCAGCCGAGCCGCGAGGAGGTCGTCGAGGCGATCAGCGGCAACATCTGCCGCTGCACCGGCTACGAGCCGATCATAGCCGCCATCCTCGCCGCGGCGAACGCGCCCGGCGCGCGCCGAGCCTGAGGAGGTCGCCATGGCAACGATGGAGATGCGCAAGGACCTCTTCGCCGACGAGCGCGACGACAACCTCAACGTCGTCGGCAAGGGCGTGCAGCGCCAGGACATGCCGGGCCATGTCACGGCGCGGACCCGCTTCTTCGACGATCACGCCTTCGACGGCATGCTGCATCTCAAGGTGGTGCGCAGCCCGCATCACCATGCCCGTATCCGCGCGATCGATATTTCGGCCGCGGAGAGGGCGCCCGGCGTCAAGCGCGTGCTGCGCGGCGCCGACGTCCCCGTCAACAAGAACACGCTGCTCAGCCTGATCAATTTCGGCAAGGACGACGAGCCTTCGCTGGCGGTGAGCAAGGTCAGCTACAAGGGCGAGCCGGTCGTCGCGATCCTCGCCGATAGCGAGGCCCAGGCGCAGGCGGCCTGCAAGCAGGTGCGGATCGATTACGACCCGCTGCCGGCAGTGTTCGACGTCGAGGAGACGCTGAAACCTGGCGCGCCGGTGGTCAACGAGACCTATCCCGGCAACTACTTCGAATATCACGAGCGCTTCGACCATCAGAAGCTGCGCTTCGGCGATGTCGAGCGCGGCTTCGCCAGCGCCGACATCGTGATGGAACATCGCTACCAGATGTCGCCGATTGAGCATGCGCCGACCGAGACCAACGGCTCGATCGCCGCGCCCGAGCAAAACGGCCGCTATCTCGTGCATTCCTGTGCGCAGGGCCTGTTCTTCGCGCTCGGCACCACCGCCAAGATCGTCGACGTCGAGTCAAACCAGCTGCATTTCATCGGCGGTACGGTCGGCGGCGGCTTCGGCGGCAAGGTCGACTCGCTGACCGAGCCGCTCGCCGTGCTCGGCGCCATGCTGACCGGCCGGCCGGTGCGCTTCGTCCTCGATCGCGAGGAGGAGATGCTCTACGGCTCGCCGCGCGGGGCCGAGCGCATCTACATCAAGGATGGGCTGATGCGCGACGGGCGGATCGTCGCCCGCCACATCCGCAGCTATTTCGACGCCGGCGCCTATACGCGGCTGTCCAGCTACGCCGCGATCAAGTGCACGGCGCATGTGCCGGGACCGTACTGGATCCCCAACGTCGCCTCCGACATCTATGTCTCCTACACCAATCGCTGCCCCTCGACCGCGATGCGCGGCTTCGGCGTCACCGCGGTCGACTTCGCATTGGAGGTCCAGATGGACCGCCTCGCCGAAGCGGCGAGCATGGACCCGATGGAGTTCAGGATTCTCAACGCCTACCGCGATGGGGACATGAAGCCTCACCGGCGCGCCGCCAAGAACACGGCGCTGGTCGAATGCGTGCAGGTCGCGGCCGAGAAGGCGAACTGGCCGCTCTCCGAGCAGGCGAAGCGGGCCTCTTCGCTGCTCGGCGGCGGCGCCGGCGAGCGCGCGCAGATCCCGGCGACGCAGCTCGACGCCCGCGGCCAGATCGGCCGGCCCGACACGCGCAGTGGGCCGGTGACGCAGACGCTGCCGGCCGGCACGACCCGGATCGCGCCGAGCAAGCAGCCGGTGATGGAAGGCGCGCGCGACGGTCGCGTGGCGCCGACGCAGGTTCCGCGCTACGAGCCGCAACGACCCGCCGCCCCACCGGCTCCAGCGCCCTATCAGCCGCCGTCAGCTTACCAGCCTGCCGGCTCGCATCCGGCACCGCCCGCCTACCAGCCGCCACCCACTCCCGCTCCCGCTGCTCCGCCGCCGGTTGCTCCCGCGCAGACGCAGCACGGCGCGGTGCGGTTCTCGTCGGTCTTCGGCACGAGGAGGCGTTGAGATGGCCCGTCACGAAGGCCGCGGCATGGCCTCGGTCAACTATCCGATCGGCATGAACCTCGGCGGCGATCCGAGCCAGGCCCTGATCCACTCCAACCCCGACGGCAAGTTCACCGTCGCGCTTTCGGCGATCGATCTCGGCCAGGGCATGAAGCAGGTCTCCCGCCAGATCGCGGCCGAGACGCTCGGCGTTCCCATCGAGGATGTCTATGTCGACACTGCCGACAGCGACACCGGCCCGCATGACATGGGCTCCTTCGCCTCGCGCGGCACGCACCGCATGGGCAACGCCATCATCGTCGCGGCCCGCGAGGCCCGCGGCGTCCTGCTCGAAGCGGCGGCGGAAGAGCTCGAGGTCAATGCCGCCGATCTCGTCACCGACGGGCGCGGCAACATCCATGTCCGCGGCGCGCCCTCGCGCAGCATCACGGTCAAGGCGACGGCGCAGGCGGCGCAGTTCAAGCAGGGCAAGACCATCGCCGGACGCGGCATCTTCCTGATCCCACTGTCCGCAGTAGACGCCGAGACCGGCGAGATGAACCCGAACACCGCCTTCGCCCATGCCTGCCTCGTCGCCGACGTCTCGGTCGACGACGAGACCGGCGAGGTCGAGGTGCTCCGCATGACCAGCGCCTATGAGCTCGGCCGCGTCATCAATCCGCGCATGGTCGAGCAGCAATTGGTCGGCGGCGCCTGGATGGGCATCAGCCACGCGCTCTACGAGACGCCGGAGCCGTATTATCCTAATCCGGAGCACGGCCCGCGCGACTTCAACGAATATCTGATGCCGGGGCCGGGCGATATCGCGCCCTATCACGTCACCGTGCTGGAGCGGCCGGCGCCGGACGGCCCGTTCGGCGGCAAGGGGCCAGGCGAGATGTGCGCCAACCCGGTGCTGCCGGCGATCGCCAATGCCGTCTACAACGCCGTCGGCGTCAGGGTCGACGAATTGCCGATCACGCCGGAGAAGATCCTGCGCGGGCTCAAGGCCAATGGCGGCGTCAAGCCCGGTCCGCGCCGCGGCGGCCCGGTGAACTGGCGGTGACCCGATGGCGCTGAGGACGACCGTCGCCGGAATCTCCAGCCCCGAGGACCTCGCCGAGGCCCTGCAGGCGGCGATGTATCTCGCCGATGACGGCATCGCGACGGCCGGCTACCTCTCGCTCGCGCTCGGCAAGCCGCTGCTGCTGGAGGGCGCGCCAGGCGTCGGCAAGACCGAGGCCGCCAAGGCGCTCGCCGGCATCCTCGGGCGCCAGCTCATCCGCCTGCAATGCTTCGAGGGCATCGACGCAGCGGCAGCGCTCTACGAGTGGAACTATCCGCGCCAGATGCTCGCCATCCGTCAGGCCAAGGAGGGCGAGCAGCTCGACATCTATCGCGACGACTTCCTGATCGAGCGGCCGATGCTGACGGCGCTGCGGCGGCCGGACCAGGTCGTGCTGCTGATCGACGAGATCGACCGCTCGGATCATGAATTCGAGGCCTTCCTGCTCGAATTCCTCTCGGATTTCTCGATCTCGATCCCCGAGCGCGGCACGCTGCGCGCGCCCGAGCGGCCGGTGGTGATCCTGACCTCGAACCGCACGCGCGAGCTGCACGAGGCGCTCAGACGCCGCTGCGTCTACCACTACATCGCCTATCCCGAGCCCGAGCGCGAAGCTGAGATCATCATGCTGCGCTCCTCGGCCGTCGCCGAGAGCACGGCGCGCGCCGTCGTCCACGCGGTCGGGCTGCTGCGGCAGGAGCCGCTGGCGAAGCCGCCGGGTGTCGCCGAGGCGGTCGACTGGGCCGAGGCCGCGACGGCGCTGGCCCAGAGCGGGGCACCCTGGCCGGAAGCCTTCCGCCGCTCGCTCGGCGCGGCGATCAAAGACGAGGAAGACCTCGCCCATTTGCGCCCTCGCCTGCCGCTCTTCATCCCGGGGCTGGCGGCATGAGGATGTCAACGCCATTGCGAGCGAAGCGAAGCAATCCAGGGGACCATAGAGCTCTGCCGCTCCTGGATTGCTTCGTCACTCCGCTCCTCGCAATGACGGAAAGCGCAAACGCGTCCCCTTCCCCCCGCTTGCGGTGGGGAAGGGCTAGGGATGGGGGGCGGGAAAGCAGGGCCAACCCATTCTTCCAATTCGGCGCCAAGCGGCACTGCCCCCCACCCCAACCCTCCCCACCGCAAGCGGGGGGAGGGAGTAAGGAACGTCACGCCCTTATAACGACCGGGAGGCATACGGCATGATCGCCCCCCTCCCCGCCGCCGCTCGGCTCTTCGTCGCCTTCCCAACGCTGCTACGCGAGCATGGCATCGCGGTTGCGCCGGAACAGACCACCAGCTTCCTGATGGCGATCGAATTGCTCGGGCCGCGCAGCATTGCTGACATCCGCAAGGCCGCCATCGCGACGCTCGCGCCCCATCCCGAGCAACGCGAGCGCTTCGATGCGCTCTTCGACATGCATTTCCTCGGCGGCGCCCTCGCCGAGCCCGGCGATGACGATTTCGCGCCGAACGAGGACATCTCGGTCCAGGAGGACTCTGGCTCGCGCGAGGTGCTGATCGGCGAGGAGGTCAACGAGACCGGCCAGGCGGCGACCGGGGCGGAAGCCCTCTCGATCCGCCAGCTGAAGACGCTCGACGACAGCGAGACGCTGCGCCGTTTCCGCCGGGCGCTGCCGGCCGCACTGCCCCGCCGCCGCGGCTATCGCCATCGCTCCGCGCGCCGCGGGCCGATGGTCGACCTCGCCCTTAGCCTCAAGGACGCGATCCGCCATGACGGCGAGGTGATGAGCCTGAAGCGGCTGCGGCGGGTGACGCGACCGCGGCCGATCCTGCTGCTGATCGACGTCTCCGGCTCGATGAAGCAACGCAGCGACGCCAATCTCGCGCTGGCGCATACGATCGTCCACGCGACCCGCCAGGTCGAGGTCTTCACCTTCGGCACGCGCCTCACCCGCGTGACGCGGGCGCTCCGCCGCAAGCGCCGCGAGCAGGCGCTGGCCGAAGCCTCCGGCCTCGTCGCCGACTGGGATGGCGGCACGCGCATCGGCGACGCGCTGCAGGCCTTCCTCGCCGTGCCCCGCTTCGCCTCCTATGCCCGCGGCGCGGTGGTCGTCGTGCTCTCGGACGGTCTCGAACGCGGCGACCCATCGGCGCTGATCACGGCGGTCGCAAGGCTGGCGCAGCGGGCGCATCGCATCGATTGGCTGACACCTCTCGCGGCCGATCCCGGCTATCGGCCCGAGACCGAAGCGCTCCGGCTGATCGCGCCGCGCCTCGCCAGCCTTTCGGACGGCGGCAGTACGGCGCGGATCTGCCGGCACATCCTGTCACTTGGAGGCTCGCTGGCGGCATGACCGGTCTCGTCGATTCCCATTTTCACATCTGGCGGCAGGCTGATCTGCCCTGGCTCGTCGGGCCGATGCAGCCGCGCATCTTCGGTCCTTACGAGCCGATCCGGCGCGACTACCCGATCGCCGAATATCTCGGCGACTGCCAACCGGCGGGCGTGATTGAAGCCGTCTATGTCCAGGCGAATTGGGCAGTCGACCGCTATCTCGACGAGGTCACCTACGTCTCGCAAGCCTCGGAAGAAACCGGCTTCCCGATCGCCATCGTCGCCTATGCCGACATCCTGGCGGGGGATATCCGCCCGCAGCTCGATCAGCTCGCTCGCAACGAACGGGTGCGCGGCGTGCGCATGCAGTTGCACTGGCACGAGAATACCCTCTACCGCTTCGCCAGCGGGCCTGATCTTGCCCGCGATCCCAGACTGATCGCCAATGTCGGGCGGCTGGCCGAGTACGGCTTCAGCTTCGACCTCCAGGTCTTCGCTGGCCAGATGGCGGGCGCGGCCGAGCTCGCCGCCGCCTGCCCGAGGGTGACCTTCGTCCTTCAGCATGCCGGCATGCTGGAGGATCTCTCGCCGGAGGGCATCGCCGCCTGGCGCGAAGGCATGACGCTGCTCGCCGCCCAGCCGAACATCACCGGCAAACTCTCGGGCCTCGGCACCTTCCTGCGCCGCAACGATCCCGAGACGATCGCCTTCATCGTCGGCGAGACGCTTCGCTTGTTCGGAGCCGAGCGCTGCCTGTTCGGCTCCAATTTCCCGATCGAGAAGCTCTGGACGACCTATGCCGAGCTGATCGCCGCGCATCTGGCGGCGGTGCCGCAAGCCGCGCAGGCGGCCGTGTTCAACGAGACCGCGAGGCGGGTCTACCGCCTCGGCCAATAATCAAGGGGAGGCATGTCCATGGCGCTCGAAATCAAGATCCTCGACTATGGCGATATCGAGCTGGAATCGAGCTTCCTCGTGCTCGGCCGCGATTGCGGCCGGACCCGCCGCGTGCCGACCTATGGCTTCCTGATCCTCGGCGGGCCCTGGCCGGTGGTTGTCGACACCGGCTACCGCCACAACCAGATCATGGAGAGCCTCGGCATGCGCGGCCTCCAGTTCCACGAGAACATGATCGAGAACCAGCTCGCCAAGCACGGCGTGCGGATGGGCGATGTGCGCTATGTCATGCACACCCATCTCCATATCGATCATGCCGGGAAGGATGAGCTTTTCCCGATGAACACGACGGTGCTCGTCAACCGGCGCGAGCTCGAATACTCGGTGTCCGGGCTGATGCACCCGCAATATCCGGCGCCCGACATCAAGCACCTGATCGACCGTTTGCACACGCGCGACGCGTTGCGCTTCGAGGACCTCGAACTCTCGGGAATGATCGAGCTCTTTCCCGGCTGCTACCTGGAAGCCGCCGGCGCCCATACCGAGGGTTCGATGAACGTCCATGTCGACACCAATGAAGGGCGCGCCATCATCTGCGGCGACGTGATCTACGATTTCAACGACCAGATCGTGTCGCCCTTCCACGAGCTGCACGCCAACGAGCCGCGCACCACCGGCAACCACGGCGTCTCCAAGCGCGAGGAGAAGGCGGCGATCAAGAAGCTGCTCGCCAACGGCGCCTTCCTGCTGCCGGTGCACGACAAGCCGGCCAAGATCGCCCATGGCCAGGTCGTCGGCCGCATGGACATGGCAGTGCCCGGCCCCGTCGTGCAGTCACTGCCGGCGCGCAACTGGTTCGCGGCGTGAATGTCCTCGCCGTCATTCCGGGGCGCGGCAAAGCCGCGAGCCCGGAACCCATGATCACGACGAGGCCAAACGGCACGAGCGACGATGTCCTCCTCCGGAACGGGCGCGTTCATGGGTTCCGGGCTCAGGCCTGCGGCCAGCCCCGGACTGACGGTGGAGAGGTCCGCGCCTCTCTCTTATGCATTCCGGAATCGGTGCTCCCATGACCACGCACGCCGCCGTCCAGCCCGGCTTCGCCGACCTGATCGACCTCTGGGCGCCGGTGCGCCAGCTCGGCACCGGCTTCGAGTTCTCTGAGGGACCTATCTGGCATCCGCACGAGCAGCATCTTCTGTTCTCGGACATGCCGGGCGATGTCCGTCGCCGCTGGGATAAAAACGGCGTGCGCGAGGTCAGGCGGCCGGCGAACAAATGCAACGGCATGACCTATGATGCCGCGCTCGACCTGATCGTCTGCGAGCACGCGACCTCCTCGCTGGTGCGCGAGCGGGCGGACGGGCAGCGCGAGGTCATTGCCTCGCATTTCGAGGGCATGGAGCTCAACAGCCCCAACGACGTCGTCGTGAAATCGGACGGGTCGATCTATTTCTCCGATCCCTGGTATGGCCGCATGCCGGTCTTCGGCGTCGAGCGGCCGCGCCAGCTCGGCTTTCAGGGCGTGTACCGGATACCTCCAGAAGGCGGCGCACCGCAGCTCCTGGTCGACCGCTATCTCTTCGACCAGCCGAACGGACTCTGCTTCTGCCCCACGGAAGACCGGCTCTTCGTCAACGACACCGTCCAGCACACTATCCGCGTCTTCGAGATCAAGCCGGATGGGCGGCTCGGTCCCGGCCGCATCTTCGCCTCCGGCATCGTCGGAACCGAGCCCGGCGTCCCCGACGGGATGAAATGCGATGCGCAGGGCAATATCTGGGTGACTGGCCCCGGCGGCGTCTGGGTCTATTCGATCAGGGGCGAGCTGATCGGCAAGCTGCGCGTGCCGGAACTCGTCGGCAACCTCACCTGGGGTGGCCCGGACTGGCGCACGCTCTTCCTCACTGCGAGCCATTCGCTCTACGCGGTCGAGACCAAAATCGGGCCGCGCATCGAGCCCTATATGAAAGCGAGCAATGCCGGCGCCGGGACGTCGAGCCGTGACCGCGCAGCGCGGTCAGACGTCGATTCCGCCACCTCCATCTCGGCAAACGGCACGAAGAAGGCCGCCGGCGGCTACCGGCTCGACCCGTCGCGCTGCGCACTGATCATCCAGGACATGCAGAACGATGTCGTCATGGAGGGCGGCGCCTTCGCCAGCTCGGGCTCGCCGGAGCATTGCCGACAGCAGAACGCCATCGCCAACGGCGCCCGCCTGGCACAGGCGGCGCGGGCGCGCGACATCCCGGTGATCCATGTCTGGTTCGTCGTCGAAGCCGGCGCGCCCGGCGTCACCATGAACGCCCCACTGTTCGAGGGCCTCGCCGATGCCAAGGCGCTGGTGCGCGGCACCTGGGGTGCTGCGCCCGTACCGGGTCTGGAGGCGCAAGGCGGCGACCACATCGTCGAGAAGCAGCGCATGAGCGCCTGGGAGGGCACGCGGTTGGAGACCGTGCTCAAGGCGCTCGGCCGCGACATCGTCATCGTCACCGGCGCCTGGACCAACATGTCGATCGAGCACACTGCCCGCACCGGCGCCGACAAGGGCTATTTCATGGTGGTGCCGGAGGATGCCTGCTCGACCATGAACGCCGAATGGCACACGGCCTCGGTCAACTACGCCCTGCAGAACGTCTGCGTCGTGACGGATGTCGATGCCGTGATCGCCGCGACGGATGGGCACATGTGACGAGATCAAACGTCCCGACAGTTCGGCAACCTTCAGGTTCGCACGCTGGCCTTCCCTCACCCTGACATGGCAAGCGATCGCCGATGTCGAGCGGCTCGGACGATTCCGGCAGGCAGCCGCTGAAGGCGCCGCGACGATGCTCGCCCTTCCAAAACAGCTCGCGACCGGCCCAATTCACGTCCTTCTCACGCCGCTTTCCATCCAAGCTGTGGCACCAGAGTGTCGCTGACTGGGTCCTCAAGTTCATTCCGTGCCGTGTTCCACACAGCGTGCGGCAGCGCGGCCCCCGGACGAATGGAGCGCCCCTCGGCTCACCGTGGATGGAGGGCAACATGGCTGGCCAATCGATACCGACGTCTCCGAGAGAAACGCTCGTCGTTGCGGACAAGCTTGGGCTGCGGCGGCAGAGCTTGACGAGCTTCCTCGGCCCCTGGGCGCAGAGCGCCGGGCTGGAGGTGCTGGGGCTGGAACCTGACGATACCCGGCCGGAGTCGATCGAGACCTGCCGCCTCGTCCTCGTCAATGTCGGCACCATCGGCGGATGCGACGAGTTTCACGGCTGGATCGACTGGGCGCGCTGCCTTGCGCCGGAAGCTGCGATCGTCGTCATCGCCGAGTCCCACGACGCAGAGGACGTGCTGGCGGTCCTCGCCCTCGGCATTCGCGGATTCATCCCTTGCTCGATGGACCCTGCCCTTGCTTTGCAGACGCTCACCTTCATCCTGGCGGGCGGCGACTTCTTTCCGCCGACGGCCCTGCTGAACGTACAGGACCGGACCGGCCTTTCCCTTCGCGCGCCGTCAGGCGCTGCCCGTGAGGCCGGGGAGCTGACGTCGCGCCAGGACGACGTCATGCGCCTGCTTCGGCTCGGCAAGCCGAACAAGGTCATCGCCCGGGAGCTCGGCATGCAGGAATCGACCGTCAAGGTCCATGTCCGCCAGATCATGCGAAAGCTCGGCGTGAGCAACCGCACCGAGGCGGCGCTGCTGTCCTCGGCTTCACAGGCGGATGTGGCGGCGAAGCTCGCATCGGCCCGAAGGTCTGCGGTGTTGCGCGTCGAATCCTGACGACTCAAGTCGTACGCGAGACTAAGTCAAAAGTGGATACGACGCTAACCGGATGATCGCTTTATTCGTCGCTGAGAAGACTAGGACAGAATGCTAGAATAACTCAGCGATAGTGGAGGTATGTCATGCGGACGAAGAATGCGCCTTCTCCTCTGGAGGACATGTTCGATTCCCTCAGAAGTCAGCTGGCTGATTTCGATCAGCTGCGCGGTTTCATGAGCGCGTTCCGGCAATTCGAACGCGCCATGACCCGGCGAAACGCTGAGATCGTCACCGATGACGGCAGCGATGGCGGCCTGACGCTGGACATCGGCGGCGAGGCGCTCGCCGTCGGTGACGGTTCGCGCACACGAGGCAAGGTCGATGCGGATATCCGCGACCTCGGCGACGTCCGGATCGCCCGCGGCGAGGCTGCCTTCAGCGCGCTGAGCACGGGAGATCGGGATGACACGGTGATCGCCGACACCGACGCTTACGCGGACATCTCGGGTGCGGACTTCGTCTTCACCTATGTCGTCGAGAGCGACGGCGGCCGCTCCGGCCGCAACGGCTCCTGGGCAGGCTCGGAGACGCGTCTCGAGGTCATCGCCATCGACATCGAAGGCTTCGACTTCGCGCAGGGCCCCATGGAGTTCTCTCACGAGCGCGGTGGCTGCGGCGAAGGCCGTGGGATGCGCTCCGAGGGCGGCCGGCACGCGGGCTTTCAGCTCGAGGACCATGTGGCCGAGGTTTCGGCCACGGCCGACGCCTGGGGCGACGCCGCCTATACCGGCACCTTCGTCGACAGCTTCGCCGACGACGGCATGTCGACGGTCGCCGCCTACGTCACCGGCGCCATCGCCTGACGCTGCGGCGAGCGTTGATCGAGTAATAAAAGTATAATAAACCCTACACCCTAAGTCATATACGCCTTCTTACTTCTTTAACTCCAGATATTATCTTCGTATAGTCTCTTTGCTGGTAATTACTCCAGTAACCGCAAAATCTAGGAGAGACATCATGGACCAGACTCTTGCGATCGCCTGGGATTTCTACGGCAACACCGACATCTACAGCGACGTGTCGCACAACACCGACATCGACCTGCATCTCGACGGCTACGTCGCCGAGGCGGCGGCCGACGCCGAAGCGTTGGGCGAGAACGTCTACACCTTCGCCGCGACCGAGACGTTCGCCGGCAACGGTGGCGCCAACTCGAACGCCTACTCGATCTCCCAGGTCGACTGCTGAGATCTAGCCGCTGCTGGAGGGGCATGAGCTCCTCCGGCAGCAAGCCAGGTCCCGGCTTCCTCCGTCGGGACCTGGTTCTCGGGGCGCCCGCCTCGAGCCCTCTCATGCGACAGGGATACCGGAAGGGCCGAGCCCGGCCTTCCTCGCCGACCTGCTCAATCAACCAACCGAGAGCCGTTCTGCGTCAGTCGGACCGGACCGTGCTCGAACCGACGAGGAGCGCGAGCGATGCCCCCGATCAAGCGGATTTTGACGAACGGCCGCGATAATTTCAGCCTTTCGCAGGCCGGCTCGCACGCGATCTACGGCCTCGACGGCGACGATTCGATCTCCGTCGGCATCCGCGTCCGCGACCTCGATCCCGACTTCCTGCATGGCGGCAGCGGCAACGACATCCTGTCGGGCGGCCGGGCCAATGACCGGCTCGCCGGTGGCTCCGGCAATGATCGCCTCGACGGTGGCGACGGCAACGACATTCTCGACGGCGACGCGGACGACGCAGACCAGGACGGCATCCTCGATCCGGCGAGCTTGAACGACGAGGTCGGCGGCGCCGACTATCTCGACGGCGGCATGGGCGACGACCTCATCTTCGGCCGCGGCGGCGACGATGTCCTTTCGGGCGGCCTCGGCAATGACAGCCTGTTCGGCGGCGGCGGCAACGACCGGCTTTCGGCCGGCATGGGCGACGACATCCTCGACGGCGGCAGCGGCGACGACACCCTCCTCGGCTCCTTCGGCCGCGACAGGCTGCGCGGCGGCGCCGGCGACGACGTCCTCGACGGCGGCATGGACGACGACCTCTTCTTCGGAGATGCAGGGGCCGACACGATCCTCGGCGGCATGGGGATCGACACGGCTGATTATTCCGCGTCGCTGGCGGGCGTCTTCGTCCGCCTGTCGAGCGACATCGCTGGTGTCGGCGGCGACGGCCAGGGCGACATCCTGCGCGAGGTCGAGAACCTGTTCGGCTCCGGCTTCAACGACATCCTGGTCGGCGACGGCGAGAACAACATCCTGCGCGGCGGCGCCGGCGCGGACGTCCTGGACGGTCTGGCGGGCGTCGATACCGCCGACTACTCGACCTCGAGCCGCGGCGTCCTCATCCAGCTTCGACCGGATGGGCTGACGCAGGCCGCGACCTTCAACGGGCAGCCCAATGGCGATGCGGCAGGCGATACGCTCGGCAATATCGAGAACATCGTCGGCACGGCATTCGCCGACGTGATCATCGCCGACGTCACCGTTGCCGGCCGCCCGACCACCTCGACCGCCAATCGCCTCGACGGCGGCGCCGGCAACGACACGCTGGATGGCGGCGCCGGCAACGACACGCTGATCGGCGGCACGGGCGCCGACCTCCTGGTCGGCAATTCCGGCGCCGACACGGCCGACTATTCCGGCTCGGCCGCGCCGGTGAACGTCGTCCTGAACCTCTCGACGGTGGTCAACCCGGCGCTTGCCGTCGCCAGTTCGGGAGGCGACGCGCAGGGAGACCGCCTGCTTCTCGTCGAGAACGTGATCGGGACTGCGGGAGCCGACACGATTACCGGCAACGACGCCGCCAACATCATCGCGGGCGGTCGCGCGGCTGACATCCTCGATGGCGGGGCAGGCAGCGACACCGCGGACTACCGCACCTCCGCCGACGCCGTGCAGGTGAATCTCGGTGTCCTCATCCAGGCCGGTGGCGACGCGCAGGGCGACCGGCTCACCAGCTTCGAGAACGCCTTCGGCTCATCGGAGGCCGACACGCTGACCGGCAACGCGGCCGACAACCTCTTCCGCACCGGCGGCGGCGCCGACATCGTCGACGGAGGGGCCAACGGGGCGGCCGGCGACACGCTCGACTACATCGAGTCGCTTGTCGGCGTCACCGTCGCGCTGAGCGCGACGGGCGAGACGATCGGCATCGGCGGCCATGCCGAGGGCGACCGCATTCGCGGCATCGAGAACCTGTTCGGTTCGGCGCTGAACGACGTCCTGACGGGCAGCGACGCGAACAATCTGCTGCGCGGCGATGCGGGGGCCGACAGGATCGACGGCGGCGCCGGCATCGACACGGTCGACTACGCGACCTCGACGGCCGGCGTCACCGTGCGGCTTGGCGGTCTTGTCTCCGGCGGCCATGCGACGGGCGACGTGCTTCTCAACATCGAGAACGTCAACGGCTCGATCTTCGACGACCGGCTCGGCGGCAACGCTGCGGCGAACACGCTGATCGGCGGTGCCGGCATCGACACCGCCGACTATTCGGACGCAGCCGGCCCCGTCCAGCTCGCCATTCGACCAGACGGCATCATCGGCCAGGGCGGCCCGGGCGCGGCCGGAGACCGGCTGGGCGGCATCGAGAACCTCGTTGGCAGCGCCTTCGACGACCTCCTGATCGGCGATGTCGCCATTCCGGGGGCTCCGGTCGTCGCGACGGACAACGTGTTCGAAGGGCTGGCCGGCAACGACCAGCTCCGCGGCGGCGGCGGCAACGACACCCTGCTTGGCGGGATCGGCAATGATCGCCTCTTCGGCGAGGCCGGCAATGACATCCTCGACGGCGGCGACGGCTTCATCGACCTGCTGATCGGCGGCGATGGGACCGATGAATATCGCAACGCCACCGGCATCGACTACATCGCCGGCTACCAGGCTGGCGAGACGATCCGGCTCTCGAGCCTCGGCGATACCGCCGCGAATGTCACCTTGGTTGATCTCTCGGCCGTCGGGCTCGGGACCGGCACGGACTATGCCCTCGCGCTGAACGGCTCCGCGCAGACGACCTACGTCCTCCTCGGAACCAGCGATGCCGGCGCGGCGCAGATCTCCGCGGACGCGATCTTCGCCAGCGGCGCGATCGTCGTTGATCCGACCATGCTGGCGTGAACGCGGCAAGCCGTCCTGCGAGCCTATAGCGCTCGCGGGCCCATGATGAGCCGACCTCGTCCAATGGCCGAACGGCTCCAGGTCAGGGAGCGTCCGATGAAGGGCAAATCGCCGGTGAGAAACTCCCTCTGGCGGGAGACCGAGCTCGATCACACGCTCGGCTCGTGCCGCTTCGCGCTCGGGGGGCTCGCCGTCCTCAGCATCGCGATCAACCTGCTGATGCTGGCGACGCCGCTCTATACGATGCAGGTCTATGATCGCGTCCTGACATCAGGGCATGTCGAGACGCTGATCATGCTGACCGGTGTCGCGCTCGCGGCCTTGCTCCTGCTCGGCGCCATCGACGCCCTGCGCACGATGCTGAGCGTGAGGATCTCGACCTGGGTGGCCGCGACGCTGGGGCCGATCTATCTCGCCGGCGGCGTGCGGGCCCGCATTCATGGCGACATGGCCGGTGCGCAACCGCTCCGCGACATCGCGCAGGTTCAGAGCTTCATCACCTCGCAGGGACTGCCGGCATTTCTCGACATGCCCTGGGTGCCGATCTTCTGCCTGCTGATCTGGTTCCTCCATCCGGCGCTCGGCGCTCTGGCGGTCGGCTCGGCCTTTGCCCTGGTGATCCTGGCGGTCGCGAACGATGTCCTGACCCGCAAGGCGACGCAGGCGGCAAGCATCGCGCAGATCGGCTCGAACGGCTTCGCCGAGGCGATCATCCGCAACGCAGAGGTCGTGCGCAGCATGGGCATGATGGGCTCGCTCGGGCAGCGCTGGCGCGAGCAGAATGACGAGGTCCTGAATGCGCTCGGTCAAGTCGGCGAGCGGAGCGGCATCCTGCTCGGCCTGATCAAATTCGTTCGCTTCGCTGTCCAGATCGGCGTCCTGGCGCTGGGCGCCTGGCTCGTGGTCAAGGGCGGCCTAACCGGCGGGACGATGATCGCGGCCTCGATCCTGCTCGGCCGCGCGCTTGCGCCCGTCGAGCAGGGCACTGGCGCCTGGCGCGCCTTCCGGAACGCCTGGTTCGCCTATCAGCGCCTTCAGGCCCGGGCGCGCTCTGTCGGTCCCGAACCGGAGCGCATCCGGCTGCCGCGGCCGGAAGGGATGGTCAGCCTCGTGGACGTGACGCTCACCATCCCGGGCGTGCGCGAGCCCGTCCTGCGCAATATCAGCGTCTCTTTCAAGCCGGGCGAGGCCGTCGCGGTCATCGGACCTTCCGCCTCCGGCAAGAGCAGCCTTTGCCGCCTTCTGGTCGGCATCCAGTCGCCGAGCGCCGGCACCGTGCGCATCGACGGATCGGATTTGCAGCATTGGGATCGCGGACAACTCGGCAGCCATGTCGGCTACCTGCCACAGGACGTCGAGCTGTTCGCCGGCACGGTGAGCGAGAACATCGCCCGCATGGATCCGTCGCCGGACGAGGACGGGGTCCTGGCCGCTGCGGCGCTGTCGCGCGCCCATGTCGTGGTCCAGCAGCTTTCCAACGGCTACGAGACGCAGATCGGCGAAGGCGGTGCGCGGCTCTCGGGCGGCCAGCGCCAGCGCCTCGGCCTTGCCCGTGCCGTCTATGGCGATCCGGTGCTCGTGGTTCTCGACGAGCCGAACGCCAATCTCGATCAGGCCGGCGAATCGGCTCTCGCTGCCGCGGTGAAGGACCTGAAGGAGCGCGGCATTGCCCTGGTGATCGTCGGCCATCGTCCCTCGACCCTCGCGGAAGCCGACAAGGTCCTCGTCCTCCGGGAGGGCCGCATCGCGCTGTTCGGTCCACGCGAAGAGGTTCTCAAGGCCATGCAGGCGCGGTCGGCGGAGGCGGCACGCGGTCGCGAGGCGAGCCTGGAGGAGGCCGATCAACCGGAGCCTGCGCCGCCCACCCTGCCCGCCGACGGCCCCGAAAGCGGCCAGAGGGTCCTCGCGACGGCCGAAGCCGTCATGCATTAGCGCATTTGTTTCGTCGGATTGTCTTCGCGCGACAGCCGCGCCGGACAATACTCCAGGGAGGTCCTGACATGTCGCGACCGAAAGCACTCGCGGTTCTGGCCGAGCCAACACCCGCGGTCGATCCGGCGGCGCTGAGACGCAGCCTGCGCGGCCCGATGCGGCTCGCATTCCTTGTCATCGCCGTATTCGTGGTCGGGCTCGGAACCTGGGGAGCGCTGGTGCCGCTCGCCGGCGGCGCCGTGGCGCCCGGCATCATCAGCCCGGACGGCAGCAAGCGCACCGTGCAGCATCTGGAGGGTGGGATCGTCGAGACGATCCATGTCCGCGAGGGCGATCAGGTCGTTGCGGGCCAGCCCGTGGTCGAGCTCGCAAGCCTGCAATCGCGCGCCATCTATGAGGGGCTCCTCGGGCAATACCGCTCCGCGCTCGCGACACAGTCGCGCCTGCTGGCCGAACAGGCGGGGACCTCGTCCATCACCTTCGCACCGGAGATCGCGGATGAGCAGGGCGATCCCGTCCTGAAGGCGGTGCTCGACGGCCAGCGGCAGCTCTTCCGGACCCGCCGGGAGGCCCATGCCGCCCGGCGCATGGTCCTCAATCAGCGCATCGAGCAGCAGAACGAGCAGATCCGCATCCAGCGAGCTCTGGATGAGAGCACGAATCTGCAAGGCGAATTGCTCAAGGACGAGCTCCAGGGCAAGCAAGTGCTGTTCACCAAGGGCACGATCGCCAAGCCCGAAGTCCGCCGGCTCGAGCGCGCGCTCGCCGAGATCAAGGGCCGGAACGGCGAGGCCCTGGGCACGATCTCACGGATCAAGGAACAGATCGGCGAGACGAAGCTGCAGATCGTCTCCCTCGATGCCGAGCGCTCCGACGAGATCGCCACCAGGCTGACCGAGATCCGGGTCGAGCTCAGCACTCTTCGCGAGAAGCTCGTCGCCAGCCGCGATGTGCTGAAGCGCACCGTCGTCACCGCCCCGCTCGATGGCAGCGTCGTCAATCTGCGCGCCAAGACGGTCGGCGGCGTCATCCGGACCGGCGAGGTCATCCTGGACATCGTGCCGACCAACGAGGTCTTGTTGATCGATGCCCGCATCGCCCCGACCGATGTCGATGTCGTGCATGTCGGACTGAAGGCGCAGGTGAAATTCCCCGCATTCAGCGCCCGCAGCCTGCCCGTCATCGCCGGAACCGTCAGGACGGTCTCGGCCGACCGGCTGATCGACGAGCGTACGGCCCTGCCCTACTTCCTGGCCCGCGTCGAGGTCGACGGCGGCGAGCTCGAAAAGCTGCCCAAGGTCCAGCTCGTCGCCGGCATGCCGGCCGAGGTCCTGGTCGTGACCAGCAACCGCACCATGTGGGCCTATCTGCTGCAGCCGCTGCTCGATGTCGTCTGGCGGGGGATGCGCGAGGTCTGAGGGCGCGGCGCTCAGCCAAGCGCCATCGCCCGAATATCCCGGTCACTGCTCAGCTTGAGGCGGCCGCTCCTTTCGGAGCGGTCGCATCGCCGCGGGGTGAGGAATGTGAGGTGTTCAGCGCCGCGCCTCGACGGCTCGTCAGACGAGATAGCCGGCGCCGAGACGCGCACGCGCCTGATCATCGTCGTAGTCCGGGATCGATCCGCCGGCGAACGGCCGCCAATGGCTGTTCAGCAGGCCCGGAAGCCCCTCGGCTCTTGGACTGCCATGGCCGTTGAGATAGGCCGACGCCATGGCGCGCGCGACCTGCGGGGCAGCAGTGCTCGTCCCGCTCAGGCGAAAGACGCTGCCGGAGCGGGTGCCCGCTCCGAGCATGCCGAGGATCGCCGGGTTGGTCTCGCTCCGGGCGACGCAATGGACTCCCGCAAGAGCCGCTTCCGACAACACGACCTCGGCCGCCGAGCTGTAGAAGGCTGGTCGCAAGGTCGAGCCGACATAGCCGCCGACCACTGTGACGGCGTCGTGCGTCGCAAGCCCGTTGATCGTTCCGTAGCGCTGCACGAAGGCGCCCGGGCCGGTCCGGTTCGGACGGCGCGGATCGCCGCCATGAGCCGGGTCGTCGAAATAGCTCTGCCGAGCGCCGACCGCATAGCCGAAGGGGTTGATGTCCCGCTGGATGCGACAGGCGATCGGGCCACGCGTCAGAATCTCGGTCAGTCTCGTGAGTTCGAGCCGCCACAGGCCTGAAGCCGCAGTCGGATGAGCGGGGTGGTCCTTCGCGGTGGGCGCGAGCGCGATGACGATCCGGCGGCGTGCCGTGCCCGTCCCGGTTGGGCAGATCTCGAAGCTGACCTGGCCGAACGGCGCGGAGGCACCGGTCGCAAGGTCGATGTGCCGGCTCGCCTTGAGGGCGCCGGGCCGCTGATCGAGCACGATGCGGCCTGAGGGGTCACGCAGCACCAGGTTCATCCTGCCGAAATCGGCGCCCTCGGGCAGCCAGATTTCGAGATAGTTCGGCGTGCGATCCGCCGGCTGAAGCCGCCAGGGCACCGCGAAACCGGTGGTGCCGGTCGAGCCGCGCGCCCTCAGCATTTCCGTGGAGATCTCGCCGAACAGGCGCGACTCGAAATCATTCCCGGCCGGCATCACCAGATGCGTCGGCGCGAGCTTGTTTCGATCCTTGACCAGGGCGTTGATCGCGCGCTCGAGCAGGTCGCTGCCGTCATGCGGACCGCCGCTGAAGCCGTAGCTGAAATTGATGACCAGCGGCAGGCTGTCCAGGCCATGGAGCCGGGCCAGCCGATACGCCCGGTCGAAGATGTAGTGGAAGGCGGAGAGGACGAAGAAGTCCTTGCCGAGCCCGGTCGTGTCGATGGTCGTCGGCGCCGGCAGTTGCACCGCGATCAGCGCGAGATCGTCAAGTGCATCATTGCCGCCCTTGCGGGAGCGCGGGTGCCCGCCCGCCGTGCCGAGCACATGCGACCCATGCGTCCCGAAACGGCGCGTCGTCGCCCCGGCGAAGGCGCCGCGTTCCGATCCGATGGCGGCGTAGAGCCGGTCCTCGTCGCCGGCGGCGCTGTCGATCGAGGCCTGGATGTCGACACCGAGCAATTCGCGACCAACCAGCACCGTATGCTCGGCCTCGTCGCACGAAGCGTCGGCGCCCTGGAGCCAGAGGCAGGCGAGCCGAGAGTGGCCGTCCGCGTCGCGTAGGTCGCGATGAGCGAAGGCGATGCCATCGTCGATCACGGCCATGATGGCGGCGGGCGGTGCACGGCGTTCACCGCCGCAGCGCAGGCGCGTCTCGATGCGCGTCGGGCAAAAGCCCACATTGAGGCTCGATTCCGGAACGGGCGTGTTGATGCGGAACTCTGCCCGCTTCCAGCCACCGAGGGCGCTGCCGAGATCGTGCGCGATCGCCGCCGGGCCGGAGGTTCCACAGCCCTGCGGCGAGGTCGTCCGCATCAGCAGCGGCAGGTCGACGAGGCCGTCTCCGTCTCGCTTGCTCTGCCAGAGTGTCGGCGCCAGAAGGACGGGCGATGCGCTGATTGTCGCGATGTCGGTCCGTGGGCGTCGCGCCATCAACGACACCAATCTGCTCGCGGCAGCGCAGGACCCGGCGAAGGATTGCTGGCGCCCCGAACCGTAAATCCAGCGCGCATAGGCACCGAGCTCGAAGGTCTCCCGGATCATCGCCCTATCCCCTGTCAGCCGAGCCGGAACTCGTCGAGAGTCTTGTCCCAGAGCCATTTGAAGAGGGGACTGGGCTCCTCGCCCGGCAGCGGCTCGCCGCGCTCCAGCCCTGTTCGCTCCGACGCAACCTCGCTGTCCCAGAGGTCGGGCCGGAACTCCGAGGCGAAGAAGTCGATGTTCTTCGCCCGGTAGTGCAGCGGCTGGAGCTCGGCTGCGACGCCGCATTTGCGCAGGATGAGACGGCCGACCGCTTCGCCCGTGGCGGCGCCGGCCCAGCTGTCGATCGGGTAATGGACGCCGGCCACCACCCGATTGGTTGCGATGCGCTCGGCCTGCTTGAAGACGAGCTGGGTCAGGAGCCGCGGATTGCGGTAGTGCCCCATCGGAGCCGTGGCCCGAAGCAGCCCCTCGAGCACCGTCGCGACCGAGAAGGCTTCCGTGGCGTGTCCGCTCGGCAAGGTCGGATGCCCCGGTGTCGGGATCATCGGCATGACGGCGCCGAGCTTGTCCGGTCTGCGACAGGACAAATAGTGCTTGGGCAGCATGACGATATGCGACGCAAGCACCTGGGCGATCGAGATGAGCTCGACCGCGCGCGGGTTGCGCGCCGTCGTCAGCCCGAGGATGCTGGCGAAGTAATCGGTGGGATAGCCGACCTGCGACAGGATCTCGGCACCGCGCTCGCCGCGCAGGTCCATGTAGTCGCGCACGAAGGCGATCTGGTCGACGAAGAGCGAGAGCGGCGGCCGCTCGATCGACAGGATCGGGCTGTCGCCGCGCCGCAGTTCGAAGACGGGCGCCGTCGTGCCGGACATCTGCCAGTCGACGTCTCTCAGCAATTCGGTGATGTAGAGCGAGGCCCTGACCCAGTTGGCATAGGCTGGAAGGTTGCCCGGGCTGCCGGCCGGCAAATCGGCTGCTTCGCCAGGACCGCTCGCCGCATCGGCGACGTGCAGCAGTCCCTGAGCCGTCTGGATCAGACCGTCTGCCGTCAGGGGATCGGCCGCGGGACCTGGCGTGAAAGCGCCGAGACCCGCAAGGCCAGTTCCACCACCGCTGCCGAAGCCACCAAATCCGCCAAAGCCGCCGAAGCCGCCGAAGCCGCCAAAACCACCGAATCCGCCCATCATTCTTTCTCCGATTGGCTCAAGGGACGCCAGCGGCGCGGAGCGCCCTGACCATCCGCTGACCTGTTTCGCAAGCAGCAGCCGGGTGGGTCCGGCAATAGTCGTCGAGGGTGAAGCCCGGCTGGCGCCGCATGAGCTCGCGCCCGGCTCCGAGCGCTTCCTCGCCGCGATCGAGATAGTGAAGTGCAGCGATCTTCGCGCGCAGTGTCGGGATATGCCGATCGTTCAGGCTGAGCGAGCGGTCGGCATATTCGAGTGCGGATTCGTAGTCCTCGACCGCCAGATAGGCAGCAGTGGTCAGCGAATCGTAGAAGTAGCCGAAGGGGTCGAGCGGGGAGAGACGCCGCGCCCGCTCGGTCGCCTCGACAGCCTTGACGCCGTCGTCCTGGAAGGCGTGCAGCACACCCTTCAGCAGCCAGGCGATGGCGCAGCTCGGTGTCGTGTCGATGGCGAGGTCATAGCGCGCGGCCGACAAATCGAGCCGCTTCTTGAGATTGGTCTGCGCGAAGCCGTCGATGGTCAGGCAGAAGGCGTTGTCGGGTTCGAGTTCGAGCCCGCGCGCAGTGCTGGCGAGGGCAAGGCCGATCTCGCGGTCGGATTCGCTGCTGAAGCCGTTGAAGACGCTGAGCACATACCATTTGCCAAGCCAGGCATGAATCTCGGCCGCATAGGGCGCCCGCCGCAGCGCCTCCTCGATCAGCGTGCGGGAATAGGCGAATTCGTGCAACGTCAGCCGGTGCATCAGGGCGACGCCCGCGATCAGCAGGCGATGGCCGTCGATCCGGGCCGGCTCCTGGTCCCTGACATGACGCAGGGCCTCGTCGGCGATAGAGGTTGCGACACGCGACAGCACGATCTGCACGAAGTCGGCGGCGCGCTCCGTGAAGGTGGCGGCTGGAATGTGGAACTGCTCGGTCCAGAGGAGCTGGCCCGACGCCGTGTCGATGAGGTCGGTGTCGAGCACGATGGCGCCGCCCACGCGATGCAGGCTGCCATTGACGCAGTAGTCGGTCCTGAGCTTCGCGCGGACCGCGGCGATATCGATGGTCTGGCGCACGAATTCGCGCCCCGACAGATGCGAGATGACCGCGATGAGGCGGGAGCGCCCGAGCGAGCGGCAGACCTGCTCGGCGAACCAGTCGCCAAGCGCGGCATCGACCGGATCGGCGCCCAGCGCGGTGAAGGGAAGCACCGCGACGACCGGCTGGACCGGCGAGCGCAGGGCGCGGGAGCTGACGTAAAGGCCGCCGATCTGATCGGGGTTCGCCCGAATGCCCTCAGCCCAGGCCGAAAAGCCCTTTTCGCGAACGTCGATGCCTTCGAGGAAGATGCCGTCCTCGATCCGGCCGAGAAACCGGACCTTGCGCAGGTCGAGCGTGATGTCGCCATGGGTCGCATCGAGCAACTCGGTGAACTCGTCGCCCATCTGCTGCTTGATATCCGACAGGGCCCGCCTGAGGCTCTGCCGGCCCGTATCGAAACAGGTCGTCCCCCAGAGCGTCGTCTGCAGGAAGCTGCGCGTACGGCGGCCGAACGGCGCCGTCGCCAGGAGGGCGAGGAGCGCGCGATGCTTGACGCCGGTGATCGAATACCCGTCGGGCCGCGCAGAGCGTATCAAGCACGGGCCGAACAAAGACATCTCAAGGAGAGGCGAAGTCATCCCGGTGACCTTTCCTGCCTAGCACCGTCTCTAGGGAAGCTGGGGTCGTCTCTAGGGAAGGATCATTCCACCGATATTGCTGCGGACCAAGCCGGTTCACGCTTTTTTCACGCCCGCCCTGCGCGGCCATGTGTAACGTTCCGCGTATGAAATTGGACAAATGCGACATGGCTACTTCCGGCCCGAAGGCGAAGGAAAAAAAGCCCGCACGGAAGCTCCCACGGGCGCCACGAGACGTCCTCGACTTTCATCTGCGCTGGTCCGAGTTCAGGACGCTGGCGTGCTCGGTGGCCGAGCGATCCGACTTGTCCGAGCAGGAGCGGGCTGTCGTCCGCTGGCTCACGGAACTCGCAGACCGCGTCGGCCCGCGCGACCTCAGCTGATCGAGCTGTTGTCCGGGGACGACCCCTGCGGGCCTCGGCCATGTGCAGCACCGGCCCGGCTCTGCCATCTCGGTGCGGATCGAGGTCTCAGCCCGAGCGCTCCGTCAGGTTTTGACTAGTCGCCGCGCGCGGGAAAGCGGCCGAGTTTGGCGGCATGGTCCGCGACCAGCGTCTCGCCGAACGCGGTCGGGCGCATGGCCGGGGCGCGATCGTGGATGGTGACGCCGGCACGCGCGCCGTAGATGCGCTTGCCATAGCAGATCAGGCTTTCCAGTGACTGCATGATGAAGACGATCACCGGCAGCACCTCGCGATAGATCCGCTCCGCCTCGGCCTCGTCGCCGGAGATGAAGCTCTCATAGACCTTCACGGTGAGGTCGATCAGCTCAGGCGCCAGGATCATGCCGACGCAGCCGGCGCGCAGGTTCTCGATCAGCTCCAGCCCGCCGCGCCCGTTCATCACCGGCAGCCGGCCCTCGGTCGTCTCGATCAGCTGCCGGATCTCGGTCGCCGGTCCCTCGCCCTTCACCAGCCTGATGTTGGGATGCTGCGCGACAAGGCTGCGGATGTCCTCGGCGGACAGGCCGCGGCCCATATAGGCGGGCGCGTTCTGGATCGCGACCGGCAGGTGCGTGGCATCCGCGACGCGGCCGAAGAAGCGGATGTACTCGCCCGCCGCGAAGCTGCCGACCATGGGCGGCTGCAGGATGACCCAGTCGGCCCTCGCCGCTTCCGCCGCCCTGACGAGCTCGACCTGCTCGGCGACCGAGGTCCCGTAAATGGTGAAGCCGAGCGGCTTGCGTCCGCCGACATCCTCCGAGGTCCATTCCATCACCGTGCGGCGCTCCGGCACGGTCAGCTTTGAGACTTCCGTCGCCAGGCCGAGCGCGGCGACGCCATGGGCACCATGCTCCAGGCAGATCTCGACCTGCCGCCGCATCGCCTCGCGGCCGAGCCGCTCCTGCGCATCGAACAGCGCATAGAGGATCGCATGGATGCCGGTGAACGCGGTCTCAGTCGTCATGATCGCACCTCGCTTCAATGATCAGATGTTAAACATCAGATGAATGCTTGCGCGCAAGCCCCGGACGTGACAGTTTTCCCGCCGCGGGAGAGAAAACGGGCCATGGCGCGGGGCAGCAAGCCAGGAAAGATCGGCACGATGGTCGCGGCACTCGGCGCCGCGATCGTGCGTGGCGAGATCGCGGCGGGCACCGTGCTGCCGCCAGAACCGGAACTGGCCGAGCGCTACGGCGCCGGCCGCAGCGTCGTCCGCGAGGCCGTCAAGATCCTCGTCGCCAAGGGCCTGCTCACCGTGCGCCCGCGCCATGGCACGCAGGTTCGTCCCCAGCACGACTGGACGCTGCTCGACCGCGAGGTGCTCGGCTGGATGCGCAGCGAGGATGGGCTCGATCGCAACCTGCTGCTCGCTCTGGAGGAGACGCGCGAGATCATCGAGCCGGAAGCCGCCGCGCTGGCGGCCATCCGCGCCACGCCCGACGACCTCGTCCGCATCCGCGCGGCGCTGGCCGCCATGGAAGCCGACCAGGACGATCCGCAGGCGGCCATCGCCGCCGACAAGCGCTTTCATCTCGCCATCCTCGACGCCACCAACAACCCGATCCTGCGCAGCTTCCGCGGCGCGATCGATACGATCCTGAGCGCGATGTTCGATTTCACCGTCGACGTCTTCGCCGGCAACCTCGCCAACCATGCCGCTGTCGTCGACGCGATCGCGGAAGGCGATGCCGAGCGGGCCCATCAGGCGATGCGCCGCGTCCTCGGCTACACGCGCCGCCACATGCTTTCCAACCCCGCTCTGGCGGGTGGAACCAGCCCAATCAGAAAAACCATACCGGGAGAAACACCATGAAACTCATAAAGCTGCTGCTCGCCGCCGCCGTCGCGGCGGTGTCCGCCCCCGCCTTCGCCGCCTGGCCGGAGCGCCCGATCACCCTGGTCGTGCCCTGGGCCGCCGGCGGCGGCACCGATGCGGTCGCGCGCATCCTCGCGGCCGGGCTGGAGAAGGAACTCGGCAAGCCGGTCAACGTCGTCAACCGCACCGGTGGCGGCGGCGTGGTCGGCCATACCGAGATCGTCAACGCCAAGCCCGACGGCTACACGATCGGCCTCGCCACGGCGGAGGTCACGACCTTCTACTGGTCAAATACCGCGCCATTCACCTATGAGAAGCTCACCCCGATCGCGCTGGTGAACTTCGACTCGGCCGCCTTCAACGTCGCCGCGAATTCGCCCTGGGCCGATCTGCGCGCTGCGCTCGACGACATCAAGAAGCAGCCTTCCGGCAAGTACAAGCTCTCGGGCATGGGCGCGGGCGCGGCCTATCACCTCGCCTTTGCCGGCCTGTTGCAGCTCGAAGGCATCGACCCTAAGGCGGTGGTCGTGGTGCCGAGCCAGGGCGCCGCTCCCGGCTTCCAGGAGCTGGCCTCGGGCGGCGTCCAGATCGTCCCGTCCTCCCTGCCGGAGGGCAAGCCGATGTTCGATGCCGGCCGCGTCAAGTCGCTGGCAGTGATGTCGAAGGAGAAGATCGGCGCCTTCCCGAGCGTGCCGACGGTCAAGGATGCGATCGGCAAGGAGTATGAGGGCGGCACCTGGCGCGGCCTCGCCGCCCCGGCCGGCCTGCCGGCCGATGTAACCGCGCGCCTGGTCGAAGCGACGGAGAAGGTCGCGAATTCCGAGGCCTACAAGTCCTTCCTGGCCGAGCGCGGCTTCGGCTACGCCTTCGCCAAGGGCCCGGCCTTCGGCAGCTTCCTCGCCACCCAGCACAAGAACAACGGCGAGATCATGGGCGCGCTCGGCCTGCGCCTGCGCCAGTAGCACCTCCATCGTCATTCCGGGGCGCCGCAACGCGGCGAGCCCGGAACCCATATCCGTCGGCATCGCGCGGATTGGGGGCGCGATATGCGCTCTCTTTGAAAACCGCCGTGTTCATGGATTCCGGGCTCAGGCCTACGGCCTGCCCCGGAAAGACAGCGTGATACCGAACAAGATCGACAGGTCCCCACCATGAAATTCAACGATCTCTTCGGAGGCCTCGTCTTCCTTGCCCTGTCGGGCCTGATTGCTTTCGCCTCCTGGAGCCTGCCGAATCCGTCGCAGCAGCCGCTAGGCCCCTCGGCCTTTCCGCTGATCCTGTCCGGCCTGCTGGCGCTGTGCGCCGCGATCCTCGCCGTCAACGGCGCCCGCGCGACGCAATGCGGGCCGCTGGTCGGCCTTGCCGACTGGGCCCGCAGCGGCAGTGCGGTCGCGCGCCTGCTGCTCGTGCCGGCGGCGGTGATCTTCTACATGCTCTTTGCCGAGACGCTCGGCTTCCTGATCTGCGCGACGCTGATCCTCGTCGTCCTCTTCCTCGCGGGTGGCACCAGGCCGCTGCACGCCATTGGGCTTTCGCTCGCGGCCGCGCTCGTCATCCACTCGATCTTCTATCTGGCCCTCGGCGTGCAATTGCCCTGGGGCCCGCTCGAACCCTTGCGCTGGTAAGCCGCCATGCTCGACGCTTATGTCACCGCGCTGGGGATGGTGCTCGATCCCTATGTGCTTTTCGTCATCACCGCCTCGGCGATCTACGGCCTCGTCGTCGGCTGCATTCCCGGCCTGTCCGCCACCATGGCGACGGCGTTGCTGGTGCCGCTGACCTTCTTCATGCCGCCGGTGCCGGCGATCGCCGCGATCGTGACGACCTCGACCATGGCGATATTCTCCGGCGATATTCCGGGATGTCTCCTGCGCATCCCCGGCACGCCGGCCTCGGCCGCCTATGTCGACGATTCCTACCAGATGACGCTGAAGGGCAAGCCCGAGCTCGCGCTCGGCATCGGCCTCTGGTTCTCGGTGCTCGGCGGCCTGTTCGGCACGGCGGTAATGATGGTCGCCTCCCCGGCGATCGCCGATTTCGCGCTCGGCTTCGGCTCGGTCGAGTTCTTCTGGATCGTCATGCTCGGTCTGGGCGGCGCCGTCTTCATCGGTTCCTCGACGCCGCTGAAGGCCTGCATCTCGCTGCTGATCGGCCTCTTGATCGCGATGATCGGCATGAACAATCCGGCCGGCCAGCCGCGCTTCACCTTCGAATCGACCGAGATGCTCGGCGGCGTCTCGCTGATCCCGATGATGGTCGGCATGTTCGCCTGTTCGGAGGTGATGCGGCACATGGTCTCCGACGGCAGCGCCCCGCATGCCGTCGTCCAGAAGATCGGGCCGATCTTCGCCAATATGTGGCGATTGACCAAGCAATACCCCTGGCAGTTGATCCGCGGCAGCGCGCTCGGCACCATCATCGGCATCCAGCCGGGCAGCGGCGCCGACATGGCCGCCTGGATGTCCTATGCGATGAGCAAGCGCTTCTCGAAGGAGCCGGAGAAGTTCGGCACCGGCCATCCCGAGGGGCTGATCGAGGCCGGCGCCTCCAACAACTCCTCGCTGGCCGGCGCCTGGATCCCCGCTCTGGTCTTCGGCATCCCCGGCGACTCGATCACCGCGATCGCCATCGGCGTGCTGATGATGAAGAACATGGCGCCGGGGCCGACGATCTTCGTCAACAACCCCGAGAACGTCTATGCGCTCTTCCTGGTCTTCGTCATCGCCAATCTGATGATGCTGCCGCTCGGCTGGGCGATCATCAAGGTCGCGACGCGCGTGCTCTCCGTGCCGCGGCGCGTGCTGATGCCGATCATCCTGCTCTTCGCCATCGTCGGCTCCTACGCGATCAACAATTCGCTGTTCGACGTCGGCGTCATGCTCGCCTTCGGCGCACTTGCCTTCGTGCTCGAGGAGAACGATTTCCCGGTCGCGCCGGTGATCCTCGGCGTCGTGCTCGGGCCTTTGCTGGAGGAGTATTTCATCAACTCGATGATCAAGTCCGACGGCAGGCTGATCGGGCTGATCGACCGGCCGATCGCCGCCGTCCTCGCCGCGATCACGATCGGCATCATCGGCTGGACGATCCTCGCCTCGCTGAAGGGCGGCAAGGCGAACAAGCAGCCTGCTCAGGGTTGACGCGCTGAAGCCAAAGTGCGCCTTCGCGCTTCGGGGCAACGAACGTTGTTGCCTCTGATCATGTAACCGCTATCATCGCTGCGATCATTGCGAGGAATGATGGCGTGACGTCGTTGAGGACCATCCGCGGACCGGCTCTGTTCATTGCCCAATATCTCGGTCCGACGCCGTTCTTTTCCGATATCGACGGCGTTTCCAGCTTCGCAGCGGCGAACGGCTTCGAGGCCCTGCAGGTGCCGGTCCACGACAGGGCTATCATCGATACGGGGCGCATCGAAGAGAGCGATTACATCGATGGCTGGCGCAGAATTGTCGAGCGCCATGGTCTGCAGGTGAGCGAGATCGCAGCGCATCGCGCCGGCCAACTCCTGGCGGTCCATCCTGCCTATGATCAGGTCATGGACGCATTCGCGCCCGCCGAGCTGCGCGGCGATCCGGCCGCACGCCAGCAATGGGCCGAACAGGAATTGCGACGCGCCATCACGCTCGCGGCCCGTATCGGCGCCGGCAAGCTCGCGACCTTCTCGGGGAGCTTGCTCTGGCCGTTTTTCTACCCCTACCCACCGGCGCCGCCGGGCCTGATCGAGCGCGGTTTTGCGGCGCTCGCAGCGTGCTGGCGTCCGTTGCTCGACTATGCCGACAGCCTCGGCGTCGATATCTGCTTCGAGCTGCATCCGGGGCAGGACCTTCATGACGGCGCGACCTTCGCCGCCTTTCTGGAGCAACTCGACCACCATCCTCGCGCCAGGCTGCTCTACGATCCCAGCCATCTCAGGCTGCAGCATCTCGACTACCTCGGCTTCATCGATCGCTGGCACCAGCGGATCGCGGCCTTTCACGTCAAGGACGCCGAATTCCGCCCGAGCCCGGATCGCGGCGTCTATGGCGGCTATGGCGACTGGGTCGATCGGCCGGGGCGTTTCCGCAGCCCGGGAGACGGCGACATCGACTTTTCCGGCATCTTCAGCAGCCTCACCCGCTACGGCTATGACGGCTGGGCCGTGCTCGAATGGGAATGCTGCCTGAAGAACGCCTTCGACGGCGCCCGCGAGGGCGCGCGGTTCATCGCCGACCACATCATCCCCACCACGCAGCGCGACTTCGACGCAGGCATGCGCCGGCCCGCACCGCCCGAGGAACTCGACCGCATGCTAGGGCTGAAATCATGAGCGAGGGTAATCCTGTCCTGGCCGCCCTTGGGCGGCCGATCCGCCTGGGCATTCTCGGTGGCGCACCGCCGTCTATGATCGGCCCGGCCCACCGCATGGCCGCCGCGCTCGACGGCCGCTTCAGCCTCGTCGCCGGCATGATGTCGTCGAAACCGGAACGATCCCGACGCGAAGGCATCGCCGTCGGCCTCGCAGAAGAGCGTTGCTACGGCTCGCTCGACGAACTGCTGGCGCGTGAGAAGGCGCGCCCGGACGGCGTCGAGGCCCTCGCCATCATCACCCCCAACGACAGCCACACCGCCTGTTGCAAGGCAGCCTTCGCAGCCGGGCTCGACGTCATGGTCGAAAAGCCGCTCTGCAACGATCTCGCCGAGGCGCGCGAGCTCGCAGCGCTGGCGCGAGAGAGCGGCGTCGCGGTGGCGCTGACGCATACCTATTCCGGCTATCCGATGCTGCGCGAGATGCGCGCGCGCATCCTCGATGGGCAGATCGGGGCGGTGCGACTCGTCCAGATCGACTACCTCGCCGGCGGCAATGCGACGCTGGTCGAGGCGACGCCGGAGGGCGCGGCGCGCTGGCGGCTCAATCCCGAGATCAGCGGCCCCTCGCTCATCCTCGGCGATATCGGCACCCATGCCCATCATCTCGTCGGCTTCGTCACTGGCGAGCCAATGGCGAGTGTTTCCGCCGAGGTCGGGACATTGGTGCCCGGCCGCAAGGTCCATGACGTCGCGCAGATCCGCTTCCGGCAGGCAGGCGGCGCCCGCGGCCGGATCGAACTCAGCAACGCCGCGGCCGGTGCGTCAAATCTCTTCACCATCCGGATTTTCGGCGAGACCGGCTATCTCGCCTGGAGCCATGGCTCGCCCAACGAATTGCAGCTGGGCCGGCTTAACGGCGATATCATCGTGACCGGCGCCGGCCGGCCCGACCTTTCGGCGTCGGCGCGCGATGCGACCAGGCTGTCGCGACCCGGCCATCCCGAGGGGATGATCGAGGCGATCGCCAATCTCTATGGCGGCTTCGCCGACCGCATCCTGGCACGGCGCGGCCTCAGGCCCATCACGGATATGGCGAAGCTGACGCCTTCGATCGAGGACGGTGTCGCCGGCCTCGCCTTCGTCATGGCCTGCCTCGAAAGCTCTGCTGCCGGCGGCGCCTCCGCTCCCCTCGCCTCCAGCCTCTAGCGGAATCACATGGCAACGATCGTCATCACCGGCTGCGACACCGGCCTCGGCGTCGAGTTCGCCAGGCAATATGCGGCCGAGGGGCACAAGGTCTACGCGACCTGCCTCTCACCCGAGACCGCGCATGAGACCCGCGCCATCAAAGGGGATGTCGAGGTCCAAAAACTCGACATGACCGAGCATGCCGGCATCGAAGCCTTCGCCGCCGCGCTCGGCGGACGCCCGGTCGACATTCTCCTCAACAATGCCGGCATCGGCCGGCCGCACCCGCCCTTCGGCGAAACCGACTACGCCAATTGGCGGCGCATCCTCGAAACCAACCTGATCGGACCGATGAAGCTCGCCGAGACACTGGTCGAGAACGTCGCGGCAAGCGAATTGAAGATGATGGCCTTCGTCTCTAGCCGCATGGGCTCGATCGCGCTGAACCAGAGCGGCGGCTCCTATGCCTATCGTTCGAGCAAGGCGGGCCTGAACATGGTGGTGAAAGGCCTCGCGGTCGATCTCGCGCCGCGCCATGTCAGCGTCATCGCGCTGCATCCGGGCTGGGCCGCGACCGAGCCGGGCGGGCGCGTGCCGGTCGAAGAGAGCGTCGCCGGCATGCGCGGGGTGCTCCACCGCGCCGGACGGCATCACACCGGCATCTTCCAGACCTATCACGATCAGCCTTTGCCCTGGTGACGCGATGAAGCCCGAGATCGAAACCGTCCTGCCCGGCCCCTTCGCCCTTGGGGAAGGCCCGTGCTGGCATGGCGGCGAGGGCGCGCTCTATTTCGTCGATGCGCTGAGGCCGGCGATCCATCGCTGGCATCCGGCGGAAGGTCTCGCCAGCTGGGCGATGCCGGCGATCGTCGGCTCCTTCGCGATCCGGCGTAGCGGCGGGCTGATCGCCTCGCTGCAGACGGGCTTCGCCGCGGTCGATCTCGCAACCGGTGCGGTGACGCCGCTGGTCGATCCCGAACCGGAGAAGCCGGCCAACGTCCTCAATGACGGCAAATGCGACAGGCGCGGCCGGTTCTGGTGCGGCTCGCGCGACGGAGCGCTGAAGGAGCCGAGCGGCGCGCTCTACCGGCTCGGTCCCGACCTCAGCGTGCGCCGCATGGATGAGGGCTTCATCGTCTCCAATGGCATCGCCTTCTCGCCGGACGACCGCACCATGTATTTTGCGGATTCGCGGGGTGAGACTGTCTTCACCTATGATTTCGACATCGATGGCGGCGCCATCTCCAATCGCCGCGTCTTCTTCTCGACCCGCGAGATCGAGGGCCGCTGCGATGGCGCGACGGTCGATGCCGAGGGCTTCTACTGGTGCGCGCTGGTGCATGGCGGCAAGATCGCCCGGGTCGATCCGAAGGGCCGCTTCGACCGGCTGATCGACATGCCGGTCAAGCACCCAACCATGTGCACCTTCGGCGGCGACAATCTCGACGTACTCTATGTGACCAGCGCTGCCTCGATGCTGAGCGAGGAGGAGCGGGCACGCACGCCGCAGGCCGGGAACCTGTTCGCCATCCACGGCCTCGGCGTTAAGGGCCTGCCGGAGCCGATGTTCGCGGGGTGACGGGCTAAGCCGTGCCCGCCGGCTTCGGCGTCGCCCCTTCGCGCCCTGGCGTGCTGCGCATCAGCATCATCGTCTGCAGGTTCGCGCGCTGCAGTCGCACCGGCGGCAGGCCGCGCAGGATCAGGGCGAGATCGTCGAGCACGCGCTCACCCATATCGTGGAAGGCGGCGGGAACGCCGCCGGCGCGGTGCGAGGACAGCAGCATGTCCGAGCGCCGGACCGGATCATCGGGGGGGACGGGTTCCTGCGGGAAGACGTCGGTCGCGATCCGCAGCCTCCCGGCCTCGGCGAGCAAAGCGGGAAAGTCGACGATGGCGGCGCGGCTCGCCAGCACCAGGATGGCGCCGTCGCGCATCCGCGCCAGCGCCTTCGCGTCGATGAAGCCGGGATTGTCCCTGGTCGCCCCGGCGAGCAGGAAGACGACGTCGCTGGCCTCCAGCAATTCGCCGAGTTCGCAGGCCCGGCAGCCCTCCTCGGCGATCGTCGAAGCCGGCAGCCAGGGATCATGGACCAGGATTTCCGGCCGGAAACCTTCGAGCAGCCGGCGCAGCGCCCGGCCGAGATTGCCGAAGCCGACCAGCCCGATCCTCGCCCGCGACAGCAGGACGGAGCCGGCACAGCCGAAGCGGCCATAGACCTCGTTGCCCTCCCGCATGGCGCGATCGCCTGCGGTGATGCCGCGCGCCAGGTCGAGTGCCAGGCCCAGCGCCATCTCCGCCACCGGCACGGCGAAGACCGGCGCGACCGAGAGAACCTCGATGCCGCGCGCGGCGCAGGCGGCAGCCTCGACATTGGGTAGGAAATTGCCCTCGACATTGATCACCGCCCGCAAATGCGGCGCCCGCGCGATCCTCTCCGCCGGCAGGTCGGTCTGCCCGAGCACCGCGCTGATACGTGGCAAGGCAGCCTCGACCAGTGCCGCCGGCAATCGCCCGTCGCTGTCCTCCGTTACCACCTCCGCCAGCGCGTGCAGCCGGCGCATCTGCTCGGGATCGAAGATCGAGCCCGCCCGGCGCGGATGCGGATCGAGCAGGACGACCGGCCGCGCCATGCTCAGGCCTTGCCGGAGAGGACGAGCGGAGCCGCGAGCGTCGTGTTCTGCGAGCGGAAGAAGAGCCGGATCGGGATGCGCTGGGAGGAGCCGACGCCGGGCTTCACCGCGCTGAGCTGGATATGGTGCGACGGGTTGCCGGTGATGCGGAAGCTGCCATCCGCGCCGGTCCTGACGCTGCGGCTCTCGGCGAAGGTGGTGAAGCTGAAGACCCAGAGCGTGACGTCGGCGCCTTCGACCGGCTTGCCCTGCGCGTCCAGCACCTGCCCGATGACGAGCCCGTCGTCATGGGTCGAGGCATAGAGATTCCAGGCAGCGGCGACCGCAAGAATGGCGGCCGGCACCAGGACGAAGCGGTTGAGCAGCCACTTCCTCCAACCACTCGGCCGCTCGGCGGAGTAAGCTTCCATCGCCTAGCCCTTCGTCGCGCCGGAGGTGAGGCCCTGGATGAACTCCTTCTGCGCCAGCAGGAAGAGCAGGATGCCGGGGGCGAGCACCATGATGCAGAAGGCGTAGAGCGCCCCGGTCGTGTCCTCCTGATAGGACAGGAAGCGCGCCAGCCCGAGCGGCAGCGTCTGCATCTCCGGGGTCCGCGTCATGATCAGCGGCCAGAGGAAGTTGTTCCAGGACCAGATGAAGGAGAGGATCACGTTGGTCGCCATCGCGGACTTCGCCAGCGGCAGCATGATCGTCCAGACGATGCGCCATTCCGGCAGGCCATCGACCTTGGCCGCATCGATCAGCGAGCCCGGGATCGCATCGAAGCTGGCCTTGAACACGAAGATGCAGATGATCGTCGAAAACTGCGGCAGGGCGAGGCCGACATAGGAGTTCAACAATCCGAGCTGGCCGGTGATCAGATAGGCCGGGATGATCGTCGCCTGGAACGGCACCATCATGCAGGACAGGAACAGGATCAGGATGAAGCCCTTGCCCCTGAACTCGCGGGTCAGCGCATAGCCCGCCATCGCGTTGAACACGACATTGGCAGCGATGGTGATCACCGAGACGATGACGCTGTTCAGGAAGTAGCGGGCGAACGGGATCGCGTACCAGACATCGACATAATAGAAGAGATGCGGGTTGCGCGGGATGATGCTGGGCGGAAAGGTGAAGATGTTCTCGCCCGAGACGGACGTCTTCAGCACCCAGTAGAACGGCACCAGCATGACGAAGCACACCGCCATCAGCGCCAGATGGATCGGCCAGGTCGGGGAGCGTCGCATCATTCCATGTCCCTGGCGCCGGCATTGCCGCCGGAGAGTCGGTTCGCTGCCCAGGCGACTGTGATCAGGAAGACGAAGAACACGACCGTCACCGCAGCCGCATAGTCGAAGCGCGTCTGCACGAAGCCGAGCTTGTAGATGTAGGTGACGAGGATCTCGGTGGCCCGGCCGGGGCCGCCGCCGGTCATGACGTAGACCAGGTCGAAGCTGGTCACCGAGTTCAGCATGCCGATGACGAAGCACAGGAAGATCGAGGGACGCAGCAGCGGCAGCGTGATGCGCCAGAAACGGTCGCCGGCGGTGGCGCCGTCGATCTCGGCCGCTTCGAACAGCGAGCTTGGAATGTTCTGCAGCCCGGTCAGCAGGATGATCATGTAGAAGCCGAGCATCTGCCAGATATTGGCGACGACGACCGAGGGCAGCGCCCAGAAGAAGGAATTCAGGAACGGGATCGGCGTGTCGGTGAGGTGCAGCAGCCTTGCGATATAGTTCAGCAGGCCGACGCGCTCGTCATACATCCAGCGCCAGATGATCGCGACCGCGACGGTCATCAGCGGATAGGAGAGGAAGATCAGCGTGCGGTAGATGTTGCGGCCGCTGATGTTGGAATTGACCAGCAGCGCCAGGCCGAGCGCCATCGCGATACCGACCGGCGCCGACAGGATGATGAAGACGGTGTTCCAGAGCGATTGCCAGAACACCTCGTCGGTCAGCATCTCCTCATAGTTCTCGAGGCCGATGAAGACCGCCGGCTTCAGCGGCGACCAGGCCTGGAAGGAGAGCAGGATGTTCCAGGCCAGCGGCAGGATGCGATAGAGCAGGAAGATCAGCAGCGACGGCGCGAGGAAGCACCAGACCAATATGGCCTGGCGCGTTGTCGCCCTGCGCAGGAACGAGGTACGCCGCCGTTCGGGCGCGGCGGACATAGCCATTGCCATAATCGGCGCCGCTCCCCCGTCAGGACCGGCGCATGACGCGCGTCACGGCGCGTTCGGCATCGGCCAGCGCCGTCTTGGCGTCCTTGCGGCCGAGCACGGCATTCTGGACCTCGGCCCAGAAGGCGTCCTTGACCTGCGCGTCGTTCGGCAGGGGCCAGTTGCCGCACATCTTGTCGGTGTGCTCGAGCTGCGTCATCAGCACGGCATGAGCCAGCGGGTCCTCGGTCTTGACCTTCTCCAGCCCGACCTTGTCGGCGGCGAGGTTGCCGGTGAGGATGCGGCGGCGCACCGAGAACTCGGTCGCCCATTTGTTGCCGGTCATGTGCTTGACCAGCGCCCAGGCGAGATCCGGGTTCTTCGACGATTTCGAGATGGCGAAGCCGTGATTGGTCGGGGTCGACCAGTTGCCGGGGTTCTGGGCCGCGCCGAGCGTGTCGGGATTGACCCAGGGCGCCTGACCCTTGACGAAGAAATACGAGGCCGAATGGGCCTGCAGCATGCCGACATTGCCGGAGGCGAAGGCGCCGTTCGGCTCGACCCAGCGCCCGGTCCAGGCGATCTTGTTGATGCCGCCGGACGCCGTCGCCTTGGCAAGCTTCTCCAAAACCTCGATCGTCTTCGGCGTATTGAAGGCCGGCGTCTTCATATCCGGCTTCAGCAGCTCGACGCCGTTCATCTGCATCAGCGGCCAGTACAGCCAGTCGAAATTCAGCGTCAGGAAACCGGTCTTCTCACCCTTGGCCATCGCCTGGCTGAAATTGACGATCTCGTCGAAGGACTTGGGCGCATCCGCCAGGCCCGCCTCCTTGAACATCGTCTTGTTGTAGAACAGCAACGTCTTGGCGATGTAGAACGGAACGACGTAGTTCTTCTTGTCGTAGACGAAGCTCGCCAGGTAATCCTGGTTGTAGAGCTTGGCGACATCCGGCTCCTTCTGCATATAGGGTGTCAGGTCGAGCAGGGCGCCGTTCGCGGCCCATTCCACCCAGATCGCACCCTGGAGATCGACGATATCGGGCGCGGTGCCGGCGACGAGCTGCGTCTGGTAGAAGGCCGGCAGCTCCGGCCCCTTCTTGTCGAGCCACTCGATCTCGACGCCGGGATTTTGCGCCTTGAAGTCGGCAAACTCCTCTTTGAACAGCGCCTCCTGGTCGGCGATGTTCCAGGTCAGGATGCTGAGCTTGCGGTTCGATTGCGCCCGCAGATAGGCCGGCATCGCGACCGTTCCAGCCGCGGCAAGGCCGCTCTTGATCAGTGTTCTGCGGTCCATGCCGCCCTCCCTGAAATGATCTGGTGCCCCGCCTCTCCGGGCGAGCTTCAACAACGATGATAGCGGTTACATTCGGTCGGTCAAGGCGGCATTGTGTGAGCACGAATTCGCCATTTTCATACAACTTGCGGTGCATTTCATTCGATTGACAGGCTCATGAAAGCGATGTCATTTAAATCCTCGCCCCACCGAGGAGTCGACGCCGTTGCCGTCCCGCCGCCCTGAAGAATTGCGCAGCGCGCGCTGGTATTCGGCGCAAGGCATGCGCGCCTTCGCCCATCGCCAGCGCATGCAGCAGATGGGCCTGCGCCGCGAAGAGTTCATGGGGCGGCCGGTGATCGCGATCCTGAACACCTGGAGCGATCTCTCTCCCTGCCACGCCCATTTGCGCGAGCGAGCCGAGGCGGTGAAGCGCGGGGTCATCCGCGCCGGTGGCCACCCGGTCGAATTGCCGGCTTTGTCGCTCGGCGAGGTCATGGTGAAGCCGACCACCATGCTCTACCGCAACTTCCTCGCCATGGAGGCGGAGGAGCTGCTGCGCCAGCACCCGATCGATGGCGCTGTCCTGCTCGGGGGCTGCGACAAGACCACGCCCGGCCTGCTGATGGGCGCGCTCAGCATGGACCTGCCGGCGATCTTCTGCCCGGCCGGGCCGATGCTCAACAGCAGCTGGCGCGGCACGCGTGTCGGGGCCGGCACGCATACGATGAAATACTGGAACGAGTACCGGGCCGGGAAGCTCGACGAGAGCGAGCTGGTCGAGATCGAGGGCATCTCGACACGCTCGCCTGGCACCTGCAACACCATGGGCACGGCCTCGACAATGACCTCGATCGTCGATGCGCTCGGGCTGACATTGCCCTTTGCCTCGAGCATCCCCGCCATGGATTCCGCCCATACCCGCATGGCCTCGGCTTGCGGCGAGCGGATCGTCGAGATGGTCTGGGAAGACCTCAAGCCCTCGCAGCTCCTGACGCAGGGCTCGGTGCGCAACGCGCTGCATGTCGACGTCGCCCTGTCGGGCTCGACCAATGCGGCGATCCATTTCATCGCCATCGCCCGGCGGGCCGGCCTGTCGATCTCACTCGACGATTTCGACGCGGCCGCGCGTGAGACCCCGATTCTCGCCAACATCTTCCCGGCGGGGAATTACCTGATGGAGGATTTCTACTTCGCCGGCGGCCTCGGCGGGCTGATGTCGCGATTGAAGGACCGGCTCGATCTTGGCGCCCGCAACGTCCTCGGGCAGACGCTGGGCGAGGCGCTGGAGCGGACGCGGATCGTCGACGAGGACATCATCCGGCCGCTCTCGAACCCGGTCAGCGAGATGCGCGCCATCGCCGTGTTGCGTGGCAATCTCGCGCCCGATGGCGCCGTGATCAAACCGTCGGCCGCGACGCCTGAGCTTCTGGTCCATCGCGGCAAGGCGGTCGTCTTCGACGGCCCCGCAGCTCTCGCCAAGGGCGTCGAGGATCCCGATCTCGATGTCGACGAGACCAGCGTGCTGATCCTGCGCGGCGCCGGTCCGGTCGGCGCGCCAGGGATGCCGGAATGGGGAGCGCTCGCGCTGCCGAAGAAGCTGCTCGCCAAGGGCGTGCGCGACATGGTCCGCATCTCCGATGCGCGGATGAGCGGCACCCATTACGGCACCTGCGTCCTGCATGTCGCGCCGGAATCGCATGTCGGCGGGCCCCTCGCCTTGGTGCAGACCGGCGACGAGATCGTGCTCGACGTGCCGAACCGGCGCCTCGACATGCTGGTCGACGAGGCCGAGCTCGCCCGGCGCAAGGCCGCCTGGACGCCGCCGCCGCCCCACTACGGCCGCGGCTACGGCATGCTGTTCCAGCGCACGGTGACGCAGGCTGACAAGGGCTGCGATTTCGACTTCCTCGAACACGGCCCGCCAACGGCCGAGCCGGGGATTTTCTGATGAAGGGCGGAAAGGGCGCCGACGGGACGAAGCCGGCTGCCGCGCCGCGCGAGCGGCTCGGCACGGCGCGGCCGCGCATGGCGGATGTCGCTCGCGTCGCCGGCGTCTCGACCGCGACCGTCTCGCGCGCCTTGCGCCAGCCCGAGCTCGTCTCGCCCCAGGTCCGCGGCAAGATCGAGGCGGCGGTCGATCATCTGTCCTATCGGCCTAACCTGATGGCGGGCGCGCTCGCCAGCGCCCGCAGCAAGACGATCGGCGTGATCATCCCCTCGATGATCAACGCCTTCTTCTCGGTGACGCTCGAAGCGATCGAGGAAGGCCTGGCCGGCGCCGGCTACCAGCTCCTGATCGGCAACAGCCATTACGAGCTGGAGAGCGAGGAGCGGCTGATCGCCTCGATGCTGGCCTGGTCGCCGGCCGCGCTGGTCATCACCGGCTGCCGGCACAGCCGCGGCGCGATGCGCGCGCTGCTCGATACCGACGTACCGATCGTCGAGATGTGGGAGCTGACCGACAATCCGATCGACACGGCCGTCGGCTTCTCCCAGCGCGATATCGGCGTCGCGGTCGCCCGGCACTTCAAGGAACGTGGCGCCAGGCGGCTTGGCTTCGTCGGCGCCATGCACCAGCGCGATTACCGGGCCGATGCCAGGCGGGCCGGCTTCTTCGAGACGGCGCTGAGCATCGGCTACGAGGCCCCGGCCGAGGTGCAGCTCCCCGGCCTGCCGACCTCAGTCCGGGGCGCCAAGGCTTTTGCGGAGCTGATGGCGGGGCATCCCGATGTCGATGCGGTGCTATGTACTAACGATGTCGTGGCGCTCGGCGCCCTGTTCGAGGCCCGGCGCCTGGGCTGGTCCGTGCCGGACCGGCTAAAGATCTGCGGGGTCGGCGATGTCGACTTCGCCGCCGCCTGCGAGCCAGGCCTGAGCACGGTCAGCCTGCCGCGGCGGGCGATCGGCCTCAAGATCGCCGAGCTGCTGCGCGAGCGCATCGCCGGCCGCCTGCCGACCGGCGGCGTTCATGACCTCGGCTTCGAGCTGGTGAGGCGGGGCAGCACGTGAGCCCGGCCCTACGCTGCGCGCGCAACGATGCCGTCCAGATCGTCCGCGAGGCCGATGCCCGGCCGCTCGCTCAGCGTCACCCGGCCTCCCGAAAGCGGCATCAGCCCGGCGATGAGCTTGTCGCGCAGCGGGTTCGGGTTCGTGTCGATCTCCAGCAGGCCCTCGCCGCCCGCCGCCGCCAGCAGATGCGCCGAGGCGAGCAGGCCGATGCCGCCGCCGAGATAATGCGGACAATAGACGAGGCCCGCCGCGCGGGCAGCTTTGGCCACCGAAAGGCACCCGCTGAGGCCGCCCCATTTCGCCGCATCCGGCTGCAGGAAGCGGAAAATCCCCGAGGCAATGGCCGCCTGGAACTCCGCGACCGCGTTCATGTTCTCGCCAGCCGCGATCGCGATCGGCAAATCTTCGTGCAGGGCCTGCCATTCGTCGCGCGGCCGATCGGCCCGCAAGGGTTCCTCCAGCCAAGCCAGTTCGTAGCCGGCAAATCTCCTGCCATGCGTGATGGCCTGATCGAGGCTCCAGCCCTGATTGGCATCGATCATCAGGCGGCGCTCGCCGATCGCGTCGCGGATCGCGTCGAGCGAGCGCATATCGGTGTCGGTGCCGAAGCCGACCTTGAGCTTGAAGCTCTCATGCCCGCGCGCCAGCTCGCGCGCCGCGATCTCGGCCGGCGCTTCCGGCCCGATGCCGCTGGCATAGGCAGCGATCGAGGCCGAGGCCTGCCCGTCGAGATAGGCATAGAGCGGCAGCCCCGCGCGCCGCGCTGCCAGATCATGGCAAGCGATGTCGAGACCGGCGCAGACCTGGCGCAGCGGTCCCCATTCGCCGGACTGGATGGCGAGGACGTGCAGTCTGTCCATCAGCCTTGCGAAGATCTCGCCGACCGGCAGCGGCGAGAGCTGCTGCAGCAGCGGCCCGGCCGTCTCCAATACGAGGCGCGCCCGGTGCTCGGCGCCGACCGAGGGGAAATTGCACCAGATCTCGCCGAGGCCGCGATGGCCGCTCTCGTCCTCGACCTCGACGAAGACGGCGGGCCGGTCGCGCATGATGCCGAAGGAGGTCCGCACATGCGTCTCGATCGGAGCACGCACCGCCACCGCCCTGACGGCGGTGATGACGACTTCATCCGACGGGTAGGCCATGTCCCATGCGCTCCGGCTCGTCCTCATGTCGGCTTAGACCGCGCCGAACGCCATGCGCCAGCTCTTTCACGCTCATCGATCAGCCATCTCCGGGAGAGACGTCCATGACTGCCAGCGATATCCACGCCACCCGGCCAAACCCGTTCCGCGAGGCGATGCGTCAGGGCCGTCCGCTCGTCGGCATCTGGTCGATGCTGAACAGCGTCGATGCGACGGAGGCGCTCGGCTGGTCCGGCTATGACTGGCTGTTGGTCGACGGCGAGCATGCGCCGGTCTCGCTGCACGATGCGATGGCGCATTGCCGCGCCATTGCCGCGACGCCGACCGTGCCGATCGTGCGGCTGCTCTGGAACGATCCCCTGCTGATCAAGCAGCATCTCGACGCCGGCATCGCCACGCTGATGCTGCCCTTCGTGCAAACGCCGGAGGAAGCCGCCCGCGCCGTCCAGTCGCTGCGCTATCCGCCGAACGGCGTCCGCGGCATCGCAGCGATGCACCGGGCCAGCCGCTATACCCGCTTTAAGGACTATGCGGCGCAGGCGAGCCAGTCGCTCTTCCTGATCGTGCAGATCGAGACCAAGGAAGCACTCGACAGCTGCGAGGAGATCGCCGCGGTGGATGGCGTCGACGCTGTCTTCTTCGGACCGGGGGATCTTGCCGCCAGCATGGGCCTGCCGGGGCAGGCGGCCCATCCCGACGTGACCGCTGCCATCGAGGACGGGCTCAGGCGCTGCCGGCCCTCCGACAAGGCGGTCGGTGCGCTCGCGCCCAATGACGAGATCGCCGAGCGCCATATCCGCTCGGGCTTCGACTTCGTCTCGGTCGCCAATGATTTCTCCCTGCTGCTACGCAATGCCGATGCCGCCGCGGCGCGCTTCCATGGCGTCGCCGCCGGCATAGCGACCAAAAAGGCATGAGCGCGATGCGGATCGGGCTTGCCGGTTTCGGTGCCTGGGGGCGCCTGCATGCGCAGGTCTATAAGCGGTTGCCGGGCGCGGAGCTCGCGGCGATTTTCTGCCATGGCGACGCGACCGCCGAAGCCGCCGCCTCCGCCCATCCCGAGGCCGCGCTCGTCCGCAGCTTCGAGAATCTGATCGCCCTGCCGCTCGACGTCGTCGCGATCACGGCGCCGAACCACCTGCACGCGCGCTACGCCGTCGAAGCCCTGAAGGCGGGCAAGCACGTCATCCTGGAGAAGCCGCTCGGCACTACGCTGGCCGAATGCGACGCCGTTCTCGCCGCGGCGCAGGAGTGCGGGCGCAAGGTCGCGGTCAATCACGAATTGCGGGTGTCGCAGCAATGGCGACAGGTCCGCGAGATCATCGCCGGAGGCGAGATCGGGCAGGTCACCCACCAGCATCTCTCGCTCTTTCGCCGCCCGTTCCGGCCGGGCTCCGGCGGCTGGCGGCAGGATCAGGCCCGCGTCGGCTCCTACAGCCTGGAAGAGCTGGTCCACTTCGTCGATCTCGTGATGTGGTATGCGCGGGAGAACGGCCTGCCGCATCGCGTCATCGCGCGCGCTAGCGACGGCTCGGCGATGGCGCAGACACTCTCGGCCCTGCTCGACTGGCCGGACGGCTCGACGGCGCTGGTGACGCAGTGCCTCGCCGGCTTCCAGCACCATTCCCTGCTCGAGATAGCCGGCAGCACGGGCGCGATCCGCACGAGCTGGAGCGGCGCCTTCGACCGAGCCGAGCATCCGAGCTTCTCGCTCTGGGTCCAGGCGGCCGGCGCGAGCGATGCCGGCGAGCGTGCCATCGCCTTCTCGGGCGAGCTGTTCGAGCTCGAACAGAACCTCGCGCAGGCGCTCGCATCCTTTGCCGGCGCCCCGGAGACGCTGAGCCTCACTGAGGCGCGCAACGCGGTCGCCCTCTGCCTGGCGATCGACCAGGCCGGCCGCACCCGCGAGCCGGTTGCGCTCGCGGATTTCGGGATTGTGTAAGATGCCAAGCTCGGCTGAACCTGGCCTGCGCAGCCCTTAACCTGCTTCATGGCCCCAAGTCCGCACCGCCAAGCCGGCAAACGCCTGATTGCAGCTCGCCAGGAAATCGAGGCAAGAAGGGGAGCCGAATCGTCGGAGCGTGTTCGCCCGCCGTGCTGACGATCCGGCGAGCAAGCGGACGGATGTAAATGGTCACACGGGCCGAGCTCACCTCGCGACTGGAACGGGCGTTCCTCGACCATGGCTATGAGCAGTTGACCATGACCGGCCTCGCCAAGGCCGTCGATGTCACCCGGCGCACGCTCTACAATTACTTCAGCAGCAAGGAAGACGCCTTTCGTTTCCTGATCGAGAACGTCAACGCTCAGGCGGTCGAGATCGGCATGGCCGCCGGGCGGGCCGCTTTGGCGGCAGGGCGTGACCCGAGCGAGATCCTGGCGACCATCCTCGACACGCGCTACGGCAATACGCGCCGGCGCCTTTCGACCTCGCCCCACGCCATCGAGCTCAACGACCAGGCTTTCCGGCGCTGCCGCGACATCATGATCGCCTCCGCGGCCGGCTTCCAGGCCGAGCTCGCGGGCTTCATCGCCGAGCTGCAGGCGAACCGCGTCCTGCGAGTCAAAGCGGATGTCGGCGCCGAGGCCCTGGCGCAATTGCTCGCCGACGGCGCGCGCGGCACCAATCAGAGCCTGCCTCCAATCGATCCGACCCAGCTTCACCAGCGCTATCGCAGCATGGTCCGCGCACTGCTTCACGGAGCGACGGAGCCCACGACCTGACGGGTTGAAGCGATCGGTGATCCGTTGCGGCGAAGACACGCCTTGGCCGAAAGCGGGCATTAGCCTGCTGTTTGTGAACGGCTGTTCAAAACTGACGGCAAGGCCAGGCCTCCGGAGCCGGTTGCCCCGCTGTACCGCACCGTATCGGACCGGCATGTTCGACGGGCGCGTGCGAGCGCTGCGGGCGGGAGGCTTGATGCAGGGGCTGGAAGCGGAGATCGAGCGGCTGCTCGCCCATCCGCGCTTCGATCACGCCGCGCATCGTCTGGCCCAGGGTTTCCTGGCGGTGCAGGCCGTCGCACCACGCTTGGCCTCGCAATTCTCGACTCAGCAGCGCTGGCTGATGTCGCACGCTGTCCTCTCCCACTACTTCCGGGGACTTTCAGTCGGCCGACCCGGATTGTCGCGACGGGACTTCGTCGAACAGGCACTCACTCACGGGCTGGCGAGCCGGAATACCGCCGCCGCCTTCTTCGTCGAGGCGCTGCAATATGGCCTGGTCCAGCCGACGAAGGTGCAGGTCGATCTGGTGCAGCCCGCGCCGGCCACGCTGCAGGCGCTGATCGAATGGTACGCCATCCATCTGGCGGCGCGCGATTTGCTCGATGGCGGTGCCAGCGCGGCGCGCTTGCGGGGGGGTGCCGGCGAGTCCATCCTGCTCCAGCTCGAGCCGGCGACTGCAGATGCCCTGCTCTCCTGCGAGGCGATCCGCACACCGCCGCCGAGCTATGCGGTCTTCGGCTCGGTGGATGAGGGCGGCAACCTGATGGACCGCCTGATCGCCGGTATGGACATGACGACGCCGCGTGACGCGGACAGAGCGCTGACGGACGTGACCTCGGTCTCGGCGCTCGCCCGCCCATTCAACCTCTCGCGTACGCATACCGGCCGAACGCTGGCGGAGGCGATGGCCATGGGCAGCATCGGCTGGAGCGGAGCCCCGGGCCGCTCGCCGATCTGGTTGTCGCGTCGCTTCCGTGAAGAGTACGCGCGGTTCCAGGCCACCAAGCTCGCCATCCTCGGCGCCGCTTTCGCGCAGGCCATCGCAGGTGTCGCGCCCGATGATCCCGCCCTGGGCGCGACGCAAGCCGGTCGCGAGATCGCGGAGAGCCCGGCGTGCTGAGCAGGGCGGAATCTGCAAATGCTCCGGGCCGCGCCATCGCCGAGCGCCTCGACGCCTTGCCGCTCGGCCGGCTGCGGCTCGCGCTGTTCTGCGTCCTGACGCTGGCGCTCTTTGCCGACATCGCCGAGGTCGCGCTCGGCAATGCGCTCGGGGCGGTGTTCCAGGCGCCGCCGCGCAGCATGACGCAGACCGAGCTGTCGCTGTTCCTCGCGGCGATCTTCGCCGGCGGCGCGGTCGGCGCCCCGATCTTCGGCATACTCGGCGACCGGATCGGCCGCCGGATCGCGCTGCAGGCAGCGCTCGTCATGATCGCGCTCGGCTCGCTCGGCGCGGCGGCGGGCCATGATCCTGTCAACCTGATCGGCTTCCGTTTCCTGTCGGGTCTCGGCATCGGAGCGTGCCCGCCGCTGATCGCCGCCTATATGGCCGATGTGATGCCGCCGCGCTGGCGCGGGACGCTGTCCTGCCTGTGCGCCGGCCTTGCCTTCTTGGGGGCGCCGGCGATCATCTTCCTGATGCGCGCCACCTCGCCGACGGCCTGGGGCCTAGAGGGCTGGCGCTGGGCGCTCGGATCCGGCGCATTACTCGCCCTCGTCGCCGCGGCCCTGCTCCAGCTCCTGCCGGAATCGCCGCGCTGGCTTGCTGCCGCGGGCCGCCTTGCCGAGGCCGAAGCTGCCTTGCGACGCTTCGGCGGCGGCCGCTTAACCGGCCCTCTTGCGCCGGCCTCTGACGAGGCCAGGCAGACAGCACCGGTACCGATCGACGCCCGGCGCCGGCTCCTCCTGCTCTGCTGCCTCTACGTGCTCGCTCCCTGGGCGACGATTGGCTTTCCGCTGATGAGCGGCGCCGTGATGGTGGCTAAGCAGTTCAGCATCGGCGATTCCGTGGTCGCGGCCGGCCTGATCATGTTCGGGCCGGCTCTGGGCAATCTTCTCGTCGCCCCGGTGATCGACCGGATCGGCCGCAAGGCAAGCCTGATCTTCGCAGCAGCGGCGATGGCCGCCCTCGGCCTGTCCTTCGCGGTTGCCACCAGCTTCCTGCCCCTGGTCAGCATCGGCATCGCCTTTGCGCTGGCGAGTGCCGTCTATGCCAGCGTCCTTGCCATCTACGCAGCCGAGATCATCCCGACCGAACTGCGCGCATCGCGGACCGCCATGGCCTGGGCTCTGGGCCGCTTCGTCTCGATCTTCGTGCCCCTGGTCTTCTTCGCGCTCATCCAACAGGTCGGGGTCTGGAGCATGTTCGGGCTGATCGCGGCTGCCGTGAGCCTCAGCGCGCTCCTGATCGCGCTTGTCGGACCGCAGGGCCGATCGCGCCAGACGGTCGCCTGAGTGGACGAAACTCGCCGGCATGCGGCGCGGACGTGAACGGCTGTTCGCATCGGGCCCGCAGCGCCTTGATCAAAAGGGTTAATCCGTCAGGATTGGTGTGACCATTTTTGACTCTCATATTGCGCAGTTACGAGCAATTTGAGAAATCTCCAGCGTTCCAAGCGCGGCGTTCCCTCGCCAAGCGAGGAGCTGTCGCGGGTGCGAGGCATCGGCGAATGGTTCAGGTGGGGGCTTAACGGCAGTGCGAACGCGACTTGGGATCCTGGGCGCAGCTCTTGCCATGGGTGCAGCGTCCGCTGTGGCGCAGCCGGCGGCCCCGAAGCCCACCAGCTCCCCCTCCCCGGCGGCAGCACCCGCCGTTCAGCCGGTTTCGACCGAGCCCAGCAGCACCACGGCGAGCTTCGCCGACTGGGTGCTGCGCTGCCAGCGCGTGTCCGAAGCCGCCAAGGCGAGCCGCATCTGCGAGGTTGCGCAGATCCTGCAGAGCCAGGGTCAGCAGGCGCCGATCGCCCAGATCGCCATCGGCCGTGCCGCCGCGGGCGAGCCGCTGCGCGTCACCGCCGTGATGCCGGTCAGCGTCACCTTCCCGAGCGTCGTACAGATCACCATCGGTGAGAAGGATACAAAGCCGCTCGAGCTCGGCTGGCGGCGCTGCATTCCGAGCGGCTGCTTCGCCGATGCGCCGCTCGGCGACGATGTCGTCAAGCAATGGCGCAAAGCCGCCGAAGCCGGCCGGATCGTCTTCAGGGACGCTGCCGGGCGCGATCTTGCTTTGCCCTTGTCCGTCCGCGGCCTCGACCAGGCGATCGAAGCGCTCGCCAAGGAACGGCTCTGACTATGGCCCGGCGCCGCACAGCCCGCTCGCAGACCGCCACCCGAACCGGCGGATCGGTGTTGCGTCACGTGACGGCTCCCAGCCAACAGCGCTCCGTTCTCGCCTCGCTGCGCCAACGCTGCCTCGTCGGGCAGGCGATGGCGCTCGCGCTCTGGAACGCGCCCGCCTTCGCCCAGAACGTCATCACACCTGATGGGCGCACGCAGACCAATGTCGCGGTCAGCGGCAGCATCACGACGATCACGACCAAGACGATCTCCGCCGGCGCAGGCTACAACTCGTTCTCGCGCTTCGAGCAGGGCGCCGGTTCGACCGTCAACATGCATCTGCCGCAAGGCACCGGCGCGCTGGTCAACATCGTCCGCGACGGGCCGGTGGTCATCAACGGCATCCTGAATTCCTACCGGAACGGCCAGATCGGCGGCCATGTCTACTTCTCGGATTCGGCCGGCTTCACCGTCGGGCCGAGCGGCGTCATCAACACCGGCCGGCTAACGGTCAACACGCCGACACGCGAATTCCTCGACCAGGTGATCGGCCCTGACGGCACCATCAACGAGACGATGGCTGCAAGGCTTCGGGCCAACGACGTGCCGATCTCGCCGGACGGCAAGATCATGATCGATGGCGCGATCAATGCGCGGCGCGGCGTCTCGCTGAACGGCCATTCCGTCAGCGTCGCCGGGCAGATCAAGGCGAACGCCGCCCCGGTCGACATCGCCGAGCGCCGCGAGCGGCATCGCACCGCCTTCTCGCAGAGCGTCAACACGGCCGGCATCCGGCACGGCTCGGCCATGGTCGCGCGCAAGGGCGGCGGCATCGAGATCCTCGCGGCCGGGACCGTCAGCGTCTCCGGCCAACTCAGTGCCAACGCCACGGCGCGGCGCGCCGCCGGCACCGTCGCCATCCGCTCGGGCAAGGGCACCACGATCGCATCGTCGGCGAAGATCACGGCAACGGGCACTGCTCCCGCTCCACGTCCGGCCGGCGCGACACCGGCAGTCGCCGTCAATACCGGTGACGGCGGCAAGGTCTCGATCACCTCCGACGCGGCGATCGCGATCGCCCGCGGCGCGACGATCGACGTCAGCGCGGCGCGCGACGTCGCAGGCAAGGCCGGCTCGGCAATCGTGTTCGCCGGCACCAATCTCGATGTCACCTCGGGCGCCGTGTTCCGCGGCCGGGCCGGCACCAGCGGCGACGGCGCGTTCCTCGAGCTCAGCGCCAAGCAGACGGTCACGCTCGGCGCGATCGACGTCGACCTCTCCGCCCGCAACGGCAAGGCCGGCCTGCTCTTTATCGATCCGACCGACATCGTGATCGGCACCGGCGGCAGCGCCAACATGATCACCAACGGCGCGAATGTGTCGCTGGAGGCGACCAACAGCATCACCATCCTCGGCGATGGGATCATCGACACCCGCAATTTCAATCGCAACGCCAATGGCGGCGAGCTGTCGGCGGGCAACCCCAGCCTCGGCCACTCCGGCAACATCACGCTGGAGGCGCGGCAGATCACCGTCTCCGGCCAGTTGCTGGCCGGCGTCAGCGCCGGCAGCGGCTATACGGCCGGCGACGTCACGCTGATCGCGAGCGCCACCGACAGGCGCAATTCCGGCAAGGCGACGGCCGATGCGACCATCGACATCTACGGCACGATCACCGGCCGCGACGTCAAGCTCATGGCGGATGCGACCGGCGTCTCCTCCTTCATCAATCCCGGCCCCGGCATCGCGCTGTTCGCCGGGCTGACCAACCTGTCCATCCTGACCGGCCTCAATGGCGGCTATGTCGCGAGCGACATCACCGCCCGGGTCTCGGTCAAGAACGGGGCTTCGATCACCGCGACGCGCGACATCGTCATCAGCGCGACCGGCTCGCAGGAAGCGACCCTGCCGTCGATCTCGGTCACGGCACTCTCTCCGGCGGCGATGGCGGTGACCTATGCCGAGCTGAAGGCGCGGGTGACCGCCGAGGTCGAGTCGAGGGCGTCGCTGACGATCGGCCGCAACCTGACGGTCGAGGCGAAGAACGAGGCGACGCTGGGCGCGACGGCGCTTGCCATGTCCGCGGGACAGACCCTTGCCGATCTCGCGCTTGCGGTCGGTACGACGGATATCGAGACCAAGGCTATCGTCAGTTCCGGAGCGACCGTCACGCTGTCGTCCTCGCTGAGCAATGTGCGGGTTTCGGCGATCAACGAGAACGCGTTCTCGACCTCGGCCACCGCGATGTCGGTCAGCGGCGGCATGGTCGGCCTGTCCCTGGGCTATTCCGATATCAAGGCGAGTGCGGAGGCGAGGCTCGGGGCTTCGCTCGGCGGCAGCGGCAACCGCGTCGGCACCGTCACGGTCGAGGCCCTGTCGGACACCAGCAAGAATTCGACCTCCTCGGCGGTGACGCTCGGCGAAAACATGCTGCTCGGCCTCGTTGGCGTCGCCGGCGGCGCCAACGAGGTGTTCGGGCCGCTGATGTCCCGGCTCGGCTCGCGCGAGATCGGCAAGTTCGGCAGCTCGATCACCCTGGCGCAGAGCGATCTCTCGGCCGTCGCCTCGATCGCGGCCGATGCAGGCGGCACCGCCCCGACGATTTATGCCACGAAGACCGCAGTGGTCAGCGATGTCCGCGACTTCGCGGTTCGCGTCGCGGCCGATTCCGGCCTCAGTTCGAACTCGAAGAACCCGACCGCCGTAAATCCCGAGGCGCTGGTCGCGATCTCGGCCGGCGTCGTTTACGGTGACTTCCGCCATACCTCGCGCGCCTCGATCGGCGCCGGCGTCACCGTCGACTCCGACCGCATCGGCGTCTCCGCGACGACGGCTGTTCCGATCGCGAACACCTGGACCAACTGGGCCGGCTTCGGCGAGACGCTGTCGCATCTGAACGGCACCTTCGGCGTCGCCGGCAACATCCTGACGAGCTATGCCAGCGCCACGTCGGAATCGAGCCAGCTCGGCCTCGCCGGCGCCGTCAGCTACTACAAGATCGCCAATGAGACCGAGGCTTATGTCGGCCCCGGCGCGCGCCTGCGCCAGAACAACGGCCTCGGTTCCTGGAATGTCGCGCTCGGCACGGGTGCGCTGCAGAGCTTCGACAAGGTCGTCACCATCGCGGCCAGCACGAAGACGGAGACGATCGACGTCGCCGGCAATTACGGCATCTTCTCTGGCACCGGCACCTCGGGTGGAGCCGGCTCGGCGGTCGGCGGCTCCTATATGGACCTGCAGCGCGAGAGCCGCACCGTCGCCGCCGTCGGCGCCGGGGTCACGATCACCGCGCTCGAACTCGCGGTCACGGCGAAGACCGAAGACAAGATTTTTGCGCTCGCCCCGACCTCGGGCAAGGCAGCCGGCGACTTCGCCGCCAACGGCATGGTCGCGCTGGTCGGCATCGACAACCAGACGCTCGCCTCGATCAGCAACCAGGCGACGATCGACGTCACCTCGATCGATATCAACGCCCGCCAGTTCGTCTCGCTCTTCGCGCTGACCGGCGCCGTCACCTATGGCGGCGCCAATTCCGTCGGTGTTTCGGTCGCCGCGCTCGATAGCGCCGCGGTGACGCGGGCCTATGTCGGCAACAACTCAGCCGACCTGTCGGATAACCGGCTCGGCAGCGGCTATGCACGCGGGCTGATCACGGCGCGCTCGCTCGATGTCGAGGCAGTGACCGACGGGCGGATGCTGGTCGCCTCGCTCGCCGCAGCGATCTCCGACCCCAACGCCTCCAAGCTCAGCTTCTTCAAGGGCATCGCCGCCGAAGGCAAGACCGATGCGGCGGTGCTGCGTTCCGGCGCCGGCAGCAGCATCAGCCTGACCGCGGCCGGCAGCGCCGCCGTCGCCACGACGACGCTCGGCACCTCCGCCTGGATCGACGGCGCGGCCGTCATCGGCAAGGATAGCGGTGTCGTCAATACTGATATCTCGGCGACGAACGCCACCATTGCCGAGGTCGCCTCCGGCTCGGCGGCGCTCAACCTGACCGGCCGCTCGAGCCCGCTCAGCGGTGCGCTCTCGGGCGCGGTCGCGATCGGCGCCTTCGACAACAGCACCGATGCGCGGATCGCCGATACGATCATCAGCCGCGCCGGCGATACCTTCGTGCAGGCGCTCGCCGGCGGCCGCCAGACCGTGGTCGGCGTCAGCATTGCTATGGCCCGCCCCAACAGCGGCGCTGCCGCCGTCTCGGCCGCCATCGGACTCATCACCGACAGCGTCAGCGCCCAGATCCGCAATTCGGCGATCAACGGCCTCTCCGGCGGCTCCACCGGCAATGACGTCGTGGTCAACGCCTACCGCGCGACCGATATCGGCATCGGCGGCGGCGCGGCCTATGCCGGTGCGCAGGCCGGCCTTGGCGTCGCGCTCACCTATGCTTCGATCGGCGACCCCTCCGGCCGAGATGCAGTCGCCGCGCTGATCACGGACACGTCTCTTACGGCGGTCGACAAGCTGACCGTCGCGGCGCGGACCTCGAGCCGTATCGTCTCCAGCGCCATCGCCGGTGGCGGCGGGCCGGACTCCAATGGACTCGTCGGCGCCATCGTCATCAACGAGGTCAGCCCGACGACACGCGCGGCCGTGATGGACACCGCCGGTGCTCCGTCGCGCATCGCGATGGATGGCGATGTGCTCGTCGTCGCCGACAGCGGCAAGGACAGCACGCTCGACGCAGCCTTGGCGAGCCGGCTCGCCAATACCGACCCCGGCCAGATCGACTTCAGCGGCCGCTCCACGAACGCGGACGAGGCGGCGAATCCGGTTGGAGCGTCGATCATCGCCGTTGCCGGCGCAGTCCAGGCCGGCAAAAACAACCTCGGTTTCTCCTTCCTCAGCAATACGATCAGCCAATCCCACATCGCGCTTATCGAGAATATCGATCTGACGAGCTCGACTGCGGTGACCGTGCGTGCGCAGGACGGCTCGCTGATCACGGCCGTGGCGGTCGGCCTCGGGGTCGCGAGCGGCCAGTTCGCGGGCGTCGCCTCGGTCGCGCAGCAGACGATCGACGCCGTCGTCAGCGCCCGCATCAGCGGCGGCAGCATCATGAGCCGCGATGTCTCGGTCCAGGCGCAGGCGGCATCGGCGATCGAGGGCAGGGCTGGCACGCTCGCCATCGGCATCGGCGCTGCCGCTGTCGGCCTTTCGATCGTCGAGAGCAGCATCGCCAATGATGTCGCGGCTGAGATCGACGGAACAAATATCCGCGCAACTCGTGACGTCGTCGTCACCGCCGGCTCGACTGCGACGATCGACACGACCGCCATCGGCCTCGCCATGTCGCGCAATGTCGGCCTTGCCGGCTCGGTCGCCAACAACAATGTCGCCACCGATGTCGGCGCGACGATCACCGGCGCCGATATCATCGCCGGCAACAACCTCGGCGTGTTCGCAGCCAATACCGACCGGATCACCGTCTCGGCCGGCGCGCTCGGCGCCACAGCAGCGTCCCCCGGCATCGCCGGCGGCGTCTCGGTCGTCAACAACACAATCGGCGGCGCAACAACCGCCGCGATCGCCAGCAGCAGCGTCGATGCGCGTGCCGGCGGCACCGGCTCGCTGAGCTACGACGCAGGCCAGCTCCTCACCACCTTCGACCTGAGCACGGCCAACGGCCCGAGCGCGGCACAGCCCTCGCTGGCGATGACGGCGCGCAGCGTCCATGGCCTCGGCGTCATCGCGACCTCGCAGCAATCGGTGCTGGCGAATGCGGTCACCGGCGGCGTCGCTGCCTTCCCGATCACCGGCGCGGTCGCGCTCGTGCCGATCCGCAATGTGCTCGGCGGCAGCACCAGCGCGACGATCGATTCGAGCCAGGTCGACATCCGCCTGACCGGCACGGACAGCACTGCAGTCGCGATCGAGGCTGCCAGCCACTCCTATGCCGCGACCTTCATCACCGTCGGCGCGATCGGCGGCGTCGCCGCTGCCGGCGCCAACACCAGCAACATCATGGAGCGCAGCACCAGGGCGGCGCTGACCAACTCGACCACCGGCACGACGACCCCGGGCTATACCGGCGGCGGCGTCAGCGCGCTCGATGTCGCTGCGAACGCCTCGCAATCCGCCGCCAGCAATGTGACCGGTTTCGCCCTCGGCCTTGGCGGCGCCGCGGCGTTGGGCGTCGTCAACACCTTCGCGGCCTCGACGACCGCCGCGCTCGACCAGGGCCTGGTCACCGCCGGGCGGGTCGGCGTCAGCGCCGACAGCCGCAACGGCTTCCACGCCCAGACGGTTGCAGTCGCTGCCGGCGGCGTTGCTGCCGGAAGTGCCTTCATCGTCGGCACCAGCAAGAATGCGACGCTGGCGACGATCGGCGGCGGCTCCGGCCAGACCGTGCTCAACCTCAATGGCGGCCTCGCCGTCGCGGCCACGAGCCGAAATGCCTTCACCACGCTGGCGGCTGGCGGTGCGGCCGGCGGCTTCGCCGGCGTCGCCGGCATGGTCAGCTTCGTCGATGTCGACAACGAGACACGGGCGGGGCTCTACGGCGCGCGGGTCACGACCCGGCCGGGCGCGACGCAGACCGTCGGTGGCGTCACCAGTGCGGCCGGCATCGGCGTTACCGCTTTCGAGGTGACGAGCATCACGCCGAAGACTGCCGCAGGGGCGAATGGCAGCTTCGGCGCCGGTGCGGCCGCCAATATCGCGAGCCTCGACAGCCAGGTCCAGGCCGATATCCAGGGCTCGACCCTGGTTGCGCCGGGCACGGTCGCGGCCTCCGCCACCTCCGAGCGCACCGTCAGCGCCGAGACGATCACCTATGGCATCGGCGGCTCGGCCGGGATCGGGGCCTCGGTCGCGCTGATCTCGGTCGGCACCGGGACGCCGTCGGCGGCGCAAGGCGAGCTTACCTCCGGCGGGGGCGGCACGCTCTCCCGTATCGGCCAGCTCACAGCCGGCAACAACGATCTCGTCCTGAGCGCCGCCGGGCTCGCCAGCTATCGCAATTATCGCGGAACGGCCGGCGCGGCGATGAGCGAGAGCGAGCTGCGCGACGCCGCTCAGACCGACTACAATCAGCTGCTGGCCAATGGCACGGTTTCCGGCGGCACGCTGACCTTGACCAGTGCTGGGGCTGTCGCGTTGCGCAGCTCCGCGGCGAGCGCGCTCGGCATCACCAATCCATCCGATACAGAGGTGCGCGACTGGGCGGCGAGCCGTTACACCGCCCTCAGCGGCGGCGCGGTCGGTTATCTCCTCAGCGATTCCGGCGTCAGCGCCTATCGCGAGCGCGTGATCACTGCGACGCCGGATGCGAGCGACGACCAGATCCGCAGCGCAGCCAATGATGCCTATGCCCGCCTGCTCGCCAATGGCACCGTCAGCAGCGGCGTTCTGACCCTGTCCACGGCAGGTATCAACGCCTATCGGGCGGAAGCCAACGCCAGCCTCGGCCGCACGGCGACGGATGCTGAGGTGCGCGACTACGCCGCCCAGCAATACGGCTTCTTCACCGCCAATCGCAGCCGCATCACGGCGCCTGCAGCGCAGAGCGCGGCCGCCCTGCTCGAAAGCACCGGCTCAGGCACCAGCGCCAGCGTCAGCGGCGGCAGCATCACCAGCGGCTCCGTCGCGGTTTCGGCCCTGTCGAAGACGACGACCAGCAACATCGCCAGCGGCGTCGGAGCCGGCGGCGCGGCGGGCGTCGGTGCGGCGACCGCCTATACCGATATCGGCGACAAGGTCTCGGCGCGCCTCGACCAGATCAGCGTCAACACCGGCTCGATCGCAGTTTCGGCGAGCTCGACCGATGGAACGGGGTCTGCCGCGCGTGTCGAAGCGCGCGCTGGCGCCGGCGGGCTCGCCGCTGCGGCGGGCGCCGCGGTGGCCGACGGCGCGATTTCCAACGAGGTCAAGGCGACGCTCGGCGGCACGCTGACGGTGACCGGCGCGACCACCGTCAACGCCAGCAACAGCCAGACCAGCCGGTCGGACGCCTTCGGTGCCACCGTGGCCGGCGGCCTGGCGCTCGGCATCTCGCTGGCGAAGAGCAGTGCCGAAAGCGAGGTCGAGGCGAAGTACGCAGGCGGCTCCAGCCTCACCGGCACCGGGCTGACCATTGGGGCGACCAGTACGGGTGCGGCCCATGCCGCCGCCGTCGCCGGCGCTGGCGGCCTGCTCGCCGCCGGATCGGGCGCCGAGGCCAAGGCGAGCGACACCACCAAGGTCACCGCCGTGGTCGGGGCCGGAGCGCGGGCGAATGTCGGCACCGGCACGATCACCGTGTCCGCGACCGCCTCGCCCGATGCGAAGGCGGCTGCCTTCGGCGTCGCGGTTGCCGGCGGCCTCGCCGTTGGCGCCGCCATTGCCGACGCCACGGTCGGCGCAACCGTCAAGGCCGAGATCGAGCGCAATGCCAGCCTGATCGCCAACCAGTTCACCGCCGGCCAGCTCTCGCTCACCGCGACCGGTTCGGTGTTCGGCACGGCTGCGGGCGATGCCGTCAGGCTGTCGGATGCAACCTCGGGCTTCGCGCGCGGCGGCTATTCCGCCGCCGCCTCGGCCGTCGCCGGCTCGGGCTCCTATTATGTCAGCGCCGTCGGCACCGATGCGAAGGCGCGCAACACCACCTCGGTGACGGCCTCGCTCGGCGACTATATCGGTCTGTCGTCCGGCTCTGCCACCGTCAGCGCGACGAACACCACGCTGCAAGCGGCCAAAGCGACCGGCATCACCGTCGCCGGAACGGCCGCGATCGGCAGGATCAACGCCCAGGCCGACGCCGTGACGACGACGACGGCTTCGTTCGGAGCCTCCTCCACCCTGGCCGGGAGCGTCACCGGCCGCTTCACCCTGACGGCGACTGGCGAAGATACGCAGATCGCCCGGGCCGAGGCCGGCAGCGGCGGCCTCTATGCCGGTTCCGGCGCAGAAGGCTCGACCTCCAACACCTCCGACGTGACCGTTCGGATCGGCGCCAATGCAAATGTCCTGACCGGCCTCGCCGCGATCGGCGCCAGCCATTCGACGCGCTACGCTGCGCTCGTCGACAGCCTGCAGGCTGCCGCGCTCGGCGCCAGCGCGGCGCTCGCCCGCAACAACGCCGATGTCGACGTGTTGACCGAGCTCGGCGCAGGCGCCCGCATCACGGCCGCTGGCCCCGGCACGAATGGCTGCTATCTGACGAGCTGCCTGCAGGCGATCGCGCTGACCAGCCGCAATGCCTTCACCCAGCTCGAGCTGGGGGATTCCGTGCGCGCGGCCGCAGGCGGCGGCATCAACGGCGCCGGCGCCACCTCGCGGACGGGAATCGACGGCACCTCCAAGGTCGAGCTCAAGGACGGCGTCATCCTGATCGGCGGCACGAGCCCGACCGCCGCGCCAGGATCGATCCTCGTGCAGGCCTGGAGTGAGCTTCACGGCGACGACACCGCGACCCTCACCACCGGCGGCCTGCTGCAGGGCGCCGGCGTGTCAGCCCGCTATCGCGCCGGCTCCGCCCAGAACCCGCTCACGAATACCGTGAAGCTCGGCAACAACGTCGTGCTGAACTCCTTCGGCGTCATCAACCTCGGCACCTATACGATCGCCGACGTCACGGCGAACGCCTATGTCAGCACCTACGGGCTCGCCGGCGTCGGCCTCGCCGACGCCGACGTCACCATCCGCACCGACAACAAGGTGCTGATCGGTACGAACTCCGAGCTGCTCGGCCTCTACGACGTCAACGTCACCGCCGGCCGCGACGGCGCGGACGCGCGCAGGACCACGCTCTCAGGCACCGCGAACGCGCTCGGCTATGTCCGCGGCCTCATCGCCGTCCCGGACGCCGACGCGTCGACCGACCTGCAGCACCACGCCCGCGTCGAGGTCGGCAGCGGCACCACGATCTCCAGCGCCCAGAATGTCACGCTCGGCGCCTATGACGGCGTGCTCAACGCCGAGGCCGACGGCACCGGCCATGGCTACCAGCTCTATTTCATCCCGGTCACGAACGGTTCGAGCAGCCCTGGCCGCTCGTCGAGCTCGACCCTGGTGATGAACGGCACCGCGACGGCCGGCATCTACAACACGCAGCGCATCGAGATCGGCTGCGGCGCCAACGCCTCGGTCCAGTGTGGCCCGAACGAGAGCCCGACGATCCGCTTCGTCAGCGGCGCACCGGTGACCGCCAGCCTCACATCGACCTTCGATCCCGTCGCCTATATCAATGCGCGCTATGAAGCCGCGGTCGCCAGCACGCTGATCTCCGGCGTCAATGCGGGCCCGGTCAAGGCGATCAGGCTCAGCCAGCTCTATGCGGCGGGCGGCAACGTCATCGTCAGTGCCGGCACGGTTCAGGGCAGCGGCTCGCTCGTCGCCAGGGGCGGTCCGTCGATCACGGTGATCAACCGCAGCAACGCCTATCTGATACTCGACGGCGGCGCCTACATCCCGCAGTCGAGCGGAGGGCAGATCGTCGGCTCCACCGGATCGTTGGCGCGCAGCTCGAACCCGGACGCAACGCCCTCGATCATCATCGACAACGCCTATAGCGGTTCGCTCGATATCGGCGACAAGGGGCCGGCCCTGCTGATCGGCAGCGACGTCACCAATCTCGGCGGCCTTGTCTCGATCAACAATACGCTGGGCTCGTTCGGTTTCTCCGGCCAGCGCATCGACTCGCTGCAGTTCAACCTCACCGTGCCGAACGGCGTGGTCGCGGTGTCCTCGAACGGGCCCAACGGCATGTTCAATGCCGGCGGCTCGCCGCAGGGGGAGTACGATGGCGCGATCTCCTATCCCGGCGGCAGGCCGGGATCGGGCCCGCTCGACGTCAACCAGGCGGTCATCGCCGCGGCCAACGCGCTGGCCGCCGCCGCCGGCTATGGCAACAACGTCAACTACTTCCTGTATGGCAGGCAGGACGAGGGCGCGACACGCAACTGGTCGCTGCAATTCTTCGGCAACTGCGCCGGTTACATCGCCGATTCCGGCGCCAACTGCACCGGCGACTACAATATGGGCCGTGGCATCAATTTCTACGCGCTGCCGACGATCCCGACCTATACCACGAGCAATCCGACCGTGGCGGGCAGCGCCCCCAAGATCTTCGGCGCCCAGGTCGCGATCAAGGCGACGACGATCAACATCAACGCCTCGATCGAGGCCGGCCGTGTGACCAACCGCTCCGTCACCATCACCCAGGATATCGCCAACAGCCTGGAAGGAAGCCGAAACGCCTACCTCAATGCCGGTTACAGCACGGTCAAGATGACCGACCTGTTTCCCGATGATCCGGCCTGGAAGGCGGCCACGACCGTTCAGCTTTCCTACGACTTCGTGAACCGGCGCTTCGTCATGGACGATGTGAATGCGTCTTCGGGCGGCGGCTCGGTGCTGCTCGACGGGAAGATCATCAGCACCAACACGCTCGGCTCCATCAAGATCAATGGCGGCTACGGCGACGTCAGCGTGATCAACAACTCCGGGCGCGACCTCATCGTCAATCGCGTCAATACCGGCACCGGCGTCGGCGTCGCCGCGAGCATCAGCAAGATCACGATCATCGACCGGCTCATCACCTCCGGGCCGAACACGACGATTTATGCCTACACGCCCGGCTCGGGCATCGCGGAATACAAGACGCATAATGGCGCGCAGCCGATCCTGAGCGGCCCCGGCGCCACCACCCCCTTCCGTTTCATCGCCGGCGATACAACCCGGCACGAAACCGTTGCCGGCACCCGCTATGAGTGGACACAGCAGGCCCTGCTGCAGAAGGAAGGCCTGACCGTCGACAACCGGAATCAGGCGAACATTCCGGGCGTCTACTGGCGCTTCGATTCCGGCACCTCGAGCAATCCCTGGGTCTATGTCGATGCCCAGTCGCCGAGCACCAATCCGGGGGCGGATCCGAGATATTGGTGGTCACGCAATGCGCAGTCGCCGAGCGCGGAGTCGGTGTCGGGCCGGGTGGTGACGGGCAAGACCAACCTCACCCATGTCGGGATGACGCAGGAGATCACCGGCGGCCATCTCGACTTCATCCACAACTCGGCGAGCTATGGCGGCTGCAACGGCCAGGCGATCAACCACTGCGACTACGACTTCGTCGCTCAGCCGGGCGCAACGCAAGCGGTATGGGACTACAACTACGCGACCCGGGCCTTCGTCCAGATCACGACCTCGGTGAAGGCCGATAACCCGTTCGCGATCAGCTTCGCCGGCAATGCAGCGGGCCGAGTCAACATCACCTCGAACAGCTCGGTCCTGCAGAATGGCACCATCGTCAATCCGAGCGGCACGACGACGATCACCGCCTCGGGTGGCAGCTTCACCCAGGCGAACAGCGCCACGATCCTCAGCAACAACCTGAACCTGAGCGCACGCGACTCGATCGGCACCCAAGCAACCGCGATCAAGGCGACTCTGACCCAGGGCGCGCAGCTCAACGCCACGGCCGGCAGCGGCGGCATCAACCTCGACATCACGGGCAGCGCCCGCGTGGTCGCCCTGCGCGCCGACCAGACCCCGGGCGCCTACGGCAACATCAATGTGCGTGCCACCGGCAGCCTCGAGGCCGTGGCGACGGGGTCGACCAACATCGTCGGCCGCAACATCACACTGGTGAGCGACGAGGGCGGCATCGGCTCGCTCTCGAACCTGATGACGATGCGCGCGGTCGCGACGCAATTGCCGAACGGCAGCCAGGTCGACGGCGTCGTCAACCTCACCGCACGCGGCGACATCGGCATCGCCCAGGTCGCCGGTGACCTGCGCGTCGGGCAGATCGAGAGCAAGACCGGCGATATCCGCATCGACGTCAATGCCGGCAAGCTCGTCTCGGCCTCGGGCCAGACGGCGGCGCAGGCGCTCAGCGCCGAGCAGCTCTCGAAGGTTTCACGCGCGCTCAAGCTCACCGCCGCGGAGGGCGCCGATGCCGCGGCCCTGGCCAGCATCACGACCTTCGAGAAACAGGTCACACAGAGCTATGCGCAGTATTCCGCGCTGATCCGCAACGGCAGCTTCGTCCTAGAGGATGTCGACAACGACGGCGTCAAGGAGAACGTCTTCAAGCTCACCACCGCCGCGATCTCGCTCTATCAGGCCTTCGCCGACGCAAAGCTGGGGCGCCCAGCCCAAGCCCATGAGGTCCAGGCCTATGCCCGGGAGCGCTATGCCGAATATGCAGGCGTCTTCGAATCCGCCTATGGCAGCGGCTGGACCGAGCAGGCCCGCTTCAAGCCGGCGACGCTGGAGAGCAATTACAGCTTCAGCGTGAACGGCGCGGGTGTGGCGCCGGGCCTTGCCAACCGCATCGCGGGCGATGCGGTCTGGACCGAGCGGCAGCTCGTCTCGGCAATCAACACCTCGGCGCTGCAGCCGGACCCCGGCGTCGTCGGCAATGGCCGGGCCCTGGTCATCGGCCATGACGTCACGCTCAACACCGCCGGCAGCATCGGCTCGCTCGCTCCGGATGTGCAGGTCGCGCTGGCGGATATCCGCAGCGGCGCGGTCTCCAACGCCCAGCTCGCCGCGCTCGCGGTCGCGACCACTCCGGGCACGGTCAAGCTCGTCGGTCAGCGGCAGGATGGCAGCCTCGTCGACGTTACCGATCTCAATAACGTCCCGAACGGGGTCACGCTCACCCGCGTCGACGTCAAGCAGACCGCCCCGCTCTTCATCAACGCGACGGGCACCTTCTCCGCCTCGGCCCAGGGCGACGTCTATGTCCAGGCGACCGGTGCGCCAAACTCGGCAGGCGGCACGCTGACGGTCGGCCGCATCACGGCGACGGGCACGGTCAGCCTGCAGGCGCCGCAGGGGATCGTCGTCGGCACGCAGCCGGACGGCACGACGCCGCGCAACCCGGTGCAGATCCAGACCAATGGCGACCTGATCCTGGTCGCGGGCGGCGGCGGCATCGGCTCCGCCGCGACGGCGCTGACCTACCAGATCGGCGGCCGACTGGTTTCCGCCTCGGCCGCGGCCGGCGATGCCTATCTCGTCGCCAATGCCGGCACTGCCGAGATCGGCCGCATCTTCGCCTCCGGCACGGCCTCGCTGACTGCACGCGCCGGCGGCATCCAGGGCTATCTGCCGGGCGTCGCGATCTCGGCCGAGTCGATCCGCCTCAGCGCGACCGGCAATGTCGGCTCGGCCAGCGCCGCGCTCGGCCTGCGGGTCGGCTCCACCGGCGAGATCTCCGGCACCGTCGGCGGCTCCGCCTGGCTCTCGGGTCCGACCGTGGCCGGACAGACGCCGACCGCCTTCCGCATCGGCGAGCTGGCGGCCACCAACGGGCTCGACATAGTCGCCGACGGCGAGATCGATGTCCTGCGCTCGGCGCGTTCCAGTGTCGGTGCGGCCTCGCTGATCGGCGCCAGGATCACGATGGCTGGTGACGCGGAAATCAGCGCTGCAGGCCGTGTCAGCCTCGCCTCGGACAGCGCCATTGTGCTCGGGCGGATTGCGAGCGCGCTCGCGGCGCCAGCCGGCGGCGCCTCGATCGCACTGACCGCAATCGGCGCGATCACCGGCAATGGCGACAGCGGCGCTCTGCTCGATGCCTCCCAGGCCGGCGGCGTGATCTCGCTCTACGCCGGAGCCGGCATCGGCACGGACAGTGCAGCGCTGGCCTTCGCGGCGCCCACGATCTCCGCGCGCAGCCTTCTCGGTAACGTCAACCTGTCGACGGCAAGCGCTACTCACGCGACCGGTCTCGCCGCGGATGCCGGCGCTGTCACGTTGAACGCTGGCGGCAACCTCACCTTCGACACCGTCACGAGCAGCGCAGGCGCACAGCTCTCGACCAGCAATGGCAGCCTGACGCTCGGAACCCTGACCGCAGGCGCAGACAGCTCGCTCGCAGCAAGCGGCGCGGTCTCGATTGGATCGGCCGCGACCACGGCGGGTGACCTCACCATCACCTCGACCGGCGCCAGCATCAGCGCTGTCAGCATCTCCGCGGCCGAAGACGCAACGCTGAGCGCTGCGACCTCGATCGCGGTGGCGAACAACTTGACTGCGGGTGGTGCAGCCAGCCTCACCGCCAGCGCCGGGACGCTCGATCTCGGTAGCCTGAGCGCCGGCGCAAGTTCCGCACTCACGGCTTCGGGCGCGATCACACTCGGCAGCGTCGAGACCAGCGTTGGCGATCTCTCGGTCTCCTCGACCGGAGCCGGCATCAGCGCCGCAGGCGTCGATGCGGCCGGCGATGCGACACTGACCGCAGCGACCTCGATCTCGGTGACGAATGGCCTGACCGCAGGAGGCGCGGCGAACGTTGCAGCAAATGGCGGGACGCTCGGTCTCGGTAGCCTGAGCGCCGGCGCAAGCTCCTCGCTGACGGCTTCGGGCCCGATCACACTCGGCAGCGCCACGACGACGGCGGGCGATCTCTCGGTCTCCTCGACCGGAGCCAGCATCAGCGCCGCAAGCGTCGATGCCGCCGGCAACGCGACGCTGACAGCTGCCACCTCGATTGCCGTGACGAACGCTCTGGTGGCGGGTGGTGCTGCCAACCTCACCGCCAGCAGCGGGACGCTCAGCCTCGGCAGCCTCAACGCCGGTGCAAACTCGTCGCTCATCGCCTCGGGCGCAGTCACGCTCGGCAGCATCGAGACCAGTGTCGGCGATCTCTCGGTCACCTCGACCGGCGCGAGCATCACCGCGACGAGCGTCGATGCCGCCGGCAACGCGACGCTGACAGCTGCCACCTCGATCGCCGTGACGAACGCTCTGACGGCGGGTGGTGCTGCCAACCTCACCGCCAGCAGCGGGACGCTCGGCCTCGGCAGCCTCAACGCCGGTGCAAACTCGTCGCTCACCGCCTCGGGCGCTGTCACACTCGGCAGCGCCGAGACAACCGTTGGCAACCTGTCGATCAGTTCGTCCGGCGCCGGCATCAGCGCCACCGGCATCGATGCGGCTGGCGATGCGACGCTTGCTGCCGCGACCTCGATCGCTGTGACGAACGGCCTGACGGCAGGCGGCGCGGCTACACTGACCGCCAGCAATGGAACACTCGACCTCGGCAGCTTGAGTGCCGGTGCGACTTCCTCGCTCACCGCCTCGGACGTAGTCACGCTGGGCAGCGCCGCAACGACTGCGGGCGCTCTCGCCATCACCTCGACGGCAGCCGGCATTACCGCGACGACCATCGACGCCGCCGGCAGTGCCACGTTGACCGCCGCGACCGCGATCGCCGTCACGAACGGCCTGACGGCTGGCGGTGCGGCGAATGTCACCGCCAGCGGCGGGACGCTCGCCATCAATGCACTGAGCGCAGGAGCGACCTCGTCCCTGTCCGGCTCGGGCACGGTGACGCTGGGCAGCGCAGCGACGAGCGCTGGCGACCTCTCGATCCGCTCGACGAGGGCGGACATCATCGCTGCCACCGTCAATGGCGCCGGTGACGTCGTCCTGGCGGCGGCGACCTCGCTCTCGGTCACCAATGGCCTGACCGCGGGCGGCAGCGCCAGCCTCTCGGCTTCAGGCGGAACGCTTGCGATCGACCATCTGAGCGCCGGCGCGACATCGACCCTGACGGCTTCGGGGGCGATCACGCTCGCGACCGCCACGACGACGGCAGGCGATCTCTCGATCAGCTCGACCGGCGCCGGGATCACCGCCGCGAGCATCGATGCGGCCGGGAACGCGACACTGACCGCCGCAAACTCGATCTCCGTGACGAACGGCCTGACAGCAGGCGGCGCTGCCAGCCTCGCTGCCAATGGCGGGAGCTTGACGATCGACGCGCTGACCAGTGCAAGCGCGGTCCTGTCCGCGTCCGATGCGATCTCGCTGGGTAGCGTCAGGACCATGGCGGGCGACTTCTCGGCCCGGTCTATCCGCGCCGGCATCACTGCGCTCACTGTCGATGCGGCCGGCGCTGCGACGCTGCAAGGCGCGACAGACCTGTCGATTACGCGCCTCGCTTCTGGCGCTTCGGCTCAGCTCGCGGCGGGCGGCCGGGTGGCGCTCGGCAGCGTCGGTGCGGCACACGACCTCTCCGTAACCGCCGGTGGTCGGATCGCGCTCGGCGACGCGCAAGCGCGTTCGGGCGCGATCTCCCTGGTCTCCCGGAACGGCACGATCCAGGCCGATGCGCTCGCGGCTGCCGGTTCGATCACTGGCTCGGCGGCCGGCGATCTCTCCTTCGGCATGGCGCGCAGCGGTGCGGATATCCAGCTCACCTCCTCGGCGGGCCTGATCCGCGGCGGAACGTTGACCGGCGGGCGTGATATCGGCCTGCAGGCGCGCGGCATCGTCTTCGATCTCGTCGATGCTGGACACTCCGCTTCGCTCATCGCCCAAGCGGACATCACCGGCTCGCACATCATCGCCAGCGATGCGTTGACCCTGCTGGCCGGCCGCAGCGGCCAGGGCTCGATCGCGATCGACATCGGCGCCGCGCGCAGCACCAATGCCAACGCGGCCGACGCGGTCAGGTTCGGGCGGTTCGGCGCGGGCGACAGCATCACCATCCTCGGCACGCGCATCGCCGCCGACATCGTCCAGCTGCCCGGCGGGGCGGGACTGCCGCTGATGCTCGACATCGGCGGCTCGCGCGAGCGCACGGCCCAGAGCGTCGACCTGCGCATCGACACCGAGCGTTTCCAGATCGGCCGCTTCGAGAGCGTCGACGGCGTGCTGACCACGACCTCGAACGAGTTCTCGATCGCCGAAGCCTTCGTTCCCGGCGCCTTGCGCGTGACGACGCCGATCATGACGATACTCGCCAACAACCGCAGCCTCGCTCCGGTGCCGGGCTATGACGTCCAGCTCTATGCGCGGGATCGCGGCTTCTCGCTGACCGTCAACGGCAAGCGGCTCGCGACGAACGCCTTCATCATCGGCGTCGACACCGATGTCGTCGATGCGCCGGAAGGCATGCATATCGGCCGCGATCTCGCCCGGCTTGGCGCGCTTCTGTCGAACGGAGCCTCTTTCGGTTCGATCGCGCGCGGCTTCGTGCTGGGCACGGATGGGCGCTGGCGCAGCACCAGCGAGACCGACGAGCCTGCGACGACAGCCGGCATCGGCGTGCGACCCAAGCCGCTCGTCAACCTCGCCGGTTTCGAGGAGCAGCCTTGATCCGCATCGGACGCGTCGCCCGCTGCTTTGTCCTGGGTTTCGGCGCCGGTTTGCTGGCGGAGCCGGCGCTCGCGCAGGTCCTGCCGCAGACGCTTGAGAACGAGGCTGCGCGCCAGCGGCGCGAGATCGAGCGCCAGACCGCGCCGCCGCGCCAGCGCGGCCCGGGCGTGGTGGCGCCGACGCCGGGGCCGAGGCTGGAATTTCCGGCTGGTGGAGCGACCGTCGTGCTGACGCGGGTCGAGTTCGACGACTCGAAATTTCTCAGCCCCGCCGAGCTCGACGGCATCCGGGCGCGCTATCTCGGCAGAAAGGTCGATCTCGCCGAGATCGGCAAACTCGTCCAGGAGGTCAACGACCTCTACGCCGGCAAGGGCCAGATCACGGCGAGCGCCGTGCTGCCGCCGCAGAAGCTCGACGGCGGCATCCTCAAGGTCAAGCTGGTCGAGGGCCGCGTCGGCAAGGTCAGCATCAGCGGGGCGGTGCAGACCTGGCCCTGGTATGTCCGCTCGCAGGTCCCGGTCACGGAGGGCGAGGTGGTCGACGCGCCGGCGCTCAATCGCGAGGTCTCGATCTTCAACCGGCTCAACGAATTGCAGATCCGGGCGCAGCTCGCCGCGGGCGCAACCTTCGGACTGACGGATCTCGATCTCGCGCTGACCGAACCGCCGCGCAACACCGCGCAGATCTCCTTCGACAATCAGGGCGTGCTCAACACCGGGCGCTATCAGGGCATCCTGTTCCTGCGCCACCACAACCTGCTCGGGATCGACGACAAGCTCATCCTCTACGGCTCGCGCTCGCAGGGCAGCATCCTCGGCAGCGGCAGCTACACGATCCCGATCTCGCCCTGGGGCACACGGTTCGGCGTGAGCTATACGCGCTCGGCCTACCGCATCGTCGGCGGCCCGATCCGCGAACTGCACCCGGAGGGCATATCGGAGAGCGGCTCGCTGACGCTGTCGCAACCGATCTTTGCGACCGATACGGTCCTGCTGCAGGCGACGGGCGCGCTCGGCCGCGGCCGCGGCCGCAGCAAGCTCCTCGACATCACGACGGTCGACACCAACTACATCCGGAGCCAGGCCGGCGCCACGCTGAGCGTGAACCTGCCGAGCCTCACCCATTCGACCAGCGTGAACTGGTCGCAGATCGCGCATGACGACACGCTGGCCGGCACCAGGCGCAACTACACGATCTGGACCGGCAACACCGCCTCGCTCTGGCGCATCACCGACGATGTCTACGGCTCATTCGTCGGCAGCGGGCAGTACACGACGGAGTCGCAGCTCCCGGGCGACCAGATCTACCAGATCGGCGGCCCGACCACGGTCCGCGGCTATCCGATCGGCAGCGCCTTCGGCAATTCGGGCTTCTATGGCCAGGCCGAACTGCATTATGCGCTGCCGGAGCCGCTGAAACTCGACAGCTTCGTCTTCCTCGACCACGGCCAGACCTATCTCAACGGTGGCGCGGCGACGCGCGCGACCTCGGTCGGAGCGGGCCTGATCTGGCGGCCGCTCGAATGGGCCTCGCTCGAGGGCGGCGTCGGACGGCCGCTCCAGCGCGTCTCGGCGGCGCAGCGCGATGTCGAGCTCTATTTCCGGCTCACCTTGCGCACCAACATCTGATTTTTCTGACGAGGACCCGACCATGGCGCCTTTGCCGCTGTTCTATTCCAGCATCACCGTGCTCGATCGCAACGAGCACCGCGAGGCGCGCATCGCTCCCTCCGACAGCCCCTATGGCTTCGCGTCCGCAGCCCATGTGCTGCCGGCGCTGATGGCCGAGTTCCCGGTCGCATGCCGGGACATGCCGATCCTCTTCCTCGACGAGGCCGGTGCCGTCTCGCCACTGTTCATGGTCGGGATGCGAGCCGGCGAGAGCTGCTTCGTCGATGCGGACGGGCGCTGGCGCGGCCAGCATGCACCGGCCTATCTGCGGCGCTACCCGTTCGTCGGCGGCGAGATCTCGGCGCAGCAGCAGGTCATCTGCGTCGATGGCGGCTTCGCCGGCCTGCAAGACAAGGAGGGCGAGCGCCTCTTCACCGAGGAGGGCGAGCCGTCGGAGGCCCTGCAGCGCGCCATCACCTTCGTCGGCGAATATGCCGACGCGGCCGCGAGGACGGCCGCCTTCACCGCCGAGCTCAAGGCGCTCGATCTGTTCCAGACCATCAATATCGAGATCCGCTCGCCTTCCGGCGCGACCTCGAACTTCTCGGGCTTCTTGGCGGTCAGCGAGGAACGCCTCAATGCGCTGTCGGACGAGGCCTGGATCGACCTGCGCCGGAAAGGCTATCTCGTGCCGATCCATGCCCATCTGATCAGCCTGGCGAATTTCGCGCTGCTCGGCGAGCGCTCGTAGGCAGCCCCTTCGATCAGCGCTGGCGGCTGAATGCTGAGGGTCAACGCCAGCCGCGGCGCCACAAGGCAAAGAGCCCGCATGCTGCCAGCTGGCCGGCGACCAGCAGATAGGGCCCGTCGAAGCTCGCAGTCCGGCTGGCGATGAGCGCAAAGACGAGCGGACCACAGAAGGAACCGGCGAAGCCGAAAAGGTTCGCGGCCGAGGTGACGTCGCCGATCAGTCCAGGAGGCGAAAGCCGCGCGAGCTCGGCCATGTAGACCCCGTTCCATCCAAGGGAGGTCGCCCCGACCAAGGCGACGCAAGCATAGAGGAGCCAGGGCGGCCCAGCCGCCGACCAGACGAGCAACACAATTGCGCCGCTCGCCGCCAGCAGGAGCAGGCAGAGCAGGAGCAGGCCGCGGCGCCAGCGATCCGCCAGCCAGCCCAGGACGATCCGCGACAGAGTGCTGGCAGCGAGGAGGATGGCGACGAAATAGCCGGCCTCCGCGAGGTCCTTGCCGCGCTGCGTCACCAGATAGGTGGCCGTGAACGCCTGGACACTGGCCTGGGCGAGCGAAAACGAGATGCCCATGCCGGTAACGAGCGGCAGCGAGGGATGGGAGCGAACGACCTTCGCGGCACGCCGCAAGGCCGAGGGCGACAGGAACATCCGTGCCCATTGCCGGTTCGCCGGCCCTTTCTCGCTATCGAGGCGCTTCTGGAACAGCTGGACCGCCAGGAGGCTGACGACGACGATGGCAGCGATCAGCCAGGCCGTGTGAGCAAAGCCCAGGTTGACCACGGCCGGGGCCACCGTGACGCCGGCAATCGCTCCGCCGAGCGGGACGCCGGCCTGCCGGATCGAGAAGATCAGGTTGCGATGCCGGGGCGGCGCCGTGCGCATCAGCATGGTGCTCCCGGCCGGATTGTTCGGCGCCAGACCGAGGCCGAGCAGCAGGGCGCCGATGAAGCCGAGCACGGCGACCGGCTGCGCCAGCAGGACCATGCCCAGGCAGATCGAGGCCAGGCCGAGCTGCAAGGTGCGGATCGGCCCGTGGTGATCGAGCATCGGCCCGCCGCAGGCCAGGCACCAGCAGATCCCGAGCGAAACCGTCGCGGAGACATAGCCGATGCTTTCTGGCGGCAAGTTCCAGCGCTGCGTCAGAATCGGCCCGAGGAGAGGAACGGCTGCGGCGGCGAAGGAACTCACGACCTGCACGAGAAGCGTCGCGCTGAGGGCGCTCCCCCACAATGGCAGCTTCAAAGCGATCTCCTCCCGGCGCCCTCGCCTGCCGTCGGCCCGCACGCGCATCGGCAGCGCCGCGCCATCTCCGGCTTGAGCCGGTCTTCGACGAATGTGCCGGCGCGGTCGAGGCCGCACCCGGATTGCCTGACCTGCAGGATTTGCATGCGGCCGGATTGGCGAGCTGGATCTCGGGCGCGAAGTGCCGGCGTTCCGTGCCGAGATCGTGCAAGCGTCGCAGGTTCCGGCATAGGAGATCGGCGATTTCACCCCTGCAGCCAAGACGCCGGCATGCTGCCCCATGTCGATACTGCCGTTACGGCATCAGACGGTGACAGATAGTGTCATTCCGTCCAGGCCACGTCAAAAGCCCATCGGACACTCGTCGTTCATCGCTTATGACATTGACAACTTGATCATGCTGAAGAACATCAGCGTCACTAATCTCGATGATGCGGTCAGCCGTGTTCGGTGTTCTGTCTCTCCCGATGTGTGAGTTCCCGCGTTGAGCCGCCCGGCTTCGTCGTCCGCTCAGGGTTCGATCGTGTCATCGGCGCTGGCGTCGTGCCGCGGTTCGTTCGTGGTCATCGGGGTCTTCTCCGGTATCATCAACCTCTTGATGCTGGCCGGCTCGCTCTACATGCTCCAGGTCTATGACCGGGTGCTGAGCTCGCGCAGCGTCCAGACGCTGATCGGCCTGTCGCTGCTGCTGCTCGCGGCCTATGTGCTGCAAGGCTTCCTCGACGGCATCCGCCTCAGGCTGCTCGCCCGGATCGGCGCGCGCTTCGACGAGCAGGTCTCGCCGGCCGCCTTCGCCGCGGCCCAGAAGCTGCCGCTGCTCGGCTTCAAGCCGGAGCAGGCAGTCCAGCCGATCCGCGATCTCGACCAGGTCCGCGGCTTCCTGTCTTCGCTCGGCCCGACCGCATTGCTCGACATGCCGTGGCTACCGCTCTTCCTCGCCGGCACTTTCTTCCTGCATCCCTGGCTCGGCTGGCTGGTGGTCGCCGGCGGCCTCGTCATCGTGCTCCTGACCTTCCTGACCGAACTCAAGAGCCGCAAGGCGGCACAGGCGCAGCTGATGAGCGGCGCAGCCCGGCAGGCGATCGTCGAGGCGAGCCGGCGCAATGCCGAGGCGCTGACCGCGATGGGCATGGGCGCCAGCTTCCAGCGCAAATGGGCCGAGCTCAACCTGCGCCATGTCCAGGATTGGCTCGCAGGCTCGGACGCGACCAGTGGCATCGGCTCCTTCGCCAAGGTCTTCCGCCTGGTGCTGCAATCGGCGGTGCTGGGCCTCGGCGCCTATCTCGCCATGCACAACGAGATCTCGGGCGGGGCGATGATCGCCGCCTCGATCATGACCTCGCGGGCGCTGGCGCCGATCGAGATCGCCGTCGCGCACTGGAAGGGCTTCGTCGCGGCGCGCCAGGGCCTGAAGCGCCTGCGGCAGGTGCTCGATTCGCCGGCCTTCGTAGAGGCCGAGCGCACCAGCTTGCCGGCGCCGCACCGCGAGCTGATCGCCGACGGATTGATCGTAGCGGCGCCGGGCAAGCAGGCGCCGATCCTGCAAGGTGCTTCGCTGATGCTGAGGGCCGGCCAGGGCCTCGGCATCATCGGGCCGAGCGCCTCGGGCAAGTCGACGCTGGTCAGGGCGCTGGTCGGGGTCTGGCGCCCGCTCAAGGGCGAGGTTCGGCTGGACGGGGCGGCGCTCGGGCAATGGGAGCCAAGCGATCTTGGCCGGCATATCGGCTATCTCCCGCAGGATATCGAGCTTTTCGAGGGCACAGTTGCCCAGAACATCGCCCGCTTCGACGAAGATGCGAGTGACGAGGCGATCGTCGCGGCGGCGCAGGCTGCAGGGGCGCATGAGCTGATCCTGCGGCTCGAGCAGGGCTACGACACCCGCATCGGCGAAGCCGGCTCGAGCCTGTCGGGCGGCCAGCGCCAGCGCATCGGCCTGGCGCGGGCGCTCTATGGCGAGCCCTTTCTGGTGGTGCTCGACGAGCCCAACTCCAATCTCGACCATGACGGCGACGAAGCGTTGACCCAGGCGATCCGCTCGGTCCGCGAGCGCGGCGGCATCGTCATCGTCGTCACCCATCGCCAGACCGCGATCGCCGGCGTCGACCATGTCGCGATCATGACGGAAGGCCGGATTCAGGCCATCGGCCCGAAGGAGGAGATCCTACAGAAGGTGCTGAAGCAGGGTGGCCTGCCGACGGCTCAGCGCCAGCCGGCGGTGGCGTCATGAACGAAGCAAACTCTCAGGACCAGCAGGGCTTTAGCCGCTCCCTGCGCGCGCTTAGCGTTGCCGGCTGTGCCGGCATTGCCCTGTTCGCCGGCACTGTCGGGGTCTGGGCGGTGGCGGCGACCTTGTCCGGCGCGGTGGTCGCCAGCGGCCAGTTCGTCGTCGATGGCAACGTCAAGAAGGTCCAGCACGCGACCGGCGGCATCGTCGGCGAGCTCAAGGTCCGCGAGGGCGAGCGGGTCGAGCAGGACCAGGTGGTGATCCGGCTCGACGACACGCTGACCCGCGCCAATCTCCAGGTCGTGACCAAGCAGCTCGACGAGCTCGCCGCACGGCGCGGCCGGGTCGAGGCCGAGCGTTCGGGCAAGGATGCGATCACCATCTCCGCCGAGCTCGCCGCCCGCCGGCAGGAGCCTGAGATCGCCGAGCTGATCGGCGCTGAGGAGAGCCTGTTCGAAGCCAGGCGCGCCGCCCGCGACGGCCAGAAGGCGCAGCTCAACCAGCGCATCGGCCAGCTTCGCGACGAGATCGCCGGCCTCAAGGCCCAGCAGGCCGGCCGCGACCAGCAGGCCACCTTGATCGAGGAGGAGCTGGGCGGCGTCAGGGGGCTCTATGCCAAGAACCTGGTCTCGCTCAGCCGCAAGACCCAGCTCGAGCGCGAGGCCGCCAATCTCGAAGGGCAGCGGGGCCAGCTCATCGCCGCACTGGCGCAGGCCGAGGGCAAGATCGCCGAGACCAAGCTGCAGATCATCCAGATCGACGCGAGCTTGCGCGAGGAGGCGATGAAGGAGCTGCGCGAGATCCAGGGCAAGAGCGCCGAGCTGGTCGAGCGCCGCATCGCCGCGCAGGACCAGATGAAGCGGATCGAGATCCGCAGCCCGAGCGCCGGCTTCGTGCATCAGCTTTCCGTGCATACGGTTGGCGGCGTGATCTCGCCGGCCGAGCCGGCCATGCTGATCGTCCCGGCGGAAGACAGCCTGCAGGTCGAGGCGCGGATCAACCCGCCCGATATCGACCAGATCGCACTCGGCCAGGATGCGCGGGTCAAGATCCACGCCTTCAACCAGCGCACCACGCCCGAGCTCGCCGGCAAGGTCTCGCGCATCTCGGCCGACACCAGCCGCGACCAGCAGACCGGCGCGACCTTCTACACCATCCGCGTCACGGTGCCCGCCGCCGAGTTCGCCCGCCTTGGCCAAAGTCGGATCAGCGCCGGCATGCAGGCCGAGGTGTTCGTGCGCACCGAGGATCGCACCCCCCTCGAATACATCGTCAAGCCGCTCCAGGAGCAGATCGCAAAAGCCTTCAGGGAACGGTGAGAGCCTGCACCTGGAGACCATGGCGAGATCGGGTTCCGGGCAGCGCCTCAACGACAGTGCTCGGGCCAGAACATCGTCGCGACCACAGGTGGCGTGGCCTCGCCGGCCGGCAAAGCGCCCCCACTGCTTCGCTGCTGATCGCATATCTGCTCTCCCGCCGCGCGAAGCGGATGGCAGGACAGTTGCAAGAACAGGCCGGATTGGCGTTCTCTTGCTCGCCGACATTCGCCGGCCTGTCGCCTCAGCCTTCAGGGAGCCACGATGCCCGCTGCCTTCTCCTTCGAGGCCCTGAAGACCGCGGTGGCGGCCGGGGAGATCGACACCGTGGTCGTCGCCATGGTCGACATGGCCGGGCAATTGATCGGCAAGCGCTTCCATGCCGAGCATTTCGTCGCGACCGCCCATGACGAGACCCATGCCTGCAATTATTTGCTGGCAAACGACATCGACATGGAACCGGTGCCCGGCTATGCGGCCGCCAACTGGTCGAAGGGCTATGGCGATTTCGTCCTGAAGCCGGACATGGCGACGCTGCGGCGGATCGCCTGGTTGCCCGGCACGGCGCTGGTCATCGCCGATGTGCTCGACCATCACAGCCATGAGGACGTGCCGCATGCGCCGCGCGGCCTGCTGAAGAAGCAGCTGGCGCGGCTGCAGGCGATGGGCATGAAGGCCTATTTCGCCACGGAGCTCGAATTCTATCTGTTCGACGAGAGCTATGAGGCGATCCACGCCAAGGGCTATCGCGAGCCGAAGACGGCTGGCTACTACATCGAGGACTACCACATCTTCCAGACCACCAAGGAAGAGCCGGTGATGCGGGCGATCCGCAACGGGTTGCACGCGAGCGGCATCCCGGTCGAGAATTCCAAGGGCGAATGGGGGCCGGGCCAGGCCGAGATCAATGTCCGCTATGCCGACGCGCTCGACATGGCCGACCGCCATGTCCTGATCAAGAACGGCATCAAGGAGATTGCCCACGCCCAGGGCAAGGCCGTCACCTTCATGTCGAAATGGCGCTATGACCTCGCCGGCTCCTCCAGCCATGTCCACGCCTCGCTCTGGGACGCCAAGGGAGAAAGATCGCTCTTCGCCGACCCCAATGGCGAGCACGGCATGTCGGAGCTGATGCGCCATTATGTGGCCGGGCAGCTCGCCCATGCCCGAGAGATCACCTATTTCCTCGCGCCCTATATCAACTCCTACAAGCGCTTCCAGCAGGTCGGCACCTTCGCGCCGACGCGCGCCGTCTGGAGCGACGACAACCGCACGGCGGGCTTCCGGCTCTGCGGCGCCGGCAGCAAGGCCATCCGGATCGAGTGCCGGATCGGTGGTTCCGATCTGAATCCATACCTTGCCTTTGCCGCGCTGATCGCCGCCGGCCTCTCCGGCATCGAGCAGAAGCTCGAGCTGGAGCCGGCCTTCGTCGGCGACGCCTATGGCGGGGCGGAATTGCGCCAGATCCCCAATACGCTGCGCGAGGCGACGCAGACGCTCGATGGCTCGGCAATGCTGCGGGCCGCACTCGGCAATGACGTGGTCGACCATTACGTCCACACCGCCCGCTGGGAGCAGCTCGAATACGATCGCCGCATCACCGACTGGGAACTGAAGCGCGGCTTCGAACGCTACTGAGACGGTGAACCTGACCATGACTGATCTATTGCGCTGCGTGTCGCCCGTGGATGGGCGTGTCTATGCTGAGCGACCCGTCGTCAGCGATGCAGCAATTGCCGCGGCTCTAAGCGCAGCCCGCGACGCCCAGCGCGACTGGCGCAGGGTCGATGTCGCCCGCCGCGCCGAGCTCTGCTCCGCCTTCGTCGAGGCGATGCTGGCGATGAAGGACGAGATCGTCCCCGAGCTCGCCTGGCAGATGGGCCGGCCGATCCGCTACGGCGCCGGCGAACTGCGCGGCTTCGAGGAGCGCGCCCGCCACATGATCGGGATCGCCGAGAGCGCGCTGGCACCGCTGCGGCCGGAGCCAAAAGACAAGTTCGAGCGCTGGATCGCGCGCGAGCCGCTCGGCATCATCATGGTCGTCGCGCCCTGGAACTATCCCTATCTCACCGCGGTCAACACGATCGTGCCGGCGCTGATGGCGGGCAATGCCGTCATCCTGAAGCATGCCGCCCAGACCCTGCTGGTCGGCGAGCGCTTCCAGAAGGCGGCCGACGCCGCCGGGCTCCCGGCCGGGCTGTTCCAGAACCTCGTGCTTAGCCATGCCCAGACGGCGCGGATCATCGCGAGCCGTGGCATCGACCAGGTCAACTTCACCGGCTCGGTCACTGGGGGCAAGGCGATGGAAGCGGCGGCGAGCGGCACCTTCATCGGCCTCGGGCTCGAGCTTGGCGGCAAGGATCCGGCCTATGTCCGGGCCGATGCCGACCTCGCGCAAGCAGTCGAGAACCTGGTCGACGGCGCCTTCTTCAACTCCGGCCAGTCCTGCTGCGGCATCGAGCGCATCTATGTCCATCGCGACCTCTATCCGAAATTCGTCGAGGGCTTCGTCGCGCTGACCAAGACATATGTGCTGGGCGATCCGCTCGACCCGGCGACGACGCTCGGGCCGATGGTGAAGGCGGAGGCCGCGGAGTTCGCCCGCGGCCAGGTCGCGGAGGCCGTAAGCGCCGGTGCCAAAGCGCTGGTCGACCCCGGCCTGTTCCCGCGCGATCGCTCCGGCACGCCCTATATGGCGCCGCAGGTCGTGGTCGACGTGAACCACCAGATGGGCCTGATGCGCGAGGAAAGCTTCGCGCCGACCGTCGGCATTATGGCGGTCGCCGACGATGCTGAAGCCGTCGCGCTGATGAACGACAGCCCCTACGGGCTGACCGCCTCGCTCTGGACGCAAGATGCGGATGCAGCCGCGCGCATCGGCGTCGACATCGAGACCGGCACGGTCTTCATGAACCGCTGCGACTATCTCGATCCGGCGCTGGCCTGGACCGGCGTCAAGGACACCGGCCGCGGCGCAACGCTGTCGCGCATCGGCTACGAGATGCTGACGCGCCCGAAATCCTTCCATCTCCGCACTGCATTCTGAACGAGGCGACCCGTGACGCTGAAGGCCAACTGGAATTACCCCACCGCGGTCCGCTTCGGACCCGGACGCATCGGCGAGCTCGCACAGGCCTGCGCCGCCGCCGGTATCGAGCGCCCGCTGCTCGTCACCGATTCCGGCCTGTCCGGCTTGCCGATGATCAAAGACGCCATGGCGCTCCTCAACGCCGCAGGGCTGACGGTCACGCTGTTCGACCGGGTCCAGGCCAACCCGGTTGCGGCCAATGTCGAGGACGGGCTGAAGGTCTTCCGGGACAGCGGCAGCGACGGCGTCATCGCCTTCGGCGGCGGCTCTGCGCTGGATTGCGGCAAGGTCGTCGCCTTCATGGCCGGGCAGAGCCGGCCGATGTGGGATTTCGAGGATATCGGCGACTGGTGGACTAGGGCCGACCCGGCCGGCATCGCCCCGATCATCGCCGTCCCGACCACGGCCGGCACCGGCTCGGAGGTTGGCCGCGCCGGCGTGATCACCGACGAGACGACGCAGACCAAGAAGGTGATCTTCCACCCCAAGATGATGCCGCAGATCGTGATCTGCGACCCCGAGCTTACTGTCGGCCTGCCGGCGAAGGTCACGGTCGGCGCCGGCATGGATGCGCTGGCGCATTGCCTCGAAGCTTATTGCGCGCCCGGCTTCCACCCGCTCGCCGACGGCATCGCGGTCGAGGGCATCCGGCTCTGCAAGGTCTTCCTGCCGCGTGCGGTCGCAGATGGCGCCGATATCGAGGCGCGGGCCCAGATGATGGCGGCTGCCGCCATGGGCGCGACCGCCTTCCAGAAGGGACTCGGCGCCATCCACGCGCTGTCGCACCCGATCGGCTCGGTGCACCACACCCATCACGGCATGACCAATGCCGTGTTCATGCCCTATGTCCTCGCCTTCAACCGCCCGACGATCGAGGAGGAGATCGCGCGGCTCGCCGCCTATCTCGGGCTGGAGCCGAGCTTCGACGCCTTCTACGACTGGATCATCGCCCTGCGCCGCGACCTAGGCGTGCCCGAGACGCTCAAGGCTTTCGGGGTGACCGGAATCGACTATGGCAGGCTGGCGAAGATGGCGATCGTCGACCCAACCGCCGGCGGCAACCCCGTGCCGCTGACCGAGGCCGCGGCCGAGGCCTTGTTCCGGGAGGCTACAGGATGACGGCGGAGCAGGGCTTTCGGCTCCTCGCTCCGACTGCAGGCCAGTAGGAAATGATCAAGGCCCGACGAGCTGGCCGCCGTCGACCACGATGCTCTGGGCGGTGACCCAGCTCGCCTTGTCCGAGGCAAGGAAGAGCACGACCTCGGCGATCTCCTCGGGCTTGCCCATCCGGCCGAAGGGGATGCTTGCCAAGGTCGACTGATAGAGCTCGGGATTCGAGGTCCTGCGGTCCTCCCAGGTGCCGCCGGGGAACTCGATCGAACCGGGCGCGACGCAGTTCACCCGGATGCCCTTCCGAGCCAGCATCTTCGCCTGGCTCGCCGTGTAGTGCATCACAGCCGCCTTGACAGCGCCGTAAGGCGCCGATCGCGCCGAGGCCCGCAGGGCCGAGATCGACGAGATGTTCACGATCGACGAGCCCGGCTTCAGATGCGGGATCGCCGCATGACTGCCGCGGACGACGGCCATCATGTCGACGTTGAGCGAGGCGGCCCAGCCCTCCTCGTCGTCGGAATGGCCGAATCCGGAGGCGTTGTTGACGAGGACGTCCAGCCCGCCGAGGGCTTCGACCGCCGCGGGAACATAGGCCTTGATGGCATCCGCGTCGGCGAGGTCGACGCTGGCCGCGTGGGCGGTGACGCCGAGCGCCTCGATCTCCCGGCGCGTCGCCTCGAGCGGTCCCGCGCTACGGGCGCAGATCGAAACGGAGGCGCCGCCCGCCGCGAAACCGAGCGCGATCGACCGCCCGATGCCACGGCTGCCGCCCATCACGATGACGCGCTTGCCGGTGAAGTCCTTGGCCATGGTCATGCCTTCCTGATTGCCTGTCGGCAGCCTTATAGCATCGACCCGGCCGAGCGCTTCTCAATGCGCAGCATCATCCACCAGAGAGCCTGACGGGGGCAGCAAGGTCGTCGCCAGCGTCCGGCGCATCATGTCGCGCAGCGCATTGGCGCTGCGATAGCCGGCACTGCGCGCCGCCTCGCGCAACGACATGCCATCGGCCTGCAGCGTCAGGGTGTGGAGGATGCGTAGGCGCCGACGCCATTCTGCAAAGCTGAGGCCGGTCTCGGCGCGGAAGCGGCGGGTGAAGGTCGAACGGCTGACGCCGACCTGCTCGGCCCAGCCGTCGAGATCGAGGTCGAGCGCCGGCTTCTGCACCATGTCGCGGGCCAGCTTGCGCAGCCGCGGGGCCTGCGGCATCGGCAGGGCGATGTGGATTTCGGCGGCGCCGACGATCTCCTCGACGACCAGCGCCGCGAGATGACCGCCGCGACCGCCTTGATCGTAGAGCAACGGCCCGCTCGCCAGCGCCCGGAGTGCGACGTCGAGCAACTCCGACACGGCGATGACGCGGCAGCTGCGCGGCAGGGCGTCGCCAAGTACCTCGTCGGTCAGGAAGGCGGCCCGCATCTCGCAGCAGCCATAGGCCGTCGCCGGCTGGGCCGAGGCCGGCGCCAACGCGATCCAGCCGACGATCCTGCGCAGCAAGTTTCCGGCGATCGACAAGGTGCCGGTGATCGGCAAGGGCTCGTTCGAGACGATCTCGATCGAGGCGGTGATCGCGCAGAAGCCCGATCTCGTGCTGCTCAGCCGCTTCGACGCCTTCCGCTTCGGCGCGGAAGCTGCTCCCGGCCTCGACCAGCTCGCCGCGGCCGGCATCCCGGTCGCGATCGTCGATTTCTTCCTCGATCCTCTCAAGAATACCGAGCCGAGCCTGCGCATCCTCGGCAGGCTGCTGGGGCGCGAGGCCCAGGCCGAGGCCTTCCTCGCCTTCTATCGCCAGCATCTTTCGGCGATCGAGGACAAGCTCGCCGCGGCAGGCGGCACGGCGCGGCCGGCGGTCTTCCCGCATGCCTTCGCGACGCGCCCGGAATGCTGCTTCTCGGCCGGACCAGGCACGATCGACGGCTTCATCCGCCTCGCTGGCGGCCACAACATCGGCACCGAAAAGCTTGCGATGCCGGTCGGCCAGTTCAGCCAGGAATTCGTGCTGACGCGCAATCCGGACGTCTATGTCGCGACCGCGATCTCCGACGGCCCCGATGCCGGCAGTTTCGCGCTCGGCCCGGATGTCGAGCCGCAGCGGGCGGCGGAGGGCTTCGCCAGGCTCCTGCAGCGCAACGATCTCGCCGCGCTTAGTGCCGTAACAGGCGACCGCGCCTTCGGCCTCTGGCACCTTTTCGTGCACACGCCGGTCCATGTCGTCGCCATCGAGGCACTGGCGAAATGGACGCATCCCGAGCGCTTCGCCGAACTCGATCCGCAGGCGACACTCGACGAGATCAACAAGCGCTTCCTGGCCGCGCCGCTGGCGGGAACCTTCTGGGTCTCTTCGCAAGCGGATGGCGGCCGGAAGCGGTGACCACAAGCCCCGGTGCCGCTTGATCCAGATCAAATCCGACTCAGTGCGATCGCACAAAGCTCCCATCAGCTTCCGGCTGGTGGGATTTCTTAATCATACCGCCTCCAAAGCGTCCGCGACCGACTCTGCATCCGGAGCGGCGATGCGTTGAGGAAAGAAGTGATGTCTGCGTCCGACGATCTCGCCCGGCGGCTCGAGTTCCTGCAGTTCGACGGGCAGGCGCGGCAACAGATCCGCGCTGTCGAGAAGACGATCGTCGCGGCGCTTCCGGGCGCGCTCGATGCGTTCTACGCGCAGATCAGGGCCTTTCCGGAGACCAAAGCCCTGTTCCGCAGCGAAGAGCAGCTCGGCGGCGCGAAAAGCCGGCAGGCCTCGCATTGGGCGCGGATCGCCACGGGGCAGTTCGACGCGGACTATGTCGCGGCCGTCACCCGTGTCGGCGAGGTCCATGCCCGGATCGGGCTGGAGCCGCGCTGGTATATCGGCGGCTACGCATTGCTGCTGTCGCAGCTGATCGGGAAGGTGCTTGAGGAGCGCTGGCCGAAAAGCCGCTTCGGCTCCAGGCTGCCGGGGGCAGGTGAGAGGGCTGCGGAGATCGCCGCGATCGTCAAGGCCTGCCTGCTCGACATGGACTATGCCATCTCGGTCTATCTCGAAGCCTCGGAAGCGGCCCGCCTGAAGGCTGAAGCGGCGGCGCGCGCCAGTGAGCAGGCCAAGGCGGCGGAGCGCGAGAAGGCGATCGCCCTGATGAGCGAAGGCATGGCGGCGCTGGCGAAGGGCGATCTCACCGTCCGCATCGCCAAGGACATGCCCGCCGAATACGCTGAGGTCGGCACGCATTTCAACGACGCGATGGCCCGGCTCGGCGAGATGATCGCGACGATCAAGACGAGCTCGACCGCCATCGCCGCCTCCTCGCAGGAAATCAGCGACGGCGCCGCCGATCTGTCGGAGCGTACTGAGGAACAGGCCTCGGCCCTGGAGCAGACCGCGGCGACGACGGAGGAACTCGCCGCTTCGGTGAAGAGCTCGGCCCAGTCCTCGCGCGCCTCGACAGCGCTCGCCGACGAAGCGACGGCGGTGGCGCGCACGGGCGGCGGCATCATCAAGGAAGCGATCGCGGCCATGGCCCGGATCGAGGAGGCCTCGAAGAAGATCTCCGAGATCACCAACGTGATCGACGGCATCGCTTTCCAGACCAACCTGCTCGCGCTCAACGCCGCGGTCGAGGCGGCGCGGGCGGGCGATGCCGGGCGCGGCTTTGCCGTCGTCGCCGCCGAGGTGCGCGCCCTCGCGCAACGCTCGGCCGAAGCCGCCAAGGACATCACCGGGCTGATCGGCACCTCCGGCACCGAGGTGACCGAAGGCGTGCGGCTGGTCAGGCTCGCCGGCGACACGCTGGAGCAGATCGTCGGCGCCTCCGGACGGGTTTCGGCGACGGTCGGCGAGATCGCGACCGCGGCGGGCGAGCAGGCCAGCGGCATCGAGGAGATGAGCCAGGCCGTCAGCCATATGGACGAGATCACGCAGCGTAATTCGGTGCTCGCCGAGCAGAGTGCGACCTCGGCACGCATGCTGCTGACGCAGATCGAGCGCCTCAGCCAGCTCGTTTCCAGCTTCCGCACGCAAGGCGATCACAGGCCATCCGCCATGGCCCCAGCGCAGCGCAGCCGGGCGGCATGAACCATCAGCCTGGCCGGATCACATCCGGCCGGCGTCGACCTTGATGGTCTCGGAGGTGATCGAGGACGACTGCTCGCTCGCCAGGAACAGAGCCGCGCGCGCCACCTCCTCCGGCTCGACCCAGCGCTTCAGCGCCGCCTTGTCGGTGTAGTTGACCTGGATGATCTCCTCCGCCGGCCGGTTCTCCTTGGCGGCGCGGGCGGCGATGACGCGCTGCATCAGCTCGCCGTTGACCGCGCCGGGGCAGAGCGCATTGACCCGGATGCCGTGGATGCCGACTTCCTGCGCGACGGCCTGGGTGATGCCGATCACCGCGAATTTGGTGGCGGTATAGGCGCTGCGCATCGGATAGCCGCGCAGGCCCATCAGCGACGACATATTGATGATCGAGCCGCCGCCGCGAGCCCGCATCAGCGGCACGCAGTGCTTGATGCAGAGGATCGTGCCGCGAATGTTGATCGCCATGGTCTCGTCCCATTGGGCGATGTCGAGGTCCTCGGCATTGGCGACCTGCCCGGTCACGCCGGCATTGTTGACGAGGATGTCGACGCCGCCGAAACGCGCGGCAGTATCTCGGGCAAGCCTGGCTGCATCGGCCTCCTGCGAGACATCGGCGGCGACGGCATGCGCCCCGATCCCGGCGGCGGCCTTGGCGAGCGAAGCCTGGGAGCGGCCGGCGATCACCACCTGCGCGCCCTCTTCGACGAACATCCTGGCGATGGCGAGGCCGATGCCGGTGCCGCCGCCGGTTACGATCGCGACCTTGCCGGAGAGGACTGGAGCACGGGACGATTGCGATGCCATGGTGCAGCCTTCTCCTCATCGCGTCGGCGAGCTAATGTTTGATCTACAATAACTCGTTTTGTATATCAACGAAGTGCGTTTGAACCGGCCCGGACCGATTTCAGCCGCAGAGAACGTCCGGGACCGCAACGCCAAGACGGCGAGCCTGGTTGCGCAGAGCCTGGAGCGTCTCCGCCGCCAATGCCCAGTTCCCGTCGAAACGCTTTCGGGCTTCGGCGGCGCGGTCGCCGGGCACGCGGATCGGAGCAGCGCCCGGAGCGGGCTTAGACTGGCGGATACGGTCGGCGAAGCCAGCGGCGACGGCCTCATAATCTGCGATGGGCCGCATTCCCTCGATCTCGATCGCCATCACCAGATTGGCGCTGCCGTAGGGCCGGGAGAGATCGCCATAGAGCGGCTGCACCTCGCTGCCGACGCCGCCTGCCGACAGGCCGCCGGCGAGCAGATCGACCATCACGGCGAGGCCAAAGCCCTTCGCTCCCGCGGCCGGCAGGAGCACACCCTTGATTGCCTCGGCGGCGTCGCGGGTCGGCATCCCATCTGCGGTCTGGGCCCAGCCCTCGGGAATGGGCTCGCCCTTGCTCGCCGCCAACCGGACCTTGCCCATCGCGCCGGCACTCATGGCGAGGTCGAGGACGATCGGCTCGCCGCCGGTCGGCACCGCGATCGCCAGCGGGTTGTTGCCGACCACCGCTTCGGCCCCGCCCGGTGCCGGCAGCATCGGACGGGTATTGGCCATGACGATGCCGATCTTGCCGGCGAGCGCGATCCTGCGGGCAAAGCGTCCGGCTGCGCCGAAATGGAAGGCGTTGCGGACGGCGACAACCGCGACGCCGTGTTCGGCGGCGCGGGCGATCGCGATCTCGCAGGCGCGCTCAGCCGTGACCTGGCCAAGCCCGTTGCCGGCGTCGAGGGTCAGGCGCGAGCCCTGATCGACAACGATCTCGCCCTCGGCCGCAGGGTCGACGGAGCCTTGCGCGATCCGCTCCAGATACATCGGCAGTTGCATCAGGCCGTGCGAGGCCAGGCCCTCGATATCGGCATCGACGAGCGCCTCGGCAGTCAGGCCGGCATAGCCGGATGGGGCACCGGCAGCCTCCAGCAGCGCGCTCGCGAAGCGCTCAAGCAGATCAACCGGATAGGAATTGGCCGCAGACATCGTTTCTCCCGAAGATGGCGGAGTGTCGTTCTCACGGCCCATAGCATGAGGCGGAGCGCGGTCGCGCTCCGCCCGCACGTCCACTCCAGCGCTCAGCGCACCGGCGGAGCGTATTGCAGGCCGCCCTTGGTCCAGAGCTTGTTGAGCCCGCGCTCGATGCCGAGCTTCGAGCCCGCGCCGACATTGCGCTCATAGACCTCGCCGTAATTGCCGACCTGCTTGACGATCTGCAGAGCCCAGTCCGGCTTGAGGCCCATCGACTCGCCGAGATTGCCGGTCGTGCCGAGCAGGCGCTGGACTTCGGGCGAGCCGGTACGCTTCTGCTCCTCGGCATTGGCGGCGGTGACGCCGAGCTCCTCGGCGACGAGCATGGCATAGAGCGACCAGCGCACGATGCTGCTCCAGGTCTCGTCGCCCTGGCGCACGACCGGGCCGAGCGGCTCCTTCGAGATCAGCTCCGGCAGGATCACGTATTCTGTCGGGTTGACCAGCTTCAGCCGATAGGCGGAGAGCGCCGAGACGTCGTTGCTGAAGACGTCGCAGCGGCCGGATTCGAAGGCCTTGGCGACCTGGTCGCCAGCCTCGAAGGCGACGCCCTCGTATTTCATGTTATTGGCGCGGAAATAGTCGGCGATGTTGAGTTCGGTGGTCGTGCCGGTCGGCACGCAGACCGAGGCGCCGTTGAGCTCCTTCGCCGCTTTGATGTTCAGCGACTTGCGGACCATGAAGCCCTGGCCGTCATAGTAGCCGACGCCGACATAGCGCAGGCCCATCTGGGTGTCGCGCGACAGCGTCCAAGTCGCCTGACGGGAAAGGACGTCGATCTCGCCGCTCTGCAGGCTGACGAAACGGTCCTTCGGGCTGAGCGGCGTATAGCGGACCTTGTTGGCATCGCCGAAGACGGCGGCGGCGACAGCCCGGCAGATATCGACGTCGAAGCCGCCCCAGCGCCCGGCCTCGTCCGGCACCGAGAAGCCGGCGACACCCGGGCTGACGCCGCAGATCATCTCGCCGCGGCCCCTCACCGTCTCCAAGGTGCCGGCGGCGGCCGGCATGGCGCAGGCGGCCATCAGGCCGGCGATCAGCAACAGGCGTGTCTTCATTCGGATACCCTTCCCCCCGAGTGTCGTATCCGACGTTTCCTCGCCGGACCCACGATGATCCTGACGGCTTTCTGACGCAGAAGGCGCGCGCCTCCCGCGATTTCGAGGTGTGAAACGCAGGGACTTCCAGCCATATCCGAGAGCGGGAGTGCCATCATCCGATCATCGACATCGGCACGGCATATCCATGCAGAACTCCGCCCAGTCCAGCTTCCGTCAGCGCCTCGTCAGCGGCGCCTTCCTGGCGGGGAGCTTCGTCAAGACGCCGAGCCCGCACGCCACCGAGATCCTCGGCAATAGCGGCTTCGACTTCATCGTCGTCGACCAGGAGCATGCGCCCTTCGATCGCGGCACCACCGACCTCGTACTGCTGGCGACGCGGGCGGCTGGCATTGCCGGCGTCGTGCGGGTGCCGACGCTGACGAGCGACGCGATCCAGGCCTCGCTCGATTGCGGCGCGGTCGGCATCCTCGCTCCGCATGTGGCGAGCGTCGCGGATGCGCAGGCGCTGGTCGCGGCCTGCCGCTATCGCGGCGGCAAGCGCGGCTTTTCCGGCGTCACCCGCGCCGGCCGCTATGGCAGCAGCAAGATGTGGGACCTCGTCGATGCGGCCGACGCCGCAGTCGCGACGATCGCGATGATCGAGGACCCGTCGGCGCTGGCTGAGATCGACGCCATTCTCGCAGTCGAGGGGCTCGACGCCGTCTTCATCGGGCGCGGCGACCTCACTGTCGCCTTCGGCGCGCCGACCCGTGACGCGCAGGAAGTCCGCGATGCGGTCGATACGATCCTGCGGGCCGCCAGGAAGGCCGGCAAGCCGGTCTGCGTGATGACCGATAATGGCGAAGAATCCGCCGGGTTCGCCGAACGCGGCGCCAGCGCCTTCATCCTCTCCTCCGACCAGGGATTTTTGCGCAAGGCGGCGAGTGAAACCCTGGCGCAGATGCAGACAGCCAGGAGCCGGGTCGAGAACCCAGGCTCCCGATAGGAGACATCGACCCGTGAGCTACCCCTCCAGCGATCCGCGCTCGAAGCTCGCCGCTCCGGCTGCGGCGAAGGCTGCCCCGGTCAAGGCCTATGCCGGCGCCGACTATGCCCGCTTCTATGCGGAAGAGCCGCAGCAGGCGAACGAGAGCGAGCGCACCTGGCTGGCCCGCGGCCAGAACTTCATCACCGCCTATTCCGAGGTGAAGCCAGGCGCCGTGTTGGCGCGTGTGGCGCAGCCGGACGAGTACTGCCTGATCTTGCCCGAGAAGGAGCTCGGCGCGACGGTCACGGCCGGGGCGGAGATCGTCGAGGTCGCCGGCAACTCGATCGTCTTCGTGCCGCCGGGCGCTTCGCGCATCACCCTGAAGGGCACCGGCCGCGTCATCCGCATCTTCTCCAGCGCCGCGGCCGATTTGGCGGCGTCCTGCTCCAATGCCGCCTCCTATGCCCTGCCCCATGCCAATGTCGCGCTGCTCGAGCCCTGGCCGGAACCACGTGGCGGCTTCAGGATCCGCGCCTACAGCCTCGATGCCGGTGGCGGCGAAGGCCGCTTCGGCCGCATCTTCCGCTGCACCACGCTGATGGTGAACATCCTCGACCCGCGCATCGGCCTGCGCGACGTCACCGCGCTCTCGCCGCATCACCATGACGATTTCGAGCAGGGCTCGCTGGTGATCGACGGCGGCTATATCCACGACATCCGCTGGCCGTGGACGCCGGACATGCGGATCTGGCGCGAGGACGAGCACGAATTGATGGCGGCGCCGTCGCTGACCGTGATCCCGCCGCCCTCGATCCACACCTCGCGCTCGGTCCTGCCCGGGCTGAACCAGATGATCGACATCTTCTCGCCGCCCCGCCTCGACTTCTCGCAGAAGCCCGGTTGGGTCATCAACGCCGCGGATTATCCGATGCCCGGCGAAACCGCTTGAGGGCTCCCGACATGACCGCCACCCCCCTGACCACCGACGCGCGCAGCCGCCAGATCGCCGATCTCCTGGTGGGCGCCGTCGACCTGCACTGCCATAGCGGCCCGGCCGCGATGCCGCGCATCCTCGACCATCACGAGGCGATGCTCGACGCCGCCGCAGCGAAGTTCCGCGCCGTCGTCTACAAGGACCATTTCTATCTCGGCACCGCCCATTCGATCCTGCTGGAGAAGCTGGTGCCGGGCACCGGCGTCAGGCTGTTCTCCGGCATCGCGCTCAACAATGCCTCGGGCGGCTTCAATCCGCATGCGGTCGACCACGCCATCAAGCTCGGCGGCAAAATCGTCTGGATGCCGACGCTCTCGGCCAAGAACCATATCGACGTGCTCGCCTCCGGCGCGGTGAAGACCTTCCCGAAGACCGCGCAGAAGATGCTCGACCCGATCCCGCTGACGCCGTTCGGCGCCGACGGCAAGCTCACCGACGACGTCAAGCTGATCCTCGACCTGATCGCGGCCGGCGACATCATCCTCGCCGGCGGGCATCTCTCGACGCCCGAGCTCTTCGCCGTGTTCGAGGAGGCCAAGGCGCGCGGCGTCAGGAAGCTCCTGGTCAACCATCCGACCTACATGGTCAACAACTGCAGCGATGCGGAAATCCGCGACCTCGTCTCGCTCGGCGCGGTGATGGAGCATTCGATCTGCATGTTCGTCGAGGGCAAGTCGAAGAAGTTCGAGCCGCCGGAGCTGCGCCGGGTGATCGAGGTCGCCGGCGTCGAGCACACCGTGCTCTGCTCGGATCTCGGGCTGGTCGGCTCTCCGCGCCCTATCGACGGCTACCGCGAGATCGTCGGCCACCTGCTCGACCTGCAGTTCACGGAAGCCGAGATCAAGCGCCTGACCGGCGGGCATGCGGCGGAGTTGCTGGGGCTGGGGGCGTAGGGCTTACGGGCCCGACGCGAATCCTAACCGTCATTGCGAGAAGCGAAGCGACGAAGCAATCCAGGGGCCGTCTCGCGAACCCTTCTGGATTGCTTCGCTTCGCTCGCAATGACGTCTGGGCTCAGGCCCCGTGGCCTGCCCCGCATGACGTGATCGAGCTCAATCCAGCGAGATCGCCGCGGCCTTCACGACATCCGCCCATTTCGCCACCTCCTGCGTCTGCGCCGTCTTCACCGCCGCGGCATCACCGCTGAGCGAGCGCACGCCGATCGTGGCGAGCTTCTCGCGGCCCTCGGTGCTCTCGACATAGGCGCGGGTGATCGCGGCGATACGCGTCACGATCGGCTCGGGCAGCCCCTTCGGCCCGACCAACGCGAACCAGCCGGTCGCGTTGACGCCCGGCAGCCCCGCCTCGGACAGGGTCGGTACCTCAGGCAATTGCGGGGCGCGCTGATCGCTGGTGACGGCGAGCGCCCGGATCGCGCCGCTCTTCACATGCGGGATATAGGCCGGGATGAAGTCGATGGCGACGTTGACGGTTCCCGCCAGCAGATCGGTCGAGAGCGGGGCCGAGCCGCGATAGGGCACATGCGTCATCTGGAAATCGGCCTTGCGCTGGATCAGTTCGCCGGTGACATGCCCCATCAGGCCGAAGCCCGGGCTGCCGAAGGTGAGCTTGCCCGGATTGGCCTTGCCGTAGGCGACGAGCTCGGCGAAGGACTTGACCGGCAGCGAGGGATGGATCGCGACGATGCCCTGGACGTCGCCGAGCAGCGCGACCGGCGCGAAATCGGCGAGCGGATCGAAGGCCAGCTTCTTGTAGAGCAACTTGTTGGTCGCGAGCGGCCCTGACGAGGAGAACAGCAGGGTGTAGCCATCCGCCGCCGCCCGGACGACGCCGGTCGCAGCGATATTGCCGCCGGCGCCGGTCTTGTTCTCGACGACGAAGCCCTGGCCGAGCTCGCTGCGCAGTTTCTCGGCCAGCAGGCGCGCGACCACGTCGGTCGAGGCGCCCGCCGGGAACGGCACGACGATGGTGACGGGGCGGCTCGGCCAGATGTCGGCAAAGGCTCGTCCCTGAACGGCCAGCGCACCGGCGCCTGCGATGGACGCCATGAAGCCACGACGTGAGATCGGCCGCATCATTGAGGTTTCCTCCGGACAAAGTTGCTTTGAAGCTGTTGTCCGGACACTAGGCACGGGCCGCACGTCTCCCCTTGGGAAAGCGCCGCTATTTCTCGCCTTGAAACGCAACGCCCATGGATTGCGAGAGCGCCTCCAGTTGCGCCTCGATATTGGCCGCTGCCTTCTTCAGCGGATGGATGATTTTTGCCTTGTCCTCGGGGTTGGGCACCGCGGCCCGGAAGAAGGTGACGCCGAAGGTGGCGAGCACGCGCTCGCCGAGCTTGATCGGCACCGCGATCGTCGCCGAGTTCTTCGGCTCGGCGGCAGGATCGCGCTCGGTATAGCCACGCCTGCGCGCCTGCTCGATCATGCCCTCGACATCCTCGTCGGAAAGGCTGCTGTTCTCCGGTTCGGCCGAGGCGCGCATGGCGGCGCGCAATACCTCGCGCTCCTCATCGGGGCAGAAGGCGAGATAGGCGCGTCCGAGCGCCCGGCCACCCAAGTTGAGCCGGTAGCCGAGCGTCGCATGGAAAGGCGAGATCGGGCTGTCGGGGATCGTCGAGAAGCGCACGACGACGGCATCATAGTCGAGCAGGCAGACGGCGCAGGGCCATTTGATCTGGCGCGTCAGAGCCGTCGCCCAGGGCCGCGCCGCCTCGATCACCATCGGGGCGCCATGGAAGCCCGAGCTCAGATGCGCCACCTGCGAGGTCACGAGATAGCCGCGCATGCGCTCGTCGCGCACGACATAGCCGGCTTCGATCAGGGTCTCGAGCAGGCGCACGATCGTCGGCTTCGGCATGCCGGTGCGGCGATGCAGTTCGCCCACGGTCGCGACGCTGCAGCGATTGACCTCGGTCAGCAGCCGCAGCGCCTTGAGAACGGACTGGACGGGCGCAAAGGAGAACACGCAGCGGATCCGGCTAAGCGAGCACGATCCGCTGTTCTAGATGAGAACGCGTCGAACTGGATAGCTTTTCGCGAGCCCTATTCCGGCATGGTCAGAACGACCTTGCCGACCTGGTCGCCCGCATCCATCAGCGCATGTGCATCGCGGACATCGCGCCAGTCGAAGCTGGCGCAGATATGACTGCGGATCGTACCGCTCTCCAATAGCGGCCAGATCTGCGCCACCAGCTTGGCAGCGATCCGGCCTTTATAGGCGGCATCGCGCGGCCGCAGCGTCGATCCCGTCAGCGTCAGCCGCCGGCGGACGATGTTGCGGACATTGACCTCGGCCATCTGGCCGAGATGGCTGGCGATCAGTACGACGCGGCCATCCGGGGCGAGCAACTGCAGCTGCTTTTCGGTATAGGGGCCGGCCTGCGCGTCGAGGACGACATCGACCTTCTCCTTGCCGATCGCTGTCTCGATCTCGCCCACCCAGTCGGCGCGATAGTCGACTGCGAAATCGGCGCCGATCTCCAGGCAGACCGCGCGCTTCTCAGGCGTGCCGGCGGTGGCGATCACGCGGGCGCCCCGCAAGTGCTTGGCGATCTGGATCGCGGCCATGCCGACGCCGCTGGTGCCGCCCTGAACCAGCAAGGTCTCGCCGTCAGCCAGCCGCCCGAGCCAGACGACGTTGTTCCAGGCGGTGAAGAACACCTCCGGCAGCGCCGCCGCCTGCGCGAAGGAGAAGCCCTTCGGCAACGGCATGCATTGCAGGGCCGGCACGGCGCAAAACTCGGCATAACCGCCGCCATTGACGAGCGCGCAGACGGCGTCACCGACCTTCGGCCAGTCGACTTCAGCGCCAACAGCCTCGACCACGCCCGAGACGTCGAGGCCGGGCAGGTCGGTCGCGCCAGGCGGTGGCGGGTAGAGGCCGCGCCGCTGCTGGATGTCGGGCCGGTTCACGCCGGCCGCGCGCACGCGGATCAGCACGTCGCCGGCACCGAGCGTCGGCATCGGCCGCTCGCAGAAGGCGAGAACCTCGGGGCCGCCCGGCTTGGTAATCTCGATCGCTTGCATCAGTCGGTCTCGTTGTTCTGTGAGGGGCGAAGCGAGCGCATGATCTCCGGCATTCGTTCGCGGGCCGACGTCATCAGGCGCTCATAGATCGAGTTGCCGTTGGCATCGATCGCGACGATCACCGGTCCGAAACCGTTGAGCCGCAGCCGGTTCAGCCGAAACTGCATGATCAGGTCGCGCCAGGCGCAATCGGTCACTCCCTCGACGCCCTCGCTCAGCAGGGCCGAGGCGCCGCCGACGAAGGAGAAATAGACGCAGCCGACCTCGCGCATGGCATCGACGCTGTCCTGCGAGAGTCCGCCCTTGCCGCCGGTCGCGGTCAGGCGCAGGCCCCTTATCAGCGTCGGCATCAGATGGTTGAAGCGGCTCGAGGTCGTCGGGTTGACGTAATGGACCGCGCCGGGCCGCCCGTCGCTATCCTCATAGCTCACGCCCATATGGAAGAAGGCGCCATCGCGCAGCGAGAGCGGCAATTCGTGGCCGGCCTCGACTTCCGCGACCATGCGCTTCTGGGTGGGCATGCCGACGGTCGCGACGGCATCGCCGTCGAGCAGCACGACGTCGCCGACTTTCAGCGCGCGCGCCGCTTCGGGCGTCAGCGGCAGGGTCAGGCGAATGGGAGACGGGGTCGTCATTCGATCCGCTCCACCACGCCGGAATTGTAGATTCGCGCCCGCGTCCGCCGGTTGATCCAACAGTTGAAGGAGACGGCGACCGGGGTGAAGCCGTGGCCAGAGGCGTATTCGACATGGACGCCGAAGGTCGTCGTCGAGCCGCCGACGCCCATCGGGCCGAAGCCCATCTGGTTGACGGCGCGGGTCAGGCGCTCCTCCATCTCCGCGACCATCGGCTCGGGATTGCGCTCGCCGAAGGGGCGCAAGGTCGCGTCCTTGGAGAGCTTGGCGGCATGATCGAAAGTGCCGCCGATGCCGACGCCGATCACCACCGGCGGGCAATGCTGGCCGCCGGCCCTGAGCACGATCTCCAGGATGCAGCGCTCGATCTCGTCGAGGCTCGGGCTGACCAATATCTCGACCGCGGCCCAGCGCCCGCCGCCGAGCGCCTTCGGGGCGCAAGTGATGTCGAGATAATCGCCCTCGCCGACGAGGTCCCAGGAGACCAGCGGCATGTCCTTGCCGTGAAAGCTGCGCTCATTGGTCAGCGGGTTGGTGACGAAGCGCAGGAGCGGCGGCTGGATCGTGCGGGCGAGCTCGGCGAAGCCATCGACGATGGCCTGGCGGATGTCGCCCTCCATCCGCGCGCCGGAGCCGATCTTGATCGAGTAGCTCGGCACGCCTGCGTCCGAGCAGAGGAACTTGCCGGTGGTCTCGGCCCGCTCGGCGCTGTCCAGCATGAAGGCGAGCGTCTGGCGCGCCTGCGGCTCGGTCTCGCTCGCCAGCGCCTTGCGGAACTCGGCCTTGGAAGACTCAGGAATACGGCGCAGCGACCAATCATAGAGATTGGCGGTGACCTCCTTGACCAGCTCGTAGGTGATTGCCATGCGCCCCGCCCGTTCGACGGCCTGAAACTAGTCGAATGACAGAAGCCGGCTGGCCGCCCGCACCGCGTTTCGCGAGGTGAAATCGAGACGGCGCCCCTGCGCGCCTCCAAGCTTCGCTTTATTGAACGAGTCAAGAAACGCGCTTGAGGGCAGGACGAGCGATCATGAGCCATGTCGAGATCACCGGCTTCGACCTGATGATCGAGGAGATCGTCCGCGTCGCCAGGGAGAAGGCCCCCGTCGCCGTGAGCCCGGAAGCAGTCGAGCGGATGAACGCCGCCCGCGCCATCATCGACGAGGCCGTGGCACGCGGCGAGAAGGTCTATGGCGTCACCACCAGCGTCGGCGCCAAGACCGGCGTGCCGCTCGCTCCGGAGCGCATCGGCGAGTTCAATCGCCGCCTGCTGCTCACCCATAATGTTGCACACGGCCCACTCGCCGCGCCCGAGGCCGTCAGGGCGATGATGCTGGTTCTGCTGAACTCGATGGCAAGCGGGCGCCTCGGCGTACGCCCGCTGCTGGCCGAGCGGCTGACAGAGGCCCTCAACAGCGACAGGCAGATCGACGTGCATGTCTGGGGCTCGATGGGCCAGAGCGACATGGCGCCGATCACCGACCTCGCATTAGCGCTCTATGGCGATCTCGAGCTCCAGGCCGGCGAAGCGCTGGCGATGCTGAACTCCAGCGCCCTCGCCCTCGGCATTTCGGCGCTGGCCATGGCCGATCTGCGGCACAGCCTCGATCTCTGGAGCCTGATCGCCGCGCTCAGCATGGAGGGCTTTGCCGCCAATCCGTCGATCGTCTCGGAGGCCGCCTTGCGCTCGCGGCCCTTCGCCGGGTTGGAGCGGCATGGGCGGCGGATCAGACGCTATCTCGACGGCAGCTACATCCTAGCCAAAGCCGGGCCGCGCCATCTGCAGGACCCGCTCAGCTTCCGCTCGCTGCCCTTGCTGCACGGCACGGCGGCGGACAGCCTGGATTTCGCCTGGCGCCAGATCGAGACCGAGTTCCGCTCGAGCCAGAACAACCCGATCGTCTCGCTGGAGGATCGCTCGCTGGTCTCGGTCGCGAATTTCGACACGGTCTGCCTGTCGATGGCGCTCGATATCGCCCGCCTCGCCTTCGCGCCGGTGATGACGGCTTCGGCCGAGCGCGTCGCCAAGCAGGTCGATTCCTTCTGGTCGGGCCTGACCGTCGGGCTGATCGAGGAGGACGGCGTCGGCCTACCCGGCTTCAACGGCCTCGCCCAGTTCCACAAGGCGATCACTTCTGAGGCGCGGCTGGCAACGGCGCCCGTGGTTCAGGAACTCGCCAGTTCCAGCCATTCCAACGGCAATCTCGACCGGGCAGGCATGGCGACCTTCGCGGCGCGCAAGACGATGGAGGTCGCAGGCCTGTGCAAGTCGATCGCTGGGGTCGAGCTGATGGTTGCGGCGCAGGCCGTGCAGAGCCGCAAGGCGACGCCGCTCGGCGCGGTCACCGACAAGCTCTTCGCTTTGGTGCGCGAGGCCGTCCCCTTCGCCGCGGCCGGCGATCGCGTCCCCCATCTCGATCCGCTGCTGCGGCATGTCGAGGCGCGGCGCAGTGAAATCGAGGCCCTGGTCGGCGCGAACGGCTAGAGCGAACGTCGATCCGCCTCATCCGTCATTGCGAGCGCAGCGAAGCAATCCAGGGGGCGTAGAGTTCCGTGGTCCCTGGATTGCTTCGTCGCTCCGCTCCTCGCAATGACGGATGCGCGCTTCAATCAGGTCAAAATCTGATCAAGTCTTCGCGCTCCCGCGGCGTAGCCGGCGCGGTCGAGCGCATTGACAGCGCGGACCTCGCCTGACGGCCCACCGCTCGCGCCTACGCGGCGATGCAGGCGGACCCGTCGCGGCTCGCCCGGCGCGAGATGGAACCAGCTCCGCTCCGGCCGCCAGGCGTGATCGACGATCTCGACCGATTGCGCGAAGCGCTGGGTGGAGATCACCATGCTCCAGTCGTCGCCTTCGCGCTCCAGCTTTGCGGCAAGCCCGCACTGATGGCGCTCATGACCGCGCCCGAGCGGAAAGTGGAAGGCTTCGGCCAGCACCACGCCGCTCGCAGCATCGCGCAGCACGGCCGAGGTCACGTCATGACCGGGCGGGCCGAAGCGATAGGCATAGGCGATGTCGAAGAAGCGGCCGATCAGGTCGAAGGCCGAGAGCGTCGTCGCGGAGTGGGGAGCCAGCGCGACGTCGCGCTTCGCCTGAATGACGGCGACCTCGCCGGCGCGCCAGCAAGTCAGCTCGACGGTTGCGGTCAGCGGCTCCGGACGTTCGTTCAGGACATGCAAGCCGAGGCCGTTGACGCCCTCGTCGGTCAGTGCGAGCTGGACCGGCCGGAAGGCACGGGCGAGCCCGTGCCAGGCCGATTTCGGTTCGCCATCGCTGGCAATCACGCCCCAGCCGGCGTTAGCTTGCAGATCCTGCAGCAGCCAGACCAGCGCACCACGCGTCGGCGAGCCCGGCCGGCGCCATTCGGCGAAGGTCTCCTCCATCACCTCGGCGACGACGGCGCGCGACAAAGCGAAATAGCGCTCCGGGTCTTCGCGGCGCAAACGCGCCGGTTCGAGCCCATAGAGCCGTTCGAGATAATGATTGCGCACATCTTCGAAATCCCAGGAGGCGCCGGCATCGCGCGGCACGGCGCGCTTCCAGTCGGGATGATGCGTGATCGCCGGCGGCCTACCTGACCGCAGCGAGACCTCCTCCGGCATATTGGCGAAGGCGAGGCTCTCGGCGGCGAAGCGCACATTGGCGCGGCGGGCATCGTCGAGACCGCGCATATAGGCGCCGACGCCGTAATAATGGGTCACGCCCTTGTCGGCGACGAAGGGCAGCGGCCCACCCGAGGGCGAGTTCGGGACATAGGCGATGTCGGGCCGCAAACGAGCGACTGCCTCCGGCAGGACCTCGTCGAAGACCGGGCCGGACCAGGCCTCGGGTGGCGCGCCCAGCATCGCCGATTGCTGGAAGACCTCGCTGCCGCCGCAGAGCACGGCGAGGCTCGGCGAGCCCTGCGTGCGGCCGAGCAGCGCATCCGCTTCCCCCGTGATCGCCGCGCGGAAGCCGGCATCGCCTTGCGGATAGTCGAAATTGGCCAGCATCATCTCCTGCCAGACCATGATGCCAAGCTCGTCGCAGAGCGCGAAGAAGGCATCGTCCTCATAGGTCATCACGCCGGGCAGGCGGATCATGTTCATGCCGGCCTCGTGCGCCAACCGGAGCCAGGGCTCGTAAGACCCGCGGCCACCGGCCAGCGTGGTGACGTCGGCATTGCTCCAGCAGGCGCCGCGGCAGAACACCGGCACGCCGTTGACGATCAGGCCGAAGCCTTCGCCATCGTCGCCGCGTTCGACCTCAAGCGAGCGGAAGCCGATGCGGCCGAGTTCGATCGTCTCGCCATCCAGCGTGAGCGTGAGATCGTGCAGTGCCGGCTCGCCATGGGTATGCGGGAACCAGGGCGCGATGCCCGGCAGAGGCAATGTGCCGGCTAATCGACTGTCGCCATCGGCGTGCAAAGCCGCCTCGCCACCGCCGCAGCGCATGACCGCGCGAACTGGCAGCTGCGCGTTAGCGGCCAGCGTCAGGCTGAGCGCGACGGTGCCGGCCTGCCCGTCATAGCGCGTGCGCAGATCGACGGCTTCGATCTGCGTAGCACTCGCCTCGCTCTCGATCCGCAGGATCGGACGATAGGGCCCGGTCGGCAGGCCGGGTGGGCACCAGCCCGGCATCGAACCGAGCGCGCTGGTGCGGAACCAGCGCAGGCCATTGGGCTGAATCATCGACGGGCGCCAGCGGGACCGGCGCGGCGTGGCGGCGAGCTTCGGCGCCAAGGCCCGAAAACATAGGGCGATCTCGGTCCCGGCCGGGCAATTCACAGCGAGATCAATGGGCGCGAACATCGAGGCGCTGTCGGCCTGCTTGATGCCGCCGACCCAGATCTCCGTGACCGTTGCCAGCCCGTCGAAGCGCAGGCGTCCATTCAGAGGGGCGGTCAGCCGTGTCCGATACCAATGATCCTGTTCGCCGATCGCAGTGGCGCTGGTGTCGTCGAGCCGGCCGAGCGAGCGCAGCGTGCCTGCGACAGTGCCGGGCACTGCAGCCTCCTGCCAATCGCCAGCTTCCGGGAGGTCGGCCGGCGTTGCAGCGGCATCGGCCGCGGTTGCCAGCCAGGACCAGCCTGCGAGCGGCTCCACCCGTTCCCTGCTACGCGCGACGATGCGGGCCATGGCTCAGCCTGGAAAGCGCTGTCCAAGCGCCTCGCTGACCTGGTCATGCTCGCCGACGAGGCCGGCGAGCGTCGCATCGAAGCGCTCGAAACGCTTCTGCTTCATCGCCCGCGCCAGATGGAACTGCGCCACCTTGGCACCCTCGGCGATGCGCAGGGAGCTATCGCGGGCGGCCTCCAGCCCATCGACGGACTGGCCAAGCCAGGAGAGATGGCTGGCGAGCAGTTCGAAATTGGCGCCGAGCTGGCGCAGCGTGTTGAAGGCGTAGTGATGGAAGGCCGCGCCCGGCCGCTCGGCCAGCGCTTCGGCCTGCGCGGTCGCAACGACGCGGAAAGCCGCGACGGGATTGTCGCTCGGCCGGCGCGCGACATGGCGGGCGAGCAATTTCAGCGCCGTCGCGCGCAAGTCCGCCTCATCCGGCCGGCGCTGCGGCAGGCGCACCATCTCGGCATAGGGGAAGAGCGTGTCCTCGCGCATCTGCCCCGGCAGCAGCCGGAACAGCCCGTCGAAATCCTCGCCTTCGGCGCGATACAGGCCGTCATTATGGAAATAGTCGAGCTCGCGGGCGGCGCGGTCGAGCCGGTTCACCGCAATCGTCGTCTTGCCGTGGCTGTCGCGATAGGAGACGCCGCGGGTGTCGGCCATGTAGAAGGAATCGAGTTCGAGCAGGACGAGGCGACCGAGCCCGATCTGCTGCTCGATATGGCCGATGAGGTCGTCATAGAGCGCAAGCTCGGTCACCTTGAGGCCGTAGAGCGCTTCGAGATCGTCGAGCGGCGGCTTGAAGAAGGTGAACTGGTCGCCCTCGAAATCCTGGGTGATCGTGAAGCCGAAGGCGGCCGCCGGCTCCAGCCTAAGCGCATGCAGGATCTCGATCCAGAGATCGGCATAGCAATTGGTCTGCGGCCAATGCCGCTCGCCGGCATGCATGGCATGCCGGTCATAGGCGAGCGGATCGACCGGCAGGAGCCGGCCCGCCATGGCGGCAGGCGCGGCGATTTTTTGCTGGGCCGTCATCGCGCTCACGGCCAGAGCACGTTGCGGACCGAAGCCGGCCAGCGCTCGACATCGTAGCCATGGTGCTTGAACAGAGCGAGCGCCACGCGCTCCATGCCGAAGCCGACGCAGGCGGTGTGCGCGGTCTCGCCGGCAGTGGTCTGAATGCCCCAGGTCGTGCCGAAATGGTCCTGATGGTAGTTGAAGGAGAGGCAGGCGGTCGGCTTCTCCTCGCTCTCGATCGGAATCAGCAGCTCGAACTTCAGGCGCTGGTCGCGCTGGTTGTTGGCGAGCATGCGCCCGGCGCGGCCGAAGAACGGGTCGTTGGCGACGTCGAGGTTCAGCGGCACGCCGAGCGAAGCCATCATCTCCTGGCCGCGTTCGAGCCATGTCGCGCGGAATTCGGTGACCTGCTCGGGCGTGCCGAAGCGAACATATTCACGCATCCGGAAGAGCTGCATCCGGGCCGGGTCCTTCGAGGGCTCGTGCCGGAAGCAGTAGGATTGCAGGTCGAACAGCGCGCCGTCCGCCTTGAGCGGGCCGCGCTTGGCCACCACCGGATAGAGCGGGTAGCAGGCGGCCGGGGTCAGCACGACCTCGGTCGAGATCTGTCCGTCGGTCCAGTCGACCCCGTCAGCCACGTTGTGCAGCAATTGCGCATGGGCGCGCTCGTCACCGGCGAAGGAATGCACGGTACCGGCGAGCTGCGGGAAGCTCTTGAGATAGCCGCTCTTCTCGAAATGCTTGCGGCTCATCGCCGGCGGAAAGCGGACGATCTCGGCGCCGTCCTGGCCGCCATGGCGGGTGATCAGGTCGTCGAAGCGGGCGATGACCTCCTCGAACAGCCCGCTGCGGCCATAGAGTCCGTCGACGCCGGTGTCGATCAGCAGACCGCTATCGATCAGTTCCGCGAGGAAGCCCTGCGGCTGGGGGCAATTCTGGCACATGCGATCACCGGGAGAGGCTGGCGTCGTGCTTGTAGACGGCCAGCAGGTTGGAGGTGTTGCCGAGGATGCGGTCGTTGTTGATCATGATCGGCGCCGAGAGCGCATCGCGCATCAGCCGCGCCAGGCTCGCCGGACTGTCGTTGCGATAGCCCTGGATCCCGCAGATCAAGAATGCCTGCATCACGATCTCGCCGACGCTCTGCGAGGCCACGACCTTGATGCTGTTCATCGCCACGACGAAGCCCATCGAGGAGAGCTCGTCGGCATCGCCGCGGGCACGCTCGTAGCGGTCGAGCCCGGCGACGACCAGCGCCTTGAACTGCTGCAGGCGGGCGAGCAGTTCGGCCAGGCGCAGCGCGCTCGGCGGGGTCGAGCCCGGGCGCTTGCGCGCCTCGCTGCGCACGAAACCCTCGGCGCGGGCGACGGCCTCGGCCGCGATGCCGTACCAGACTGAGGCCCAAAGCAGATGCGCGTTGGGGAGCATCGACTGCGCCGCGATCTCGGCGAAGGAAGTAGGAATGACCTGCTCGATCGGGGCGCGGCCGGCGAAGGTGAAATTGTCGGAGCAGGTGCCGCGCATGCCCATCGTGTCCCAGGCGGCGCTGCGCTCCAGTGTGTACTGGTCCTTGGTCAGGACGGACATGACCTGGTCGGAAGGCGGAGCCTCGGGCGTGCGCCTGGAGGTGATCAGGATCGCGTCGGCCTGTGCGCCGTAGGAGATCAGGCAGCCTTCCTTGTCGAGGGTGAAGTCGTCGCCCTCGCGGACCACGCCGCAGATCGACGAGCGCAGGTCGCCGCCGACACCGCCGCCTTCGGTCGTGGCCGAGGCGAGCAACAACTGCTCGCGGACGATGCGCGCCATGAAACCGGCATGCCACAGGTCGTCATTGCAATGCACGACAAGGCTCGATGCCTTGATCTGATGCATCGCGTAGATCATGCCGCTCGAGGCGCAGGCCTGTGCCAACACCGCGCAAATCTCGGAAATCGTCGAAAGGCTCGCCTGCTCGCCGCCATGGGCCGCCGGGATCATGATCCCGAGCAGGCGCTCACGCTTCAGCGCCTCGAAGGCCTCATGCGGGAAACGGGAGTTCGCATCGACATCTCCGGCGTGCTCGGCCGCGAGCTTGGCGATCTTGCGCGCCTTGGCGATCATCGCCTTCTGCGCCTCGGCGCTGGCGCCGGGCATGTCGGAGCTGAGCTGGTAACCGGCCTCGGCCAGGCGGGCGAGCGTCGTCATCAGACGTGCTCGCTCTGGATGGTGCGGATCGCGCTCTCGATCGCGGCGATCGAGGCGAAGTTGCGCCGGTTCATCATATTGTCCGGGAATTCGACCTCGAAGGCCTCTTCCAGCGCCATCATCAGCTCGACCGTGCCGAAGGAGGTGAGGCCGGCATTGTAGAGATCGGCCTCGTCGGCGAGCGTGGCGACATCGACCGGCAGCTTGCCGGTAGCCTTGAGGATTTCGCGGATCTTCGTCTTCATGCTTTTGCCCTGCCCTGTCTCAGATTGGCGCAGCTTTACGCTGCAGCCATGCTGGCGCGGCCGTCGAAGTGGCTCTTCCAGCCCGCCAGAAACATGTTTTTTGTTGCCCGAAACCTAGCGCTCAAAATTTAAGGTTGCCTTGTCCCAGCCGCCGAGATCAGCGCGAAATCGCGTTGCAGGGGGCCAGTTGGGCATGTGGTAAACGGCGCCTTGCCGGAAGGACGGACCGTATCGAGCAGGTTCCGTTAACAATGATGGCGTGCGCTGCCGGCGGGCTGCCCGCAGCGAGCTGATCCTGGCCCATGGTTTGCTGCAACAGCCGAAATCGCGCGGAATGCAGCCGCGCCGGGGATAGTCTATGTCCACTTTTGGGTCACGGCTCGCCGAACACAAAGGCTTAGGCCCGAGCTTCGATACAGTTCGCCTGGCGCTCGCGCTCTCGGTGATCTTCATCCATGGCAAGCTGCTGCGCGAGGACGCGCCGGAGATCCCCAGCGAATGGCTCCTGCCGGTTCTGCCCTTGCAGCGCTGGGCCTTCGACTACTTTCCGGTGCCGATGTTCTTCGCTCTCAGCGGCTTCCTCGTGGCAGCCAGCGCCGAGCGCCTGCCGCTGCCGCAGTTCCTGATCAACCGGGGGCTGCGCATCCTGCCGGCGCTCGCCTTCCAGGTCGCATTCGCGATTCTCATACTGGGACCGCTGCTCACCAGCCTGCCGCTGGCGGAGTATTGGAGCGATCCCCTGATCGCGCGCTATGCGCTCAACGCGATCGGCAGCATCCACTATGAGTTGCCCGGCCTCTTCCTGAGCAATCCCCAGCCGCGCATCGTCAACGGCTCGCTCTGGACCGTGCCGCACGAGCTCTTCTGCTATGTGGTTTTAGGCGCCTGCGTGCTGTTCGGCCTGTTCCGGCACCGGCTGGTGATGCTGCTTCTCACTCTCGCGCTCTTCGCGCTGGCGATCGTGGTCTATCTCTGCGAGCGAGCGGGCATCGCGCTGCCGCGCCACGAATTGCTGAACTATGTTTTCGTTACGCGTGGCGCGGCGCGATTGATCCCTCTCTTCCTCACCGGCGTCGTCCTCTACCAGTACCGCGAGCGCATTCCCTTCCGGCTCAGCTATATGCTGGCGGGAGCGGCTGCCTATGCGATTCTGGCCGCTTTCGGCTCGCCCTCCTGGCTCGCCAATCCGGTCTTCGCCTTCCTGACCGCGCCGATACTGGCCTATTGCGTGGTCTATGCCGGTCTTTCGACGGCGTTGTCTTTCGCGCCGCTGAAGCGGGCCGACTATTCCTACGGCATCTATCTCGCCGGCTTCCCGCTACAGCAGGCGCTGATCCAACTCATGCCGGGGCTGAAGAGCCCATTGCTGTTCTTCCTGCTGTCGGCCGTAGTGACGGCAGCCTTCGCTGCGATCTCCTGGCATCTCGTCGAAAAGCCGGTAATGGGTCTGCGCCGCCGCTTCTCGGTCGCAGCCCGCATGCACGCGACCTCGGCCTCCGCTACGCCTGCGCCTGCGCCCCGTCAGACGCTCGAGGCAGCGGAATAGGCCGGCACCGCCGCCGGCTCGACCGATGCAACAGGCTCCGGATCGACGGCGCCATCGCTCGCCCCTGTCATGAACCAGAGCAGAGCGGCCGTCTTGATCGAGAAGACGGAGTCGCTGACGATCATCAGCAGGCAGATATAGGTCGCGACGCAGACCTTGAAGCGCCAGGCCCGGGGGGAGCGTTCCGGCGCGAAGATGAACAGGCTCCAGAAGCCGATGACGCCGAGAAGCCCGATCTGGTTCAGCGCATAGGCATAGCCGGAATCCGACAGGAAGGGCTTGTCCGGCGAGAGGCCGAAGATCGCGGCCGGAGAGAGAGACGTGATGAGACGCGCCGTCCAGAGCATGCGGCCGGCGAAGTTGTTCTCCCACCTGACCTCGGCGCTGATGAAGCCGTAGAAGGCGAAGCCGGCCAGCAGGACGAAGGGCGCGGCCAGCCAGACGAAGCGCGGCGTGATCGGCGCCGCAAGATAGGCGACCGTCGCGACGAGGCAGACATTGGCACCGAAGCGCGAGTCGCTGAGCACGATCGCCGTCATGCCCGCGAGCATGGTCAGCCAGCGCTTGGCCATCTGCGGACGATTCAACGCCCAGATATAGAGGATCGCGCCGAAATTGCCGGTGGAAACCGGCTCGAGGAAGACCGAGGAGGCGCGGTGCGATCCGAGGAAGGGCAGCAGGGTGCGTGCGTCGGGCCGAAGCCCGCTGGTGAAGAGCGCGCCGGTCTGGGCGCTGATGTCGCTCGGCGCCACCGAACCACGCGCGACATAGTACTTGATGATGTTGAAATAGGTCAGGAAGACATCGAGAGCGAGGAACTCGAACAGGCCGAAGGCGACGACGATGATCCCGCTGAGCAAGGCGGCGCGATCGGCCAGGCGCGGATCATTGCAGCTCTTGCCGAGCAGATAGAAGGCTATCGGGATCAGGAAGTCGCGCACCGCCTTGGGATCGATCAGCGGGCGCATCGCCATCAGCATGACGGCATAGGACAGGAAAATCGCCAGCAGCAGATAGGGAGCGGCGTTGCGGCCAAGGCCGAGATAGAGCGCGGTCGCGACAAGCACGACCTCGCAGCCCATCACCATGGTGTCGTTGATTCCGGTGACGTTGGTGTTGATGAAGCACAACGCCATATTGAAGGTGAGCGCGCCGATCAGCAGCGCGATCGGCAGGACCGGCAGCGGGCGGGCCGGGTCGACCTGCCCCGCCATCGCGCCCTGCCCGCTCATGCCGCCGCCTTCGCCGGGCGGCGCAGCCAGCGCGAGGCCAGGCCGCTGGGGCCGGCGCCGGTATCCTCCGGAACGACAAGGGCGACGATGTGCTCGCCGACCGGATCGATCGCCGCCGCCTGGTCGACGAGGCTGCGCGGGGTTTCACCGGTGAGGGACGAAGCGAGCACGATCGCATCAGGACGCGCACCCGCCTTGCCGTCGGCAGGCGAGGTGCGCCGCATGATGATGAAGTTGCGCCGCCGGCCGGGCCTGGCGGTCGCCGAGGCAGGCGGCTCGATGCGGCGGATGTTCATGTCGCGGCCAGAGCCGTCCTGGCAGAGCAGCACACTCTCGCCATGCGCCGCCAGGCTGTTGGCGAGATGCTCGGCGAGCGCTTTCTGGGTAGCGTCGTCGACCGAGCCGGCGATCATCACCGAAGCCGGCAGATGCGGGCCGAGTGTCTTCTGAAGCAGGCGTGTCACCGGCGTGAGCGCATCCTCACGGCGAGCCGCGGCGGCGGGCAGTGACACGACTGTTCCGACGCCGATAGCCTGGCCGGCAGCCTCTGGCGTCAGCGGCGCCAGCGGCTTCAACCGCTCGGGTATGATCCGCGAGGCCGGCAGCCATTCGAGCAGATAGGCGATGCCGAGGCCGGCGCAAGCGCCGAACAGCAGGGCCGCGGCCAGCACGAGCGGAACCGGTGGCTTGGTCGGGGTCGCCGGCGCCACCGCCTCGGAGAGCATGCGCGAATTATTGGTCTCGATCCGCTTCTGCTGCTCCAGTTCCTTGGCGCGCTGCAGCGAGGCGCTGTAGACAACCCGTACCGCTTCGGCCTCGCTTTCAAGCTGGCGCAGGCGAATCTGGGCGGCGCCGCTGACCTCCTGCGATTTGGTCAGCTCCGTGGCTCGTTTCCGGAGATTGGCAAGGTTGGCTTCGGCCTGGCGATAGCCTTCCTGCACCGTGGCTCGCAGGCGCGCGAGCTCCCCGGTGAGAAGCCGGCGCGTTTCCGCGAGTTCGGCTCGTATCTCGATCAGACGAGGGTGTTGCGGCGCGAGCGTTTGGGCAAGGCTCGCCGCCTCCCGCGCGCTCTGCGCATATTGCGCTCTGAGCGAGGTCACCACAGACGAAGTCAGCGCCTCCGGCAAGGTATCGGCTAGCGGATCACGGTTGCTGTAGCGGGCGAGCTGGTCGCGCCGCGCCTGCTGGCGCGCGGATTCCGCCTCGGCCAGGCTGATCTGGCCATAGAGGTCACGCAATTGCTGCGAGATGATGAGGCCGCCCTCGCCGGTGCTGACGAGGCTGTGCTGGCTGCGGAAGGCCTGGACGGCGCGCTCTGCCGTATCGAGCTGCGATCTCAGCCCCGCGATCTGTTCGATCAGCGTGCTGTTGGCGCGCTCGACCACCGCGCGCCGGCCGTCAATGCCCTGGCGGAAATAGACCTGGGCCAGAGCATTGGCGATGTCGGCGGCCTTCTGCGCCTGCGGGTGCGAGACGGTGATGCGGAAGACCAGCGAGTTGTCGACGCGCTGGATCGCGACCGCCTTCTTCAGCGCGTCGACCGCCTGCGCCATGCGCTGCTCCGGCGTCGGCTGCAGCAGTCGGCCGAACAGGCGCGAGAGCCGGCCGGCCGAACCCACGAAGGCGGGATCGTTGACCAGATCAAGCTCGTCGATGACCTGACGCAGCACGCCGGACGAGGCCATCACCAGTGCCTGGCTGTCGACATTGGCAAAATCGATCGAGGCCGAGGTGTCAGTCCGCACGATGTCCTTGCCGACGACCTGGAGCGCCTGCGGATCGACCAGCAATTCGGCGGTGGCGCGGTAGACCGGGACCTGAACCGAGAGATAGGCGAGTGCGAACAGCAGGCAGATGCCGGCGCTCGCGATCACCAGCCAACGGCGGCGCCGGAGCAGCTGGAGCAGCTCGGGCAGGCTGAAAACAGTTGAGGCGCGGCTGCCGGCCGGCACGCCCTCCCGTCTCCCCGCCTCCAACGCAGCCGACACCGCAAGCCTCCTCAATCCGGCCCGGCACGGCGCATCCGCGGCCGGATGCGCCGACGGACTCGGCTGGAATTCCACCGCGCATCCTGACGATCCGTGGTTAACATTTCGGTAACGGAATAATTACAATTCTACTCAAATATTCAATTGTTGAATCCTTTGAAAATTAACTAATCGACCAGAGATCCACAAAGAAACATTCCACTCGAAGCGGACTGATGATAGTTCAATATTTACGAAAATCAGCCTGATCGAAACCGCCTTACGTCAGCGCGCCGGCGCTCCATGCGCTCACGTTCATGCCTCGTTTACAACAGAAAGAAATCCCCCGGTCACGCCAACCATTGCTTAGCTCATGCCAGCTATTCCTGCCCTTGCGAAGGCCGGCTCAGCAGGCACGCCGTGACGAGGACAGGTCCAGACAGCATGCGTAGACATCCGATGCGCACGCCCCACAAGCGGACGGGCCTTGCAAGGTCGGCCATCGGCACTTGCACAGCTTCGGCGGGATAGCTGGAATGGCTCGGCAACATTCTGACATTCTGACGTCCATGATCGTTGCGACGCTTGGCCGTTCACGCGAGCTGGACGACTTGCTGCGCTCGCTCGCGGCGCAGCAAAGACGCGATCTAGAGATCATCATCGTCGATCAGAATGCCGATGATCGCCTGGCACCGATCGTCGGCAGCTGGACGGATCATCTACAGATCACGCGCGTGCGCGCAGAAAGCCGCGGTGTATGCCGCGCCCGCAACATCGGCGCGGCCCAGGCGCGCGGACAATGGCTTCTCTTTCCGGACGATGATTGCTGGTATCCGGACAATTTCCTGAGCGAGCTCGACAAGCTGAAGTCGGAGCATCCCGCAGCCTTCTACAGCGGCCGCGCCGTCAACGCCCAAGGCCATACGATCATGGGCGATTTCAGGAGTGTGCCGGGCGCCATCGACCGGGATGCCATCTGGACCACGCTGATCGAATGGATGATGGTCGTCCGCAGGGACGCCTTCGAGGCGGTCGGCGGCTTCGACGAGAAACTGGGTCCCGGCGCGGGCACGCCCTGGGGAGCCTATGAGGCGCAGGACCTGGCGCTCAAACTGCTTACGGCCGCATATGCGGGCTATTACGACCCCGCTCTCGCAGGGCACCATCCGGACGAGCGCGGCGACCGCGCCTCCACTGCCGGAATCGCCAAGATTCGAGCCTACAACGTCGGCATGGGCTATGTGATGCGCAAGCACGGCTATGGCTTCCTGGTCTATCTGCCGCGATTGCTGCGCCCCCTGGCCGGCGTGGCTGTCTACGCCCTGACCGGTCGGCTGACGATGGCGAGACGCTCCTGGGGAATACTCTCCGGCCGCTGGTCCGGTTGGACAAGCGCCCCCGTGCCTGAATCGAGCAGGACATGAAGGCGGACCTGGCGAAAACCCACGCATCGCGCGGCATCTGCCGCACCGATGGCCGGATGCAAGGCGGACCGGTGTTTCGATGACCGGCAGCGGCAGCATCATGTCGAACTCGGTGATCAATGCGGCGGCTGGCTTGCTGCTGCTGGTGAGCGGATTCTTGTCGTCCGTGGTCGTAGCGCGCCTGCTGGGGCCGGAGGCGAACGGAACGATCGCGTTCGCATTATGGCTCGCTGCGACGGGAGCGCTGATCGCCGAGCTCGGTACCGGCGTCCTGCTCTTGCGCCTGCTGCCGCAGCTGAGAGCCCAAGGCGCCGACGACAAGGCGCGGCGCGGATTTGCCGCCTATCTCGCGCTACCCGTAGCGTTCGCCACCATCATCCTGGTCGGGCTCTTCTGGGCCTTCTGCTGGTTCGGCGGCACCGAGTGGATCGGCTCCACGCCGGCAGCGATCGCGCTCACGGGCGTGCTGCTGTTCGTCCAGTCGATCGGCTCGCTCACCAAGAACTACCTCATCGGCGAGCAGCGCCTGCGTACATTCTTCTGTTTCACCGGTATCGTCTCTGCGCTTCAGATCGGCGTCGTGCTCGCCGGCGCCTATTCCCACGGCGTGGAGGGCGCCCTGATAGGCTATATCGCCGGGCAATCCGTCTTCTTCCTCTACTCGGTCCGAATTCTGCTGACCGCGCCCAACAATGCCGGCCACAGCCCGCGGTCCCTCGCGGGAAGCTCGACGATCCTGTTCTTCGAGTTCGTGCTCACCTCCGTGTTCCTGACCCGGCCGGAACTGATTTTCCTCCAGAATTTTCATGGCGCGCAGCAAGTCGGCTTCTATGCGGTGGCGCTGACCCTCACCAACCTGGCGCTGCAGCTGCCGATCCAGCTGACCGGCAGCCTCATCCCCTTCTATGTCGAGAGGCAGCGCGACGGAGAGGAGGATGCTGCGGCAGAGATCTTCGCCGGCGTCGTACGGAATTTCGCCTACATCACGTTTCCGCTCTGCTTTGGCCTTGCCGCCATCTCCACACCGCTCGTCCTGTCCGTCTACGGGCCGGCCTTCGAGCCCGCCGGCCTCATCGTCGCGATCATGGCCGTCGGCGCTCCGGCCGCCGTCTTCATCCAGCTCGTCACGCAATACCTCTATGCTATGGATCGGATGAAGTACCGCCTTGCCATCAGCGGCCTCGGGGCGGTTCTCATGGTCGGCGGGTGCCTCCTGGTCGTTCCGCAATGGGGCGGCATCGGCGCGGCCGTGATCCGCGATCTGGTGTTTCTGACCATGGGCGTGGCTCTGCTGTGGAGCATCAGACTGAAGAAAGAATCGCGCACGCTGACGGTCGCGATCGTCAAGATTGCAGTGGCTGGCGCTTTCTGCGGCCTTGCAGCGCTGGCCATGACGCGGATGCTGCCAGGGGCGAGCGGCCTGATTGCCGGCATTGTCGCCGGGGCCGTCGTCTATGGCGCGATGTTGCGCCTGCTGGCGGCTGTGCCGAAGCAGGATGCCGAGATACTCGACCATCTTCTGGGGCGCCTGCCATCCGAACCAGGACGACTGGCCAGGCTGTTCCTGGGCCTGATCGTGCCCAGCGCGGTGACTTCGGAAGCGGCGAAATGAGATCCCAGCCCCGCCTCGTTCACGTCGAAGCAGGCCCGTCATTGATGCGGATACCTGTGCGGAGTGCACTCCATCCCGTTTTGGCACCAGCCAGCACGACCTCGCCTTTCGGCGAGCCCGTCACCTTTGGCCACAGCATGGGGATCTACCATTCCGGCCATGCCCCGGTCGCGGTGCTGATGCTCAGCGCCATCGGCTATGAGGAGTTCTGCCTGCGCGCGACCTGGCGCAGCCTGGCGCAGGCGCTGTCGGACAAGGGGCTGGCCTGCCTGCGCTTCGACTATCCCGGCGAGGGCGACGCTCATGAAGCCGTCGACCCGCAGGGTCTGGACGACTGGTTCGAGACGATCTGCGCCGCCGCGGACCTGCTGCGCCGCGCCAGCGGCTGCAAGCGCCTCGTCCTGCTCGGCCAGGGACTCGGTGGGGCATTGGCGCTCCGGCTCGCCGAGGACCTCGCTCCTGTCACGGCAAGCGTGCTGCTGGCGCCGGTCGGCAACGGCAAGCGCCATCTGCGCGAACTCTCGGCCTGGGCGCGCATCGTCTCGGACCGGATCGGCATGGGTATCGACCCGGCCGACGAGACGCGCTGCGCCGTGGCCGGCCTGCGTATCGCGCCCGGCCGCCTGCCGGCGATCGCGGCGCTCGGAACGACAGCGCTCCAACGCTCGCCGTCCGGGCAAGTCCTGCTGCTGTCTCGGCCCGGCCATGGCGGCGACGCGGCCCTGGCCACGATGCTCTCCGGCCTCGGCGCCGACCTGACCCAACGCGACTACGAGGGCTACGAGACACTGACCACCGATTCGGTCACAGCCCGCCCACCCCAGGCGACGATCGCCGGCATCGTCGACTGGATCGCAGAGCGGGCCCGGGCAGCGGGCTCCGTGCCGGACGACGTCAGAACACCGCAGCCGCTCGCCCCGGCGGAGGGTCTGCTCGGCAACGGCTTCGTCGAGCGGCCGATCCGCTTCGGCCCAGAGGGGCGCCTGTTCGGCGTACTGTGCGAGCCGCTCGGGCCGGCGGCGCGCGAACCCGTCGTCTTCGTCAATGCCGGCCGCGACTACCATATCGGCTGGGCCCGGGTCACCCTGAACCAGGCGCGCGCCTTCGCCGCGCGCGGCATCGCCTCGCTGCGCTTCGACGCCAGCGGGGTCGGCGACAGCGGAGCGACGGCCGGAGGGCCGGAAGAGATTCTTTACTCGCAGGCGCAGGTCGACGATGTCCGGCTCGCCATCGACGCCATGCAGGCGCGCGGCTTCGACGCTCCGGTCCTGATCGGCCGCTGCAGCGGAGCCTATGCCGCCTTCCATGCCGCCGTGCAGGACGGGCGCATCCGCCGCCTCGCCATCGTCAACAATGAGCGCTTCGTCTGGGATCCCGACGAGAGCGTCGAGGACGCGATCCGCTATGCCCATCGCAGCACCGGCGATCTCGGCGCGACGCTGGCCCGCAAGGACGGCTTGCGCCGCCTGCTCACCGGCAAGCTCCGCATCGGACCGGCTGGGCGCTATCTGATCTATCGCTACCGCAAGCGGCTCTCGGTCAAGCTCGCGCCTGTGCTCGGGCGCCTGACCAAGCATGGCCGGCTCCACCACCAATGCCATCGTCATTTCGCCACGCTCATGGCGCGAAAAGTCGAGTTGTCGCTGATTTACGCCGACGGCGATGTCGGCATCGCAGAGTTTCAGACCTATTTCGGTGAGGGCGGAAAACACCTCGCCGCCTATCCCAACGCCTCGCTGACGATCATTCCGAAAGCCGACCACAACTTCACCCATCTCGCTGCCGGACGCCGGCTGCTCGATGCACTCATCCGGATCGTTGCGCCATGAGATCGGCCGTTCTCGCCTTGGCGCTGCTCGCCGCCTTGCCGGCAGGGGCGGAGACCTGCCTGCGCGGCGTCAACCTGTCGGGTGCCGAATTCGGCGAGACGCCCGGCAAGGTCGACACCGACTACACCTATCCGGGCGAACAGGCGATCCAGCGGCTCGGCAAGCTCGGCGCGAGCGCGATCCGCCTGCCCTTCCGCTGGGAGCGCATCCAGCCGCAGCTCAACGGCGGTCTCGACATCATGGAGCTGGCCTATCTCGACCAGACGGTGCGCCGGATCAACGAGGCCGGGCTGATCGCCATCATCGACCTGCACAATTACGGCTACTACGCCAAGAAGCAGCTCGGCTCGAAGGAGCTCCCGGCCGAAGCGCTCGCCGATGTCTGGCGCCGGCTCGCCGAGCACTACCGCGACCGGCCCAAGCTCGTCTTCTCGCTGATGAACGAGCCCCACGACATCCACAGCGCCGACTGGGCGAAGATCCAGAACGTCGCCATCGCCGCGATCCGCAAGACGGGCGCCAAGCAGCTCCTGCTCGTCACCGGCACGGCCTATGGCGGCGCCCATAGCTGGACCTCCGACCTGCCGGTCGGCAACAATGGCCGCGACCTCATCGGCGTCGTCGACCCGCTCGACCGCTACGCCTACGATTTCCATCAATATCTCGACGCCGACTATTCCGGCCGCGCCCCGGAATGCTCGGCCGCCGCCAACGCGCTCAAGGCGATCGACGACGTCACCGCCTGGCTCAAGGCCAATGGCCGCCGCGGCTTCCTCGGCGAGTTCGCCGCCTCGAACAGGCCGGAATGCCTGACTGCACTCAAGCAGATGGCGGCGAAGGTCGACGCCAATCCGCAGCAATGGCTCGGCTGGGCCGCCTGGGGCGCCGGACCCTGGTGGCCGGCGGATTATCTCTTCAACCTGGAGCCGACCAAGGCCGGCGAACGCCCGCAGATGAAGGTACTGATCGACCGCTTTAAGGCGAAGCGGCCGAGTGCCATCTGCGGTCCGGAGGCCAGATCGTGACCGCCCCATTCTCCCATCGCGCCGCGCCCGCTCTGCCGGCCGGCACGCGCATCGTCCATGTCGTGCGCCAATTCCTGCCCAATCGCGGCGGGCTGGAAGACGTCGTCGCCAATCTCTGCCGGACGCAATTGGCGCTCGGCCTCAAGCCCTCGGTCGTGACACTCGATCGGCTGTTCTCGCGGCCGGAGTTCGCCCTGCCGGCGAGCGAGATGATCGACGGCATCCCCGTCACCCGCATCCCCTTCCGCGGCTCGACGCGCTATCCGGTTGCGCCCGATGTCTTCGCCCATCTGCGCGAGGCCGATCTCGTCCATGTCCACGCGATCGACTTCTTCTTCGATGCTCTCGCGCTCGGCTGGCTGCTGCATCGCAAGCCGCTGGTCGCGACCACCCATGGCGGCTTCTTCCACACCGCCGACTTCGGGAGCTTGAAGAAGCTCTGGTTCAACGGCCCGACGCGGCTCTCGGCGCAGATCTATCGCGGCATCGCCGGTTGCAGCACGAACGATGCCCGCATGTTCGAGCGGCTCGCGCCCGGCAAGGTCCGGGTGATCGAGAACGGCGTCGACCTCGACAAATTCGCCGGCGCTTCCAGCCCGGAGCCACAGCGGCGCCTCGTCAGCATCGGCCGCTTCTCCAAGAACAAGCGCCCGGACCGGCTGATCGCGATGATGGCGACATTGGCGCGACGCGAGCCCTCCTGGCAGCTCGACATGCTCGGCGTCGCGTCGGACTGGACCGAAGAAGCCTTGCGCAAGGCGATCGCCGATGCCGGCATGGAGCAGAATGTGACGCTGCATCTCGGCCTCGACAACGCCGGGGCAAGGCAGGTGTTGAGCCGCGCCTCGTTCTTCGTCTCGGCCTCCGAGTTCGAGGGGTTCGGCCTCGCCCTCGTCGAGGCGATGAGCGCCGGCCTTGTGCCGGTCGTCCAGCCCAATGCCGCCTTCGCCAGCCTGGCCGGGAAGTTCCCGACCGTCCGCACCGTCGACTTCGCCGATGCGGAGGACGCAGCAACGGCTGTCGAGCAGGCTCATGCCGACCTTGTCCACTTCCCGGGCAATACGCGCCCGCGGCTCTCGGACCTCGCATCCTATTCCTGGAACGAGGTCACGCGCCGCTATCTCGAGTTCTACGCCGCGGCGCTATAGCTCGTGTAACCCTCATCGGAGCCGCCGAAGAGCGAGCTGCGATCGAAGCCGGCGAGCGACAGGCCGAGACGGATGCGCTCCGGCAGGTCCGGATTGGCGATGAAGGGTCGCCCCATCGCCACGAGGTCAGCGAGCCCGGCCGCAACAATCTCCTCGGCCTTCCGCGCATCGTAGCCG